>CAZDUS010000034.1:0-22878 GCA_964508705.1 uncultured Verrucomicrobiota bacterium
AACCCGTCGTTTGCTGGTCTTGGTCGCCATGCTCCTGCTTACTTCAGGCGCGCAGGCCGAGGTGCCGGACCGGACGTCCAGCATGCAACAGGCTGTTACCCTCCAGAATGATGTCCAACAGGGAACCCTGCGGACCCTGGCCACGCTGCATGAATTGTCCGACGAACTGGTGTTCAACCGGTTCCGGGATCCGGCATTGACCCGTCAGGTGGGTGCGGTCGCTGGCGCGCTGGATAAGGCTGGTCATGAATTCATGGAGAGTTCCGTTCAGGAACTCCGGAAGTGCCTTGACCTGGCCGATGGCGCTGCCCGGCGGGGCCAGATTGCCGAGTTGGCGAGACTCCAGGAAAAAATCATGGCCTTGCTGACGAGCATCCGCAATGCGCGCATGGCGGCGGATAGTTCCCGCCTGCGTCGCTTGCTGGAGGCCGTGTTGCGGGGCGAGCGGATGGTGGCGGACCGGACCAAGGCCCTTCTCTTTGATCCGAAAGAACGGGTGTCATCGGGAAGAGGACCTGACGAACTGGAATCCGGGGAACGTAGCCGGTTGGATTCCGTCGCGGCATTGCAAGCGGGTACGGTGGATGCGCTTCAGCGGGTGCTGCGTGAGTTGCAATCGGCGTCGGGAGTTAAGGAATCCGCTGTCGCGAAGAAGGCGTACGAGGTGCTCGTCGACGCCAGGGCGGCGGAAAAAGCGGCGCAGGCCTTGGATGCCTTGGAGCAAAACCGGGCCATGCAGGCGCTGGGGGTGGAGCAGGCCGTGATCGCGGCACTGGAGCAGGCGCTTGCCCTCATGGCGGGTGCCGTCAGCGATGTGGACAGGAAAATGGCGGAACTCGCGTCCATGAAGGACAGGGTCAAGGCATTGCTGGACCAGCAGGTGGCTCTGCGGCGGGAGGCAGAGTTGTTTCCGGGTTCGGTTGCGGAGCCGGCACTCAGGGAGGCGGAGGCGCGTCAGGACCGGCTTGGAACGGAGGCGGGAGCCGTGCGGGACCTTCTGGGGGCGGAGACGCTGGCACGCAAGAGTCTGCAACAGGCCGCTATCGCGATGGAACTGGCCGAGCAGCAACTAGCCGCCCGGGAATGGAAAAAAGGGAGAGTGGAGATCCTGGAATCGATGGGCATGGCCGAAGCCGCGCTGGCCGCGGCGTTGCTGGCACTTGAGGAGGAGATGACGGCCCTGGACAATGGCGAGCCCGAGAACGGCGAAAAAGCAGCCGACGCATTGAAACAGCAGGCGGAGGCAACGGCTGCCCTGGCCAAGGCGCTGGAAGCGGCGGCAAAGCAGGAGCAAACCATCGAGAAGGAAACCCAGCAGGCGATGGAGCAGCAGCGCGATGCCACGGCGGTGGCGAAGTCGCAGGAGGCGTTGGAGCGGCAGGCGCAGGCACTGCAGCAGCAAGCCGAGAAGCCGCTGTCCGCGGGAGCGCCAGCCGGATTACAGCAGGCGATGAAGCAAGCGGCGGCTCAAATCCAGCAGGCCCGACAGAACATGCAGGCCGCGGCCCAGCAATTGCAGCAGGGCCAGCCTCAGGCGGCGTTGCCGATGGAGCAGCAGGCCCGGGCGGAGCTGCAGGCGAGTGCCGGGCAGATGCAGCAGGCGAGCGCGGCGCTCCAGCAGATGCAGCAGGCGGCGCAACTGGCCGCGATGGCCGGGCAACTGGGGGCGATGGCGGCCCAGGAGGCGGCCCTCCAGGAGCAGCTCGACAAGGCGCAGGATGCCGAGGCGAAGGCGAAGGTGCAGAAGGCCCAGAAGGCTCTGCAGGAACAATTGGCGTCACTGCAGAAGCAACAGGCCATGAGCCCGAATGCCGCGCAGGCGGATAAAGCGATGCAGGAGGCCCAGGAGCAGATGCAGGCGATGCAGAAGGAGCCCGGAACGGGTGGCCTGGCCAAGCCGAAGGCGAAGAAGGCCATGATGAAGGCTCAATCCGCATTACAGCAGGAAGCCCAGCAGATGCAGCAGGCGGCCGGCCAGATGCAGCAGGCGGCTGAGCAGGCGATGGACTCAGCCGGCAAACCCAAGGACAAGCTGCCGGGTAAACCCGGGCTTGGGATGGGAGGCGGCAACATGACGGCTGGCGACACAACGGTACGCGCCGGCACCGCCAAAGCCCCCGGTAAATGGGAAGCGTCGATGTCCAAGCGGGAGCGGGTCCAATTCGGGCAGGATGCCCAATTGAAACTTCCGCCGGGCTATTCCAAAATTATTGAAGGGTATTTTCGGAGATTAGCAGAAGAAGGGCGTGAGAAGTAAAGCGTAGTTCGAGGAGAAACAGATGACAACAACAGGCGGACAGCAGGCGGCAGGCGAGGCAACCCATCTACCCCAGGGGGATATGGCGGTGGTGGAGCGGATTCAGGATGCATACAAGAATATCCGGACTGAATTATCCAAGGTGATTGTGGGCCAGGATGACGTGATCGAGCAATTGATGATCGCGGTGTTTTCCCGGGGGCACTGTCTGCTCGAAGGGGTGCCGGGTCTGGCCAAGACCCTGTTGATCTCGTCGCTTTCCCAGGCGTTGCACCTGAAGTTCAAGCGGATCCAGTTCACGCCTGATCTGATGCCGTCGGATATTACGGGTACCGAGGTAATCCAGGATGATCCGGTGACCGGGCAGCGGCAATTCAAGTTCCTGGCGGGCCCGATCTTTGCCAACGTGATCCTGGCCGATGAAATCAACCGGACGCCGCCCAAGACGCAGGCCTCGCTGCTGGAGGCGATGCAGGAGCGCCAGGTGTCCATCGGGGGGCAGGTGCATAAGTTGCAGGAGCCGTTCTTTGTACTGGCGACGCAAAATCCGTTGGAGCAGGAGGGAACGTATCCGTTGCCCGAAGCGCAGCAGGATCGCTTTCTCTTCAAGGTCTTTGTCGATTATCCGACGGACGAGGAGGAGACCCTGATCATGAAATCCGTGACGGCCGGCAAGCCGGAGCCGATCCGGACGGTGCTGAGCGGCGATGAAATCATGGCGCTGCAGGCGGTGGTGCGGCGGGTTCCCGTGGCGGATCACATTTTCAATTATGCCAAACGGATTGTGCGGGCGACCCGACCGGGGCGCAAGGATGCGCTGGATCTGGCGGGCGACTGGATTTCGTGGGGAGCCGGACCGCGGGCCTCGATCAACCTGATTACCGCGGCGCGGGCCAGGGCGATCCTGCATGGACAGGTGCATGTTTCCTGCGACGACGTGGCCGCCGTGGCGAAGCCGGTATTACGCCACCGCCTGGCTCCGAATTTCGCGGCGCAGGCCGAGGGATATTCCTCGGACCGGCTGGTTGAGATGGTGTTGGAAAAAATACCAAGGGACGAGGCTTGATCCACAAGACTCCAGGCAAGACGGCGCTCGGACGGTACCTCAACGCGAGGATCCTGTCGCGGCTGATGCACGCCCGTGTCCGGCCGCGTGGCCGGGTGATCGGGGACCTGGCCGGCGACCACAAGTCGCCGTTTGCCGGCTTTGCCGTGGAGTTCTCGGGACATCGCGAATACGTGCCGGGCGATGATCTCAAGCACATCGACTGGCGGGTGTACTACAAGCAGAACCGGTACTACATCAAGCAGTATGAGGCCGAGACCAACCTGATTGCGCATATCCTGCTGGATGCCTCGGAGTCCATGATGTACGGCGAGGGAGCGCAACGGAAATGGGACTATGCCGCGACGCTGGCGGCGACGTTATCCTATCTGGTGGTGCGCAAGCGGGACAAGGCGGGGTTCGCGATGTTCGATGATTCCATCATCCAGCAACTCCCGCCCAGCCAATCCCTGCTGCAACCGGCGAAGATGGACCGGCTGATGGAGGGGCACCGGCCGGTGGCGAAGACGGATATGCAGAAGGTACTGATGGAGTTGGCACCGCGGCTGGGCCGGCGGGCGGTGGTGATGATCATCTCCGATTGTTTTGATGAGGTGGAGCGAGTGCTCCGGGGGATTCAACGCTTTCATTATGACGCGCATGATGTGGTGCTGTTCCATGTGATGCACCGGGACGAGATGAGTTTCCCGTTTGACGGGAACATCCGCTTCGAGGGGTTGGAGGGATATCCGGAGATCAAGACCGATGCACAGCAGGTGCGGGCGCGTTATCGCGAGGTGGTCTCGAACTTCCTGGATCGCCTGGGGCGTGGCTGCGAGAAGAGCAATGTGGAGTACATCCTGATGGACACCTCGGTTCCGGTGGAGATCACGCTGGCACGCTATCTGGCGGGGAGGGCATAACGGCGATGCCATTCCTGATTCCATCGCTGCTCTCGTTGACGGCCCTCGCGCTGGTGCCGATCCTGATCCATCTGCTCAACCGCCGGCGGTACAAGCCGGTGGTATGGGGAGCCATGCGGTTCCTGCGTGACGCGATGCGCGAGGAGGCGAAACGGATCCAGTACAGGGATCTGCTGCTGATGGTGCTGCGGACGCTGGTGTGTCTCCTGCTGGTGCTGGCCATCGCGCGGCCGATCACCCGGCTGATGGGGCAGCCGAAGGAACAGCGGCGCGGGGTGATACTCATCATGGATGGTTCCGCGAGCATGGGCCTGTCCACCGGGGATCGCACGGTGATGGAATTGGCGCGGCGGGAAATACTGTCGATCGCGGGCGCGTTACCGGCGGATACGAGGATCGGGTTGATCAATGCGGCGCGACCCGCCACGGTAGTGATCCCGGGGACGCGGGATGCGCGGGAAGTGGAGCGGGCGGTGGAAGACATGGCGTGCGCTGATGCCGGAACGGATCTTGCCGGTGCGATGCGTCAGGCCGCGGTGCTGGCACGGGGGATGGACCGGGTGGCGGGGGTGGATGTGATTGTGGTTTCCGATATGCAAGGCTCGGCCTGGCGTGCGGATGCGGAGGCGATGCGGAAGTCCTTTGCGGAACTGGGGCCGGGGGCCAAGGCGGTCGTTGTGCCGGTGGGTGCCGGGGATGAGGGGAATCTGGCGGTGACATCCCTGCGCATGGATCCGTCCGTGGTGGCGGTGCGGCAGCCGTTCGTGGTGGATGTGGATGTGTTCAACGGCGGTCCGGAGGCGGAGCAGAACGTGGTGGTTGACGTGCGAGTCAACGGGGCCCCGGTGGCGTCGGGCCAGATTCCGCTTCTGGAATCCGGGGCGGTGGGGAAGGTGCGCCTGCTGGCCGAGGCGGCGGCGCCGGGGAACGGGATTGTGGAGGCGGTCGTGGGGCAGGGGCGCGGGCGATTCGCGGGCGACGATACCCGCCGCGGCGTGGTGCGCGTTGTGGAAGGCATCCGGGTCCTGCTGGTCGATGGGGAACCGGGCGCGGCGTTTGGCCAGGGCGAAGCGGATTACCTGGAGGCGGCATTGGCTCCTGTGCTCGAAAATGAGTCGCCGGCTCCTTACGTAGTGACCCGGATCAAGGCAACGGAGTTGAAGCCGGGGGATATTCATAACAAGGACCTCATATTCATGTGCAACGTGCCGGCATTCCGTCCGGAGGTGGGGGCGCCGTTGCGGACGGTGGTGGAGCGGGGGGCGGGGCTGGTGGTGTTTCTGGGCAAGCAGGTTGCGCCCGGTGCCTATGCGACGTATTCGACCGCCGTGGTAAACGGGGCGGAACCCCTGTTGCCGGCGACGGTGGGCCATGGGTTCCCGGAGAAGGCGTCCGCTTCCGGGGCTGCTTCTGCGGAGCCGGTGTATCTTTCCGCGGAGCGGCTGGATCACGAGTGGATGGATTTTTTCCGGCCGAAGGAAAACCGACCCTTCCTGAGGGTGCCGGTGCAGCAGGCGCTGGCGCTGGGGGTGGCGACGAATTCCGGGGGGCGCGTGGTGGCGTGGTATGAAAACGGGATTCCTGCGGTGGCGGAAAAGCAACTGGGGTTAGGGCGGGTGGTCATGGTAGGGACGTCTGCCGATCCCGAATGGAATGCCTTATTCCTGGAACCGCTGGGGCCGATTCTCGTCAACCGGATCGCGGCTTCCCTGTTACCGGAGAGTGCCGTGGTGCGTGCGGCCGAGGTGGGTACGCGGCTGCAGTTTCCGCTGCCGCCGGGTGAGCGCCGGCTGGATATCCGGTTACTCACACCGGACAACAAGGTGCTCACGGTCCAGCCTGAAATGGTGGGGGAACGCTCTTACCTTGTGAATGACGGGCAAGGGCCGGCGGGGGTGTATCGGTTCCAGATTGATGGCCTGCCGCCACGGGAAGAGCTTGTTGTGTTGAACATTCCTGCCGACGAATCAGATCTCCGCCCCCTGGTGACAGAGACGCTGAAAGAGCTGTTCCCTTCCGGCGAGTTCAGTTGGATTCAGGACCGCGGGGCGGGGTCGGCGGGCCAGTCGTTGCGGAAGGCACGGGTGGGGCGTGAGCTCTGGTGGCCGGTGCTGCTGGCGGCATTTATGTTGTTTATCAGTGAGATTGTGCTGGCGCGGCTGATGACCGCGGAGGCGCCGTCGTCGGACGAACTGCCTCCGCAGGCCCGGATGGCGCAGCGTCGTGGTTCCGCCGGTTCGGCGGCGGCACGCGGGAGGGAGACCCCATGAAGGAGTTCCTTGGCTGGTTAATGGGGTTGCCGACATTTCCGGATGGAGCCATCGAGACGATTCGCCTGCGGTTCCTGTTCCTGCCCGAAGGGTATGGGGTGGCGGTCTGCCTGGCCTTTTCGATCGCGGCGCTGGGGTTTGCCTTTTGGATTTACCTCAAGCGCCGGCGCGTGCTGGGTCGGCGGCGCTGGGGCCTGATGGCGCTGCGGGTGACTGCGCTCTGCCTGCTGTTTGCGCTGCTGCTGGGACCGCATGTGGAGGTCGTGTGCACGGATACCACGCGGAGCACGGTGGCGATCCTGGTGGATGATTCCCAAAGCATGACCATTGTGGACAAGCGGCCGACGGCGGAGGCCGTGGAGCGCACCGCCAAGGCGCTGGGTCTGGCTCCGTCCGTTCCGGACCGGCAGAAGCAGGCGCGTGAGGCGACGCGCCTCTCCGTCCTGCGGGCCGCGCTGGGCGGGGATGCGCAGGGATTGGTGGCGGACTTGAACCGGACGTTTGCCGTGAAGATGTACCGGTTTGGCCGCAATGCCATTGCTGGTCCGGCGAGCACCAGGGGGCTGGGCGAGTGGTTGGCCGGCTGCAAGGGGACGGAAGAGGCCACGCAGCTGGGATCCGGACTGGCCTCCGTCCTCGAGGATTTGCGCGGTCAAGCGGTGGCCGGCGTGGTAGTGCTTTCCGATGGCTCATCGAATGGAGGAACGGATTCCGGCGAGGTGCTGGCCAGGGCGGGCAAGCGCGCGATTCCGGTCTATTTTGTCGGACTGGGCGAGGCGGATGCGCGGGACGTGCAGGTCTCTTATGTTGCCATGCGAGACATCATGTTCCTTGATGATCCCGCGCCCGTGTCCGTCAAGCTGCGGCACTGGGGGTGTGCAGGACGCCGCGTGCGCCTGAGTGTCAGCGATGGCACCGCTGAAGTGGCGTCCTCGGAGGTGGAGTTGACCGAGGCGGGTGAATCGACGGAGTTGCTGACCATCAAGCCCCGGCGGAAGGGGACGCTGACGTATACCGTGAAGGCCGAGCCGATGGATGGGGAATTGATCCTGGATAACAACGAGAAGCGCAAGGATGTGCGGGTGGTGGACGAGAAGATCAAGGTCCTGTGGGTGGAAACGGTTCCCCGCTGGGAGTACCGCTACGCCAAGAATCTGCTCAAGCGTGACCAGATGCGGTTTGACGCGAAGATCATGCTGTTTGAGGCCGATGCCCAGATCCGGGATAAAGAGGGGTTGTTTCTCGAACGCTTTCCGGAGAAGGATAGCGAGTTGTTCAGTTATCATCTGGTGGTGATTGGCGATATCGAGGCGGCGCGCCTGTCCGAGTCGGACATGAAGCGACTGCGGCAGTATGTGTCCAAGGAGGGGGGCTCGGTTGTCTTCCTGGCTGGATCCGTGTTCGGTCCCGGGGTCTGGAACCGGACGCCGCTGGAGGATTTGTTGCCGGTGGTGGCCCAGCCGATCGGTTCGCAGCACTGGAGGACCGAGGTGACGGCGCCGGTGGTCCGGCCGTTGCGGGTCCGGCGTACGGTGCTGGGCGAGCGGCATCCGTTCCTGGCTATTACCGATGATCGTGAAGTGACCCGGTCCGCCTGGGAAAAGTATCTGCTCCTGTACAACCGGATTCCGGTGGAGAAAGCCAAGCCCGGGGCGCAGGTGCTGCTGGAGACGGTGGAGGAAGTGCCGCGTCCGGTGGTGGTTTCGTCGCGGTTTGGCAGCGGCACCGTGCTGTATATCGGCAGTGACGAACTCTGGCGTTGGCGCTACCGGCCGGGTCCGCTGACCCATGATCGCTTCTGGGGAAATGTCCTGCAGCAGACGGCGCTGGCGAGATTGCTGGGGGAGAGCCGGCGTGTGACCCTGCAGATCGAGCGCGAGGAGGTGGGGGTGGGCGATGCGCAGACGTTGACGGCGCGGGTGTTGACCGAAGGGTATCAGCCGGCGCTCGATGAGTCGATGGAGGTTATGGTGGGGTTGGAAGAGCAGGGCCGGGTGACGGAGCGCACCCAGGTGCGGCTCGCCTCGCTTGGCGGAGGCATGGGGCTCTACGAGGGGAAATTCCTGCCGAACCGTGCCGGGCGGTATTCCGCGGAACTGGTGTATGGCAAGGAGAAAGGGACGGCGGTATTCCGCGCGTCGCCGCCCCAGATTGAGTTTGAGAACCCTGCCCTGGACCGCGAGAAACTGTTGGCCTGGGCCAGACTGACGGGAGGGAACGTGTATGATCCAT
The DNA here is from genome assembly GCA_964508705.1 of uncultured Verrucomicrobiota bacterium. Taxonomy (GTDB): domain Bacteria; phylum Verrucomicrobiota; class Kiritimatiellia; order CAIKKV01; family CAITUY01; genus CAZDUS01. Next base: position 8,728 of record CAZDUS010000034.1, read on the forward strand.
CGGATCTGGCGGGGTTGCCGGAGGAATTGAAGAACAAGGCGCGGGCGGCGGTGATCCGCGTTGAGGATGAGCTATGGGATGCCCCGCTCTGGGCATTCCTGTTTGTTTTGCTGGCGGGTGCGGAGTGGTATTGGCGCAAACGGGAGAATCTACCCTGATATGACACAGGCTTCGACCAACGACATCAAGCGCAGGCTGCGAGCCATTGCCCGGCGGGAACGCCAGGTGGTGGTGATGGCTGGCACTGCCAAGGTAGTGATTACGGTGGCCGTGTTTTCCGCCGTGTTTTTCCTTGTGGACTGGCTGTTCATGTTGCCGGGCGTGGCGCGTTTGCTGCTGGTGGCCGGCGGCATGGGGGCGGTGGGTTGGATTGCCAAGACCGACCTGAGTGATCCCCTGCGACGGCGCCGTGATGAGATTGCCATGGCCCTGAAAATTGAAAAGCGGTTTCCCGCGCTGCGGGACCGGTTGATCAGTGTGGTCCAGTTGGCGGATGGGGCGGAGGGGATCAGTCCCGACTTGCTGGCGAAGTTGGAGCTCGATACCGCGCAGATGACGGCCCCGCTTGACTTTGCCGACGTCATCGACTGGCGCTTCCTGCGCAAGATCCTGCTGATGGCCGGCGCGATGCTTGTGGCGGGGGTCCTGAGCGGAGTGGTGTTCCCGGAATATGTGGTGACGACCTACCGCCGGATGTTGTTTGGCAATGTGCGCTATCCGAGCCTGACGACGATCGAGGTGCGCCAGGCGAAGGCGTCGCTGGTCCGGGGTGAGGATTGGAATCTTGAAATCGGGCTCGGGGGCCGGATCCCGTCTTCCGCGACCCTTAAATTCCGCACCCAGCTGCCGGCGGGGGGGCACTCGAAATGGGTGGCCGTGACGCTGAAGCCCATGGTGGGGTATACGTATGGGGCGACCCTTGAGAAGGTGCAGCAGGCGTTTGAATACCAGATTTTCGCGGGCGATGCCTGGACGGAACTGCAGCAGGTCAAGGTGCTGGTGCCTGTGGCTGTGCTCGACCCCTTGATGGATGTTGAGCCACCGGCCTTTACCGGCTTGCCGGCCCGCACGAACGAGCCGCTGGCAGGGGCATCGGTACTCGAGGGATCCAGGGTGACGTTGACGGTTCCCGTGACGAAACCATTGGCCAGCGGAGCGTTGGCAATGGCTGGCGGTGGTGTGCTGGGGCTTAAGCCGGTCAAGGATGGGAATGGGGCGACGGGCGTGTTTACGGTGGAGATGGAGCGCCCTTCCGCCGTGCCAACCTCGGGTGTAATGGTGGCGCGGAACGGCGTGGCCTCGTTCACGGTGCGGGTCAGGGATACGGAGGGGCTGGAGAATGGAGAGCCGAGGGTGTTGTACAATCTGCGTGTCCTGAAGGATCGCATTCCCACCGTGCGGTTGATTTCTCCGAAGGATGACCGGATCAGTGTGCCGTATGCGGAGTGGAAGGTGACCTACGCGATTGACGATGATTTCGGCATCCGGCAGGCGTGGCTGGTCTGGGAGGCCTATCCGGCGGGCAGTGGGGCGGCGAACGAGGGAAGGGCCAAGCCGCTGCGGCAGGGTCGCATTCCACTTGCAGGGTCACCGGAGGCGCTGCACTGGAAAGGGCAGGCGGTGCTGGACATGATGGCGGCGCACACGTCGCCGGGCGAATCCCTCAGCGTTTGGATTGAAGCTGTTGATGCGCGTGCGGGAGTTGCCTCCACGGCGGATCCCGTTCCGGAATGGATCGGGCGTAGCCAGTCTATTGAATTTTTGATTGTGGACGAGACCGCGAAGTGGGAAGAACTGCAGAAGCGGCTTGGGTCCATTGAAGCGGACGTGGTCACTTTGTATGACCGACAGGACGGGGTCAGGAAGGCCGTGAAGGAATGGCAGAAATGAAAAGACGTCACGGTTTGTTTTTCATTCAGAATTCCGGGATGGCGATGGGGGTGGTGGCCATGCTCCTGTGGCCGGCGGTTCCCGCGCGGGCTCAAGGGGACAAGCCGCCGGCGGGGTCGGGTTCTTTGTCACGGGATGTGGCGGTACAGGAGGATGGCGATCCGGCGGTGATTCCGGAGCCGGTGGTGCAGTCCATCCGCCGCGGGCAGGAGTTCCTGCGCAATGAGTGCGCTGGTCGATATTATTTCCGGCAGACGGGGCAGGTGGGGCTGGGGACGCTGGCGCTGATGGTGGATGGATCGGTGCCCGGGCGGGGCCCCAACGGGAAGGAAGTGGCGCTGGGGGTGGATTTCCTGCTGAAAAAGGCTCAGTCGACCGGTCTGATTTATGACGATATTGAGCGCGGTACCGCGCCCATGTATAACCATGCCCTGGCGACGCTCTGCCTAGCCGAAGTCTGGGGGATGACGGGTCAGCCAGAGATCCTGCCGGTTTTGAAACGGGCTGTGGATCTCATTGTGCGCTGCCAGAATGGGAAGGGCGGGTGGCGTTACAGCCCGACTCCTGAAGATGCGGACATATCGGTAACCGTCATGCAGGTGGTTGCCCTGCGGGCGGCGCAGAATGCGGGGATCCTGGTGCCGGGTCGAACGATCCAGGACGCAGTCCGCTATGTGAAGGGGAATGCCTGCCACGAGGGTGGGTTTGGGTATAGCGGACCGAGTGCGCCGCTGGTTCCGCGAAGTGCTGCCGGCGTGCTGTCGCTCCAGATGTGCGGGGAATATGAAGCCAAGGAAGCACGCCAGGGAATCCTGTATCTCCAGAAGCATAGCGGGGATTTTGAGCAGGGAATGAAGCATTATTACTATGCCCAGTATTATGCGATGCAGTGCATGTACCAGGCGCGGGAGAGCAAGCTGTGGAACCAGTGGTATGCCGCGCAATGCAAGGGGCTCATGGCGCGCCAGAAGCCGACGGGCAGTTGGGATCAGTCGGTGGTTGACACCAGTTTTGCGATTCTGGCCATGGGTCTTCCGTATCGTTATTTACCGATTTATCAGAGATGAAGTCATGAATGTGTTCCCAGTGATCATATGGCTGATGTTCAGTGTTGCCTTCGGGACGACGTCCATGGCGATGGAGCGCTGGGTGGCCTTGACGGACGCTGGAGGCAGGGAGGTGGTGTCGCTTGCGGTCGGGGCTGATGGAGTGGGCGTGGTGTGCCGGGGTGCGGGAGGGGATTCCGTGAAGGTGCCGGCCGGGTCGGTGATCGCCCTGATGCAAAGGGCGATGATGGGAACGAATGGGCTGGTGGCATCGGCAAGGGTGGACCCGTGTTTCTATGCGGAATTGTCGACCGGTGAGCGGGTCAGGGCCTGGACGATGGAGTTTTCGAAAGGGATTCTAAGGATTACCCATAAGGACTGGGGCCCGATTGAGTTTGCCGCCAGCACGGTGCGGCGACTGGTTGTGGAGAATGTCCGATTGCCAGAGGTGTCTCCATCGTTTACGGGGGTTCGCTATGTCAACGGAGACATTGCCGGGGGTGAGGTGGTGTCGATCAGTCGTGATGGGGTGCTTGTGGATGTAGCTGGGATCGGTAAGGTTCCCATCACGGAACTGGCGACGGTGACGGAGATTGCGTTGACGGGGGCCCCGCTGGTCAAACCGCCAACTCCGATAGCGGAGGTGTTTTTGCAGAACGGGGAACGAGTGCAGGGGAAGGTGGTGGGCGGAAACGAGAGGATCCTGAATCTGGCGGTGGCATGGAAACGCGAGCCACTGGCAATTCCCCTGGACTGGATCATGTCGGTGTATTTCGGCCAGGGACGCACGCTACTTTCGGCGTTGACGCCTGTCTCGGTGGCGCAGATCCCCTATTTTGATTTTCAGCGGCCATGGCGCCGTGATGAGTCCCTGCTGGGGAGCGGGCTTAAGGTTGGAGGGTTTGCCGCAGGACGCGGAGTGGCGTTGCATGCGAAGACCAGGCTGGATTACGTGCTCCCCGAAGCACGGGGTGGCGGACATCTGGTAGCGTGGGTCGGGGTGGATGATGCGATAGTGAATGGTGTTGGTGAGGCGGGGGTTATGGTGCTTGTGGATGGCATCGTGATGGCGACGATTCCGGTCCGGTCCGGTGGTGGCCTGGTTCCGGTTTTCGTTGAAACGGTAACGAATGCCGCCCGGTTGTCCATCACGGCTGACTTTGGGAGTAACGGTTCTATTGGTGCGCATGTGGATGTGCTGTATCCGGTGTGGGAGGCGCGATGAGGACGGTGCGTGGAATCAGCTTGAGTGTTGTCGTTGCCCTGATGATGCAAGGGGTGGCGGCGGGTCAGGTGGCGCCGACGAACGGGGGCGCCGGCTTGATGGTACAGGCCGCTCAGTATGCGGATCGGACCGATGTTGATGCGGTGCGCAGCAACATCGGGCAGATGGCCGGCGGGAGCGGAGACAGGCGTCATCTCAAGGCATTGGTGAAGTTCTATCAGGAGTACCGGCTTTATGATGAAGGCGCGGAGGTCATGCGATGGGTGAGCGGGGTCAGCACGGGTGATGTGCAGCGGGACGCGCTTGCTGCGGAGGTTGAATTCCGGTTCTACGGGGGCGATATGGAGGCGGCGAGCGACTTGGCGGATAGGGTGGTTGCGCTTGCTGCCGCGAATGCATGGAGGGAATCCGAAATAAGGCACTACAAGGTACAGGCGGATCAGCGACGCGGCATAGGACAGGTGCTGGCGTCGGTTACCGTCGAAACGGCGGTGGGGCTGGGTGATGAGATGGAGGCGCTTCGCCGGCGGGTGGAAGCCGGGGTTGCGGTTGGCGCTGGCGCGGATGTCATCAGGAAATTGAAAGCGACGCATGATCAGGTCGTGTATCTGGAGGATGGAACGGGGATTGACGCCGCCGGGTTTATATGGCGCCAGATTGCCGCGTGGCCGGAGGCGCTGCGCAAGGCCGTTATCCCGGCGATTGAGAAGGAAGCCCGGAAAGCGGCGAGCGGAATAGGAGAGGACGATATAGAGGCACAGGGGGGGTATTGGCGCCGGTATCGAGGGGTCCGCGCGTCTGCGGAAGGCGCCGAGCGGATTGCGGATCGGTTGCTGGATCGCGGCGCTTATGCGTTGGCGCGAGCGTGGTATGCACGCGCCCGCATGATCGCCCGGCGTCCGATGCTCGAGGCCAAGTATGCCTATGCGTGTTCGAGGGCAGGGGACGCGGAACGGGTGGCTGCACTGCTGGCCAGGCTGACTCCGGCTGAAAAAGCCATGGATTTCGTGGTGGCCGGCAACCACATCACGCTGGGGGTGTTCATTGATACTCTGCCCGGGAAGCCGGCGCCATTGGCTGCGCTGTTGTTCCCCGACGCGCTGCATCCTGCCTGGGCGGTGCCGTTGATGCCGGTGGAGAGGTGTATTGTCTGCCGGCAGCTTATCGAGAACCGGCGGGCGGAGGAACCGAGGAGCGAAACGGTCAACGTTCCTCTGGCGACGGGATCGGTGTTGATGCTGAACAACGGGCGGAGGCTCCGGTGTTTTGAGGCTGGAACTGGCAGCAACGTGTGGGTGCGGAGTTTTGATGCAGGCGTTGTGGCGGATCCTGAGCGGAGTATGCCGGTATTCACCTTGCAGCCGGTGCCGGTATTTGGCGTACATTCGGATGGGGTAATGATGGTCTGTCGCCATGCGGAAACGATTTCCAGAGAGGAGCGCCTGATCAGGAGCGGATTGACGGCGGTGGAAAATAAAACGGGTCTTATCCGGTGGCGGACAAGGGATCTTGCCGAATTCAAGGAACTGCATGTGGCGTCTGAACCCCTGCTTTCCGACGGCGTGCTGTATTTCATGGCCCGCCGCCATGATGCCGTGGGGATTGAGGTGCGGGCCTATGCGTTGGAGGTGGCGACGGGACGCATGCTCTGGAAGCGCAGGCTTCTGACGGGGCTGGATCGTGGTGGCGAAAATCAGTATCGGTCCGAGAAGCTGACCTTGGAACTGCCGGCGCCAGTGGCGACACCGGAGGGGATCTTCTTTGCCACCCAGATGGGCAAGTTGTTCCTGATGGATGCATTGACGGGTGAAGTGATCTGGCTGCAGGCGTATGGTCGGGCGAGCGGTGATGACACTGTTTCCAGATGGTTGGTCAACCCCTCGCTGGTTGACGGCAAGAGAATCGTGGTGGCGCCGCGGGATAGTAGCCGGATCATGGCACTCGAGAGGACAACAGGCAGGATACTATGGAGTCAGCCAGCGGTTCGTGAGTCGGTGTTGTGCGGAATTTGGCAAGGTAAGGTGGTTACCTGCGGGCACGACGTGCGCCTGCGTGATCCGGTGACCGGGTTGTCGTGCGGCACCATAGAGTTGAAAGCGCCACCGGTGCTGCCCATGGGTTTTCTTCGTGGCGACAGGCTGTGGATTTCTGAAACCAATGGAATCCAAAAGGTTGACCTGGCAGCAATGAAGGAATCGGGACGGATCCAAGGGCCGGGCAGGGGGATTCCCTCCGGTGACAAGGTGATCCGGTGCTTGGCTGAATCGGTTTCTGTCCTGACGGGCAAGTGAGAGAGGCTGATAGGGGATGCTTGTGTGTTGCGCCGGTGAGTTGCAAGAGCGACCGTTGTCCCCATCGCTGGGGGCGTCGCAGGCCATTCATTGTGTTCATGATGCGCTCCCGTGCGTCGACCGATCCAAGGAAGAGATACCGGCAACCCCTATAATTCCGGGGAAACATAAAGCACCGCTTCTCGTGTATATAATATACAGACCGGAAATGAAAACGTAACCGCATTGGGAGACCAGAGACTATGTTTGACCTCAAGGCATCCAGTAAACGAATCATGGCCACCTACCGTGGTGAGCGGGTTTAATTTTACCGGGTTGAATCGCGGTGTGCCGGAAGCGGCGGCCATGTTCGAATCGCTGGTGCGTTATGTCCGAGGTAGCGCGTTCAAACCTGCCGCCAAGATGACGGTCAAGGCCTTGCGCGATTACCTGAATGCCAAAGGCAAGGCTCCTCGTGTCCGGGAGCGGAAGATGACCCAGTACTGGCAACTCAACGAGGAACCTTTGGAGAGTGCGAAGTACTGGCGTGAGGCTAATGAGTACATCGATCGTAAAACGAAATGGGCGCATCGTCGTTGACGAGGTTTGATATCGTTGTGGTGAAATCGCAGGACTTAATAGAATCCGTCTAAATCCGTAAGGAGGATGACGCCGTGCGCCTGATCTGGTGGTCAATGGGGAGCCGGTGTTTGACGCGATTGTACGACAGTCTTGGTGTCATCAGAGCCAGATTCCCGAATGGCTGCCTTTGGTCGGGCGTCATGGAGTTTCGGCGCCAGCTCATTTGGCGGGCTGGGGAGCGACACTCCGTGAGCGGAAGCCCAGGGAGCGTGTGCGTGCCGTGTCGGCGGATGGGGGGGGGGACCCCGGCGCCAGGGGTGCTGGCGCGGGGTTTTCAGCTTTCGTAGACGACCGCAGCTGGCTTTGTTATGTTTCGTAATTGATCTTGTCTGCGGAGTAACGATGTCGGTGATGTTCAGCATAGTTTTATGCGGAGAGGCTGATGTTTTAATTCACATCAAGAGCGCGTGAACAGGTTTCAACAGATGATGAGAGTCAGATAAGATAGATCCAAGGAGAAAGGAATACGAGATGGCCCTGATATTGACCAAGAAGCAGAAATTGAAATTTTTGCATCATGCGGAACTGGCTGGGCACTGGTACTGCAACAACCAGAACACGGATGAGACTCCCTGGGGTGGGATCAAGGACAGTGCGGACAAGGGGCGATTTGTCTACGAGTATGTTTTGCACAAGGGGATGGCGCGCGGGATGGGCGTCTGGGGTCAGGCGCTGGCGATTATGGATCTTTATGACCTGGCCTGCCGGAGTCCGGGCGAGGCGGGGCGGTTCCTGCAGGCCGCCAAACTGGGAGCGGGTTACCTGAAGACGCTCCAGGTAATGGATTTCCGGTTGCCGAAATCAATTGGCGGATTCCGCGAACATACTCCCCTGACGGCGGAGAGCTATCCGCGGGATGCGGTCACCGGTGGCTTTGGACTCTGCCGGCTCTTCAAGGAGACGCAGGATCAGGAGTGGCTTGACCGGGCCAAACTGTTTGCGGACTGGTGGATCAACCATGGCACGGATGAGCATGGCTGGCCGTTCATCACGTTTAACCTGCAGGAGCAATTCGGGCATAACTGCGGGATGCACGTGGTGGGCGAGGAAGGCGGGGTTGAATTCATCAAAGGCGATTGGCAGGCGGGCTCGGTGATCTTCTTCTATCAGCTCTATAAACTGACCAACGATGCGCGTTATATTGAAAAAGGGTTTGACCCCCTGATCAAGGGGTTGGCACGGATTTATGAGGAGAACCGCGGCAAGCCGGTGGTGGATGGGTTCCACGGGCATGTGCCGATCAGCCATGGTAATGACGACTTTGCCCTGTGTGCGCTGACCTGTGCCTACCGGCTGAAGCGAGAGAAACGCCTGTTGGACCTGCTGGTGGAGCGGATCAGGGAACAGAACCGGTTGATGGATGATGACGGATCTTATCCCAGTTTTGGCGGCACCTGGGTTTCGGGGATCAACAACCTCGAGTTTCTCAAGCTGGTGGAAACGGAGAAGTTGCCGATCGACACGGCGGAGGTTGAGCGATGTGTCCTCAAGACGGCCGAGTTCGGGTTGACGGTGCAGGTGAAGGAGAGCGCCGATCTGCGGTTGCTCGGCGGGCTCTATGGGCAGTCGAGCCATGACGTGGCCCGGACCACCATCCATCACCGTTCCATCGGGTATAGTATTAATTTCTATCTGAGGCTTGAAGGCGGCATTGAGGTGCCGACGTTCAGTAGTTTCGGGTGGTGACGTAACAGCATAATGACGAAGGGACGAAGCAAATGGCGAAACAAGATAAACCTGAACGGGGGAGTGACAGTCCGGTTGATCCTGCGGAGGAGCTGCGTAAGAAACGGACGGTAGGGACACTGACGTACACCAAAGTAGGCTTGGTGGTGTTGTTTGGATGGCTACTGTGGGGTGATTTTTGTTTCATTATCATGGAAAAAGTGCTGGGTGCCTTGTTGCCCATCCAATTGAAGGCAATTGGAGCGGACAACAAGATGCTAGCGCTGATGGTGGTGATCTTTCCCAATATTTTGGGATTAAGCGTCGGGCCGGCGGTTAGTTACAAGAGTGACCGGTATCGGAGCCGCTGGGGGCGTAGAATTCCATTTATTGTCTGGACGATGCCTTTCCTGTGCATGTTTCTTGCGGGAATAGGATTTACGGAGGACATTGCGGATTTCATGCGTAATTTTGGATTACTGAACTCCATTGGCTTGAGTCCCCATATGGCGACATGGTTTCTCGTAGGATTCTTGGTGCTGGGATTTGCATTCTTTAATGAATTCGTAAATTCCGTGTTCTGGTATCTGTTTGCGGATGTGGTGCCCCAGTCATACCTTGGCCGATTCATGGGGTTGATGCGGGTGGTTTCATCGTTGGCTGTTTTTATATTCCAGTTCTATGTCGCGCCCCATGCTGAAACCCATGCGCGGGAAATTTATATTATCGTGTCTTTGTTGTATTTCTTTGGATTTGGCTTGATGTGCTGGCGGGTGAGGGAGGGAGAGTATCCGCCGGAAGAAGAGGAGGCGAAGCCAGAAGAAAAGGCGACCTCCAGCCTGGGCAGTGTGTTCCGGCATATTGTGGTATTCTTGAAGGAATGTTTTCTGTCGCATCCGGTGTACATAGCCCTCTTTATCTCAACATTCTTTTCGGGATTCATGACGGTGGGGGTCTATGGGGTATTCTTTGCCAAGCAGATCGGGGTTTCAGTTGAGAACTTTTTCGTGATCGGTGCTTGGTTTTCCCTGGCGGGTGCGATCTGTCACTACCCTGCGGGGATGCTGGCGGATCGGTTTCACCCCGTCAGGTTGACGTTGATATTTGCCATTATTGCCATACCCGGTTCCTTCCTTGCGTTCTTTTACAAGGTCGATCTTCCATCCTACATCCTGGTGGCGGTTCTCTGGTTCCCCGTCGCGGAACTTGTGGGTGCAGCGCAAGGTGTGTTGTTGATACGCGTTCTGCCCAGGAAGCGGTTTGGCCAGTTTTCCTCTGCGGCTGGCATGTTCAAGCAGGGAGGGAAGATGGTCGGCGCCTTCTGTGCGGCTGCGTTTTTGGATTACGTCCAGGATTACCGATACTACCTCTTATGGAGCGGTGTGGGGCAAGTCATTAATGCCCTGCTGATTGGAATCGTTTATTACTACTGGCGGCAACTGGGTGGCGACAACTATGTGGCACCGCTACGGGAGTCCGGACACGAATCGAAAGCAAAGGGAGAAGTATCATGAGTAAGAAAGCGGAAGCGTCGGATCGGATTCTGGACAAGAAAAGACGCGAGAACGAGGGATTTGGCCGTGAGGATATCATGGTCATCTTCTGGTCGATTGTCGCCGCGATTGGAGTGTCGTTGTTCGTTATTTTGGCGCAATCGGCGATCAAACATGCGTATGCCCGGCACATGTTACGCGGGCACGGGCTATTGGCTAAGACGGACATCGTGGAGGATATTCGAATTCTATATGAGGAGGGTGGAGACAAGGGGTTGTTAAAACTGAGGAAGGATCCGGACGGGGTTCCAATGTTGTTCGTCAATATGGCGCTGGGCCAGTCTGGCACAAACGGCGTGCTTGAATTATTGAGGGCTTTGCCGGAAGCCCGTGGCATTGATCGTGTCTGGACCTTGGCGGGGATCGAGGCGGCGATACCGGGGTATCTCACCGACTTGCTGTTAGAGCGGTCTGCCGAACCTGGTCCTTGGCTGGAGGCAGTGCATGCAGCGGCACTGGTGGAGGCGTATGCTAAGGTGGATTTCGGGCGACAGATGGAAGGTCGTTTTATCTGCCTGTTCCCAGGCAAGAAAGAGGTGGATCCAAAGGTTTTGAGCGGATTCGAGAACGGATTAAACCGTCTGCTGACGGATCCGAATGAGGATGTTGACGAGGCGGGGGCCGTAGTGACAAAAGTGTCGCAAGCCCGTCGATTCCTTGATGACTACGTAATCAAGAGCCCCGAAATCTATAATGTCAAAGCGCGTCGGAAATGGCTGGCGAAGTTCGAGTCCTTTGCGCTTAAGCAGTTCGAGCGGCGGGATATCTCGCTCCGTTATAAGCGTCTGGTAAGGGGATATCTAGAGGCTAATGCCGCGCGCATACCTGCCGAAGGATGGGAGATTTCGAATCGCCTAATGGCTGAAGCATATCTGGACAACCCAGTAGCCTTGGATCGGCGGCAAGACAAGGGGGCCTCACAAGATGGAACGGTCATAACCCCGGCGCATGATGCGGCTGTTATCATGGTTTCCATATCGCCTGCGGATGGGCGGGTGGCGACTGGTGGGTTTGATAATCGCGTCAAGATTTGGCCCGCCGAAGGTCAGGGGATTCCCTTGGTGCTGGCGGGACATACCCTTGGAGTGCTGGCGGTGGCATGGGCTCCGGATGGAAAGACATTGGCATCGGCTGGTTTGGACGGTACGATTCGCATCTGGAATACAGCGACGGGTGAGGAGATTCGACGTTTCCCTGCGGAAACAGCCCGGATTGGGGCATTGGCCTATTTCCCGGATGGAGCAATGATAGCCGCTGTAGGACCTAAGGGGAAGGTTCGGTTGTTGGATTCCGAGACAGGGAAGGTGCTGAGAATTCTTTCCGGTCCGCGAAACGAAGTGACGGCCATTTCCGTCTCTCCCGATGGACGGTATGTGGTGGCCGGCTGTTATGATAAGACGGCGGTGGCCTGGGACCTCTTTAAAGGAGCGACGCAGAAGCCGGCGGTCTTGCCGGATCCACCGGGCAAGTTCCTGATGAAGCATGGCGGGCCGGTGTTGGATGTGGCGGTATCCCCGAATGGCAAGTTTGTGGCGACCGGATGTTTTGATCAGGCTGCCCGTCTGTTCGACCTTACGACCGAGGATGAGAAAGGCAAGGCATTAAAGCGACATCGGGCTCCTGTTTCGGCTGTGGCATGGACGCCGGACTCCAGTGCCTTTGCGGCCGTCAGCATCGACAACCAACTCATATTCTGGGATCCGGTCAGTCATGAAATTTCCACGATGCATCGGCTGGGGGCTATGGCCAACGCCCTGGCCTTCTCGTTGGATGGACGATCGGTTGTGGCCGCGTGCGATGATGGCACGCTCCGACGCTGGAAGGTGATTCCGCATCAGATCATTGCCCGCCGCTTTGCCGAGTGGGCGGTTGATTTCTTCGGAAAAGCCAAGTTCTAATCCCGATCAGGAAATTCACATTTCACAGAATGCTTAGCGGCTGCAGTGTGAAGTGTGCGCATCTGATGGAAACGCTACCGTATGCACAGATAAACGGGCGAATGTCAGGCTCCGGTTACTTTGGGAAACGCCGATATTATGATCTTCTCTCCACAATAAATCTGGTCACGGGCATTTGGCGAGACGTGCCTGGCGTAACCAATGTTCTCGGGGTTACCGGAACAATGACGATCACAAACGCTGTTTCGGGCAACGGGACTACTTTTTACAAGGTTGAGGTAATGTTACGGTAATGGACGGCTCCGGTGTTTTCTTGCTGTGTGAATCAAGAAATCAGTGAGTCTTAGCCAGTTAGGGTTTCCCGAACCCATCTTTGTTGATATCGCTTGCCGGTCGATGTGATATAATTACAGTTTAATCAGAGAAGGGAGAATAAGATGACAACCCGAACCTTGATTTCGAGCATTGTGATTCTTGCGGGGCTGGTAGTAGGAGTACCCCGGAACGTTGAAGCGGCTCCTAATGCAGGGAAGCAAGTGGCGGTTTCGACAGTGCTTGATTCGGCTTGTTCTGTTCTAACCAAAGGCCCGTATCTGCAGTCCCCAGGCAAGGACACCATGACGATTTGCTGGGAGACAACGAACGGTGCTCCTGGTGTGGTGCTTTTTGGGAAAGGCAGTGCGCTGGACCGTCAAGCCGGGCCTATCCAGCCCATGCGAGTGGATATTCCGGCGGACGCAACCAACAAGACAGCCTCTTCGCCCGGAGCGTTCTTCGTGTATGAAGCGGTACTGACCGGGCTGTTGCCGGGCGCAACCTATCAATATGCCATTCAGTGCGGCGGGCAACGTGGCGGGCAGCACTCCTTTACAACGTTGGACCCGGCGAAACCTGATGTCACCTTTATCGTGTATGGTGACTCGCGCAGTGGACCGGATGTGCACCAGAAGCTGGCGGAGCAGTTCCCTGCGTATAAGCCCTCGTTCATCCTGCATTCCGGCGATCTGGTGAGCAAGGGCGAGAAATACTCACTGTGGGGGCGCCAGTTCTTTTTTCCCTTGGCCCGCGTGATCGACCATATCCCCATGCTTCCCTCCATTGGCAACCACGAAGGGAATGGTGCAAACTATCTGGCCTATTTCCATCTGCCGCCCCCCGAGCGCTACTATTCCTTTGATGCAGGTCCCGTGCATGTCCTTGTTCTCGACGATCACAAGACCAGCGATCAGGATGAGCAGTTCGCCTTTGCGAAGAAGGATCTGTCGGCCAGTCGCGCCCCCTGGAAGGTGGTCCTGCTCCATGCGCCTATGTTTAATCTGGGCGGGCACAAGTCGTTCTGGAAGGGAAATTCCTGTTACCTGCCGCTGTTCCGGTCGAATCAGGTTGATGTGGTCTTTGCTGGCCACAGCCATATCTACGAGCGGTTCCGCCCGCTTGTACCCCGTGCCGAGCCGGGGGCGTGGCCCATCCAGCATATTACGAGCGGTGGCGGTGGCGCTCCCCTTTATGAGACGGTGACACATCCTGCCTTGCTGGCGGTCGCGAAGAAATATCATTTCCTTGTGATTCACGCCACGGCCGAAAAGTTCGCCGCAAGGGTTATCGATGTTGACGGGCAGGAATTCGACCGATTCACTATTGGCAAGCGCAACGGCATCCTCGATCCAGACTGGCGTTCCCAGTGCGCGATTGAAGAGGATGTGCAGGATGCCGGTACCCGGCGAAAGAAGGAAGAATAGCATTATTGAAATCCAGGCGTTTGTTGCCGAATTGCACGCGATGCTGAAAGCCGGCCGGACTGCCGCACGGCCGTAGCGACACCCGGAGTTCGGACTGAACTGCTGTCTATTTCGCCGGCTTGAAGAAAGGTTTGTTGGCTGCCCACAATTCCCTGCCAGATTAGGAAGGGTCTTGAAGTTGGAGACGAGCGGATCAAGGGTTAACGCCTCCTCGAAGGCCCGC
>CAZDUS010000035.1:0-22512 GCA_964508705.1 uncultured Verrucomicrobiota bacterium
TTCGGTCGCCACCACGGCAAAGCCGCGCCCCTGTTCACCCGCCCGCGCGGCTTCGACCGCGGCGTTCAGGGCCAGGATGTTGGTCTGGAAGGCGATGCTGTCGATGACGCCGATGATGTCCGAGATCTTCTTCGAACTGGCCTGGATCTCGCCCATGGTGACCACCACCTGCTTCACCACTTCGCCGCCTTTCACCACGCCGGCGTTGGATGTCTTGGCCAGTTCGTTGGCCTGCCTGGCGTTCTCGGCGTTCTGCTTGACCGTGGCGTTGAGTTCTTCCATCGAGGACGAGGTTTCTTCGAGACTGCTGGCCTGCTCTTCGGTGCGACTCGACAGGTCCTGGTTGCCCGCCGCGATTTCCTGCGAAGCGGTGTTGATCGCCTCCGTCGCTTCCTTGATCCGACCCACGACTTCACGCAAGCGCTCGATCGTGGTGTTGGTGTCGTCTTTCAGCTGACCGAAAATGCCCTGATATTCGGCGTCGATGGTTTGCGTCAGGTCGCCCGCGGCCACGAGTTGCAGAACCCGGGCAACATCCGTCAACCCGGTCTGCGTCACTTCGGACAACTGGTTGAGACCTTCGGCCAATTGTTTGAAGAAACCTTCCTTGCCTTCCATGCTGAGCCGCGTGACAAAGTCACCGCGCAGCGCGCCTTCGACTATGCCCGCCACCTCCTTTTCGACCATGACTTCGTTGGTGCGATCCAGCCACTCGGCGACGGCCCCGAGACGCTCGTTGCGATCGTTGATGACCGGGCTGGCGCTCACCCGCAAATGACGCCCGCCAATTTCCATGTTGGCGATATGGGTGCTGGTGAAGGTCGATAGCAGTTTGGCCTGATGTGCCGGGTTCTTGTGGAAAGTGTCGATGTTCACACCCAGCATCTTGTCGGCATCAAAATTCGGCAGTTGCTGCTTGATTGCCATTTCCGCGCCCTTGAGGATGCGTTGTACCGATTTGTTGGCGTAGATGATCGTCCTCTCGCTGTTTGCGATCATCACCCCGGTGCTGACGTTGTCCAGTGCGATCTTGATGCGCAGCGTCTCGTCCGCCTGCCGCTTGGTCTCCATCACTTCAAAACCAAGGCGTGTCTGCATCGACTGCAGGCCCTGCAAGGCTTTGCCGAGTTCGTCGTTGCGACTGACGTCGACCGCGTTGCTGTAATTGCCCTGCGCCACGTTATTGAGCGTTTCCCCCACCACCGTCAGCGGACGGGTGATGGAACGGATCAGCTGCATTGCGAAGAAGAGCGCCAAAGCGATCACCACCGGCAGTTCGATCATGGCCACCAGGCGATCGTTCTCGTAGTCGGCTTGCGACTCGGCAAACAGCTCGCGGGCGCTGTCGGTGTGGTACTTGAGAATCTCGTCGGCCCTGGTCGAGGCTTCGCCATAGAGCGGATTGACTTTCTGCAGCAGGAGCAGGTTGGCGGCGGCGAAATTGCCTTCCTGTTGCGCCTTGACCATGGGCAGCAAGCCCTCCTGGACGAATTTCTTGCGTGCCTCGGCATAGGCCTCGGCATTCTTGCGATCGCCGTCGCCATGAACGGTTTTCTGGTACTCCGCCCACAGCGCGGTGATCTCCTCGATGTTCTTCTTCACCTGGTCATGGTGAAACGACAGCGGGTGGTCGTGCAGCTTGGCGTAAGCGCCGGCGGGATCGTGTTGTAGTCCAAGCATGATCTGCGCGCGGTTATCGGCCATCAGTTTCCCGATGCGTCCAACCATGCGCACCGGTTCTGTACGCCGCTCATAGATATCTCGGGTCGCCTGGTTTGCATCGGAAAAATGGCCGAGAAAGATCGCCGCCTGAATGATCATCGCGACGATAAGTCCGCCAATCACCAGGCCCATCTTCAGGCCGACCGGCTTGTTCTGCCACAGCGGCCCCTTACCCTTGACGGCCACGCCGTACTGGATGCGCAGCCTGCCCTGTTTCTTCTCGCGGAAGCGGCGATAGACCGCTTCATGCGCCTCGATCGCCTCGCGGCTGGCCCTGCGCCGCACCGACATGTAGCCCGTGATTTGTCCGTTCTCCCAGATCGGCGTGGCATTGGCCAGCACCCAGTAGTAGTCGCCGTTCTTGCAGCGGTTCTTGACGTAGCCGGTCCACGGGCGGCCTTCCTTCAGCGTGCGCCACAGATCCTCGAAGGCCTCCACCGGCATGTCCGGATGGCGCACGATGTTGTGCGGTTCGCCGATCAGTTCGGCCTCGGTGTAGCCGCTGATGTCGAGGAAATCCTTGTTGACGTAGGTGATTCGGCCCTGCATGTCGGTCTTGGATACGATCAGGCTCGAGTCCGACAACTGGATTTCGTTCTGGGTCACAGGCAGGTTGGTTCTCATTTGTCGGTCTCCTGACGCAGTAAAGATTTATTGTTCATTCCGGGTGGCATCAACCAATGCCATCTCGTGGGACAGCATCAGCCGCTCGATATCGACCACGATGAGCATGCGCCCGTCGAGGGTACATAGGCCGTTGATGTATTTGGTGTCGACCGTTGCGGCGAAATCCGGCGCGGGGCGGATCTGTTCCTGGCGCAGCAGGGTCACGTCGGACACGCTGTCGACCACGATGCCGACCACGCGCGAGCCGATATTCAAAATTATCACTACGGTAAATGGCGTGTAGTCGGCGGTGCCGACATTGAACTTGATGCGCAGATCGACAATCGGCACGATGGTGCCGCGCAGGTTGATCACGCCCTTGAGAAAGTCGGGGGCATTGGCAATCGTGGTAGGCGCCTCGTAGCCGCGAATTTCCTGCACCTTGAGGATATCGATTGCATACTCCTCCGGGCCCAGGGTGTAGAGCAGATATTCCTGGGCGTGACCCCCGTTTTCGCTGGCGCCCTTGCCCGTGGCTGACTGTTCGTGAACCATCATTTGCTCCTTGCTCCCTCGTTCTCCGCGACTGCTTCAGGCCGCCGCGGGCAGGGCGCTTTTCGCCATCTGCACCAGCGCCGCCACATCGAGAATCAGGGCGACGTGGCCATCGCCCATGATCGTTGCCCCGGATATGCCGGGGACTTTGCGGTAATTGGATTCCAGGCTCTTGATCACCACCTGGTGCTGGCCGACCAGAGCATCAATGAACAGCGCCGCCTTCACGCCGTCGGCTTCGATCACCACCATGATTCCCTCTTCAAGCCGCGTCCTGGTGCCCGGAATTCCGAAGACTTCGAACAGGGCCACCACCGGCAGGAATTCGCCGCGCACCTGGATCAGGCGCTCGACCCCCGAGACGCTCTTGATCATTCCGCGCTCGACCTGCAGCGACTCGATGACATAGCCGAGCGGGATGATGTAGGTTTCCTTGCCTGCGGCGACCGACATGCCATCGAGGATCGCCAGTGTCAGCGGCAGGCGCACGGTCATGCGGGTGCCGATGCCGGTCATCGACTCGATCTCGACCCGTCCGCCCATGGCGCTGATGTTGCGCTTGACCACATCCATGCCAACGCCGCGCCCGGAGACTTCGGTGACTGCGTCCGCCGTGGAAAATCCGGCTTCAAAAATCAACAACCAGACCTCGCCATCGGTCATCTGGTCATGGACCGACAGACCCTTTTCGCGCGCCTTGGCGAGAATTTTCTGGCGATTGAGTCCGGCGCCGTCGTCACCCACCTCGATGACGATGCTGCCGCCCTGGTGCGAGGCCTTGAGCGTAATCGTGCCGGTCGGCGACTTGCCCCTGGCGATGCGGTCCTCGGGCATTTCAACGCCGTGATCGAGGCTGTTGCGTACCAGATGCGTCAGCGGGTCGCTGATGCGTTCGATCAGGCTCTTGTCGAGTTCCGTGCCTTCGCCGATGGTCTTGAGTTCGATCTGCTTGCCCAGTTTCTGCGCCAGATCGCGCACCACGCGCGGAAAGCGCGAGAACACCACCGATATCGGCATCATGCGGATCGACATCACCGATTCCTGCATGTCGCGCGTATTGCGCTCCAACTGGGCCACGCCATTGTGCAAGCGCTCGAATTCGACCGGGTCGAGCGTGGAGGCGGACTGCGCCAGCATGGCCTGGGTAATCACCAGTTCGCCGATCAGGTTGATCAGTTGATCGACCTTGTCGACATCGACGCGGATCGAGGTTTCCCCGACCGCGGCCGGCCGTGGCGTGGCACGTCTGTCCTTGCCGCGTCTGTCCGCCGCGTCGCCTTCGCGCCGCTCAACGGGTTCCGGCACGGCGGCAAGAGTTCCCGCAGGGACGCACGGCGCTGGCGCCGGCAACGCGGCGACAATCGCGGTAGCCGCCGCCGGGGCGGGCAGGTCGACAAAAAAACCGTAAGAATCGTCGGTGGCGGGTGCGGCGGATGGTGCCGGTTCGGGCACCGCTGCGGGAGCATCGCTGAAGAGGCCCCAGGAGTCGTCTGCTGCGGACTTTTCCGTAGCGGGTACATCGTCGAAGAAGCCGTAAGCGCCATCGCTGCTATCGGCGGCAAGCGCCATCGAATCTGCCGCATCGATGCGAATGCTGTCACTGCGTGCGACAAACTCCAGCAGGCCACGGACGATCTCCGGATCGGCCCCGGCTCCAACGCGCAAGTGCCACGGAGCGTCCGCGGCCATTGCCCGCTCGATCAGCTCGACACCCCAGCGCTTGCCCAATTCCGCGAGCAGATTGTCGACCGTGGTGGCCGCCTCCGGCGCGTCCATGTCAAGAATGAAGCTGATGTCCATTTGTCCCGGTACTGCCACGTCGGCAACCGGGACGGCCACTGCCGCCGCTGCCGCGCCAACCGGTTGCGGCGAAGTACCGACCGTCAGTGCGGAAAGCCTTTTGCACATTGCGGCAACCTGCGCCGGGTCTGCCGCGCCATCGCCACGATGCCCGGCCAGCAGCGACTTCAAGACATCGCCGGCATCAAGAAAGGCATCAATCATGTCCGCGCGCAGGGTCAATTCACCCTTGCGGATCCGATCGAGCAGGTTTTCGAGGACATGGGTGACTTCAGCCAGGTCGGTAAAGCCGAAGGTTCCGGCGGAGCCCTTGATCGAATGTGCCGCGCGAAAGATGGCGTTGAGCTGCTCGGCATCGGGGTCATGGATGTCCAGCTCCAGCAGCAGGGATTCCATGCTGTCCAGATGCTCCTGAGCCTCCTCGAAGAACACCTGGTAGAACTGGCTCATGTCAATCGACATGTCGCTCCCGCTCATGGTCAGGCATGATTAGCCAAAATGTTCAGCCGACAAAGCAAGGCGCGAGTTATCGATGCTCTCCCCCCTTCAAGGGGGGTGTTGGAGGGGGGATGGGGGCACTGAGGCGAAAAACACGCCCACAATTCCCCATCCCCACCCCGACCCTCCCCTTGAAGGGGAGGGAGATTCAGTGTGGATCCCCTTGAAGGGGAGGGAGATTCAGTTTGGCTGAACATTGTGGCTAATCAGGTGGTCAGGTCAGCCTAGCCGATGACTTTTTTCACCACTTCGATCAGCTTTTGCGGATCGAAGGGCTTGACCAGCCAACCCGTCGCCCCGGCGGCCTTGCCCTGCGCCTTCATGGCGTCGGACGACTCCGTGGTCAGCATCAATATCGGCACTGTCTTGTACTGGGGCAGCGCACGCAGGCTTTTGACCAGCGTCAGGCCGTCCATGCGCGGCATGTTCTGATCGGTAAGTATCAAATTGAAGCTTCTGGACCTGGCTTTTTCCAGGCCATCCATGCCATCGACGGCTTCAACAACCTCGTAGCCGGAACTCTTTACGGTGAAAGCGACCATCTGGCGAATGGAGGCGGAATCATCGACAACAAGTATGGTTTTAGACATGCGGGAACTTCCTCGGGAAACGGGTATAAGGTCGGCTCAGAACAGTTCGATTTCACCGCGGCTCATCGCCTTCTGGCTGACCGGACTATTCACAGTTGCCTGCGCCATGTCCTGCAACCGCACGGCAACGCGACTGGTTTCGGATTGAAGGGATTGCAAGGCTTCGGCGGCATTGAGGGTGACAGCGTTTTGCTGCAGCGTTTGTGCCAGTTCGCCCAGATGCCGCGACACATCGTCAATGGCGTCAACCCGCCGCCCGACATGACCGAGCAACTGGGACACGATGTCCTGAAACTGCAGTGCGGTAACCGCGCGCCCGACCTGCGCATCGACCTCATCGGCGATGCCGCCGAGTTGCTCGAGGGCATCGCCGCGCAATCGGCTCTGTGCGTTCATGGTGGTGATGATCTGCTCGACGCGTGCCTTCGACTCGACGGCAAAGGTCAGGTCGTGACTGGCCATGCGCTGGATAGCCACTTCCGTCTGCTTCACGGTGACCTGCATGTTCTCGATCACCTTGTTTATCTGCTGGCTGAACTGCGAAGTACGCCCGGAAAGAGTGCGCACTTCATCGGCCACCACGGCAAAGCCACGACCGGCCTCGCCGGCGCGTGCCGCCTCGATCGCGGCATTGAGCGCCAGCAGGTTGGTTTGCGTGGCGATCGAACCGATCTCGGAAAGAATTGACTGAACCTCCTGCGTGCGCGCGCCTATGCTGTCGGTCAGTTCGACGAGTTCCATCCCCAGTTTGCTGTTGCTGACGATGTTATCCACCACGCGCTGCATGACCGTCGTGGTGTCCTTGACGAAATCATCAAACTGGCTGCGACTCTGTTCACTGCCGGCGTCCGAGGTGACCGAAACCGTCACGTCACGTTGGCGACAGGTATGCTCATGCATGCTGTTGAAGCTGCCGCCCAAACTCGCGATGGCTTCAGCCAACAGGGTTTTCACCTGATCAAGTTCGCCGCGAACAATAACCATTTGTGCGGAAAACTGGATCGAACACACTTCCAGCAGACAATGAAACTCGTCGAGCAAGGCCTGCTCTTCGCCTTTCATGCGCTGCTGATCTGCGGCGTCCCTTGCATCATCCCTGCCTGACAGGGTCGCAATGGCGTGGCAGCCAGTACCGACCAGCAACAGTGCGATCCATGTCAAGGGGCCGATGCCGGGGCCCGATGCCAGTGCCGCGCCGCCGCCGACCAGAAGGGTCCAGCCCAGGCCAAGCCAGAAGCTCTTGCCGAAGAAGCTCAGGGGCGACACGGAAAAGCGTTCACGCATTGTCATATTGTCTGGATTGCGGGAAGTGGGCGTTTCATGGGACGGTATGCTCTCAAGGACCGTATGCTCTCAAAGGGGCGGCCCTTTGTTTATCCGTGAATTACGCGACAAACTGCGGAATGTACGTAGTTGCACGCAGGGCAGGAGATGCAAGAATGCCGGTACCAATACGACACGCACGACACGCGCGTCGGTCGCGTCCGGGACTTGTCAAGGAGAAGCCAGCATGCAGATAACAATGAGGGCAGACGGCTTAAAGGCTGTCGTCCGTCTGTCCGGAAGATTCGAATTCAGTGCTCACCGCGAATTTCGCGAGACCATTGATACGGCTCTGCAGAACAAGGCGATCGAGGAGGTGGTGATCGACCTGCGGGATGTGGACTATGTCGATAGCTCGGCGCTGGGAATGCTGCTGATGCTGCGCGAAAAAGCCAATGGAGCAAAAAAGAAGCTTGCTCTCGCCAATCCCCGTGGTGTTGTCAAGCAGGCATTGGATATTGCCCACTTCGAAAAGATCTTTTCGATCATTTGAGGCAAGCGATCCTGGATTCGAAAATGATCTTGCCGTCGCTTGCGGATACCGGGATCAAGATCCTCGTCGCCGATGACCAGCGGGTCAACCAGCGCATCCTGGAAGAATTCCTGAGCAAGGAAGGGCATACCGTCGTTATCGCCAGCAACGGCAATGAGGCGGTGGAACTCCATCGGCGGGAGCACCCGGACTTGGTCCTGCTTGACATCATGATGCCGGTCATGGATGGCCTGGAGGCGGCGCGGCGCATCAATGCGGCGGCGGGCGACATCCGCACGCCGATCCTGTTCCTGACCGGCATGAGCGACCAGCAGACGATGCTCGACGGCCTCGAACTGGGGGACGACTTCATTTCGAAACCGATCGATTTCAAGGTTCTGCGAGCCAAGCTGCGCGCCTTTATTCGTCTGGTGCAGACCCAGCGCATGCTCAAGATTCAGCAACAACGCATCGAACTGCTCAACGACAAAATGCGCGACGAGGGCGAGGTTGCGCTGAGCGTCATGGAAAGGGTGCTGGCCAATACGGAGCCGCCCAACGGCCATTCCTTGCAGTACAGGGTCGTCCCCTCGTCCTTGTTCAGCGGCGACCTGATCCTCGCCAGACGAGCGCCCGGCGGAAGGCTGCATCTGCTGCTGGCGGATGCGGTCGGACACGGATTGCCGGCGGCGATCGCGATCCTGCCGCTGTTTTTCCCCTTTGACGGCATGTCGCGCAAGGGGCTTCCATTGGCGACCGTGGCGCGCGAACTCAACCGGCGAGTACATGACTTGCTGCCGGTCGACCGTTTCGTCGCAGCGACCCTGGCAATCATCGATGCCGATGCGGGGGTTATCGAGATATGGAATGGCGGTAACCCCCCTGTTTTGCTGGTGCGGCCGGACGGGCGGGTCGCCACCCGCGTGGACTCCATGCAGATGGCGTTGGGCCTCAACGCCGACGATCCCGGGTTGTTTGAACCGGTTCGCATCGATTATTCCGTGGGCGACCAGTTGATTCTGTTTTCCGACGGCATCTGGGAAAACGCGGCGTTTGCCGGAGACGATCCGGCAGGCCGCATGGAAAGCCTGCTTGCCGCCACGCCGCCGGCAGGGCGGATGGACGCGCTGATCGAGGCAGCGCTTGCCGCCGGACAGTCCGACGATGTGTCGGTCGTGGTGAATACGCTGCGGGAAAGCGGGCTTCAGGGCAAGCGTGATGGCATCGAAACCATTCGCCAGTCATCTCCCCTTGCGGACGAGGGCGTCGGGAGGGGGGGGTAAAAATGGCGGCGAATCTGTTGATCGTCGATGATGACGCGGTCATCCGCGAGTTGATGCTGGTGGCGCTCGAACCCTGCGGATATGTCATTGACACGGCGGAAGACGGATTGGTGGCATGGGCCAAGATAGACAGCGACCCCTCCCGCTTTGATCTGATGCTGCTCGACAAACAAATGCCGCGACTGGGAGGCATCGCGCTCTTGCAGCGAATGAGGTCCGATGGCCGCTTCCAGGATATCCCGGTGATCATGGTGACCAGCGATAACCGCCAGGAGGACATTGTCGAGGGCCTGGCTGCGGGCGCCCACTACTATCTGACCAAGCCGTCACCGCCAGAGGTGCTGTCACTGGTCATCGGGAATGCACTGGACGAGTTTCGCAAGAAGCGCGAATTGCGCGCACTGGCTGGTCGCCACGCGCTCACCTTGAATCTCTTGAGTCGGGGTGAATTCACCTGCCGCACCTTGCCGGAGGCGAAAGATCTGGCACTGCTGCTGGCGGATGCCAGCATGAATCCGGCGCGCACGGTCACCGGCTATTCGGAACTGCTGATCAATGCGGTCGAGCACGGCAATCTCGACATTTCCTATGCCGAGAAAGCCCGGTTGTTGAACGAGGGGCGCTGGCTGGAGGAGGTTGAAGCGCGCCTCAATCACCCTGACTATTCCAGTCGCCTGGTCAATGTAACGCTGGAGAAGACAGTCGCTGCTTGCCGCGTGACCATTAGCGATCAGGGCAAGGGTTTCGACTGGTCAACGTATCTCGAGTTCAGCCCGGAGCGCGCTTTCGACCTGAATGGCAGAGGAATCGCCATGTCGAGAGCCCTCAGCTTTGACAGCCTTGAATACGTGGGCAACGGCAGCAGCGTGGTAACCACTGTTCAGCGGCCCGATCCTGCGGTCATTTGAAAGCCACAATGTTCAGCCAAGCGGAATCTCCCTCCCCTTCAAGGGGAGGGCCGGGGTGGGGATGGGGAATTCGGGCTGTCGGATCTGTGCGATACCATCCCCCCTCCAACTCAACCCTAGAAGGGGGGAGAGCGAGGTCAGCTTCCCTCCTGAAGGGGGGAGAGCGAGGTCAGCTTCCCTCCTGAAGGGGGGAGAGCGAGGTCAGCTTCCCTCCTGAAGGGGGAGCGAGGTCAGTTCGTGCAAGTGAGAGGTTGCGCCAGACTGGATCATGTGGAAGTAGTGGTCGGGGCGGGAACGATCCAGCGCGCAAGGCAGGCGACGAGGCTCTCACGGCTGAAGGGCTTTGCCAGAAAGTCATCCATGCCGGCCGTGCGGCAGTCGTCCTGATCCGATTGCATGGCGTTGGCGGTAAGCGCGATGATGGCCGTCCGCGCGTTCGGCCCGGCGTGTGATCGGATCTGGCGGGTGGCCTCCAGGCCATCCATTTCCGGCATCTGCATGTCCATCAGGATCAGCGCGTAAGGTTTCCCGGATGCCATTGTCACGGCTTCGCGGCCATTTTCGGCAAGATCGACGGCATGGCCCAGACGGTCGAGCAGCGTCATCGCGATTTTCTGGTTGACCTTGTTGTCTTCGACCAGTAACAGGCGTGGCGGCGGGGGTTCGGCCCGCGGCGCCGGTTCGGATGACAGTTCGCCCGGCGCCAAGGGTGCCGCGCCGCGCCGCGTGGTTGCCGCGAATTCGTCCGGCGGTGCTTGGCGCGATTCTGATGCGGCAGCGTCAGTTTCGATCGGTGCTTCTAGCGTTGGCTGCAGCGGCAATTCGAACCAGAAGCAGCTCCCCTGACCTTCAACGCTGTCGAGCCCGATGCGGCCGTCCATGCCCTCGGCCAGTCGCTTGCTGATTGCCAGTCCGAGCCCGGTGCCGCCGAAGCGGCGCGTCGTCGAAGCATCAACCTGGCTGAAATTGGAAAAAAGCCGCTCGCGTGCTTCCGCTGGAATGCCGATGCCGGTATCCGTGATTTCGAAGCGAAGACCCGTGGGCAGGCGCCTGACCTCAACGCGGACCTCGCCACTATTGGTGAACTTGACGGCATTGCCGGCGAGATTGAGCAGGATCTGGCGGATGCGCAGGCTGTCGCCGACAAAGTGACCGCAGGCGTCGGGGGCGATATCGACGCGGAACCCGATCCCCTTTTCTTTCGCCTTGAACATCACTACGGATGCGACAGCGTCGGTCAGCGCCGCCAGGGAGAACGGTTGATGCTCGAATTCGATGCGTCCGGCTTCGATTTTCGACAGGTCGAGGATGTCGTTGATGATGGCCAGCAGCGACTCGGCGGACATGGCGATATCACGGGTGAATCCTCGCTGTTCGTCGTCGAGCTTCGTGTCCAGCAACAGGCCAGCCATGCCGATCACGCCATTCATCGGCGTGCGTATCTCGTGGCTCATGTTGGCCAGGAAGTCGCTCTTGGCGCGGTTGGCGCTCTCCGCGGCGTCTTTTGCCTGGCGATTCGCGCGCACGTAGAGCACCATGGCGATCGCTGCGGCGATGAGCGTGGTACCCGCAATGGAGATCAGAAAGAAGATCCAGGGTCGCTCGGTTTCGATGCGCGTGAGTTCGGGCAGCGGGCGGGGCAGGTAGACGGTAATGTTGCCGTCGGCAACATCCCTGGAAAGAAGTATGAGCGGCCGCGAGGTGCCGCCGATGCTCACCAGTTCGTCGTAGTGGCCCTTTCCCCAGGTGCGGATATCGACAGGCGCAAGGCTTTCCCTCTTGTACCGCGCCATCATGGATTCCGCCGATAGAGCGGCAGCCGAGGCTCCGGGCATGGTTCGGTATTCGAGATCCTTGTCCTCGGTCAGGACCACGACGCCTTTCGAGTCGGTGGCGAATGCGTTGTGAGGCCGGGTCCAGTGGAGAAAATCCGAGATGTCGCGCTTGACCACGACGCCGCCGATGAATTGCCCTTTGCCGTCCGTGACCGGATACGAGTAGTACAAGCCCGGTATCTTGCTGACCTTGCCGATTGCATATTGTCGACCAGCCTGGCCACCGCGCGCCTGGTGGAAATACTCCCGCTCGCCATAGTTGGTGCCGACGAAACTGGCTGGCTTGTCGGCATTGCTGGAAGCGATGCAGTCGCCAGCCGCGTTTACAATCCAGATTACTTCGGCATTGAGCCCGGCTGCGGCTGCGGCAAGGAAGGCGTGCAACCCGGAGCGCTCACCCTTCTCCGTCCAGAGGCGCTTGCGTTCTTCATAGAGAAGGCTGGAAGGGGCCGCTCGTGGCCCGAATTGACCCAATTGACTTCGCAGCGCTGTTTCGCTGGCAAGGATGCGTGGAACATTGCGAAGAGTTCCGAGGGCGTTATCGATTTCCTGCGTTAACCCATCAATTTGCTTGCGCGCCTGGGCGAAGCCCTCCTGGTAAGCCAGGTCCGACATGTGGGCGCTGTAATAGATTGAACTCTTCCATGCCAATACGACCCAGGCTGCAATGAGGATGCTCATTGCCTTGTAGACCAGGCCGGACGAACGACCCAGCGGACTACCGAAAAACTTCACGACGAGGGCTACGGCGATGATCATGCTGATGACGATGAGCATGATCGATGCCAGGAACATGGGCGGCAGCTGGAGCCAGATCGCGGTCACTTCATTGCCTCGACGCGGTTGCGGCCATGTTGTTTTGCGCGGTAGAGCGCGTCATCGGCGGCCTTGATGAGCTGATCCATGTTTGCCTGCGTCGCACTCTTTTCTGCCACACCTATGCTCACCGTCAGATGCAGGGCGGTTCCTGTTGCGGCGAGGACCTTGCGCTCAACAGACGACCGGATGCGTTCGGCGAGGAGCAGCGCGCCCTTGAGCGCCGTATCCGTGGCGATGAGCAGAAACTCCTCGCCGCCGAAGCGGCAGGTCACGTCCGGAGTGCGCGAAAAAGTGCGCAGAGTATCGGCAAACTGCCGCAGCACGGCATCGCCCGCGTCGTGGCCATGCTGGTCGTTGATCTCCTTGAAATGGTCAATGTCCAGCATCAGCACGGACAGCGGCCGGTGGCTGCGCTCGGCGTCGGCCCATTCCTGCGCCAGTCGCTCCATGGCATAACGGCGGTTGTAGAGGCCGGTCAGGACATCGGTGAGCGCCGCTTCCTGGGCGCGCTGGTTGGAGATGGAGAGTTCCAGCAGGCGGCGTCGCAATTCTTCGTGCTCCTGCCGCAGCAACTGCTGCTCGCGGATGATGCGCATGCCGGCTTTCAGCCGTGCCTGGAGCAGCTTGCCTTCCACGGGCTTGGTGATGTAGTCGTCGGCACCGAGATCGAAGGCTTCGGCCAGTTTGTCGTCATCGTCGACAGTGGTGAGAACCATTATGTAGATGGAGCGGCCTAGCTCCGTCTGGCGCAGGCTCTGGATGAGTTGCAGGCCGCTGCGCTGCGGCATCAGCAGATCGGTGATCACCAGTTGCGGCTGGTGGAGCAAGGCTTGCGCCAGACCCTCGCGGCCATCGCGCGCCACATGCACCGTGTGACCGGCGGCGGTGAGGAGCTTTTGCAGCAGCAGGCATACGGTCGGGTCGTCATCGACGACGAGAATGGTGAAGTGTTCAAGTGTCTCCGGACCCGCTGTGACGGCATTTCCGGCGGTGACCTCGAGTGTGGTAAAGGGCAGCACTTCGGGTGCGGCGATTTCCAGCAGCGCGCTCCAGTCTTTCCATTCGCGCAGCATCTGATCGCCCAGTGGGGCCAGATTGCCGTCCGCGATGCCGAGCTTTTGCGCCGGGGGCAGGAGTTTCAGGAATTCCTTGCCGCGGTCTGATTGCGGCATGAAACAGAGGTCGGCCATCCGCGCCCCCAGGTACAGGCAACCGACCAGGCGAGCACTGCGCGACCCCGCCTCGAAGTCTGCGAGTTCCGGAGTCTCATGGAACAGCACGGTATCGGTAAACAACTTGGGCAGGCCCCAGTCCAGCATCATGGCAGCGGCAACGTCGAGGTGAGTATGGCCGAAGACCTGCATTTCCAGCGCCGTCAGCGCGGCATTGAACTGGCCGCCGGCTTGCGCCAGCAACTCGCCATAGCGCTCGGGGTATAGCGCCGCCAGTGCCAGGCGCCCGACATTGGCCAGCAAGCCGACAGTAAACAACTCGGCGGGCGGGGCTGCCCGCGTTGCCGCACCCAGCAGTTGCGTCGCCACGCCGGTCGCCGCCGAGCGTGACCAGAAAACTTCATAGTCGAAGCCGGGGCAGCGTCCCTTTCGATTTCCGGATACCAGTGAAAACGCCAGCACTACCTGGCGTACGGACTGGATGCCGACCGACATCAGGACGTCGGAAGTGATTGCTACCGCGGGCCGCGGACGACCGAAGGCGGCTGAATTGGCCAGCTTGAGGACGCGACCGACCATCGCCGGATCGACCTGCAAGACCTGGAGGATCTCCGGCAGGGTGACATTGTCGCGCTGGCACAGTTCGAGCACCTTGAGCGCAGAGCCCCTTGGCGAAGGCAGGTTGCCGCTGGCTTTCAGTTCGATGAATCGGGCTTGGTCGAGCATCGTGGTTTAACGTGAAAAAGCTCGTTCGGAGCGACTGGTGATAGTCGAGCGACGCGAGCTGACCAGAAGCCTCCCCGTGAGGGGAGGATGGGAGGGGCGGGCGACTAATTCGCCTTTCGCGTGTTCCATCATCGGCGAGTGATTCTCACTGTCATGTGCGTTGCGCTGTATCAGGATTGCGCCGTGGCGACCGCGGGGTCGCTGACTTCTTCATGATAACGCGCCCGAATCTCCAGCGCCTGCGGCCAGGCCGCAAGGAAGGCATCGACGCAGGCGGGATCGAAGTGGCTGCCAGCGTTGCTTTTCAGGAAATCGACCGCGTCATCCAGCGCCCACGCCTTCTTGTAGGGGCGTTCCGAGGTCAGGGCATCGAACACGTCGGCCACGGCGACGATCCGTCCGTGCAGCGGAATGGATTCCCCGGCAAGTCCTTGCGGATAGCCGCTGCCGTCGAATTTTTCGTGGTGGGTAAGCGCCAGCGTGGCCGCGCACTGCAACAGGGGTGACACCGAATCGCACAGGATCTCGTAACCGATCGTGGCGTGCTGCTTCATGATCTCGAATTCTTCGGGCGTCAGCCGCCCCGGCTTCAGCAGGATATGGTCGGGCGTCCCGACCTTGCCGACGTCATGCATGGGTGCGGCCTGCAGCAGCAGATCCTGCTCGGCCAGCGGCAGCCGGAGGCGCTCGGCGATGAGGCGCGTGTAGTTCGACATGCGCAGCAGGTGCATTCCGGTTTCCGGATCGCGGTGCTCTGCCGCGCGCGACAGCCGCAGTATGGCTTCCTTTTCCCGGGCAACAATCTCGGCGGTGGCCTTTTTGACCTCCTCGGCCAGCCAGGCGGCGCGATTGGCCAGTTGCCGGCGACTCTTGCGCAAGGCGAGCAGGTTCTTCACCCGCGCCATGAGTTCGATCTTGTCCACCGGCTTGGTAAGAAAGTCCTGGGCGCCGAGTTCCAGCGCCTGGTGGCGTACATCGCTCTCGGTATCCGCCGTAACCATCACGACCGGGACGTCGACCCGACCGGGGATCAGCTGCAGCCGGCGGATGAACTCGAGGCCATCCATTACCGGCATCATGTAGTCGAGCAGAATCAGGTCTGGCTCATGATCGGCGCACCAGCCCAGCGCCGCCACCGAATCGGCAAAGCATTCGACCTCAGCGCCATCGAGCTTTCGCAGGAGATGGCGGAACAGGGTGAGATTGGTGGCGTTGTCGTCTACTACGAGAATATTTGGCATGCTTTACGCCTCCAGGGAAGGTCTCGCGGGGGATATCTTCAGGTGATCGGTGCGTCGAGAAATGAAATCGAAAACTCGTACGCATTTGTTGTCGATGCGAGGGGCGAGTTGTTCGATTCCGCTCCAGCTCCTGCCGGCAGCAATGCTTTCCGGTTTTCCGGCGAGTTCCGCCAGGGGCGACTGGCAGACGGTGGGCAGTTCATCGATCACGGCATCGTCGTCGCCAAACAAAAAGGCAACAAGATTGCAAGACCAGCAAAACGTTGATGTGTCGGATTTTCCGGCGTGGGCGGTGGCGATGGTCATGAGGAAAAGCGGCAAAGGACCAATTAGGGGAAGAGCCCGGCGACCACGTCTTTCAGGCTCTGCACGGTGATCGGCTTGATCAGCACGGCATTGAAGCCGCTGACCAGGAAGCGATCGATATCGACCTGCATGGCGTGTGCGGTGTAGGCCACGATCGGCAACTCGGCAAAAGCGGGATTGGCGCGCAGTTGCCGGCAAAGATCTTCGCCGCACAGGTCAGGCATGCTGATATCGAGCAGAATGAGGTCAACCGCGGGGTTGCTCGCGAGCCATTCAAGGGCGACGGTGCCGCCATCCGCATCGGCGGTCTGCCAGCCCAGCTTGGCGAAGATCGTCGTCGCCAGCCTGCGATTGATCAACACATCATCGACCACCAGAACCCGTCTGGCTATGGCTGTCGGCGCTGTCATTTTCGCAGGCCCTTTCTATCTGTAGCCGGCAGCACGATATGGAACGTTGAGCCTGCGCCCTGCGTCGACACCACGCCGATCTCGCCGCCCATGTGTTCGACCAGTTCCTTGGCCAGTGTTAACCCGAGGCCGGACCCTTCATGGCTGCGCGTGACAAAGTTTTCACTCTGGCGGAACTTCTCGAAGATCAATTTCTGCTCTTCCGGGCTGATGCCGGCGCCGGTGTCCTCTACCTCGATGCGCACGCGCCCGGGCTCACCCTCACGCGCATCCTCGTTCATGGCCCGCACCGTCACGGTTCCCTGCTCCGTGAACTTCAGGGCATTGTTGGTCAGATTGAGCAGGACCTGACGCAGGCGCACGTCGTCAGCGAAAACCACAGGCGGCAATCCGTCCTCGATCAGTTCGAGCGCCAGATTCCTCTTCTGGGCATGGCCGCGTTGAGCGGCTACCACCTCCCGCAGCAGGCCGGGCAGGTCAATCGGAGTCGGCTTGAAATCCATGCGCCCGGCTTCGATCTTGGCCAGATCGAGCACGGCGGTAACCAGCGTCAGCAGATGCTCGCCGCTGGCTCGTATGGTCTGTGCATGTTCGCGCAGTGCCGGGTCCTCCAGTTCCATTTCGAGTAGTTCGGCAAAGCCGAGGATGCCGTTGAGCGGCGTCCGCAATTCGTGTGACATGTTGGCGAGGAATTCGCTCTTCATGCGGTTGGCTTCCTCGGCGGCACTGCGCGCCTCCGCCAGGCGACCGAAAGACTGCTGCACTTCGTCGGCCATGTGGTTGAAGGACTTTGCCAGATCGGCCATTTCGTCCTCGCCGCGCAAAGGCAGGCGATGCGCCAGATCGCCTTCCTTGAAGCGGCGGATGGCGCTGTTCATTTCGGTGATGCGGGTCGTGAGCACGCCAGCCATCCAGATGGCAATGGCGATCACCAGCATGGTCATTACCACCGTTGATGCGGTGAGGCCAAAGGCGGTGTTGCTCAGGTGTTCGCTGATCGCGGCTTGCAAACCCCCGCGTTCCTGCTTCAATTTGCCATCCGCAGCGGCAATCAGCGCATCGATGCGCTTGCCCGATTCGGTTGCGGCCTTGTGGAAATCATCGACATTGGCGCCGATCGTCACGTAGCCAAAGCCGCGTTTGCTGGCGCCGTACTGGCCGGTGTAGTAGGGGATGGTCGCCGCCGTCGTCAGTTTCCAGAGGCCGGAAAAGAATATGGCGAAGGAGCCCGAGCCGCCGTTCTCGGTGAGTGCGTCCCAGCCGTGGCATTGCGGAGAGAAATTGAGATAGCGGCAGTCAAGCGCGACCAGGCCGGACTTGCCGGACTCGGGCGCCGGCTTGCGTTTTAGCGACTGATCGCGGAAAGGCGGCACGCTCGGTTGGTATTCGTGCCAGGGCTTGCCGCTGGCCTGCCAGGCGGCCCAAAGTTCGCTGTCCATCCAGGGCGGCGCCGGCTGGCCGGTTTCCGGGTCATAGCCGACGATGAAATAGTCGCGCGGATGCGAGATCGAGCGGCTCTTCCGGTCCCAGATGAAGGCGTAGTTGCCGGACGCCGGATCGGCGATCGGGGCAAAGCGTTCGGGGGTCGGTCGGATGTTGTCGCTGAAGGCCATCAGGTGGGCATGATCGAGCGCGAGCGTGACGTAGCCGACGATGCGTCCGCCCTGCTCGACCGGTGTTGCCCAGCGCACGATGCCGCGAAAGTGCTTGCCAACGGGGTTCTCAAGTCCGGCATAGCCAGAGGCTTCGGGCGTGAAGGGTTTCTTGAGCTCATCCGCCCTGGCTTTCGTGTAAGGCCCGATCCACTGTGCAGGCACATAGGGGCCGATGACTTCCGATACATAGATCTCGCCGCGCTTGAGCTTCTTGAGTTCCGGCCAGTAGGTCTCGGCTTTGACAAAGGTGTTCTCGCGTCGGCTAATGTCGCGCAGTCCCGGCTTGAGCAGATCGCCCTGCTGTGCCTTGACCTTTTCGACGCCGGCGGCGTCGATGAAGCTCATTTCGAGAAACAGCGGATGCTCCACCTTGACGCCATAGTTTTCCGGCGGCCGGGCGTGAAAGTCCCTGGCATTGTCGGGCAAAGGCGGGCGCACGGGGTTCTCGGCGCTGAAAGGCGCGGCCGGCATCCAGCCCTTGCCGTCGGCAGTCGGTACGTATTTGCCGTGCTCATACAGTTTGCGCGTGTGGCCGGCGAGGAAGCGCCGGTAGGCGGCTTCGGAGGGTTCTACGGCGGCCGCCTGCAGAACTTCCTTGTCGCGGTCGTAAAGAAAGTCGGCGACCTGGCGGGCGAGGTCGGTGGTGAGCGATTCGATGGCTTCGCGCGAACGCTCGTCGAGGGCGCGCACTGCGTCGTCGTTGGCAGTTTTTCCGGTCTGCTGCTGCGTCACGCGCATGACGTCGGCCATCTGCTCGGCGCGCGACGACACCCCTTCGGCCAGCCACTGCGCCGCTTGCCAGGCGTACCAGGCCAGCAGCACCAGCGGCACAACCTTGATGGCGACGAAGATCGCGATCAGCTTGCCGCGGATCCCCATGCGCTCGAAAAACTGCGGAACCGAGATTCTCATTTACGCCCTGTCTCTCGCGGTGCGACGTTTGGCCCTCATGCTTTTCGGTGCTCAGTGTGCTGTGCGACGAAATCGATGGTGCGAACGACTTCGTTGTCGATACTGGCGGCGAGGGGTTCGATTTCGCCCCAGTTGTCGCCGGCAGCATGGCTTTCCAGTTGTCTGGCAAGCGCTGCGAGAGGTAGCGCGCCGACATTGGCAGCGGCGCCGCGAAGCTCGTGGGCCAGACTCTTCAAGCCGTGGCCATGGTCTCGCACCTCTCGTTTCAGGCGCTCGCGCAAGGGCTGCAAGGACTGCTGGAAGACGGTGAGCAGTTCATCGATCACGGCATCGTCGTCGCCAAACAAGTCGGTCAGGCGTTTCATGTCGATGGCGACC
This sequence comes from uncultured Verrucomicrobiota bacterium, assembly GCA_964508705.1. Classification (GTDB taxonomy): domain Bacteria; phylum Verrucomicrobiota; class Kiritimatiellia; order CAIKKV01; family CAITUY01; genus CAZDUS01. The sequence continues at coordinate 19,212 of CAZDUS010000035.1, forward strand.
AGATCAATGTCAAAAGTCGGCGCTGGCGGGACGGCGAGCGGGGCAGCGGGGGGCGTCATCCCTGCTTTCGGCAGCCAGGCTGTCAGCAACGCGGCCAGCCGCTCCACGTTGATCGGCTTGGCGATGTAATCATCCATGCCGGCGGCAAGGCATTGTTCGCGGTCGCCTTGCAGCGCGTTGGCCGTCATGGCGACGATGGGCAGACGGCGTGCCGGCTTGCATCCGGCTTCGGCACGACGGATGGCGGCAGTGGCGGCGAAGCCATCCATTTCCGGCATCTGGCAATCCATCAGCGCCAGTGCGTAGTCGCCAGCGGCGACTGCTGCCACTGCCAGCGCGCCGTTATCGACCACGTCGACGGCATAGCCCAGCTTGTTCAGCATGTGCACCGCCACGCGCTGATTGACGGCATTGTCTTCCGCCAGCAGCAACTGCTGTCTGGCAGCGACCGGGCAGCCGGTCTCGGCGTGATCGGCAACGTCGGATATCCTGCGCCGCGGAGCCGAACGCGCCGGCAGCGGTGTCTTTGTCACCTGGTCAGGCAACATGGTCAGCATCGCATCGAGCAAGGCCGATTGTTTTACGGGCGGTTGCACCACGATGGCGCCGCTTGCGGCGAGTACGGATTTCATTTCTCGGTCGGACTTGGCCAGACAGCACATCAGGGGCGGGTGCTTGCCATCCTCCTGCAAGGCGGTAACGGCATCGATGAGAGTGGCATCGGGCAATGGCGGAACCAGCAGCAGTACATCGGGGGCCAAGCCAGCGGCTGCGAGTTCCGCCAGCCGCCGGCGCAAGCCGGCAAGGCCCGCCACCACTTCGCAGTGCATTCGCCATGCCTCGAAGTAGGTACACCAGATGGTCGAACTTCCCGCGCCGTCACCGGCAATCAGCACGCGCTTGCCGCGCAGTACCGCATCGGGTGGCATGCCGACGCGCTTTTCTCGCGCTACGACAAGCGGAATTCTGACCCAGAAGGTAGAGCCGACGCCGGACACGCTATCGACGCCGATTTCGCCATCCATCGCATCTACCAGGCGCTTGCAGATGGAAAGCCCGAGCCCGGTGCCGCCATACTTTCGTGTGGTGGAACTGTCGGCCTGGGAAAACGGCTGAAAGAGATTGGCTATGGCCGCTTCGTTCAGGCCGATGCCGCTGTCCCGCACCGCGAGCCTGACCATCACGCGGCGCCTGTTGTCGCCTTCGTCGCTTTCGTCGAGTTTGCCGGTTTCTTCGTCCGCTTCGCACAGCGCCGTTGCCACCACTTCGCCGCGCTCGGTGAATTTGATGGCATTGGCGATGAAATTGAGCAGGATCTGGTGAATGCGGGTCGGGTCGCCGATCAGGTGATCGGGCAATTCGGGGGCGATGAAACTCGCCAGGGTCAGTTCTTTCTCGCGCGCCTTGGCGGCCACAAGATCGAGACTGCCTTCGACGATCTGACGCAACGAGAAATCCGTGTGTTCGAGCACCATTTGTCCGGCCTCGATCTTGGAGAAGTCGAGAATGTCATTGATGAGGGCTAGAAGTGCATCGGCGGAGGTCTTGATGATGCGGGCAAATTCGGTCTGCTCATTGTCGAGCGGTGTATCGAGGAGCAGATCCGTCATGCCGATGACGCCGTTGAGGGGTGTGCGAATCTCATGACTCATGGTGGACAGGAAGTCGGCTTTGAGCCGCATTGCTCCCTCAGCCGCATTCCTGGCTTCGAGCAGGCGCTGATTGAGCAACCTCTGTTCGCGCATGTCTGAAAACACGGCTACCGAGCCCTGCCACTCGCCTTCCAGCGCCAGCGGCGCACCGGTTATTTTTACCGGCAAGGGAGTGCCGTCTTTGTGGAAAAACACTTCGTCGCCGGAACGGTAGACGCGACGGTCGCGCATCGCCAGGTGAATCGGACACTCAGCGGCGGGCAGCGGGCGCCCGTCCGTCCTATGGTGATGAATGATGTCGTGCAGCCCCTTGCCTGCCAGCTCGTCCAGACGCCAGCCGATCAACCGTTCGGCTTCGGCATTCAGGTAGTCGAGCTTGCCGTGCGCATCAAGCGTATAAACGCCTTCGCCGAGATTGTCGAGGATGGTGCGCAACCAGGCTTCCTGCTGCCTCGACACCTTTTCCAGATCCTTTTGCGCGGTGATCTCGGTGCGGATGGCGATGTATTCTTCCGGCTTGCCGCGCGCGTTCATGAAGGGCGTTATGGTGGCATGCACCCAGTAGAGGCCACCCATCTTGTTGCGGTTGCAGACCTGGCCATGCCAGGTTTTCCCTTGGGCGATGGTGCGCCACATGTCCTCGAAGACTTCCGGCGGATGCACCCCGGACTTGAGGATGCGGTGATTTTGTCCAATGAGCTCCAGTCGCGTGTAGCCGCTGATTTCGCAAAACCGCTCATTGGCAAAGGTGATGCATCCGGTGACATCGGTGATGCTGACGATGGCATGCTGGTCGAGCGTAAATTGCAGTCGCAGGGCACGGCGCGCGACGCGCAGATTGCGTTGCCGTAAAAACAGCATCAGCGGCAGCATGACGGCCGTGAGCAGCGCGGCAAGCAGGCCGGCGTCAAGCAGCGTGCGGGCCCATTCGCCGACATCGGCCGGCAAGAGATGTGTCAGGGCCAGCATGATCGCCAACTCGCCGAGGAACGCCACGCTCAGCATGACAGCGAGCAGAATGAACAGCAGGCGCAGGGATCTCTTGCTGGAGAGACGCGCTTCGGCAACGGGATCTGATGTCATGAACGGGTTCTGAACAAGCCTCTATGCCGCGTTGTCGGCCTTCAATAGTCATGGCCGCTGCGCTCAACGCAGTCGAGGAATGCTCTCAAACCGGCAGCATTTTGTTTATCCGTGAATTACGCGGCAAACTGCGGTATCTACGTAGCCAGTTTTTGACAGCGCGGCGTCCCCCGTCCGCGGTTTGCCGCTATGATTGCGAGGTATCGTCGCACGGCCGGATGGTTTGCTGTCCGGACCGCTAACTGCGGATGAAATCAAAATGCTCCTGATAGTCGGCTATGTAATCATTCTGGCGTCTGCCGTTGGCACCTATGCTGTGCACGGCAGCCTGGCGGCACTGTGGATGCCCATGGAGTACGTGGCGATCTTCGGCCTGGCGATCGGCGGCTTTATCGCCGGTAACGGCGTCAAGACGGTCAAGGCGACGTTGGCTGCTTTGCCTTCGGTATTCAAGGGCTCGCACTTGAACAAGGCCTTGTACATGGATTTGCTGGCCATGCTGTTCGAGATTCTGGCGAAGGTGCGCAAGGAAGGTCTAATGTCGATCGAGAACGATATCGAGAATC
>CAZDUS010000036.1:0-22204 GCA_964508705.1 uncultured Verrucomicrobiota bacterium
TTATGGGTTTAGGCATTGGTATTGTGGGGCTCCCCAATGTGGGGAAATCGACTATTTTCAACGCGCTGACAAGGGCGCAAAACGCGGAAAGCGCGAATTATCCATTTTGCACCATTGAGCCGAATAAGGCGGTGGTGCCGGTGCCCGATCCGCGGGTGGATAAGTTGACCGAAATGGCAAAGCCGCAAAAGACGGTCTACGCCACAGTCGATTTTGTGGACATCGCCGGTCTGGTTAAAGGGGCGAGTCAGGGGGAAGGACTGGGGAACAAGTTCCTGACGAATATCCGTGAGACGGATGCCCTTCTGCATGTGGTGCGCTGTTTTGACGAGGAGAACGTGGTGCATGTGGATGGGTCCGTTGATCCCCTGCGCGACGTGGGGGTGATCGAGACAGAATTGATCCTTGCGGACTACCAGATGATCGAGGCGCGTGTGGCGCGACTGGGCAAGCAGGTGCGGGGAGACAAGGCGTTACAGGCGCAGTTGGAAGTGGCGCAACGGTTGTTGGAGCATCTGGGCCAAAACAAGATGGCGGTGGAGTTTGATGACCAGAAGTCGGATGCGGCGGTGTTGCTGTTCAAGGAGTGCCAGTTCCTGACTGATAAGAAAATGATCTACTGCTGTAATGTTGACGAGGCGGGATTGGCTGAAGACAACGATTATGTCAAGGCGGTCAGGGCTCATGCAACGACGCGGGGATGCGAGACCGTCAAGATCTGCGCCAAGATGGAAGAGGACTTGAATGGCATGACGGATGCGGAGCGTGACACGTTTCTCAAGGAATATGGCGTCAGTCAAAGCGGATTGGATCAGATTGTGCAAACGGGATATCACGCCCTCGGGTTGATCAGTTTTCTGACGGCGGGTCCCAAGGAAGTGCGGGCGTGGACGATACATCGGGGGTGGAAGGCGCCGCAAGCCGCCGGGGTGATCCATACCGATTTTGAGCGCGGGTTCATCCGAGCGCAGGTGATGTCTTATCGCGACTATGTGGACCAGGGCGGGGAGGCCGCGTGCAAGGCCAAGGGATTGCTGAGGATTGAAGGCAAGGAATACGAAGTGCAGGATGGGGATGTGATCGAATTCTTGTTTAATGTTTAAAGGGAGGAAGAGACATGGCATCGGCATTACTCGATTTGTTGTTGGCGGATATCAAGGCCGCGATGAAGTCACAGAACACGGAGATGTTGTCCACGCTGCGCATGTTGCATGCCCAGGTCAAGGATGCGACCACCAATGCGGGGAAGGATCCTGCGGATGAGCTGGTGGCGGTGATTGTGGCCAAGGCGATCAAGCAGAGGCAGGATTCGGTGGAGCAATTCAAGTTGGCCGGTCGCGCCGATCTGGCGGATAAAGAGCAACGTGAGATTGACTGGTTCCGCAAATATCAGCCGCAACAGTTGGATCAGGCGGCCATCGAGGAGATTGTGAAGGCCGTGATTGTTGAGACCGGGGCGGCGGGTAAGAAGGATTTGGGCAAGGTCATGCAGGCGTTGATGCCTAAGGTCAAGGGGAAGTCCGACGGGAAGCTGGTGAATCAGATTGTGCAGGCGTTGTTGGGAGGGTGAGGGGGGCGGGGTGGGGGGGGAGGCTGTTAGGCTGTTAGACTTTAGGCTGTAAGGCTTCAGGATGGATTAAGGATTGGGAATGGGGAAAAAGAGGGACGGCTCGCTGGGGATCCCGCATAAAGCGGGACAGGTAGCTCGCCCCACCTGGGAGGGGAGAGGACCGCGGACATTAGAGCTTGGGCAAATTCAGGAGATCGCGGAGGGGATGTGGTGATTTACATACCTTGGAGAAAGTCTTACGCGACGGTGCGTGAGTTCTATAAGGCGGTTGAGGCGCTCGCCACAGACCTGCGTGCAAACGGGAAGGAATCAGAGGCTGTCAGGCTTGACGAACTCCTGAACGGTGTTTGGACTACGGGATCAGAGTTGATCGGGGAGCTTATGGTTGTTTTGGCTTGCATGAAGGGAGATTTTCCCGAGGACATAAGGAAGCGGATTAACGATTGCCGTTACTTCGCAGAGCATCACCGTCGCATACTTGGGTTGGGGTGAGTTGGAAATGGGATGATCCGGCTTGCGGGTTTTTTCACATGACAGGGAATAATAGTTTTATAATTGCACTGCAGGCAGTATTTGCATACTATGCAGGCATGAAAACGATTCAATACACCATCAGGGGAGTTCCAGAACGATTTGATCAAGTTGCGCGGAAGGAAGCGATGGCGAATCATCAGTCATTGAACACGACATTGGTTAAGGCTTTGGAGAGGGGGCTTGGGGTCGCTGGTGATACGGTGCGCCATAACGACTTGGATGACCTTGTCGGTTCCTGGGTAAAAGATCCTGAATTTGACCGGGCGATGCTTGCTATGGATAAGGTGGATGAGGCGCTCTGGAAATGAGAATCGCGATTGACACCAATCGATACCGAGATTTTTGCGAAGGGGTGAGCGAAGCGGTTGAGATGTTGGCCCAAGCATCGGAGATATATGTACCCTTTGTGATGCTGGCTGAGTTGCGGGCGGGGTTTTTATGTGGGACGATTGGGCGAAGGAACGAGCGGGTGTTAACACAATTTCTGAACCGCCCACGAGTAAGATTGCTGTTGCCCGACGAGACAACAACGCATCACTATGCAAGAGTGTTTGCCCAGCTCAGATCCCAAGGCACACCGATCCCCACAAACGATATGTGGATTGCGGCTCTCGTGTTACAGCATGATCTCTCTCTCTATTCACGGGATGGGCATTTTGTGCACTTGCCACAGATTCCTGTATTGTGATCGTGGTTTTTAGTTCAGTGGCGATGTTGAACATGCTCTGGACTGTAACCATTGAGGGATTGACTAGGAATCTGGGGCAAGGATATGGTGCGGGCGATCAGTGGCTTTTCTTCCAATTAATGCGGACCTATGATTTGGATTGTTTATAATCTTTTGTTTCCAGTGGTCTTCCTGCTGGCGTTGCCCTACTACCTTTTTCGCATGGCGAGACGGGGTGGGTATGCCAAGGGGTTTGTTCAGAGGCTGGGCATATATGATGCAGGTTTGACGGCGCGGGTGGCGTCCCGGGAGCGGGTGTGGGTTCATGCGGTGAGTGTGGGGGAGACGTTTGTGGCGCTGCGCTTCATGGAGGAATGGCGCAAGGTAAAGCCGGATGTGTCGTTTGTGCTTTCAGTGAATACCTCAACGGGCAGGGTATTGGCGTCCAGGCTGATGCATAGCGAGGATGTCATGGTGTATTTCCCAGTGGATACGCCACTGGTGTTGAGCCGGGTGTTCAGGGTGTTGCGTCCCACCTTGCTTGTGCTGACGGAATGTGAATTCTGGCCGAATTTGATCGGCATGGCCAAGCGGCGCGGGGTGCCGGTAATGTTGATCAATGGGCGGCTTTCGGATCGGTCGTTCCGGGGGTATCGACGATTCCGCTGGCTGTTTAGTCCGGTTCTCCGGTTGATTGATCGCTTGTGTGTTCAGAGTCAGCAGGATATGGAACGATTTCTGGCGCTGGGGGTTGATGGCGAGAGGGTCAGGGTATTGGGAAGCGCAAAGTATGATGTGGCGTTGCAGGCGCCGGGAACGGTGGAGGCGGCGACGGCGATATTGGGGGAGGGGGGGATGTCACCGAGGGGCCCCATCCTGCTGGGTGGTTCAACCTGGGATGGCGAGGAGGATATCTTGCTGGATATGTTTATCCGGATGAAGGGGCGGATACCGGATCTCAGGTTGGTGCTGGTGCCGCGGCATGCTGAGCGGCGGGAGGCGGTGGTGGAGGCGATCCGGCGTCGGGGTGTGGCTTATGCGCAGAGGAGCAAGGGAGGGGTCGTGCAGGGGGGCGAGCGGGCGGAGGTGCTTTTGGTGGATACGACGGGGGAATTACGGCATCTGTACACAGTGGCGACTGTTATTTTTGTTGGGAAGAGCTTGACGCAGAAAGGTGGACAGAATCCCATTGAACCGGCGGCTTGTGCCAAGCCGATCCTGGTGGGGTCCCATATGGAGAATTTTGAGGATGTGATGAGGGAGTTCATTGCGGAAAATGCGGTTGTCCAAGTGGCGGATGCGGATGAGCTTGAGAGGCAGGCGCTGAAGCTATTTGAGGACGAAGCAGTTCGTAACCTGTTGGGGGAGAGGGCTTTGGCTGTGGTTCAGCGCAATCGAGGGTCGCTCAAGGCCATGATTGAGTGCGCCGAATCCATTCAGCAGTGATTCCTCCCTGCTGTTGTCTTTCTGTGGGTGGCGATCCTGTTGTAGCGGGAGTTATCGCCGGGCAAAAATGACGACCATGATCACAGCGGCCATGGCCAGGTAGGAGAGGGCCAGTTTCAAGCCCTGTATTTCCTCGGCTGATGACTTTGATTGTTCTTCCTTAAGTGATTCCTGTATTTGGCGCATCAGCAGGAGCGATGGATCAACGTCATTGGTTCCCGGGCCAAGATCATGTTGTAATGCGTCGGGGTCGAGGGGAAGGCGGGCGGATTGGTCTTGTAGCATGCTGTCGTTGCTGATGACTTGAGAGACAATCCGGTCGACATCCATATAGTTGAAGCGTTCGCCATAGCGCCCGATGACCTTGAATGTCTGCTCTTTGTTTTCCTCGCGCCATAACGGGGGTTGATTGGATGAAGTTGAGGGGGGAGAGTAATTGAAGAAACGATCAACGTCCTGGGTGGAGGAGGGGAATGTGTCGGGGTCTGTTACGTCCTCTTCGGTGAGAGGCGGTTCCTGCTGGGGTATTTCATGAGGGATGGGAAGAGCGGTTTGGATGGAAAACAATACGATGAGCGCCGACAGGATGGAGTAGGTCCTGCTTCTGCTGGTTGTGAAGGCTGTGATGAGTGAATACAACATTTGAGAAATACTCCGTGTAGCGTTGGACATCCTGCAACCGAGGGTGATGCATGTCAATCTTCGCGTGGAAGCGCGCAAACAAAGCATTATTGGTTATTAAATCGAATCCAGCGTTGTTTCATGCTATGATACTTGTTATATTTCTGGGTCAGAAAAATTGACTGTTTGATTAGGTGGAAATCGAGAATGAAATCATCACTTATCCTTAAAGGCCTGGTGTTATTGATATTGTGGGCGGGGTTGGGGCAGGCGGCAGAGAAGCGTGTTTTAACCAGTTTGTATCCTGTTCATATTGCCACGCTGAATGTGACGACAGGTGTGCCAGGGGTTGATGTGGTAAGCATGGCTCCAACTGGAGCAGGGTGCCTGCATGATTATCAGCTATCGGCGGAGGATATGGGGCGTTTATCCAAGGCAGACGTGCTTGTGATGAATGGACTGGGGACAGAGCATTTTCTTGATGATGCGGTTAAACGTCTGCCGGCGCTTAAAATCATCAATGCCAGCAAGGGTATTGAGCCTATCGTCGTGAAGGGAGAGATGAATCCACATGTGTGGTTGAGCATAGGCCTGCATATGGAGCAGGTGCGTCGTATTGCAGAAGGGCTGGCGGCGGTTGATCCGGATCATGCGGAGATGTTCAGGAAGAATGCGGATGCGTATATCGGACGGCTTCGTGAATTGCATGAGTGGTACATGAAGGCGTTTGGGAATGGGGAAGCGAAGGACGTGGTGACCTTTCATGACGCATTTCCCTATCTGGCGCGTGACTACGGTTTTTCAGTCGTGGCGGTGGTTGAGCGGCATCCGGGGGCTCAGCCCAAGGCCAGGGAATTAAGAGAAGCTGTTGATGAAATCAGGAAGCGGGGGGTGAAATTCGTATTTGCGGAGCCGCAGTATCCTTCAGATTCGGCGGAGTTGATCGCCAGAGAGACAGGGGCGCAGGTATTGATGTTGGATACCGCAGTGAGCGGTCCGGTGCGAGCCGGGGCGTATATCGAGATCATGGCACGGAATTTGGAAACGCTTCAAAAGGCCTTTGCTGCAAAGAATCAGTGAAGGTCACTCCGCGTTGACAGGTGTGGGTTGATAGATGGCATGGGAGTTCAATAAACTGTATTAATGAAGGGGGCACGCCGCTGATTTTACCCTTAAACAAAAAAAGTGGTAAAAAAATCATTAAAGGTGTTGACACTGGGAAGGCTTTTGATATTTTCCGCAGTCTGTTCATGGGCAATTGAGTCCAGCAGATTGGTGTGTATAATTTAGGCGAAAGGCTGCTCTGGCTGTTTTTCCTTATGAAAGGCAAAGGCAGACGGGAAGCTTTTTGTTGTTTTGTTTTGGCGGGAGTGGAATCGATGCCCATGTAGCTCAGTTGGTAGAGCACGTCCTTGGTAAGGACGAGGTCAGCGGTTCAATCCCGCTCATGGGCTCCAAAAGAGAGTTAGTCAGGTTCAGTTGATACAGATAGTAAAGCAGTATTAAAGGAGTTACGAACATGGCAAAAGAACAGTTTAATCGAACAAAGCCGCATGTGAATGTGGGAACAATCGGTCACGTAGATCATGGTAAGACCACTTTGACGGCAGCCATTACCTATGTGCAGTCGTTGCGCGGGATGAGCACCTACGTCAAGTACGATGAAGTGGCGAAGGCCTCTGAGTCGCAAGGTCGTCGCGATCCGACCAAGATTTTGACCATTGCGACCTCGCACGTTGAGTATAGCTCTGACAAGCGCCACTATGCGCACGTTGACTGTCCGGGGCATGCTGACTATGTGAAGAACATGATCACGGGTGCGGCGCAGATGGATGGCGCAATTCTCGTGGTGAGCGCGTCGGATGGGCCGATGCCCCAGACCCGCGAACACATTCTGTTGGCGCGTCAGGTGGGTGTGCCTACAGTTTTGGTGTTCTTGAACAAGGTTGACACTGTGGATGATCCCGAATTGCTGGATCTGGTTGAGTTGGAAATCCGCGAATTGCTGTCCAAGTACGAGTATCCCGGCGATGACACGCCAATCATTCGTGGCAGTGCGTTGGCGGCCATTCAGGCGAAATCCGCAGATGATCCCGGTTGCAACAGCATCAAGGAATTGATGAACGCATTGGATAACTACATTCCGGAACCGGTTCGCGTGATCGATAAGCCGTTCCTGTTGTCGGTTGAAGATGTCTTCTCGATTGAAGGTCGTGGAACCGTCGTTACGGGTCGTATTGAGCGCGGTATCATCAAGGTCGCTGACGAAGTTGAAATCGTTGGGTTGCGTCCCACGGTTAAGACGACGGCGACGGGCGTTGAAATGTTCCGCAAGCTGTTGGATGAAGGTCGCGCTGGTGACAACGTTGGTGTCTTGTTGCGTAGCACGAAGAAGGAAGACGTGGAGCGTGGCCAGGTGTTGGCTAAGCCCGGCTCGATTACTCCGCACACGAAGTTCAAGTGCGAAGTTTATGTGTTGAGCAAGGAAGAAGGTGGACGTCATACCCCGTTCTTCAAGGGGTATCGCCCGCAGTTCTACTTCCGCACCACGGACGTGACTGGTGATGTGACGTTGCCGGATGGCGTGGAAATGGTCATGCCTGGTGACAACATCAGCATGACGGTGACGTTGATTGCACCGATCGCCATGGAGAAGTCGATGCGCTTCGCCATCCGCGAAGGTGGTCGTACGGTTGGCGCCGGTACGGTTGTTGAAATTCTCGAGTAACAGCGACACGGTCGAGAGGCCGTTTAAAGGTGCGCAGGCGGCATCCAGCCGGATGCCGCAGGCGTGCAAAAGGATGGAGAGTCATGCCGAGGGAACAGGTCATTCTGGCGTGTACGGAGTGCAAGCGTCGTAATTATACGACGACGAAGAACAAGCGCCTGACACCGGACCGGATGGAGATTAAGAAGTTTTGCCGGGCGGAGAAGAAGCATACGATGCATAAGGAGACCCGTTAACCCGTGAGGGGGATGCGGGAGTCAGCCTGAGTACAGGCCAGTAGCTCAACTGGCAGAGTACCGGTCTCCAAAACCGGGTGTTGGGGGTTCAAGTCCCTCCTGGCCTGCCAAATGAGTATGTGGGAGAGAATGTGAATAAAGTGATGGACAGTCTACGAAGCGCGAAGTTCTTTCTGGCGGAAGTCAGGAATGAATTATTGAAGTCCACGTGGCCGACTCGGAGTGAGTTGGTGGAATCCACGGTCGTAGTCATATTGTCTGTGGTACTGTTTGCCGTTTTTGTGGCGGCATGCGACACGGTTCTGAGAACGGTGGTCAAGGTGCTTGCCCACCAGTAATCAACACTAGGCCGGGGTTTTCATGATTTTGAAACAATGGTTCGTGCTGCATACGTTGACCGGCCAAGAGGGCAAGGTCAGGGAGAGTATTGAGCGGCGGCTTGACAAAGAAGAGATGCGGGAATATTTCGGCCAAGTGCTGATCCCGACGGAGAAGGTTTCGGAGACCAAGAAGGGCGTCAAGAGCGTCATTACGAGGAAGTTTTTTCCGGGTTACGTGCTGGTGAATGTGGGGCTGTACGATGAGAACCGGCAAGTAATTGAAAAGGTTTGGTATTTTATCCGGGAAACACCCGGAGTGATAGGTTTTGTTGGTGGTGAACGGCCGGCGCCTCTCCGGCCAGATGAAGTAGAAGTGCTTCTGTTCCAGGTGGAAGAGAAGAAGGAGAAGGTCAAGCCTAAGGTGATTTATGACCGTGGAGAGACGGTTAAGATCACGGATGGGCCCTTCATGAACTTTACCGGACTTGTCGAGGAAGTGGATGCGGAACGCGGCAAGTTAAAGGTATTGGTGGCTATCTTTGGGCGGTCGGCGCCTGTGGAACTGGAGTGTTGGCAGGTAGAACGACAATAAGCCTTGAATGGACCGGATGCCGGTCTTATTCCGCTGGAAATCGCGGAAGCAATGGCAGAGGAGTTATATGGCAAAGAAAGTAACAGGAAAAATCAAGCTACAGATTCCGGCCGGAGCTGCGAATCCTGCGCCGCCCGTAGGGCCAGCGCTGGGGCAGCACGGTGTCAACATCATGGAATTCTGCAAGCAGTTTAATGCGGCGACGCAGAAGATGTCCGGGCTTGTAATACCGGTGATTATCACCGTTTATCAAGACCGGTCCTTCACGTTTATCACAAAAAGCCCTCCGGCCTCTTCGTTGTTGAAGCGGGCGGCAGGACTGGCCAAAGGCTCGGCTCAGCCGAACCGGGACAAGGTTGGCAAGGTGACGTCGCAGCAGGTACTGGAAATCGTGCGTACCAAGATGAATGATCTTAACGCGACAGATGAAAACCAAGCCGCCCGAATGGTCGAAGGGACGGCTCGAAGCATGGGAATCGAGGTGATTCGGTAGCCATGACAAAGCACGGGAAACGATATAACAAGATTAGCAAGGATGTTGAGGACAAGGTTTATGATCTTGCCGAGGCAATCCAATTTTTGAAATCGCACAAGAGTGCCAAATTCGATGAAACGGCAGAGTTGGCCATCCGACTCGGCGTGGATACGAAGAAGAGCGACCAGACGGTTCGCGGGACGGTGGTGTTGCCACACGGTACGGGTAAGTCCATTCGAGTGTTGGTGTTTGCCGCTGGCGCGGCCGCTGACGCGGCGCGTGCCGCTGGCGCCGAAGTCGTCGGTAACGAGGAATTGATCGAGAAGGTCAAAGGTGGATGGACTGAGTTTGATGTGGCGATTGCCACGCCTGACGCCATGAAGGAAGTCCGTAAGCTTGGTAAGGTGCTGGGGCCGCGAGGTCTTATGCCGAATCCTAAGACGGGCACCGTGACGGACGATACGGCGGCGGCTGTGCGCGAGAGCAAGGCGGGTCGTGTGGAGTTCCGCATGGACCGCGCTGGCAATGTGCAAGTGCCGTTTGGCAAGTTGTCGTTTGAAGAAAGCAAACTTCTGGAAAACGTCAATGTTGTCATTCATGCGGTCGCGGCGGCGAGGCCGGCGGCAACCAAGGGTGTGTTTATTAAGCGATGCACGCTAAGTTCCACGATGGGCGTAGGCCTCCGTGTGGATGTGCGTGATTAGGACAGGACGGGGCCATGAGACCGGAAAAAAAATCAATTTATGACGAAGTAAGCGCCCAGATGCGTAAGTCGGACTACTTATTGGTAGCCGAGTACAAAGGGCTGAAAGTCGAGCAGGTTAGTGACCTCCGCCGCCAACTCAGGAAAGAGGGTTCGCGGATGCAGGTGGTTAAGAATCGTCTGGTGCGTTTGATTGCCCGCGAGAAGGGATGGGTGAAGATCGACTCGTCTCTCAAGGGGCAGTTGGCGATCGTCACGGGCACGGATGTTGTCCAGGCGGCCAAGACGTTGAAGAAGTTCAATAGTGCGAACGGGATGCCTCAGGTAAAGGCCGGGTACATGGGGAATGTGTATCTGACCTCCGCTGAGATTGATGTTCTGGCGGAATTACCTCCCCGTGAAGTGCTGTTGGCGCAGGTGGTAGGTACGGTGGCGGCGCCGTTGTCACGTTTGGTTGGCGTGTTGCAACAGAAGGTGTCGAGTATCGTGTATGTGTTGAAGGCAATTGAAAACAAGAAGAACGAGGCGAAGTAAGTTTTTCACAAAATAGGAGACTACAATGGCTGAGGAAATCAAACTGGAAGGTAAGATGGAAGAAATCGTCAAGGCGATCGAGGGAATGACCGTTCTCGAGCTCTCGCAGCTCGTGAAGGGCCTCGAACAGCGCTTGGGCGTTACGGCGGCGGCCCCGATGGCTGTCATGGCGGGTGCGGCTCCTGCAGCGGGCGCGGCTCCTGCGGCTGAAAAGACCGAATTCACAGTTGTGCTGGCTGAAGCCGGTAGCAATAAGATCGGCGTGATCAAGGAAATTCGTACGATCACCGGGCTTGGCTTGAAAGAGTCCAAGGACTTGGTGGAAGGCGCTCCTAAGACAGTCAAGGAGTCAGCCACCAAGGAAGAAGCGGCCAAGATCAAGGAAGTTCTTGAGAAGGCTGGCGCTAAAGTCGAAGTCAAGTAACAGTCCTCAAGCGGGACGGTGTCCGGCGGGCGGCGGCTTATTTAGCCGCCGCGTGGTCGTAAGAACCCTGTTGCACAGGTGCTGGAATGGTTGATCGAACGAATTACGGTAAATTGGTTGAGGTAATCGAACCGCCGAATCTCATTGAGATTCAGACGGAGTCTTATAAGGATTTCCTCCAACTGCATATAGCTCCGGGGACCCGAAAGAGCAAGGGCTTGCAAGCCGTGTTCAAGGAGGTTTTCCCGATCGAGAGCTATGATGGTCGGTATGTGCTGGACTTTGTGAAGTATGAATTCTCGTTGCCTAAAACGGATCCCAACGAGGTGCTTCGCGAGGGGGCAACTTATGCAGGAACGCTTCAGGTTACCTTCCGCTTAAAGGAAGGAGATGAAGTTCGCGAAGAGAGCGTCTACATGGGTGAGATTCCACTCATGACGGCTCAAGGCTCCTTTGTGATCAATGGTGCGGAACGCGTGATTGTCAGTCAGCTTCATCGTTCGCCCGGAATTTGTTTCGAGCAGTCGGTGCACTCAAGCGGTTCGATGCTATACTCGTTCCGGATCATTCCAGATCGCGGGTCATGGGTTGAGGTTCAGTTCGATGCTTCGGACTTGCTCTGGATATATCTTGACCGTCGGCACCGTCGCCGGAAGTTTTTGGCGACGACATTCCTCCGGGCCCTGGGATATGGGACCGATGAAGACCTGTTGCGTTTGTTCTATACGTTCCGGAAACTGAAGCTGTCCGACGCTGTTAGCGCAGATGAGTTGGCGAATATTGTTTTCCGTGATGACGTCATTGATGTGGATTCGCAGACGGTTCTGTCGCGAAAATTCGAGCCGGTTTCCGAGAATGTCCTGTCCCAGATGAGGGCGGCAGGCTTCAAGGATGCGGATGTTGTTGATGTTTCATGGGACGGCGGAATCATGCTGAAGAGCGTGAAGGAAGATCCGACGCACTCGACTGATGATGCCTTGAAGGACATCTATCTTCGCTTGCGGCCTGGTGATCCCGCCACGGTTTCCAATGCACGACAATTGTTGAAGCGGTTGTTCTTTGATCCACGGCGATATGATCTGGGACGCGTTGGTCGATATAAGATTAACCAGAAATTGGACGGGGAACTCAAGGATGCGGCGGCGCTGATTAAAGCGGTGCTGGCTACCAAGGATGCCGAAGCACGCGAGGCGCTCAGCGGGGCGAATGATGATGCGGAACGCACATTGACGTCGGACGGAGCCGATCTAATTGCGGCTATCCGTTATTTGATCAGCATTCGAAGCGGTGCGGGGATGGTTGATGATATTGATCATCTGGGAAGTCGTCGCTTGCGCACCATAGGGGAGCTAGTTGAGAACCAGTGCCGAATTGGTCTGGCCCGTGCTGAACGTCTTGTGCGAGAACGCATGACACTGTTTGATCCACAGACTGGAACTTTAACACCACAACGATTGGTCAACCCAAAGACGTTGTCTGCCGTGGTTAAGGATTTCTTCGGGCGCAGCCAGTTGAGCCAGTTTATGGATCAGACAAACCCATTGTCTGAGCTTGCGCATAAGCGGCGCTTAAGTGCCCTGGGTCCGGGCGGCTTAAGTCGTGAGCGTGCCGGATTTGAAGTGCGTGACGTCCATAGCAGTCATTATGGGCGTATTTGTCCGATCGAAACGCCGGAAGGTCCGAATATCGGTCTAATTTCATCGATGGGCATTTATGCCAGGGTGAATCAGTATGGATTCATTGAGACACCGTATCGGAAAGTGACCAATGGCGTTGTCAGCGAGGAAGTTGAGTTTCTGAGCGCTGACCGCGAAGAAAAGTACATTATTGCCCAGGCCAATACACCGACGGATGCCAAGGGACGCATGACGCGTGACGCCGTGGCTGTCCGTAACCGTGGTGAGTTTCTTGAAGTGCCGAAGGAAAAAGTCGACTTCATGGATGTATCACCCAAGCAGGTGGTTTCTGTGGCGGCCGGGCTGATCCCGTTCCTTGAGCATGACGACGCGAATCGCGCATTGATGGGATCGAACATGATGCGGCAGGCCGTACCTCTGCTTGAGACGGAACGGCCATTTGTGGCGACTGGGTTGGAAGGGCGCATTGCCCGTGACTCGGGTGTGCTTACGCTTGCCGATGAGGCAGGTGTGGTGACGTATGTGTCAGCCACCAAGATTGTAGTCAGTAGCGATATCAAGTCCAAGAGCAAGAAGGACGAGCGCGTTTATAAATTGCGGAAATTCATGCGTTCCAACGCAGGGACTTGCCTGAATCAGAAACCCGTGGTTAAAGTTGGGCAGAAGATCAGGAATGGTGATGTCCTGGCGGATGGTCCGGCAACGGCTTGTGGTGAGTTATCGCTAGGCCGAAACGTGCTTGTAGCGTTCATGCCTTGGTGCGGATTCAATTTTGAAGACGCCATTCTAATCAGCGAGCGTGTTGTCCGTGACGATGTGTTTACTTCAGTCCATATCCAGGATTTTGAAGTTGGCGCGCGCGACACCAAGTTGGGTCCTGAGGAAATTACCCGTGATATACCGAATGTCGGGGAAGACGCACTGCGTAATCTCGGCACAGACGGTGTAATCCGTATAGGAGCCGAGGTTAAGCCTGATGACATTCTGGTGGGCAAGATCACGCCGAAGAGCGAGACGGAGCTTGCACCAGAAGAGCGGCTATTGCGGGCGATCTTCGGAGAGAAGGCGGCGGATGTCAGGGACACTTCGTTAACTGTTCCCAGCGGAACCTACGGTATTGTGATGGATGTGAAGGTCTCGGCGCATAAGGATATTGAGCGCGAGAAGATGACGCCCGCTGAACGTCGGCGTCAGACAAAGAATGTTGCTGAGGAGCACAAGTCCAAGCGACAGGAAATTGTCGAGCAATTGACGGAGGCGTTAAGCAATATTCTGTTGGGTGAAAAGATCCCATTGGATGTTGTTAATGTTGACTCCAACGAGATCATCATTCCCGCGAACCGTAAGATCACGAAGACATTGCTTAGAAAGTTAGCGGCGGAAAGTGCTCATATTGAGATTGAGAGCAGTCCGATCCAAATCAAGATTCAAGAGATCATTGGCGAGTTCCAGCAGAAATTTATTGAGCTGGATCACGAGTGCGAAAATGCCATGGATCGTCTTGAGAGCGGAGATGAGGTTGATCAGGGCATCATCAAGCAGGTCAAGGTTTACATTGCCAGCAAGAAGAAGCTGTCCGTGGGTGATAAGATGGCCGGCCGGCATGGTAACAAGGGTGTTGTGGCCAGGATCCTTCCTGAAGCGGATATGCCGTTTCTCCCGGATGGAACCCCTGTGGATATCGTATTGAATCCGTTGGGTGTGCCGTCGCGTATGAATGTGGGACAGGTTTTGGAGACGCATCTTGGATGGGCTTGCAAGCTGTTGGGCTTGTACGCGAACACACCAGTGTTTGATGGTATTTCAGAGAAGCACATCAAGGATCTTCTGGATGTCGCCAAGCTTCCACGGGATGGCAAGACTCGATTGTTTGATGGCCGTACAGGGGAGCCGTTCGATCAGAAGGTGGTGGTGGGATACATTTACATGTTGAAACTACACCATTTGGTTAGCGATAAGATCCATGCCCGTGCGGTTGGACCCTATTCTCTAGTGACCCAGCAGCCACTGGGTGGTAAGGCGCAGTATGGTGGTCAGCGTCTCGGGGAAATGGAAGTCTGGGCCTTGGAGGCCTATGGAGCTGCGTATGCGCTACAGGAATTGCTTACAGTGAAGAGCGATGATGTGGCGGGTCGTACGCGGATCTATGAGTCGATCGTAAAAGGTGAGAATGTTCTGGAGGCTGAGCGTCCTGAATCATTCAACGTGCTGATTAATGAACTTCGTAGCATCGGTTTGGACGTGCGGGCCGAGCGAAAAGAGAAACGTGCTTAAGGGAGGCGGCGGCAACGCCGAGGAATTATGTCGCTAGAACGAACCTTGACGAACGCAGCGGTCCGTGAACGGCTGGGAGTGCCTTTGGCCGAAGGGTTTGATTCCGTGAATATTACCCTGGCTTCGCCAGAGACCATTAGGTCCTGGAGTAACGGCGAAGTTAAGAATCCGGAAACAATCAACTATCGCACATACAAGCCTGAAAAGGGCGGTTTGTTTTGCGAAAGGATATTTGGTCCGACTCGCGATTGGGAATGTAGTTGCGGCAAATACAAGCGTATAAAGCACAAGGGTGTGATCTGTGATCGTTGCGGTGTGGAAATCACACTGTCCCGCGTGCGTCGTGAGCGAATGGGGCACATTGAATTAGCGGTCCCGGTTTCTCATATATGGTTTTTCAAGTGTACACCCAGCCGTATCGGACTGGTGCTGGACCTGACAGCGCGGGCATTGGAACGCGTGTTGTATTACGAGGATTACATTGTAGTTGATCCGGGTGATACGCCGCTTCAGGAAAAGCAACTTCTGAGCGAGATGGAGTATCGCGAGGCTCAGGAGAAATATGGCGAAGCCTTTACAGCCCGTATCGGAGCTGAAGCTGTTCGCGATTTGATGAAGAAAATTGACATCGAGAAGACCCTGATAGAGCTCGATGCGCAAATGGCTACGACCCGAAGCAAACAGAATCGGAAGAAACTTTCCAAGCGCATGAAGGTATTGGAAGGATTTCTTGGCAGCAGTATGCGCCCGGAGTGGATGATATTCGAGGTGCTTCCCGTTATTCCGCCGGATCTTCGTCCGTTAGTGCCTCTGGAAGGTGGACGTTTTGCAACCTCCGATTTGAATGATCTGTATCGGCGGGTTATCAACCGTAACAACCGTCTTAAGAATCTGTTGCAATTGAAAACGCCGGACGTGATTATCCGGAATGAAAAACGCATGTTGCAAGAGGCTGTTGATGCGGTCATTGACAACGGTCGACATGGGCGTGCCGTAACAGGGGCAGGCAATCGACCGCTGAAATCACTCAGTGACATGTTAAAAGGTAAGGGCGGTCGATTCCGTCAGAACCTATTAGGTAAACGAGTTGACTACTCCGGTCGTTCCGTGATTGTGGTTGGCCCGGACCTGAAATTGCATCAGTGCGGTTTGCCGAAGAAAATGGCACTGGTATTGTTTGAGCCCTTCATTATTCGTCGCTTGAAGGAAATTGGTGTGGCTCACACCGTTCGCAGCGCCAAGAAATTAATTGATAAGCAGTCGGATGAAGTGTGGGCGATTCTCGAAGAGATCACCCGCGACAAGACGGTGATGCTAAATCGTGCGCCAACGCTGCACCGATTGAGTATTCAGTCGTTTGAGCCGATTCTCGTCGAGGGTGAGGCGATTCAGATTCATCCGTTGGTTTGTACGGCCTACAATGCTGACTTCGACGGCGACCAGATGGCTGTCCATGTTCCGTTGTCGATTGAGGCGCAGATGGAATCCAGGCTGCTGATGTTGTCGGTTAACAATGTGTTCTCGCCGTCAAGCGGTAGGCCTGTAATGACGCCTACGCAGGATATTGCGTTGGGCGCATATTATCTTACATCGGCCGCGCAAAAGGATCGACCCAAGGAGTTGCGTCGCAAGTTGCCGGATCATAACGCAGAGCAGGAGCATTTGCCCATGTTTGGCGATGCGAGCGAAGTTCGTCTGGCGTATGATGACGGGGCGATTAAAACCCACGATAGAATCCGGTTTAAGAATCCTGATTACAAACGGACGACAGTATTCGGGGATACCGCGAGCAAGATGCTTGTCACGACTGTTGGGCGAGTGTTCTTCAATGAGATTCTTCCAAGCTCGTTGGGTTTCATTAACCGGTGCTGCGACAAGTCATTTCTGGGTAAAATCATCTGGCAGTGCTACCGTGTTAGCGGCAACGTAGAAACCGTCAGAGTCTTGGATAGTCTGAAAAATATCGGGTTTGAAAACGCAACATTGGCCGGTATTTCGATCGGGCTGGGCGACATGATTATTCCTGATGAAAAAGAGGGGATCATTGTCAAGGCCCGCAAAGCGGTTGCCGAAGTTGAGAGCCAGTATCGCCGCGGTGTAATTACGGATGGCGAGCGATACAATAAGATCGTCGACATTTGGACGCATGCCAGTGAAGAGACCTCGAATGCGATGTATAAGGCTATTGAGGAGAATGCTGGCAGTAACGAGGCGAATCCAATCTTTATGATGGTGGATTCAAAGGCTCGTGGTAGCAGGCAGCAAATTCGTCAGTTGGCTGGAATGCGCGGTTTGATGGCCAAGCCCTCTGGTGAAATTATTGAACGTCCGATTTTATCCAACTTCCGTGAAGGCTTGAGTGTTTTGGAGTACTTTATCAGTACTCACGGTGCCCGTAAGGGGTTAGCCGACACAGCGCTAAAGACTGCGGATGCCGGTTATTTAACTCGTAAACTGGTTGATGTGTCGCAGGATGTTCGCGTGATCGAGCAGGATTGCAACACGCTAAACGGAATTGAGGTCAAGGGGATCGGCGGTGGTGAGGAGAATCTCGTGTCACTACGTGATCGAATCATTGGCCGCACGACGCTTGTTGATGTGGTTAATTCCATTACCCGTGAAGTTTTGGCGCCTGCCGGAAGTCTGATTGACGAAGACGCTGCCGAGCGCATTATGGATGCCGACGTGGAGAAAGTTCGCATTCGAAGCGTGTTGACGTGCGAATCTCGTCGTGGTGTGTGTGCGAAGTGCTATGGACGGGATTTGGCAACAGGCCGATTGGTTGAAATTGGATCAGCCGTGGGCATTATTGCGGCGCAGTCCATCGGTGAACCTGGAACGCAGCTAACGATGCGTACGTTCCATATAGGTGGTACCGCCAGTTCTGTGTTTAAGCAGCCACATGTTATTTCGAAGCACGACGGCATTATCCAGTACACGAACCTACGTGTTATTCAAAATGAGAATGGGCAATTCGTTGTACTGAATAAGAACGGCTCGGTGGGTGTATTTGATGACGCGGGCCGCGAAGTTGAGCGACATACCATGGCGATCGGTGCCATTATTGCCGTACAGGATGGTGGCAGAGTCAAGAAGGGGCAGAGCTTTATTGAATGGGATCCCTACAGTGTGCCGATTCTTGCTGAGCGTCCGGGTGTTGTGCATTTCCAAGGTTTTATTGAAAACGTTACCGTCAAGAAGGATGTTGATCAGTCGACGGGTTTAATGGGGACGGTTGTGTTGGAGCACAAGGAGGATTTGCATCCTCAGATTGTGATAACCTATCCGGGCACCAAGGAACAACCCTCCGCTTACAATATACCTGCAGGCGCTCACGTGATGGTCAAGGATGGGAAGAAGGTGATGGCTGGTGAAGTGCTTGCCAAGACACCTCGCAAGGAGTCCAAAACCAAGGATATTACCGGTGGCTTGCCGCGTGTTGCGGAATTGTTCGAGGCGCGTCGACCAAAGGATGCAGCTGAAATCGCCAAGATTGATGGATTGGTTGATTTTGGACCGAACCAGCGCGGACGTCGTTGTTTGATTATTCGCGATACGGTGACGGGTGATGAAGAGCAGCACCTCATTCCGATGGGCAAGCACATTGTTGTTTACAAAGGTGATTTCGTCCAGAAGGGTCAACAGTTAACTGAAGGCCCCGTGGTCCCGCAGGAGATTCTTGAGATTTGCGGACCGCAGGAATTGCAGGAGTATCTGGTTAATCAAGTTCAGGAAGTGTATCGATTGCAAGGTGTGGACATCAACGATAAGCATATTGAAATTATCGTTCGTCAGATGTTGCGTAAGGTTCGCATCACCGATCCAGGCGATACAGATTTCTTGTGGGGCGAGCAGGTTGAGAAGCAGACATTCCAGGAAGTCAATCAAAAAGCATCGGCTGAAGGAAAACGTCCTGCGGAGGCTTCTCCCGCACTGCTGGGTGTCACGAAGGCTGCGTTGGAGACGGAAAGTTTCATCTCAGCCGCGTCGTTCCAAGACACGACACGGGTGTTGACTGAGGCGGCCACACTGGGGCGCGTCGACACACTTTATGGATTCAAGGAGAATGTGATTATGGGTCATCTGATCCCTGGTGGCACAGGGTTCCCGATGTTCCGTAATATTAAATTAGTGCCGCTGGCTGAGCCTATTCCGGAGGAGGAATTAAGGCAGGAAAGCGAAGCGGTGAAGAAAGCGCAAGAGTTACTTGGATAATGCTTGACAGAGTGCAGGGTACTTCGGCATTGTTACACGCTTTGCGATTTGGAGGAGTTATAGAGTATGCCAACAATTAACCAGCTGGTGAAACATGGGCGGAAGCAAGTCCGCTACAAGAGTAAGTCACCAGCACTGAAAAATTGTCCGCAGCGACGGGGAGTGTGTCTCTCGGTTAAGACGCAGACGCCTAAGAAGCCGAATTCAGCTTTACGGAAAGTAGCGCGTGTGCGACTGACCAATGGAGAAGAGGTGACCGCGTACATTCCTGGCGAAGGACATAATTTGCAGGAGCACAGTGTTGTGCTCGTGAGGGGTGGACGTGTTAAGGATTTGCCCGGTGTGCGTTATCACATAGTTCGTGGAACGCTGGATACGCTGGGAGTGGATGGACGGCAACGAGGCCGTTCAAAATATGGCGTGAAAATGCCTAAGCAGTAATGCGCAGGACGGCTCAAGATCATGGGACGAAGACGTAAAGCAGAACGACGTGCAGTCGAGCAGGACCCCAAGTACGGCAGTGAGTTGGTTGGGCGCCTGGTTAACCGCCTGATGAAGGTGGGTAAGAAATCGGTGTCTACCGGCATTGTTTATGATGCTCTGGCAGTCATCCAAGAAAAGCATCCGGATGGAGATCCATTAGAGGTTCTTCTTCGGGCGATTGACAACGTGAAACCGCGAGTTGAGGTTAAGTCGCGGCGAGTGGGTGGCGCTACATACCAAGTACCGGTTGAAGTCAGTCCTGATCGTCAGGCAGCGCTGGCGATGAGGTGGCTCATCCAATATGCAAAGACGCGGAAGGGTGTTCCCATGCGTCGAGCGTTGGCAGTGGAAATTTTAGATGCATATGCAGAACAGGGCAATGCCATCAAGAAGCGTGATGATACGCATAAGATGGCGCAGGCGAATAAGGCATTTGCACATTACAGGTGGTAAACGAAGGTAAGGGTTGATGTCGAGACCCAAAGGTTTCGGTGTTAACCCGTGGCATTAACGGCAATGGAACTAATTTTGGAACAGAACCGAAAAAGTGATTCGGAGGGCGTGACTCGCTCGCGTGAAGCGGTCGATAGATCTAGTCCTCTGTCTGACTTGCGCAATATTGGCATTATTGCCCATATTGATGCAGGCAAGACAACGACCACGGAACGGATTTTGTTCTATGCCGGCCGGGTTCATCGCATGGGTGAAGTGCATGACGGCACTGCGACGATGGATTGGATGCCTCAGGAAAAAGAACGTGGGATCACTATCACAAGCGCGGCCACGACTTGTTTTTGGAAAAATCATCAGATTAACATCATTGACACGCCCGGGCATGTTGATTTTACGGTTGAAGTGGAGCGATCACTGCGTGTTTTAGATGGTGCGGTCGTAGTCTTTTGCGGGGTTGGAGGCGTCCAGCCGCAGTCTGAAACGGTATGGCGTCAAGCTGACCGTTATCACGTCCCCAGGCTCGCATTTATCAACAAAATGGATCGTATTGGCGCTGATTTTGGTTCTGTTATCCAGCAGATGCGCGACAAGCTTGAGGCGAAGCCGGTATGCATCCAGATTCCGATGGGGTGTGAGGATCATTTCGTTGGTGTTGTGGATCTTGTGACGATGGAGGCGATTTCCTACGACGATACTTCGCTTGGCGTCAAAGTTGTGAGTTCAGCGATACCGGCCGAATTTACAGTTGCTGCTGAAAAAGCACGATCAGAAATGATTGAATGCCTTGCTGAAGTTGACGAGGGCATATTGGATTCGTATCTGCAGAATCCGGATATCCCTGCGAATGTGTTGAAAGAAGGATTGCGACGCGCCACGGTAGCGCAGAAAGTTACGCCAGTTCTTAGTGGCGCATCCTTGAGAAACAAAGGCGTTCAGCAGTTGTTGGATGCGGTTGTTGATTATTTGCCTTCGCCAATTGATGTTCCTCCCGTTGAGGGGGCACATCCCAAGACCCATGAGGCAGTTACCCGTGAGACGGATGATTTTGCTCCGTTGAGCGCTTTGGTTTTTAAACTGATGAACGATCCCTACATGGGGCGCATGGGGTTTGTCAGGGTTTATTCCGGGCAGCTGAAGAAGGGTCAAAATGTGTTTAATTCCCGTTTACGGAAACGTGAACGCGTGATGAAACTGGTCTTGCTTCATGCGGATGACAGGCAGGAAGTAGACACGATCCATGCCGGCGAGATTGGTGCTGTGGTTGGACTGAAGCAGGCGACGACAGGCGATACCCTTTGCGCAGAGAACTCACCAATTGAACTTGAGCGTATTCGATTTCCTGAACCGGTGATGTCGATGGCTATCGAGCCCAAGTCACAAGCGGATCGCGATAAACTTGCAGAGGCGCTTCAGGCATTGGCTGCAGAAGATCCTACGTGTGTCGTTTCAATGGATAAGGACACAGGGCAGACTTTGATCAGTGGAATGGGAGAGTTGCATTTAGAGATTCTGAAGGACCGTATGTTTCGTGAATATAAGGTTCAGGCGAATGCAGGGAAGCCCATGGTCGCCTATCGCGAGAGCATAATGGCTTCTGGTCGTGGCGAGCATAAGTTTGAGCGCGATATTGGCGGTCAGCGTCAATACGCTGAAGTGATTATCGAAGTCGAGCCAGTAGAGCGGGGGGCAGGATCAGCGATAGAGTTTGAAGTGTCTGCAAACAAGATTCCTGCTGAGTACAGATCTGCGATTGAGGATGGTATCCGCGATGGGCTCCAAACGGGCGTTGTGGCCAACTATTCTTTGGTTGATATGAAAGTGCGCGTTGTTGGCGGTAGTTTTCACGATCAAGAATCGACAGAAATTGCCTTCCGTACTGCGGGAAATATGGCTTTGCGTGCCGCAGCCAAGGCGGCTTCTCCGGTGATTATTGAGCCTATTATGTTGTTGGAAATTTCACTTCCGGCAGAGCATCTTGGTGATGTACTGAATGATATTAGTGCGCGCCGGGGGCATGTTCAGGAAATGAGTAATCGCGCTGCGATGCAGGTTATTCATGCGCGATTACCTTTAGCCGAGTTATTTGGCTATTCAACTGCTGTCCGGTCTCTCACTCGGGGGCGGGCGAGCTATACAATGGAACCGGCATGTTTTGACGCCGTGCCGGCGGCGATTCAACAGCAACTTCTGGAACGGTGAGAGGAACATGGAAAAACAACGAATAAGAATACGTTTGAAAGCTTACGATTATCGGGTGTTGGACCAGTCTGTGTCTGACATTGTGGAGACGGC
>CAZDUS010000037.1:0-22184 GCA_964508705.1 uncultured Verrucomicrobiota bacterium
ATATCCCCTCGCTCTCATCCCTCTCCCGATGCGTCAACGCGCGAAGCAACGGCCACGACGGAGCGTGGCCCTCCATCGGCAACATCGAGGATCTCTCCATGACTCTTCTGGAGGGCCACGCTCCGTCGTGGCCGCGCGGCCAGGGCGTTGCTTCATGGTCCAAAGATCGCCAATACATTCTTAGGCGAGGATTTGGGTGCTATTCCGCGCTATTGACGGAAGCGGGGTGCTGTTGATACTCTCCACCCACTTTTTGCCCAAGAAATGTAATGGATACTTCCCGAGAAACGGCAAAATGGTTGTCAAAGGTTTTGATTCTGGCGGGGCGTAGCGCAGACTGGTAGCGCGTTTGGTTCGGGACCAAAAGGCCGAGGGTTCAAATCCCTCCGCCCCGACCACTTACCGCTCCTATCGCTTTATGGCACTTGCCACTGTTCAAACGGGGCGCCGGTTACGTACTCCAGGTTAATCAGGGCAAGTAAATGGCGCTTGCGAGAAGCCAGCTCCAATCTCAAAGACTCAACAATTTGCAACTCGGTGGCCGCCACCTTGTCGGACATGGCATTGGGAGTATCGTTCAGCGTGTCCAGAGTCTGCTGCATCGAACGAATGATTGGCATCACATCACGCTGATATCGCGCTTGATGCTGTCGGCTTTCGGCCACTTCATCGAGGGCATCATGGATTTCCCGATGACTCAGACGGATTCCCTCATCTTCTGTTGCTCTGGCAAGCTTATACTCGGCTTGGCGAACGTCATCGGCGTGATTCTTTACCGATGAAAAAATGGGAACATCCATGGAAAAGCCAATCCACCACTCCTCTGACTCGCCGTCACCGGTCTCATACGTGACCACTTCAGATATGTCAGTTCCCCACATTTCCTCCTGCGATGACCGATAACTTGCCGAGATATCCTTGAGCCATGGCATCCGCACATTACGCGCCTCGCGATAAGAGGACTTGGCTGACAGTGTTCGCCATCCAAGCGCAACCAGATCACCACGACAGCGCTTGGCGGTCATTTCAGCCGCTTCAAAAGTGAGGTTGGATTCTGCAACCACTGGCATGACAACCGCATTTGCGGAAATCGTCAATTGCTCAGGCGATTGGTTGAGCAGAGCCGCCAGACTTCGTTGAGCCAATTTATAGCGATAGCGAAGTTGATCAAAGTCGTCCTGGATTCGCAAATACCGCTGGGCGGTGGTAACGACATCAGACGACAGCTTCGAGCCCAATTCCATCTGCTCCTGAACCGCCTTGAGGATATCCGCGCCAAGGCGCACCTGTTTAGCGGCGAGCGCCATGTCTTCCTTCAGGAAATAGATCTCAGCATACAAACGACGAACCTCGCAGGTCACAAACCAGATGGCGTTTTGCCTCTCGGCTCTTGCCGCATCTATGTCCGCTCGACGGGCGTCAGCTTGCGGACCAAGAATCCAGGGGTTAGGCACGAAAAATCGCGCACTCAGCCGCCATCCATCTTCAACCTGTCGGGTACTCCCAATCGCCATTCTCGTTTCTGACACAGGTTGCTGGCTAGTCGATGTTGAAGGCTCTGTTGTTGTCTGGGATGAGGTGGATGTCGCTGGAATCGTCCGATAACGATCGTCGTCAGAGGTGTCCCGTCCCACAGCCAGCCCGAGTTCCGGGTCCTGGATATCCGAGACAGCCCGTTTTTGCTGTTTTGCAACCTGCACGGCAATGTCTAAAGCCGCAATACGTGGACTGCACAATACAGCGCACTTCACCGCCTCATCAATGGTGAGCGGTTCGGGTTTGGGAGGAGGTGTTGGTGCAGGCTGAGAGGCAGGAGCCTCAGAGGTGATGACCTGCTCCCCTTCTGGAATAGGTGGGGTGGCGCACCCCGCCAACCAACCCATCGCAAATACCCCGGCTAATCTGTAAACCAGCTTTCTCATGTGAATTAGCGCGGTTCCCCTGATGAAGAAATCGATTGAGAGGCCGTAAGCCCAACCAACCACATCTTTAGTTGAGCCAAACGGGCGAACCAGCCTTTATAAACCTCACGGATCTCAACAGTCTCCCCGGGAGTGAAGGCACGCGCCCCGGAGTTTTGGTCATCCTTGAATTTAAATATAATTCTCCGTCCGCGCAGAGGCACACCACCCTGCACTTGAACTTGCACCGGATTGATCCGCACGGGAAAGGCCTCAACGGCAGTTGAGATTGACTCCACAACCGCCGGGACAACCTGCGGCGCTTCACCTTGCATAAACGCAGGCTCGTACTGGCGCCAGATCAGCACGTCCTGTCCGACTCTCAAGTGAAGCGGACTTAATTCCGGAGAGAAGCCGACGACCGTCGCAGGGTGAGGCTCCACAATATGCATGATGGGGATACCGGCGGGAACCACATTTCCCGGAACGATATAGATGCGGGAAATATTGCCGTCGCGGCTGGCTCGCAATGTGTATTTCTGCTTTCGTTGCTTCGTAAGATCGCGGGTGGCCTCGAGAATGGAGAGACTTGCCACCGTTTTATTGCTAATCGCGCCTGAAAGCCCCACTTCCTCGTCCATCCGCAAGCAGGCATGCATGGCATCGCGGTGCTTCACCGCGCTTTCCAAGGCCTGCCGACAGATCTCAATCAGCTTTGGATAGGCTAACAGTCCCTGCTCCAGGGCTGCCATTTCCGGGCGTAATTCATTTGCGATTGTCTCCTCAATCAGGCGCTTGGTCAGGAGGTCCTGGCGTCGCGTGAACTCGCGGCGGATTTCAGCCGCCTCCACCTTGTCACGCTCCTGAAGCATCTGCTGGGTGGCGAGCGCCGCTTCGGCCTCCTTGACCGCCGCTTCGGACTTTTCGATCGCGGCAACCATGGCGCGCTGATCCAAGGAAAAGGCATCCCGGGCATCCCGCAGGGTCGCCTCATCCACAGCCATCTGCGCGTCCACAAGCCCCGTATCCATCTGCGCGACAATCTGACCATTGGTAACAAACTGCCCCACTACGACGTGCAGGGAGACCAATCGGGCGGTCTCCGGGGGCACAATCTCTTCTCCAATGACTTCCACCGTGCCGGACAGACGGCCAAACTGCTGGTTGCGGGAATAGACCGCCATGATAAAAAACAGCACCGCCAGCCATAGCAGGTAGGGCCAGTTCCGCATCAATCGCCGCCAGATCAACCCGGAAGGTTTTGCGAGTCGTGGCTTTACAAAGCTTCGTTCCTTCATCACATTACCTCACTCTTTCCTCGCGGCGACTAAAGTTCAACGGTAGTTCGGTGCATCAGCAAACTGGGCTCGGAGACGTCCTTGATTGAGCGGAGCTTGGCCAGCAGATCGGACTGGTAGGAAGGATCGCTCAACCGGATTTCATAGGAATACTCCATCAACTCCCCCTGCATCCCCTCGCGCATCGCAATAATATGGAAAGCGGAACAATATTGCTTGAGAACAGCCTGAACCTCCTCTTCCGATTCTTTATTGACCGGCAGGGTGAAGCGCAACAGGCCCTCATAATCACGCCTTGAAGCAAACGGGGACCAATGCAGGATCAGCGCCGCAGCCGATAGCGTCATCGTTCCAATAATGGCCACACTGTAAGCGGCCGCCCCGCAGGCAATACCTTCACCGAAGCAGGCAAACAGAAAGATCATGTCGCGCGGGTCGCGGACGGGCGTACGGAAACGGATAATGGCCAGCGTACCCAGTATCCCAAGTCCGCGAGCCAGGTTGTTGCCAATAGCCATGATGACCATACATACCACCATGGCACCCAGCACCATCGTGTGGACGAACGACCGGGAATAGGAGAAACCGACGAACGTCCAGCGGTAAATGGTGGCGAACACAAACGCCAGGGCAAAGGTCAGTAGCAGCGCGAACAAAATCTGTTCAGCCCCGAGCAGGCGGGCCGATCCGAATGCAGAAGTCAGTTGATCCATATCTATACTATCCTTATCTGGAGCCCCATCTTTATGGATGGAGAATATCCTCCGATGTATACGGCGCAAACGATATCTGGTCGAATAGAGATTCCTGCCAGATCGCACTAGAGTACTTGCAGTTTCCCGTCGTCTCCAGATTAAATTTCACGATCAGGTCCATCATCCATTGAGGAGCGTCGCTCAGGGTCTTGATCTCCAGAATGGTTGAGGAAAACGGATAGTTTTTATTCTGGGCAAACGGGGTGTCCATGCAGCGCCAACAACCACCCCTTCCCCAGGAGGTCCACGAGGTCGTTGGTTGATAGAGCAGTCTCCTGTCAAAGGTCACTCGGGCATAGGGCTCATTCAGTCCCGTGTAAGGTTCACGCGTATAGCGAACCAGAACTACCGGCCTTGCCCCGGTCTGGCGGACCAGCCGAACAAAGTCGAGGTACCCATTCTCCTCCTTTTGGGATTTGAACGAAAGATTGAGTCGGGTGCTCTTCACCAGTTCCTCGCCCCATTCTTCAAACGGGATCTTGGCACGCGTCTTGACGATGGTCTTCCCGAATTTGCGCTTAACTTCCATGAAAACGGGACTCGAGCCGGCTTCGCCATAAATGCGTGCCCGGAGTTTAAACCGACCATGGGCCTCATTGATTTTGGCGCGGTGAATGGCCAGGTCCGGTGTATCGAACTGCAGCGTGGTGGTCACATATTCGGGGGGATCTCCATTCGTAAAGCTATCCGGACGGCAAAAGGGCCTGATATATTCACGGATCTTGGGGACCAATGAGCTGGGGATCAGATACTTGAATTCGTGGCGATCCAGACGAATATCAAATGTGTCCGTTGTTTTCATTAGCGATATGTCAGCACCAAAGGTCGGCATTCTAACTCCCTATCGTCTCCTGTTCCATAAAAATACCCAATATTTAGCGTGTTCTATCCACCACCTTCCCCTCAATCGCTGCCACACTCGCAACTCCACCAGAAAGGTTACAACTCGCATCAGGGGTTTTGGCTCATTTAATGCGGCCACGACGAAGCGTGGCCCTCCAATATTAAAGAAAAGGGCGATTTGTTAGATGGAGGGACGCGCTTCGTCGCGTCCGACTATTCTATTGGCGTCAAAACAAAAGACCCTCGCATTCGGAATAGGTTTACTGACCTTGACCTGCACGCCAGGTTGTCCGATGATATTCGGTATGAACACCGTTTTTAGGGCCTGCTTCTTGATTTTATTCCTCCTTTGCACCGTTACGCAGCCTGCCTTAGCGGCAGGGGTGGTCTTCAGCGAAATCATGTATCACCCGGTGGACTCCACCAACGTGCCCATCGACGGTGATGATTACGAATTCATCGAATTGTTCAACGCTGGATCAACATCCGTCAACCTGAACGGAGCGTCTTTTAGTTCAGGCATCACCTTCGCTTTCTCGAATAGTCACATTCTCGCATCCGGCAGCTATCGCGTGCTCGTCAAGAACCAGACCGCTTTCACCAATCGGTACCCGACCGCCACAGGGCTCGTTTGGGGCACCTACACTGGAAGCCTTGCCAACAGCGGCGAGAAAATCACACTGAAAACCTCGGGCGGAGTCACCCTGTTTTCGGTGACCTACGGGACAACGAGCGGCTGGCCGGAATGGCCGGACGGCCAGGGTTGCTCACTGGTGCTACGGGATCCGAATGGACCAGCTGACGCCTCTTCAAACTGGTGCGCCAGCGCGGACTTCAACGGCACACCCGGCGCAACCGGCGCCTGCCACTCGGCCGACATCGTCATCAACGAGGTGCTGACTCATACCGATCCGCCCTACGAGGATGCAATCGAACTGCGCAACGTCACGGCTCAGCCGATCGACATCACGGGATGGTATCTCAGCGACGATGTCGTCATCCGGAAAAAATATTGCCTGACAAACGGTGTGATCCCCGCCGGCGGCTATGCCGTTGTCTACGAATACCAATTCAATGCCGCGACACCCGTATCCAACAACATCCCCTTTGCCCTCAACTCGTTCATGGGGGATCAGGTTTACCTCACGGCGGCCACAGGCGCGGGGAAGCTAACCCGGCAGGTCGACCGGGTGTCGTTTGAAGCGGCGGAGAACGGCGTGTCGTTCGGCCGGTTTCCCGACGGAGCGGCGGGCGAATTGACGACAATGGATCACCTCACCTTCGGGACTACCAACCCGCCATCACCCGAGGTCTTCCGCACCGGCCGGGGCGCACCAAACAGCCTCCCAAAGGTGGGACCATTGGTGATCAGCGAAATAATGTACCATACGCCTGACGACGGACCGGAGAACGAGTTTATCGAATTGCTGAACATCTCAACCAATGCCGTCAGCCTGTTCGATCCGCTAAACCCCACCAATACCTGGCGGTTGTCGCACGCCGTCGCATTCACGTTCCCAACCAACATTTCCCTTGCCGTAGGTGCCCGCCTGCTCGTGACGGGCACCAATGCCGGACTGTTCAGAGCCACGCATCAGGTTCCATCCGAGGTAGCCATTTTTGGGCCATGGACCGGCAGACTCGACAATGCGGGTGAGAGCGTGCGACTCTACAAACCTGACCCTCCGAACTCGGAAGACGGTTTCGTACCCTACATTCTCGTCGACAGGGTCGATTACGATGACTCCCCTCCTTGGCCCGCGGCGCCCGATGGTGCTGGCCCGTCGCTGGAGAGGCTCGCGGATTCCTCCTTCGGCAATACCTCGTCAAACTGGTTTACTGGCGCGCCCGGCGGTTCGACAGGAACGGCACCCATCGGCGGGTTCGTGAATCCCGTAGTATCCCCGGCCTCGCCGGCCTCAGGCCAATCCGCCACAGTCACGGTCTCCGTGGTCACTCGCGGGACGCCGCCAACCAACGTGGTCCTGTTCACGGCCATAAATGGCACGGAATCAACCCTGACCATGATGGACAATGGTATTGGCGCGGATCGCGTCAGCGGTGATCAGGTGTACACCGCCGTGATAGGCGGGCAGACAAACGGGACCTGGGTGCACTACCGTTTCGAGGCGTCCTGTTCGGAGGGGAATTTCCTGTTACCCGTTCCAGAAGCGGAATACATCCCCTGCCCCTCTATCACCCTCCGTATGAGCGGCGGCGGTGTCGCACGAACCGAGCAACCTGAACCTGGCTGGCAAACGTTCACGTATACCGGGATCTCCTCGCACAGCAACACGTTATTCTTCTACTTGAACGGGATGGGCGAAGCGTTGGTTGATGACGTGACGTTTACGGCAGGCGGTGTGCAACGAGTTGGGGATAGCGGCTTCGACCTTCCACTGGGTGGCACCTGGCGCACCAACGGGAATCACCAGGCCTCTTTCCGCGAGTGGCTTACAAAAGAAAACACTTACGTCTGCCATATCTTATCCACCGCCGCCGGCAATGGAAACGGCAACAATGTCAGCACCCGGTTCAACTCTCCCGTGGCTCTCGGCGAGGTGTGCCAAGCCACCTTCCGCATCCGGCAAGCTTCGCGCTCGGTTCAGAACTGGCTGAGCTATCTTGTCGGATCGGCCCCGGCAGAGGTGTTTATCAGCGAGATTATGTACCACCCCGACGCGACGAATGAAGCACCGCTCGAGTACGTCGAACTGCACAACCCCTCGGACGGAGCGGTGAATCTTGGAGGTTGGCGCTTGTCCGGAACGGGATTCCTCCTCCCCGCCGGCTCAATACTGCCGGCGGGCGGTTACGTCGTGTTGTGCGGTTCCACCTCCGGAGTGATGGCCGCCTACGGGATCACCAACGCAATCGGCAACTGGCCGGGTCTCCTGAAAAACAGCGGCGAAACCCTTCGCTTGCGCAACCCTTACGGCCGGTTGGTAGATGAGGTGGACTACGATGACCGGGAACCGTGGCCGACGGCAGCGGACGGATATGGTCCCTCACTGGAGCGTCTCTTCCCGCCCCATAACGGCAGGGATAGTGTTTCGTGGAACTCCTCAGCGGCAAACAACGACTGGCAGGCACTGGTGTGGACACAAACACTGTCCACAGCAGAACTGCCCATTTCACTCTGGCTCGATTTTGATGGCAAGTGCCTTGTCGACGACGTGACCGTGCGCCCCCTCGGCGTGAATACAAACCTGCTGACAAACGGCCTGTTCGACAACGGATCGAACGGCTGGATCATGTCCGGCAACCACAATTTATCACGCGTGAAAAGCAATCTGGGCACCATGGGCACCCCGGGCCTTGTTGTGGCCTGCAATGAGATCCGACGTGTGGACGGAGGCTATGAAACACTCCTCTACGGTGACGGCAGCAGCAACGGCGTGCGAACGGTCGTAACCGGTGCGATGACGGGCTCTGTCTATGAGATATCCATGCGCACGCGACGGGCGGGTCTGGGCGGCCGGTTGTTTGTCGCGGCGGGTCCAGAGACCAACAGCCTCTCCTTCTCGGCCCGAGGCACACCCGGCAGGCCAAACAGCTCTGCCGCAGTAACAAATCCGGTCGGGTTTGCCTGGGTGCGGCCCGATTTCAATATCTGCCCCGTCAATACCGGGAACACAATCCGCGCTCAATTGGAACCCGCAGGAGGAACGGCCACCCTCCGCCTGCTCCACCGGACTTTCGGCACCAATGGCTATGACTTCTGCGACGGGTTGTACGTCACAAATTCCATGAGGGACGATGGCGTGGCACCGGACACGATTGCAAGCGACGGCATCTATGCCGCCACACTGCCTCCGTTCCCAGTCAACTGGACCTTCGTGCGTTACCGCGTGGAAGCCGAAACCCCGGACAGTTTCAGGGCCTCCAGCCCGCGACCCGACGATCCCGATACCGACCACGCCTTCTGGGTGACAAGCGCCTCGCCACAGACACACCTGCCGAACTGGCACATACTGGTGGATGGTGACCCCGTGATGTACCCCGTCACCCGCCGTGCCTGCGCCGTGAGCCCGGATGGACAAACCTTCACCGACGTCCAGGTCCGTCACCGCGGATACCCCAGCGCCAGCTCGAACTCGGCATTCAACCTGCTCGTGCACCGCGGCAACCCGCTGGACACATGGTATGCCAACAACTGCGATAGCACGATCTTCCGCCATCGGGGTCTCAACTTCTCGCGCCATTACCGCCGCGTACTCAACGAACCCCTGGGCTACCAGTTGCAACGCGAACTCGGCTACCCGTCCCCCCGCTTGCGACACGTCTGCATATGGATCAATGGCCGCCCCACGATCACAACCGAAATGGAAGATCCGGAAGAGCCCTTCCTGGAGGGTAACGGAATTGATCCCGCCGACTTCGTGTCCAAAAGCTCGAGAACCGGCATCGATACCGTGGGCGGAAATCCGCTGATCAACAATCTCAGCTACGTGAACTCGCTCATGTACTCCGTATCGGACGCCGACACGGAAACCGCAGTTCGCGAGAACATCTGGTACGAGGCGGTTCAACAGATGCTGTCATTCCTGTCAGCGTTCGCGAGCGCAGACCAGAGTTTCATGGACAACATGTTCCAGCAACGCCGGGCCTACGACGGACGCTGGTGGCATTACCCGTGGGACTGGGACATCAGCTTCGACCTGCAGCACACAAATCTGCATCCCTACTACTCGACCGATGAATTCCTGCCATTTTACTCACCCTCCCCGGAAGGCAATACGTTGAGCCAGACCATTTTCCATCCCTCCGACTCGGTCTACACCCTGCCATTTCGGCACCGACAACAGATGACCTTGTGGCGACACCATGCAACGATACTCACCACCAACCACCTGATGCCCAAGGTCGACTCCATCGTCCAGAACATCAAGCCCGCCTTCGACCAACTCGGCAGCGGGTTCAATCTGCTGACCAACCAGGCGGCAACCATCAGGGAGTTCATTCTGAACCGGCGCGACTTCCTCATGAACGGCGACTGGCCTGACAAGAATCCAGCCATCTGGACGCCCGGCACCGTCTACAACCCGTCCAACGTGGTCATCAGCGAACTCATGACTGCGCCTTTCCAGGGAGGCGAATACCTCGAACTCTACAACGCCGGAACCCAGGCGATCGATCTGAGCCAGTGGCGGCTCGACGTTTCCAACGAATCGTACCGCCTCCCCTTCGGAACCATGCTCGCGCCCGGCTCGCGACTCGTGATCGCCGACCGCCTGTCCGAACTGACGAACACCTACGCAGATATCTCCGCCGCCAGCTTCATACAGCGCTGTTCCGGGGCACCACTATGGGACGAACCCCTGTCCTGGCTCACGGCGACCGAATACGCAACCCGCCTGGTCGAACTTCCAAAACTAACCCTGCCCGCTTCCGGCGCTTCCATCGAACTGCGGGACTGGCGGAATGATCTCATCGACACCGTCCACTACGGTGGCGTCCCTCCCTGGCCGACCAACGCGGGTGTTGCCATGGAGCTTATCGATCCGCGCTGCGACAACGACCGCGGCGATGTCTGGAGCTCCTCCCCCGCTGGCGGCACACCCGGCTTCCTGAATGCGGCGGCGTACGACTACGACGGCGACGACTTGGCGGATGACATTGAGCGACAGATCCTCGCGGCATCCGGAGGCAGCCTGACCAACATCCAGCAGGTGCGGCCGGAGGACGACTTCGACGGGGATGGCATCTCCAACCTGAGAGAGTTCATCGGTGGCTCCGACCTCGTCATACCCGACGCCTATTTATGGGATCTCGATATCGCGCTCACGCATGGAAGCAACATAGCCGTAGGATTCCAGACATTCGCCCCGGCGGAAGATGGGTACGAGATCTACTCCGCGCGCCGCTATCGGCTGGAGCAAACAGCGTCTCTGCTGACTAACAACTGGGGACAGGTTCCCGGCCTGCCCGAATGGAACGGCCTCACAACCCGTTTCATCTACACCAACGCCACCCCGTCAACACAGCTCTTCTATCGCTTCTGGACACGCTTGGAGCTGAAATAAAAAGCCTCCCCGGCCATTTCTCCATTCGCTACCCACACTACCGATCTCAAACCTCTCGTCAATCATTTGTTGAATGTTGGACTACCCAATCGCTCTCTTGTTTTGGACTGCGGTGGCTCGACACCGCTTTTACTTGGCGCGGCTTGACGGGCCTTCCGTTTACCCGGCTCGTCAAGCCGCGCCTTTTCAGTCCAGTTCATTTCCGGTGCTTCTCGCACTACTTCGGCCACCGTCGCCGCACCGATTCCATGCCGCATGCAGTACTTCGACTGAAGCCAAACAGCGAGGTCTTTTGATCCCTTGCTTGCATTGCAGGCGGCACAACATCGCGCAATGTTTTCACGCGTGACGATGCGTGCGTCGTTGATGATGTGTTCCCAGGTCCCGACATCTTTGCGCCCTCGTTCTGGTGCACTGTGCTCAGCCATTTGCTTTCCGCAATAGACGCATACCGTATCTCGTTCTTTGACTTCAATCTCAAGCCACTCCGGTATGTTCCAGCGATTCATATTGCTCTTCAATCAGTGCCCAACGCCAACGCTGTGGCTGCGAGGCCCCCCGCGGGCCGAAACTCAGCACGCGCGTTTGGTTCTGCCGTGTTCAATGCTTTCTATGCTTCTGCGCTCAGTTTCTTCCCTCTTCTCAACTCCAGGATTCCTGCAAGCACGCCCTGCACGCCACAGAACATGAATCCGAGGAGGCAGCCGATCCTTGTGATAACCGGCCAATGGCCCGCGAACGAATAGAAAGCGGCAATCCCAAATGGCACTCCGAACAGCACCCCAACCACAATTTGGGCACGGGCACCACCGAGGCCACGCCGTCGCTGCGCAATGGAACTTTTCGTATTCTTCGGTTTCATCGTCTTTGGCAGAACTCCTTATTCTGCCGCAACTTCCTGTCTCTTTAACCAGAAATAATAACTGCGTCTCCTCACTGTCTAACTACTTGCCACTCTAAACTGAAGTGCCTAATTAGTGCCTCTTTTCGATTCCGGTTAATACCGACATTCCCTTCACATCTCATGTTTCCCATCCGCCATTTCGCGCCTTTCGCGTCTTTCGTAGTTCAATCTCCCTAATCTGAATTCCATACCATCCCCCTTCGTGTTCCTTGTGAACTTCCGTGGTAAACCTTTCCCCATTCTGGATTCTGAATTCTGACTCCTGAATTCATCTCTACGCGCGCTTTGGGTTCAATGGTCATCTCTCTTTTTTGTTTGATTCCCAAAAACTGCGCGGATTCAAAATTCGAGCACCCTTGAATTCTGTGATAACCAGCAAATCCTTGTCACCTGTAACGATGACATCTGCATTCCCAGGGCAAACCAACCCAAGAATCATCAGGTCATCGGGATCCCGGCAAATCCCCTTATCAACATATTCCGGCTCGACGATTTCGGCGCCATTACGCAACACTTTCACATATTCAGCAACAATGATTGGAGGGACCTTGAGCTTGAATCTCAATTTATCTTCAATTTCCTTCAGAATGCCTTCACATAAGACAATGCGATGATGCTCAAGGCATAGTTCCATGATCGCCTCGCACAAACCGCGAGAAGCGGCGCCTGCGATGGCGACATTGGCATCAATAATGACTCTCATGACAAGGCCTTGAAAATATCGTCATCCGTCAGAAGTCCTTGAGCTTCGGCAAATGGAAGAATTCTTTTACGGACTAATCGGAACTTTTCGACCGCGATATAGCGCCTGAGGGACTCCCGCACAATGTCGCTGACGGCCTTATGCTCCTCCCGACTGAGTTCATCGAGCTCGCTTTTCAGCAACTCTGGCAAACGAATGGTTAGCGTTGTCATATCTTTATCCTCACGTAATACAATGTAGTGCAATGCCTTTTGTTTGTCAATTTGATTGCTTATCGCCTCTTTTCGATTCCGGTTAATACCGACATTCCCTTCACATCTCATGTTTCCCATCCACCATTTCGCGCCTTTCGTGTCTTTCGTAGTTCAATCTCCCCATTCTGGATTCTGAATTCTGACTCCTGAATTCATCTCCATGAGATCATCTCCTTTGGGGCATGCAATCCTCCGGCAAACGCAACATTTTAACGATATGACGTTTTGACTTTCCCTCATTTCAATCGACTGATAGGTTACTTCCAGTTTTGCCCGAAACAGGAGGCCTCTCTATGGAGTACATCCTACTCATTATCAGCGCGGTTCTCGTTAATAACTTCGTTTTGACCCAATTTCTAGGCATTTGCCCGTTCCTCGGCGTCTCCAAAGACCTGCCCACCGCTGGCGGCATGGGCGGCGCCGTCATTTTCGTCATCACCTGCGCTTCCGCCGTCACTTGGGCCCTTCAGGAATTCATTCTTATTCCTCTCCATGCTGAATACCTGCAAACCATCGCTTTCATCCTCGTCATCGCCACCTTCGTCCAATTCGTCGAACTCGTCTTGAAGAAAACCTCCCCGGGCCTTCATAAGTCACTGGGCATCTACCTCCCCCTGATCACCACGAACTGCGCCGTCCTTGGCGTGGCAGTCCTGAATATCAAGAAAAACTTCACCCTGCTTCAATCCATCACGTTCGGATTCGGCGCCGCCACAGGCTTCGCCCTCGCCTTGATCATCTTCACCGGCCTGCGCGAAAGGATCGCTCTCGCCAACCCGCCCAAGTGCTTTCAAGGCACCGCCATTGCCTTGGTCACCGCCGGGCTTCTCAGTCTGGCCTTCATGGGTTTCGCCGGTCTGGTAAAAATGTAACCCCCAGGAACACTTATGGATCTATTGATTCAAACTCTGATCATCGGCGGAACGGGGCTGGTCTGCGCCGCGATTCTGGCAATCGCCGCCAAGTTCCTGACCGTTCACGAGGATCCTCGCATCGAAAAAGTCACCGCCATGTTGCCGGGCATCAACTGCGGCACCTGCGGCTATGCCGGATGCGGCGACTACGCCCGTGAAATCATTCTCCACTCCTGCCCGACGGATCTCTGCAAACCTGGGGGGAGCGTAATCGCCACACAGATCTCCAAGTTCATAGGCGTCACAGCCTCCTCCAGCGAACGACAGGTGGCCCTCGTCCTATGCAAGGGGGATAATTCCGCCGCCAAGCGGTCAGGTGCCTATAACGGTCTGCTCGATTGTGGCGCCGCCCAGCAAATCGGCGGCAACGGCAAAGATTGCCGCTATGGTTGCATGGGGCTCGCCTCCTGCGCCAGAGCATGCCCGGTCAACGCCATTGAAATCAATCATGGCCTCGCCATTATCCACCCCGACCTTTGCATCGGTTGCGGCAAGTGTGTCGCCACCTGCCCGCGTAAACTGATCAAGCTCGTCCCCGAGAGCCGCACGATTCACATCCTCTGCTCCTCGTTTGATCGCGGCCCTGACGTCCGCAAGCTCTGCTCCGTCGGTTGCATCGCCTGCACACTCTGCGCCAAAGCCGTGAACAATCAAGGCATTGCCATGAGGAACAATCTCGCCGTGGTTGATTATTCCATCCCGGTCACAGATGAAGCCGTCATCACCAAATGCCCGCAACAAACAATCGAGAAACGGATCGGCACCAAGGGAGGAGCGGCATGATCACTCTACGCGCACTATTCAATCCGCGTGGCGGCATACACCCTCACTACTACAAGGATGCCACCGCCAAGCTTCCTGTTGAAATCATGCCAGTCCCGAAAACCCTGTATGTGGCCCTGAATCAAAACCTTGGAACCCCCTCAAAACCTGCCGTGAAAAAGGGGGATCCAGTCCTGCGCGGCCAGCCAATTGCCGAACCCGTTGGCTATGTTTCGTCATGGATTCACGCACCGACCTCCGGCACCATCAAATCAATCGAATCACGCCCCACCGCTAATGGCCAGATGGCGTCCGTCATCGAGATCGAAGCCAACGGCCTCGATCAAGCGATTGATCACTCCCCTTCTCATGCGGATTGGACGTCCATTCCGGCGCGGCAGTTGGTGGATATCATTCTAAAGGCCGGCGTCATCGGCATGGGGGGGGCCGGGTTCCCCACCCAGGTCAAACTCCTGCCTCCGACCGGCAAGACCATCCAAACCCTCATCATCAATGGCGCGGAATGCGAACCCTTCCTGACCGCCGACCACCGGTTGATGGTCGAACATGCCAACCGTATTTGGCAGGGAGCCTTGATCCTCAAGCGCATCCTTGGCGTTTCCAAAATCTTTGTCGCCATCGAGGATAACAAGCCGGACGCCATCGCCGCCCTCCAGAAAGTCATGGGCAACGCCGGTGACGGTGTTGTACTCATTGCCGTTAAGACCAAGTACCCGCAAGGCGCCGAAAAACAATTGATCTACTCCTGCACCCGGCTCGAAGTCCCCAGCGGCGGCTTGCCGATGGATGTCGGCGCTCTCGTGGAAAACGTCGGCACCGCCGCCGCCATCTTCGACGCCGTGGTTTCCGGTCTCCCCCTCACGGAACGCATCATCACCGTAACCGGCGACGCCATCGCAACACCACGAAATCTACTGGCTCGGGTCGGCACTCCCTTCCGCGACCTGATCGCCCAATGTGGCGGATTCAAGGGCGACGTCGGCAAAATCATCTCCGGGGGCCCCATGATGGGCATCGCTCAAAGCACCCTGGACGTCGGCGCCAACAAGACCACTTCGGGCGTACTCATCCTTTCCCGTTCACAGGTATCCCAGTTCACCTCCATGCCTTGCATCGGTTGCGGTCGATGCGTGAATGTCTGCCCTTCCGGGTTAATGCCCTGCCAATTGAGCGAGAACATCGAAGCGGAGCATTTTGACGGAGCCGAGGCCCTGAATGCCCTGGATTGCATCGAGTGCGGCGCCTGCGCGTTCACATGCCCGGCCCATCGCCCCCTCGTGCAACATATGCGCAAGGGCAAAGCCAGTATCCTTCATCTCCGCCGACAACGCGAAGCCCGGACTGCCAAGAAAGAGAAATCATCATGAACGACGTTGCCTCAACCTGGGTCGTCAGCCCTTCCCCTCACGCTCACTCGGGCGACTCTGTCACCAAGATCATGCTCGCCGTCATCATCGCCCTGCTTCCCGCTCTGGCCGCCGGCATCGCATTCTTCGGCTGGGACGCCTTGCGACTAACCCTTATCTGCGTGGCAACCTGCGTGATTTCAGAATTCCTGACCCGCAAAATCATGAAACGCGACACCGGCATTAACGATCTGAGTGCGGTGGTGACCGGCATCCTTCTGGCCTTGAACCTTCCACCTTCCCTCCCCGGCTGGATGGCTGTCGTCGGCTCGCTATGCGCAATTGTGATCGCAAAACAAGTGTACGGCGGCATCGGTTACAACCTCTTCAACCCTGCACTCGTCGGACGCTGTGTTCTGCTCGTCTCCTTCCCTGTCGCCATGACCTCATGGGCCGTCCCGAACTTCCTGCCCGTTCATCTGGATGCCACCACGATGGCCACCCCGCTCGGCGCCTGGAAAACCGCCTGGTCGAACGGACAAACCCCCTCCGGTTATTTCGAAATGTTCACCCTGAAATCACTCCTCGTCGGCAATCGCCCCGGCTGTATCGGCGAGACCTCAACCCTCGCACTTCTCGCTGGCGGAGCCTTCCTCCTCTGGCGGCGTTGCATCTCCTGGCATACGCCCGTCGCCTTTATTGGATCGGTTGCGCTCTTCGCCGTCATCCTTCATCAGGTGGATCCCGTCCGGAACCTTCCCCCTCTCTATCACGTCCTTAGCGGCGGCATTTTTCTTGGCGCCCTCTTCATGGCCACCGATATGGTGACCACCCCGGTGACCGGACGTGGCATGTTCATCTTTGGCCTCGGTTGCGGCATCATCACCATGATCATCCGCAAATGGGGTGGCTACCCGGAAGGCGTCAGCTTCTCCATCCTGATAATGAACTCACTAACCCCTCTCATCAACCGCTTCACACGACCCCGCGTTTTCGGGCACACCCGCTAAGAGAAAAACACATGAAGGAAATACTTAAACTCATCTTCACCCTCACGGTCATCAGTTCCGCCGCCGGACTCCTGCTGGCCTACACCTACAAGGTCACCGCCGCGCCCATTCTGGCCGCCAGCCAGCAAGGCGCGTCTCAAGCGCTTGCCGCCGTCCTCCCTCCGTTCGACAACAATCCCTCCACCACAACCAACATGTTCAAGGAAGGCGACACTGACTGGACCTTCTATGTGGCCCGCAAAGGCGGAAAATTTACTGGTGCCGCATTCGAAACAACTTCTCAGAATGGGTATGGCGGCGAAATCAAGATCATGGTCGGCATAACGGCCGCCGGACAGATTCAATCCATCCATATTCTTTCCCAGCATGAAACTCCCGGCCTCGGAACCAAGATTACGGAGGCCCCTTTCCTGACACAATTCGCAGGCAAATCCATCAAGGACACCGTGTGGGCCGCAAAGAAGGATAACGGCAATTTCGACGCTGTGACAGGAGCCACCATCTCCTCCCGCGCCGTGCTCGAGGCCATCGGAATGGGCGTCGCCACCTACACCAAACATTCAGCCGTAATCGCCCGCACAGGAGAATAAGCCATGGGATTCGCCAAGGAATTGAAAAAAGGACTATGGGACGAAATCCCAGTCTTTCGTGTCGTGCTGGGCCTCTGCCCCACCATCGCCGTCACCACATCGCTCATGAACGGCATCGGCATGGGGATCGCCGCCACGTTCGTCCTGATCTGTTCCAATGTCATGGTCGCCATGCTTCGCAATGTCATTCCCGACAAAGTCCGAATTCCTGCCTTCATCGTGATCGCCGCCACATTCACCACGGTGACCGATCTTGGCATGAATGCGTTCGCCCATGAAGTTCACAAAAACCTCGGCATTTTCATCCCCCTGATCGTTGTGAATTGCATCATCCTGGGCCGCGCCGAAGCATTCGCGGCTCGCAATTCGCCTTGGTTGGCGCTCGCGGACGCCATCGGGATGGGCCTCGGATTCACCATCGCTCTTTGCATCACAGGAAGTCTGCGGGAAATCATTGGCAATGGAACCCTGACACTGTGGACGCCCATAGCCTGGTCCATTCCCGGCGGATACGAACCCATTCTCTTGCTCATCCTGGCCCCTGGAGGCTTCATCACGCTAGGATTGCTCCTCGCATTGATGAACAAGATCGAACAACGACTTGCCGCCAAAAAAGGCATACCGTATACCGCCCCTGCTGATTTTGACTGCCGTCATTGCGTCATTTGCAAGTGGGGCGGCACAGAACCTCCCGCCAGGCAACCGTGACTCAATCCCCTTCAACCATTTCACTGCTACTCAACAACGTGGTGATCATTCCATCCGTAGTGCGGGCCGAAACATTTCTGCTTCGCCTTCTCGGCTATATGTTTCAGCCACCCACCTCACACGGTTACGCACTTCACCTCGCTCCCTGCCGTTCCATTCACACGTTTTTCATGCGATTCTCCCTGGACGTTATTTTCCTGGACCCGGATCACCGTGTCGTAAAACTAGTCCATGACCTGCGCCCCTGGCGCATCGCATGGGGCCCCTCCTCCGCAACCAGTGTCATCGAACTGCCAGCCGGCAATGTATCGCTTAATACCATCCATCTCGGCGACACACTGACCTTCCTGTAATCCTTTGCCCATAATCCTTTGCCTCACTGCTTGTCTTGATCTGCACTCCGTGGTATCAATTCATTCGTCAGTTGCGCCTCGTTCTGTTGATCA
This sequence comes from uncultured Verrucomicrobiota bacterium, assembly GCA_964508705.1. GTDB lineage: Bacteria > Verrucomicrobiota > Kiritimatiellia > CAIKKV01 > CAITUY01 > CAZDUS01. The sequence continues at coordinate 18,482 of CAZDUS010000037.1, forward strand.
AGGTGGCGACTTCGCATAAGCGAGGCAAGGAGAGCGACTTCGTGAAAATTTCTCTGAACTTAAAGCAGAGCGACACCTACACTTCGGATGTCGACCGGAACAAGGCTTTTGATCGGGATGTCCAGGCCTGCGGCAAGGGAGACTGGGAAGCCAAGTTGCGCGTCACTCAATCCTTTATGCCTCTATTAACCTCACTCGCCAAGAAGCGTTCATCCGATATAGCGGAAATCAATGCTTACATAGAAGGCGGCAAGGATGGCTTGATGGTGGCGGCGCGCAATTTCAAGGACTCCTCGCATGCCAAGTTCCAGATTTTCGCCATCACCTACATCGAGCATGCGATGGATCAGGTTGACCGGCCGGGCTTGCTCGGACGTATTTTCAGGCTGTTCCGCTAGACGCCCCACCCTGACTCACGCCAATGGTACGCGAGCGCACTACAAACCGCGAGTTCACGACTCATTACATCCTGCCCTCCGAGCCCGAATCCCGGTCAGCCGCTCTACAATCATTTCTCGCCTCCTCAAAAACACTCGAAGTTGACCTTGGTTGCGGGCGTGGACGATTTCTCTTGGCTAGGGCTGGCCGTTTTCCAGAAACCGCCTTCATCGGCATTGAACGTATACCTCTACGCTTGCAGAAAGTGGATACCCGCGCGACCACCAATGGCCTGACCAACATACGGCTAATCCAAGCCGAAGCGCTCAACGCTGTTCAGGCAATCCTTCCGCCCAATTCCGTTACAACGTTCTTCCTCTACTTCCCCGACCCATGGCCGAAACGCCGACATCACTGTCGCCGCTTGGTTAACACAACTTTCATCAGCGCCATATACCGCACCCTCATTCCCGGGGGCTGTATCCATATCGGCACCGATCATGCCGAATATTTTGACGCCATTCTGAAAGTCTGGAAGAAGGAATCTCGTTTTCAGGAAATCCAGCCCTATATACCCCCGGAAGAGGAAGAAACCGACTTCGGCATGCTTTTCCGGAAACAAGGACTCTCCGCTAACCGCTGCTCATTCCAGAAATCCGCGTGACGACAAGCAATGATTGCTTCAAGTTCGCCGCGGAATTTTGATCCAAAAGCAACTTCCGGGATGCTTCACATCGTCAGGCTTCACTGGGCTTTGAACACCAATGGCTCCACCATGGGCCTCCACCGCCAGCCTGCAAAATGTCAACCCAAGTCCGGAGGCTCCCCGACTGTCCCGTGAACCACTTTGAGGGTATTTATCGAAGATGTGCGCCTGCAACTCCGGTAAAATACCGGGACCTGCGTCCGTAACCGATATTTTCAATTCATGCTCTTCTGACTCCACCTTCATGGCCACAGAAGTGCCCTCAGGAGCAAACCGCACCGCATTCGCCAGGAGGTTCATGATCACCCTCACTATCAATTCCCGGTCACAAATCACGGTTATCGGCGCCGACTCCAACTCCACCTTTAGATTTTTTAAATCCGCCACTGATTTCACGCGGTTAGCCGCATCAGCCATTAGGGTTCGGGCATCACAAAGGATCTTATTCAACGGCATCCCCGCGGATTCCAATCTGGCTATGTCAAGCAGGGTCGAAACAAGCACAAGCATATCCTCGGCAAATTCACGCGCACAGGTCAGGAACCTGCTCGTTTCAGGAGATAGTTGAGGCCCCAACTCTTTTTTCAACAACTGGAGACTTCCATCGATGCCCGCTACCGCATGTTTAATATCATGCACTACAAAATGGCTGAGATCATCACGCCAGCCTTCCAACTCCTTGAGCTTCGCATAACTCACCTCAAGCTCGGAGAGCGCCTTCTCCATGGCCACCCACTTATCCCGCCCGGCATGAGCCTCTCGCCATAAATAGGACGCCGCAAGCAATAGGCACAACGACCAGAAAACCAGGATGTCCGTCGTTCGCGCAGGGGTAAGCCACCCCAGTCCATACCCGTGCCAAACATCCCCATTGCCAAGCGCAATGGCAATCTGGTGAATGGCAACAAAAATAGCCGTGGCAATGGCTAACCACACCAGAATCGGTTTCTTCAGTCGTGCGATGACATCGAGATTCATTGCTTCCCCCGCTCAAATCTACAAACCGGCGCGCATTATAGTATCAGAGTAATTCCATACCTATCTTTATATTGCGCCCCCTCAGGAATGCGGCGCCACTCATCACTGGACGACCTTCCGGCTGCACTTCAATCAACCGCAAGGCATTCCCGCCTCCCGCTTTCACAAGCAGGCCATCTCCATCCACGTCCAAAATGGTCCCGGGCTTCCCGCTCGCCGCCGCCTCCACCCGCGCCTTCAGTATCTTGATCCGCATTTTCGATCCGTTGGACAATTCACAACAGCAACCCGGCCACGGATTAAACGCCCGCACCCTGTTGTGCAGTGTCTCGGCAGGCAATGTCCAATCCATTCGCCCATCCGATTTACTGAGTTTCGGCGCATAGGTTGCCATCGATTCATCCTGTGGCTGTCGCGGTGCCTTCCCCGCCAGCAATAAACCCACAGTCTCTCCCAGCAGTTCCGCTCCCACACGAGCTAAGGAATCATGCAACGTACCACCTGTATCATCTGGCGCGATCGACAGCTCACGCTTCAAAATAATATCTCCGGCATCCATCCGTTCGTTAATAAACATCGTTGTAACACCGGCCACCTTTTCCCCACTGGCGATCGCCCATTGAATTGGCGCCGCTCCCCGGTACTTCGGCAACAATGACCCATGAACATTGATGCAACCCATCGCGGGAATCGCCAGAAGATCCGGTTTCAATATCTGCCCATAGGCCACCACCACCATCAAATCCGGAGCCAGCCCCCGTAATATCTCCAAATTTTCAGGCCTGTTGATGTTCACCGGGGACAAGATGGGAATACCGCGCTCACCCACATACTGCTTAACAGGACAGCCCGCCACTGCGAGGTTTCGTCCCTGCGGCCGATCCGGCTGGGTAACGACCGCCACCACCTCGCAGGCATCCGACTGCAACAACCGCTCAAGGGAATGACATGCAAACTCAGCAGACCCCATGAATATGATTCGCATCATGCGGATACCCCTGCCTTAAGCTGTGAATGGTTCCGAGGAATCAAGCAATTTGCAAAGCGCCCGTCGTGAATGTTGCTGAACCTTCTGCAATAGGTTTTTCCCTCGTGAATCAATGGCGACCATCGCGGGAAAATCTTTCAACTCCAGCATCCACATTGCTTCCGTAAGACCAAATTCCTTGCCGAAATGCACACCCTGCACCGCCGTCACTTTGTCGGCAAGAATCTGCGCCGCGCCACCAACCGCATGCAGATAGACACACCTGCCGGAAACACAAGCCTTCTCCATCGCCTTCCCCATGCTCCCCTTTCCAATGACCACCCGCAGCCCGTGTTCCTTGATCATCCGGGGCAAATAGACCTCCTCGCGCGTGGACGTCGTTGGCCCTGCCGCCCGAACCTGCCAGGTATTGTCATGCCGAACCACCACAGGACCACAGTGATATATCGCCCCGTTTCGCAAATCGACCGGACTCTTCCCACCTTCAAACAAATACTTGTGAAGTCGGTCGCGCCCTGTGAAAACCAACCCGCTCACCAGCACAGACTGGCCCACCCGAAGCGACGAAACCTGCTCCTCGCTGAAGGGATATGTCAACCGTCGTGGATTCAATACAGCCACCGCTTCAACCCTCCCCCCGCGCTCAACAACAC
>CAZDUS010000038.1:0-20859 GCA_964508705.1 uncultured Verrucomicrobiota bacterium
CTTCCCCCGGTTGCCATCCAAGCTCATCGCGGCGCGCCCGCCTGCAACGCTGTGCGCAGCACTGCGCGGGCAGGGAGCGCCCTACATTCCCCTCTTCTCCCCCATTCTGGAATCCTGCCTACAACTGCTTCTCCCTAAAAACAAAAAAGGCGGCTTATTCAGCCGCCCTCTCAATAACCTATCTAATACCGATTACTTACGCATCCGGCGCCACGCCACCAATCCCAACCCAATCCCAAGCAACGCCAAGGATGATGGCTCAGGAACTGCTTGAACAGTAGAAGAGGTAACAATTGGATTTGCCTCAATAACAAGAACACCGTAATCCTCTGGCGATGGCGGGGTGCCACTATAACCAAATCTCTCGATAACCTGCATGGTGCCCCCTAATCCATAATGCGTACCGTCCGCCAACGTTGGATTAGGATCCCCTGACGCAAAAGCAACATCGAATACCGCAATGTATATATATTGACCACCGTACTGAACCTGCCCAGCACCAAATTCAACATTTTCCTGACCAAAAATTTCTCCAGAAAAAGCATTTACACTATTTGGATCCGTCGTAAATGTGCCAAGCATTATATCGCTATTCGGTGAATATGGATCCGCTGCATTAAAGCCACTTGTTGAATTATCGGCTGAAAGATAAACAATAAAAAGGCTCTGCGCTGCAAGCGGTGTCGTCCCATTTGCCTGCAGCAAAGCGTCTCCACCATCCGAAATATCGGTCGCAAAACTAACTGCAATAAATGCGTTGCTAACTTGCGCCGCCAACAATGTAAACATTACTCCCATCACCACGGCAATAGTTGTTTTTTTCATTATCATCCCCTAATTTTTCTTATTTATTCAGAACACTTTTCAGTATGGCTTAACTTCGACCCAATTGGTCGATCCAGCAGAAGCACCCCGCTTATACCAAAATCCTTCACCAACTTCGAATGTATGATTTACAGTCCATTTATTAGGCAATGCATTTGCATATATGCTAGAAATCCAACCAGCAGTTGTCGGATTCCATTTATATACAATGTCACCATCTGCAGCGCAATTTGTGAAAGCCATTGAACGAAGTGCTCGTTGAACGGGGTACGGGAATGCCAACATATTATAACCAGGAGCAATCGCGGTAATAGTTGTCACCACCATTGAAGAGTTTGGAACTTCGCCCGAAAGTGTTGCTGTTCCAGTCCCGGCCGCTTTGAACCAAAACCCATCACTTCTGGAAACAGGATTCGTTCCAGGAAACCACTTCCCAGCGCCATATATCTCGGAGACATAATTACTCCCGCTCCAGAGATACACAATCGTTCCAGGCGTTATCGCATTGGTTCCAAGCAGATCAGTGACCGTTACAAGATCATTAGTATTCCCGATTTTCGAAAATGCTGCACCCATGAAAAAGAATCTATTCGTTGCATTAACGAACACAGCTTTCGAGGCGTAACCAACCATGTTCACGCTAGGCACCGGTTCTGCAACCGCCACCGATATTCCGATCACACTCAATAACCCCAACAATAACGCTGTCTTTTTCATTGTTATCTCCTGCTTGAAAATGAGTACTCTCCCATATCTGGTATAAATATACTTCTTTCCAATCCTCACGGTCAACTTTTTTAAAAAAAACTTTTCCATCTCCCCCTTCGTGATCTTCGCATCCTTCGTGGTCAACCCTTACCCTGTAACATCGGCTCTCATCACCCCCTCATCAATCACTCGCATCGCGTGGCATGCCATCCCCCAGTCCCCCTCTCCCTCATTCATACATCATCCTTCATCCTTCTGTCCTCTGTCCTCTGTCCTCTGCCTTCTGTCCTCTGCCCCCTCCCCCTACTCCATCGGCGGCAATACCCCTTCTTCCACCAATTGCTTATCCATCTCCGGAGTCAACTCCATCGGCAACGGCGGCCCATTCTCCCCTCCCGCCCGAATCAAGTCCATCTGGTATTGCTCCAGGTGTTTCGTCAATGCTTCCCCAGTCAGAACTGGCTTTAATCGTTCAGGATGCAATGTCTTCGGGGAAGAACCCACCCTGCCTTCTTTAAGCGCGGTGCCAGCAACCTTTGCAACCCGGACCTGCCTCGCACCAACGGCAACAGGAGCACGCGTCATCGCCACCGCGTCATTCATTCCAAGCCAGACTTCCTGCTCGTCCTTTTTAAGCAACGCGCGCTCACCATCGTAATCGGCCTGCAATACCGTGATCCCATCCTCGCTCTCGCCGACCTTCAGGAAATAATTCTTCTTCGTCAACGCATCCGTCAACCCGACCTGCAAATCGCCCGTCAATAAATTACGGGTCACCGCGCACATCTTGAGATTCCGTGTGAATAACTCCTGCGGGGCCGCCGCCTTCGCCGCCGCAGCCGCCAGAGACTCCGGTGTCGGCTCAACGCCAAAGGGCATACGGTCAAGAATCACCTGATACCGCGCAAAATCAGCTCCAGCATTGCCAATCCCGGCAAGCAGGCATATCAGACTCAAAATGACAAACCGACTTTTCATTGTTTTTCAAGATACCAAACCACCCCGCCAAAAACAACGCCAATGCGCAACAGATCACTCTCACGGACAGGGTCTTTTGTTTTGGCTCATTTAATGCGGCCACGACGAAGCGTGGCCCTCCAATATTAAAGAAAGGGGCGATTTGTTTGATGGAGGGACGCGCTTCGTCGCGTCCGACTATTCTATTAGCGCCAAAACAAAAGACCCTGGACTCACACGAAGGTTGGATCACTACGAAACCCGCGAAAGGCGCGAAATATGGCAGAAAACGCAATAAATAATGAATCCATCCGGAAATTATTGTACTTATTAGGTGCAACATTTTCATTACAAATTAATTACTTTTGCGTGTTTCGCGATTTTCGTAGTTCAAATTCTATTTTTATGTTCAGGCAAAACATCATCCCCTCTTGCCTCCCTGCAGAACTTTTGGTCAAATATCCCCCGAATTTAAGACCATTAGGAGAATAGCATCATGATGTTTGACCCCATTTATTTCCTGTTCGTTGGCCCCGGCATGATCCTGGCGATTTTCGCCACCATCAAAGTCCGATTCACGTTCGACAAATACTCCAAGGTGGCCTCTGAACTTGGCGCCACCGGCGCCATGGCCGCACGCCGCCTTCTGGATCAGCAGGGACTCCGTGACGTTGCCGTCGAGCGGATTGACGGGGTGTTGAGCGATCATTACGACCCCACCACGCGCACACTCCGGCTCTCCCCCAATGTCTACGGCTCCAACTCACTTTCGGCCATAGGCGTTGCATGTCATGAGGCAGGCCACGCCCTGCAACATGCCACAGGATACGCCTGGCTGGGCATGCGCACCGCACTGGTGCCCGCCACCCAGTTCGGCAGTTTCGGTTCGTATATCTTCATCCTAATTGGCATGTTCTTCCACAGCCAATCGATGATCCTCGCTGGCGCATTGCTCTTCGCCGTGGTCGTTGCCTTCTCGCTGGTCACGCTCCCGGTCGAATGGGATGCCTCCGCCCGCGCGCGCCGCCTGATGGTTTCCGCTGGCATCGTCTCCTATAGCGAACAGGAGGACGCCGGACGGGTCCTGAATGCCGCCTTCCTGACCTACGTCGCCTCGGCCGTAACCTCACTACTCACGCTCCTCTATTACCTCTATCGCGCCGGATTGCTCGGCGGACGAAGGGATGACTAAGCCGTGCCAACCGTCCTGATCCCCTTGGCGGATGGAGTGGAGGAAATGGAGGCTGTGATCCTTGTGGATGTCCTCCGCAGGGCCCGTTTGGACGTGGTAACGGCAAGCCTTCACAGCAACCCTGTTTCCGCCTCTCGCGGTATCCGGATCGTCCCCGACAAGCTATGGCTGGATATCCATGCGGACTCCTTCGATGTGCTTGCCATCCCCGGCGGCGCCGAAGGCGTCAACAACCTCATGAACGACGACCGTGTTCTTGGTGCCGTTCGCTCTTTCGATCAAGCAGGTAAATGGATCGCCGCCGTTTGCGCCGGACCGCTCGTCCTTCAAAAGGCCGGCATTCTCAAGGGCCGACGAGTCACCTGTCATCCCGGCGTGGCTGAAAAACTAACAGCAACACCTCGGCTTACAGACCGCGTCGTTGTGGACGGCCGCTTGATCACCAGCCAAGGCCCGGGCACTTCCTTTGAATTTGCCCTGACCCTGGTCCGCCTCATTGTGGATCCTGATAAAGCCCTCTCACTGGCCAAATCCATGGTCCTCTCCTGACCAAGATGCCCCCCCCTCTCCCCTCCATCAACCATAAACCATCAACCATTCCCTTCTCCCCTCTCCCATCATTCATACTTCATCCCTCATAATTCATACTTCCCCCCCTCCCTCCCCCTTCCCCTCTTCACTCTCCCAAAATCCGCTCCCTGAGCATGTCTCCAAAGACTGTATAAACCACATCGCGCCGCTCGGCATACAAACATCGCACCTTCGCCAAGCCTCCAGCCTGCATGGCTCGCACAAACACAATTCGAAACGCCCCAACCCGCAATCGGCAATAACCCTTCAACGGCCCCTCCAAAGTCCTGATATCTCCACGTTCTACCGCAAGATCGCGCAAGGCGAGCCGCAAACGCCGCCTTGCCTCCGGCGCCTGTCCCATCACGAACGCCAACACCTGCTCCGAAATCTCAACCTTCATCCGTCATCGCTCCGAGCGGTCTGAACTTCATTTTTCCCTGCTCATAAGCCCGGATTTCGCGCATGGCCGCGGGAGTCGTCAGAAGCTCCATGGTCTCAACAATTGCCTCCATGCGGTCACGCGAAACAACATAGGCCACTGTTTCATCATGCCGGGTGATGGCAATCGATCCGCCTTCGGACGACTCCCGAACAAGTCCGGGCAGATGCCGTTGAGCATGGGAAAGAGAATACGTAGTTTTCATGCAAATAGTATGTACTATGGCAACCATGGTGTCAATTGTCTTGCCCCCATCCAACGGCCAGCCCAAAAACATTGCTATCGCTCCAATTCCACCCCTATAATTTATGGCCATGAACACTGGGTCACTCTTCATTCGCGAACTGCGCTTCCGGCCCGGGACCTTCCTTCTCGGACTGCTCGCCGTCGCCGCCGTCGCCGCCTGCGTGGCTGGCTCACAAGGATTCCTCTCTGCACACGATGCAGGCACAAAACAACTCATCATCAGCCTCGAACAACGCGCCGCCGAGCGCATGGAAAAAATGCGCGACGACGCCCGCCTTTTTTCAAAAAGCCTCGGGTTCAACATCCTCCTGCTTCCAGAACATCAGGATCCCGGCTTGTTCTATGCCGAAAACCGCAGCACCTATTATTTCACGCCTGAACAAGTCAATTCCATCAGCAGGGCGAAACTGGCCACCCTGAACCACCTGCTCCCCATTTTGCGCTACCGGATGAATTGGAGCGCCTTCGGCGGCGACGTCATCCTGATCGGTATCGAAGGCGAAATCTACATCAAGGGAGGCGCCTCCCAGAAACCCATCGAGGAAAAAATCGCCCCGGGGCAACTCCATATTGGTGACGCCATCCGCAGGCGCTTGAACTTGAACATTGGCGACCCCGCGACACTCGACGGAGAGTCGTTCACCATCCGCCGCCTTATCCCGCCGGAAGGCAATGCCGACGACATCAGCATCCTGATGAATCTAAACGACCTCCAGCGGCTAACCGGCCTGACCAACAAAGTCAGCGGCATTCTGGGACTGAGTTGCGATTGCCAGGCAGGCGACGTGGAACCCATTCGGCGTGAGTTGTCCAAAATCATCCCGAACATCAATGTCGTCGAATTCACAGTCAGGGCAAAGGCGCGCCAACAGGCCCGTGACGCTATCGCCAAAAGCACCAATGCGGAAATGGAAGACATCAAAGCCAGCCGCAACGCCCTTCGCGAACAGGTAACCACCATGGCGGGCGTTCTGGTGGCACTGGTCTCAACCGGAACCGTCATTCTTCTATTGGTGTTAACCCTCACCAGCGCCCGGGAACGCCGCACCGAAGTCGCCATGTTGCGCGCCCTCGGATTCGGCTCTAGCTCCATTCTGGCCCTTTTCCTCTACAAAGCCATGTTGACCGGCCTCGCCGGGGGCATCCTGGGATGCCTGGTGGGCGCGGCCGTCGGCCTCTCGCTGGCAGGAAAAGCCGCCATGGTGCCCGTGTCAACTTCTGCAATTATAGTCGTTGTTGCCTTGCTGATTTCCATTCTGGCTTCCATCATTCCAGCCGTCATGGCGGCAAAGACAGATCCGGCAACCATCTTAAACCAGGAATAACGATACGCCCATGATACGCATCGACAATATAAGCAAACAGTACATCGCGAACGGCGAAGTCATTCCCGTTCTCGAAGACGCGTCCGCGACCTTTCCCCCGGGGGTGTTCGCCGCCATCGGGGGCCCCAGTGGTTGCGGAAAAAGCACCCTCTTGCTGATGATGGGCGGTTTGTTGCATCCCGACAAGGGCTCCGTCTTCTTGAACAAGCAGGACCTGTTCTCCCTGCACCGCACACACCGCGCCAAACAAATTGGTTTCGTCTTCCAGCGCTTCCATCTTGTCCCCTATTTAACTGTGGAGGAAAATATCCAGGTTGCGGGCACCTCCCTGGGACAACCGGTGGATCAACAGCGCGTAGACGAACTGCTGAATCAATTCAACCTGACCTCACGACGCCGGCACGTCCCGGGCAAATTAAGCGTTGGAGAACAACAACGAACGGCTCTGGCGCGAGCCCTCTATAACCGACCGCTGGCCCTCCTCGCGGATGAACCCACAGGCAATCTGGATCCCGATAACGCCAACGTCGTCCTTCATGCCTTGGCCGATTTCGCCCATCAAGGCGGCACAGTCATCATGGTAACTCATCACCCCGAAGCGGCGGCCCGGGCAGACCGTTGCTGGTGGATCAAGAATCACAAGCTACAGGAGAAATAAACATGACCGCTTCAATCGTCAATCGCTTCGGCAACCGGATGGCTCTGGCCATCAGCGCATTCCTTCTGCTAAACGGTGTCGCCGCCCCCGCCTGCGATATCCCGGTCTTTCGCTACGGCCTTGAGAGATGGTCCACCGAGCCTCATGTCATCTCCTTCTCTCCAACCTCACCCGTCGATCTTGCCTCCATCAAGTTAAGCCCTCACGCCAATATCCGCATCCAACGAAACCCCTCCGCCCAGAATCAGGAAGTCCAGGTCAACTATGTCAACTCCGAGTCCTCCTGGTACGAAGGCCCATGGGAAACCAATCTGCTGGATCGCCTCACCGATTCACCCATGCGGCGGCTTATCGCCCACGACCTGTTAACCGGTTCATCCGCCGTCTGGATCCTCATCGAATCCGACAATCCGGCCACCAATGCGATCGCTGAAAAAATAGCCCGGGAGGTTCTTGAAGAATTCTCAAAAGACACCGTGTTGACCAAACAACTGGACACACAGCATGAAGAAATGGAAGAGAACAAACTCTACACCACAATCCCGCTTCATGTCGCCTTTACGCTTCACACCGTCTCCAGAAAAAACCCGGGCGAAACCTTCTTGATCCGCCAGATCGAGGGCGCCTATCCTGACCCAGTCTCCCCCGCCGCCCCAATCCTGGTGGCCATCTTTGGCCAAGGCCGCATGATCCATATCCCGCAAGACATGTTAACCCCCGTCTTCATCAAGGATCTCTGTCAGTTCCTTTGCGGCGACTGCTCATGCCAGATCAAGGAATTGAACCCCGGTCTGGACCTCGCCATGACAGTTAACTGGGAGGAAGCAACGCGGAACTACCCGGCGCCAGCCCCAACAGTCCTGGCGGACGGTAATAGCTTTGTTGTTGGCGGAACCGGCGCTGTGAATAAGGCGATGTTCCTCCCCCCCGCTCCACCCCCAGCCCCGGCCACTACCACCCCGCCCGCGCAAAAAACCGCACCGCCAAAGTGCACGAGCGGAAGTTCAAGTTGCCGCATAATCTCCGTATCGGCTTTGATCGCCATCGTTCTGCTGGGCTGGTTGATGCTAGCGAAGAAAAAATAACCGCGCGACGTATCACGTCCTCCCAAATCCTCGCCTAAGAATGTTTTGGCGATGCATTGACCATGATGCAGCGCCCTGTCTGCACGGCCACGACGGAGCGTGGCCCTCCATCGGCAACATCAAGGATATCTCCATGACTCTTCTGAAGGGCTTCGCTGTGGCCGCATTATTGGAGGGCCACGCTCCGTCGTGGCCGTGCCCATAGGTGTGCGAACACCGGCGCACATTGTTTCCCGAAGCCTTATGCGAGGATTTGGGGTCCTGATTTCCGTTAGACCCTTTTGTGTTACTGTCATCCCGAGCGTAGCCGAGGGATCTCTCCCTCTTGCCTGAACCCTTATTCCTTCCTCACACACCCCATCCCCAGCACTTCGCCCGCAAGAAACAGGGACCCTGCGATACACACCATTCCGCCCTCCCCCATCGCCCACTCCCGCGCCTCAACCATCGCCATATCCAACAACGTCGCCCGCGTCTCCCAGCCTTCCGTCTCCGCGATCCGGGCAAGCTTTTCAGGCAACAAACTTCTTTCCGTGGCGATCGGCACCGTCCAGCATTTATGAATCTGCCCGCCCAGCGCCTTTGCAAATCCCAGCGCGTCTTTATCCTCGCACATTCCCCAAATAAGCCCCACCTTCCGCTTCTTCCTCAATTCCTTCAGCGCCGCACCCAAGACCCTCGCCCCATCAGGATTATGCGCGCCATCCAGCAATACTGGAGGCTCCATCGACAATACCTGCAATCGCCCCGGCCAAACCGCCGCCGCCAATCCTTTACGGACCCCTTCGGGCGAAATAACAATCGGCGAATGCTCTGCCAGTGCCTCCACTGCCGCCACCGCCGTCGCGCAATTTTCAATCTGATGCCGCCCCAGCAACCCCAGCGTCACCGTACCGTACTCTTCCGCCGTCCCGGTAATCGCCAATTTCTGCCCCTCCATCCCTTGCGAAACACGGCGAACCGAAATTCGCTCCGCGGCATCCAACAATGGGGCCCCGCGCCTGCCCGCCACCTCCCTGATCACCCCGGCCGCCGCCTCATCCATCGCCCCGCATACCACCGGACGCCCGGCCTTGATAATCCCGGCCTTCTCACCGGCAATCGCCTCGATGGTCGTCCCCAAGTACTGCGTGTGCTCCAAGCTGATCCGGGTAATCACGGACAACAAAGGATGAACAATATTCGTGGCATCCAACCGCCCCCCCATCCCCACCTCCACCACCGCCACCTGTACCTGCCTCCTCCGGAAATGCTCAAACGCCAACGCCGTCGTGAATTCAAAAAAAGTCACCTCTCGACCACCATGCTCCCGCGTCACACGTTCAGCCAAAGGCTCAATCACCTCAAACAGCTCCGCCAACTCGCCATCCGTGATGAACTCCCCGTTGACTCTGATCCGTTCATTGAACTTCACCAGATGCGGCGAAGTGTAGAGCCCTACTTTCATTCCAGCGCAACGCAACACCGAATCCAGCATGGCGCACACCGACCCCTTGCCATTACTGCCCGCCACATGAATCGTCGCGAACGAACGTTCCGGGTTCCCAAGGCTTTTGGCCAACGCCTCCGCGATCTCCAACCCCGGCTTGATCCCATGTGTCCGCATGGCGAATAACCGGTTTAAAGAAGCCTCAATGGTTTTCATGGTGTTATCACCGAAGGTTTGCTTCTCGGCTCATACTAATCGTAATCCTAATCCTAATCCAGTCCTTCCTCCTAGTTCCCCTCCTTGGAGGGGTTAGGGGTGGGTTGTATCCCATAACTCTCCACATGTAAAATTGACCGGACCTCCCGATCCCTGTATCCTTCCTTCATTCGGTAATCAATTAGGGCCCCTATGACAACAACCAACCTCGACACACCCTCTGCACCCCTCCCGCCCGACTACCATATGCACACACCCCTCTGCAAACACGCCAAAGGGGCCCCCGACGCCTACCGCGCCGCCGCCTTCTCCCGCAAAATCGAGGAAATATGCTTCACCGATCATGGCCCCGATCCATCCGGTTATGACCTCAGGCACCGCATGGCCATCACCCAATACCCTTCCTACCTCCTTATGATCCGCTCCCTTCAGGATGGGCAACGCCCCAGAGTCCTCGTGGGCATTGAAGCCGACTACTATCCCGGCGCCGAGCCCTTTCTCAAGGACTGGTTGCCGAACCAACCTTTCGACCTCGTTCTCGGCTCCGTCCACTACATCAAGGATTGGGCTTTCGACAACCCCGACACCCTCTACGTCTGGGACTCCGTTGATGTCAAAGGCGTCTGGCGCCAATACTTCTCTCTCATCGACTCCCTGGTCGACCTGAAACTCACCGACGTCCTCAGCCACTTTGATCTTCCCAAAAAGTTTGGTCATCGCCTGCCGGATCCCGACCTGCGCGAAATGGTATGCCCGCTACTCGACAAGATTGCCAAATCCGGCATGGCCATTGAGATCAACACCTCCGGCTGGCGTCGCAAGGTTGCCGAGGCCTATCCCTCGCCTTTGATTCTCAGCTTGATGAAAGAGCGCAACATCCCCATCACCTTCGGCTCAGATGCCCATATGCCTGATGAAGTAGGCTATGCCTTTGACAGAGCTGTTCAACTGGCCCGTGAAGCCGGTTACACGGAATCCCGCCGCTACTGCGCCCGCCAAACCTTCACCACCCCACTACCATAATCAAGCAATCTCAACTCCCTCCCGAACCCCAAACCCTCCCTCATTGGTGGGGCGAGGTGCCTGTCCCGCCTTATGCGCATACGCGTCAACCTACGAGCGGTGCTTATAATCATGATTGCCTTCATGCCAAATCGGCTGTGGTTTGGAGTGCGGCGGCTTGACGCCGCTATTCCGAAGCCCGGCTCGACGGGCTGAAGATTACAACGGTGTATTGTTTGTTCAAGAAACGGTTCGTCCAGCCTCACCAAAAAAGCGGCGTCAAGCCGCCGCACTCCAAAGCCCGACCGTCGTCGGGTGTAACAATTACAGAGTTAATGCATTACACGTTAGGTTGACGCTTATGCGCCTTATGCGGGATCCCTGGCGAGCCGTCTCTGCCCTCCGTCCTGCATGGCCGCCGTAGCTTTGGCGAAGGAGGCTGATCTACACCCCCCTTCGTGTCCTTCGTGCTCTTGGTGGTAAGCAAATTCCCATCCCTCCTGAACCCCGACTTGTCCGCCATACCTTGGCGTACCCTCCATTCTGAATCCTGACTTCTGAATTCTGGACTCCATAATACATCCTTCATAATTCATACTTCCCCCCCCTCTCCCCACTTTCCCAATGCATTCTTGCATCCGCCATGTATAATGCACCCCCATGAAGACAAAACGCTTTCTATTAAGCTGTCTGGCCGCCATCCTCGGCTTCATCGCCCCTTCGCAAGGCGCCACCAACACCGCGCCGGATGGCCCCGTCTATGTCATCCCCATCAAGGACGTCATCGAAAACGCCCTGATCTACGTTATCCGCCGCGGCTTGAACGAGGCGGAAGCTCACAACGCCAGCGCCATCATCTTCGACATGGATACCCCGGGCGGGCGTCTGGATTCCGCCGAGGAAATCCTCTCTATGCTCCGCGGCGTCAAGGTCCCCACCTACACCTTCGTCAACCCTAACGCCATCTCCGCCGGCGCCATCATCGCCATGGGGACCGACCACATCTGGATGACTCCCGGCAGTAAGATCGGCGACGCCATGCCAATCATGATCTCCATGTTCGGCAACGTCGAGGAAATGCCCGAAGCCATCGAGGAAAAATCCGTCTCCTATGTCGCCGCCCTGATCCGCTCCGCCGCCCAACACAAGGGCCATGACCCGCAACTGGCCGAAGCCATGGTGCGGCGCGACTCGGAATTCAAAATCGGCGACGAGGTGATTTCGCCCAAGGGCCGCCTGCTGACCCTGACCAACAAGGATGCCGAGCGCCTCGTCGGCCCCGAGAAACGCCCCCTGCTATCCGCAGGCACTGTCGGCTCCATCGATGAGTTGCTCGTAAAGATCGGCAAGGCGGACAAGCCGAGGATCGAATTACAAGTGACTCAAGCCGAGAAAATCGCACGCCTCATCGAATCACTCTCCGTGATCCTGCTTGCACTGGGCCTGCTCGGCATCTACATCGAATTCAAGACTCCCGGCTTCGGGCTGCCGGGTATTCTCGGCATCTTGTTCCTGGCCATCTGGTTCTGGGGCTACAACATCGCCGGACTCGCCGGCATGGAGGAATTTGCCCTGTTCATCCTCGGCCTGGCGTTGATCATCGTGGAAATATTCGTGGTTCCCGGCTTCGGATACCTCGGTATCTCCGGCATCATTCTGGTCATGGTCTCCATCCTGATGGCTATGGTGCAATACTACCCCGGCGACCCTTGGTACCCCACCTTCCCTAAACTCCGGACTCCCATGACCAACCTGGGACTCGCCAGCATTCTTTCCGTTGCCGGCCTTCTACTCGCCAGCCGTTTCCTCCCCAAATCCACCGCCTTCCGGAAACTCATCCTGGAAAGCGCAACCGCCCGCACCGAGGGGTTCGCCGCCTCGCCTGATACCAGCAACAGGATCAGCCAAACCGGAATAACTCTCACCCCCCTGCGCGCTTCCGGAGCCGCCACATTTGACGGCCAGCGCCTGAACGTGGTAACACGCGGTGAGTTTATCGAGGCAGGCCAACGCGTGAGAATCATCGAAGCTCACGGAAACCGTATTGTCGTCGAAAAAGTGATTGGAGAATAAGAGCATGAATTCCTCATTGTTAACACCGATGATCGCACTGCTTGTGGCGGGAATCCTTCTGATCGGCGCCGAAGTGTTTGTGCCGGGCGCCGTTCTCGGAGTCATGGGATCCGTCGCCCTGGTGGGCGCCATCATCATGGCCTTCGCTATCAGCCCCGTCTTCGGCTTATACATCGCCGGCGCCGTCATCATCCTGACAGCCATCGGCGTCATGGTCTGGATAAAATTCTTTCCCCGCCTGTCCATTGGGAAAAGCATGACCCTGGAAACCGATGGCAAGTCGTTCAAGTCCTCCGACACCCCCCATCCCGAAGTCGGACAACAAGGCATCGCCCAATCCGACTTGCGACCTGCCGGTTTCGCGCTCATCAACGGTCACCGGGAAGATGTCATCACTGAGGGCGGCATGATCAACAAGGGAACTCCCATCACCGTCGTGCAGGTGGCCGGTAACCGGATCGTTGTCCGAAAGGCTGAATGATGAAATACGTTACCTGCTCCCTGTTGCTTGCCGCCTCCTTGTTCGCTTGCGCCCCGTCCGGTTTCGCCACCGAATTCCAGGCCCGGCCAACAGACTTCACCTGCACCACCAATGAAGTCCTGACCAACGAACTATGGCTCGTGGCAAGAACCATTGACATCCAGGGCGAGGCTCTCGATGACCTGCTTCTCTATGCCGATGCCGCCGCCGGAATCAAATCCAACGCCCCTTCAGCCATTCAAGTGGGCGGCCACTCGCAAGGCAGCGTGTGGGCCGTCGCCGAAAGCATTGAAACCACAGGGCTTATCGAACGGCACGCCCGGCTTGTCGGTTACCGCTATGTCGAAGTCTCGGGACAGGTCAACCGCAACTTGATCGCCATTGGCGGAACCGTCAGCCTCCCCTCGTCATCCTTCGTCTCGGGCAACGCCTTTATCGCCGCAAAGGAAGTCATGATAAATGGATCCGTGGCGGGCGACACCACAATCTATGCCGAATCCGTAACACTTTCCGGAGCCTTCACCGGCAGTGT
Source organism: uncultured Verrucomicrobiota bacterium (assembly GCA_964508705.1). Classification (GTDB taxonomy): domain Bacteria; phylum Verrucomicrobiota; class Kiritimatiellia; order CAIKKV01; family CAITUY01; genus CAZDUS01. The sequence goes on from CAZDUS010000038.1 coordinate 13,742, forward strand.
AACCATCGTGGCCGCCACCATCACCGTCATGCCCGGGACTCTGATTGGCGGCGATCTGAATTACCGGATGAATCAGGAACTGATTCTGGATTCCGGAGTCTCCCTCTGGGGCAAACTCGTTCGAACCGAAGCGCCCATCCCCACCAGCAAAACAATTACCACAGGCGACTATATCCTCCAATTGGGCTTCTGCCTCGGCGCGATACTGGTCGGCCTCGTGTTCATCAGGATATTCCCCGGCATAACGGGACTTTGCATCCATCGCATAATGGATTCCTTCTGGAAAAGCATGCTTATCGGCTTCGTTGCCTTCTGCCTGATTCCAATGACCGCCTTCTTCCTGCTCTTCACCATCATTGGCATTCCGTTAAGCCTCATCGCACTGCTCGTCTATATCATCCTGCTGTATCTCGGCAAAATCATCGCCGCCCTCTATCTCGGTCAGTGGTTGATATATCGCCGCTCCCAGCCTCCAGTCTTCCGCCCGTTCCCTCTGCTCGCCATCGGCCTCATCGCCCTCTACACGGCCACCATGTTGCCGTTCCCAATTGACATCCTTGTCTGGTTTTCATTTACATGGCTCGGAATGGGTGCCATGGTAGGCGCCATTCTGGATCGACGAACGCCGATCCTGATGGCATATACAGCGACGAACCCGCCTTCGGCACCACCGCCGTTGCCAGGTGATCAACGCTGATGTCAGATAGATGATGTTTAATAATGAAAGGATAGGATTACGATGAAAGAGATGGCTGGCATATTGGTTGTTATTTTAGCGATCGGCGCACTGGTTCTACTGGGTATCTTCTTCTACTTTCTCAAAGTATGGGTCCGCGCCCTGATGTCCGGCGCCAGGGTCCAGATCTCCGCGCTCGTCGGAATGAAGCTCCGCCGCGTCCCGCCCACCCTGATCGTGGACGCGCGAATCAGGCTGATCAAGGCTGGCTTGAACCTCTCCACCGACATCATCGAGGCCCATTACCTCGCCGGTGGTAACGTCATCAACGTGGTGCAAGGTCTGATCGCCGCCGACAAGGCCAACATCGACTTGAGCTTCCAGAAGGCCGCCGCCATCGACCTCGCCGGTCGCGACGTCTACGAAGCCGTCCGCACAAGCGTTATTCCCAAGGTCATTGATTGCCCGGATCCGCAGAAGAGCAACGCCAATATGCTGGACGCCGTCGCCAAGGATGGCATTCGCCTTCTCGTCAAGGCCCGCGTGACCGTCCGCACCAATCTTGAGCAGCTCGTCGGCGGCGCCGGCGAAGACACCATCATCGCCCGTGTCGGACAGGGCATCGTCAGCGCCATCGGCTCCTCCGCCACTTACAAGGACGTCCTGGAGAATCCCGACCACATCAGCCGCCGCGTGCTGGAAAGCGGGCTCGACTCACAGACCGCCTACGAGATCGTTTCCATCGACATCGCTGATATCAGCGTCGCCGGAACCGGCGCCAAGGATGTGGCCAACGTCGGCGCCATGTTGGAAACCGAGCGGGCCGAGGCCGACAAGAAGATGCGTCAGGCTGAAGCCGAAGGACGTCGCGCCACCGCCGTCGCCCGTGAGCAGGAAATGCGCGCACTGGTCCAGGAAATGCAAGCCCGGGTCGTCGAAGCCCAGTCGGAAGTCCCCAAGGCCATGGCGGAAGCCTTTCGCAAGGGCAATCTGGGCGTAATGGATTTCTACAGGATGCAAAACATCCAGTCGGATACCGATATGCGAAAATCGATTTCCGAGGACGGTATGCCGAAAAATCAATCGACATAAGCTAGTCACAATCAACGGGCTGCCCGTGCCGCTCAATCGCGCGGCACGGGTAACCTCAGATCAGGAAGAAAGAATTTAATGATCATTGGCCCCATAGCCGCCCTGAGTTTCGATGCCATCATCGGCATCGTCGCCGTGGTGATATGGTTGATCATGCAGGGAGCGGCAAAGCGCGGAGGACCAAACGCACCCCGTCAGCCACCTCCTTCTGAACCTGATGTTAACGACCCGATGAACCCCCAGGATGATCTCCGCCGCTTCTTCGAGGAATTGGAGAAAGGAATCGCCAAGCAGGGTAACCCCTCCGAACCCGAACCGACTGAAAGGCATCAACCACCCCCCATCCCCACAACTCAACCCCGCCCCGTCACGCAGGCGCAACTTCAACGGAAACCAACGATCCGAAAGCAACCGGCCCAAGTACCCGCCATCCCTTCACGGCCAGTTCCAGTGGCCGCCGCTGTCCCTGCCCCGGCTCCAGTATCAAGGGACTTCTCCTGGAACGCTCAATTCCCGGAAACCAAATCGTCAATCACCACATTGCGAATTTCAGACGATAATGATTCCGACAGGCTTCATGAACTCTCGAAACAACTCCACTCACGGCAAAAACTCCGCCAGATGATTGTGAGCGCCGAAATTCTCGGAAAGCCAATTGCCCTGCGTCGCACAGGTCAACCCCTGATCTGACATCCCTTACTTGAACACAGGCGGCTGGTGTAGTTCCCTCACACGATAAAGGTAGGTCAGGATTCCACGGGAAATCCCCTCGGCCAGTTGCGCCCGGTACGGTTCTTCCTCAATCCGCGCCATCTCGCGCCGATTACTCAAAAATCCACACTCCACCAGGATTGCCGGGCAAGTCGCGTTGCGGATCACATAAAACCTCGCCCGCCGGATTCCCCGATCTTCAGCTCTGCTGTGCGCCACCAACCCCTTGTGAACGTATGAGGCGAGAACAACATTGGCGCTATCAAACTTATTCCCGGGACAATTCTCTGCACGTCCCTTCACTACCCTGCGCTCTTCCTCGGCTGTCGTGGGGCACCCTGCCGCTGGCACAATATAAGTCTCCACCCCACAGGTCGCCTGATTGCGCGACGCATTGAAGTGAATGCTGACAAACACGTCGGCACCCTGTTTCGACATCTTCCTGCATCGATCCTCCAAGCTTAACGTCGAATCCCCATCTCTTGTCAGCCAGACATTCACCCCGGATTCCCGAAGTTTTGCCTTGATCCGTTTTGCCATGTCCAATGTTAATCGCTTCTCTGCAAATCCCGGACTTCCACTGGCTCCCGGATCTTCTCCTCCATGCCCCGGATCAATCACCACCCTCACCCCGCGCGCGATTTTCAATGCCCGCACGGGATAAAACACGGCACCCAACGTATCCGCCGCGTCAATCGGCGACACCACCCAGGTTCTCCCCGCTTTATCGACTGCCCTGTTGAGATACAGTGTCATGCCATCCACTGTCACCCTGCGCGTCCCTTCCTCAAAAACCACCGTCGAAAATCGACTGCGATATACAACGGACCGGCCATATTCGCTGGGAGCGCCAAAACCATGAGATGCCATCACGTCATTTAACGACAACCCCCTCAAAGCCACCGCCCAGGCCGGGATCGCCGTCAAGGTCACCACCATCACCAGCAACACCGCCAAATTACTCACTCGTTTACATTTCACTCGACTGAACCCCTGTGTCCGTCCGCATTTTTTGTGGATGGCAACTTCGCACTTTGATATACCCAACAAGGTAATGTCAAGTTGTGAAGGGTTTTTACACAAGATGGAGTGAGGTTGCACATGGCTGAAGTTACGCTCGAGCAAGTCCCCCAGAAAATTAGAGACATGTTCAACCGCGGGTTCTCCGCCATGGAACGCGGTAATCTGGATTACGCCATCGATATGTTCACCGCCTGCGTCACAGCCGAGCCCACCTTCCACCGGGCCCGCAAGTTCCTCCGTGCCGCCGAAGTCAAACAATTCAAGATGAAGCCGTCCGGACAGCTTGGTCAGGTCATCTCAATGTTTTCAACCCTGCCTTCGATGATTTCCGCCCATGCCCTTCTAGGCTCCGGAAAGCCCATGCAGGCCATTCAGACCATCGAGAAACTATTGCGAAAAGACCCGCTCAACATTTCACACGTCAAATTGCTCACCAAAGCCGCCGAAGCCGCCGACGAACCGGAAATCGCCATTCAAACCCTTGCCTTGGCCCAGGAGCAGCACCCCGGCGACACCTACATCCTCGAAACGCTCGGCCAACTCTACATGAAAACCAACCAGTCCCGGCTGGGCCGCGAATGCTTCGAAACTCTGGTCGCCCTGAAACCTAATGACTCAGCCTCCCTGAAACTGCTGAAAGACTCCATGGCGATCGACAGCATGGCCAAGGACGGCTGGTCCGACGCCGCCGCCACCGGTGGATCCTTCCGCAAGATGATTCGCGACGAAAAGAAAGCTGAAATACTCGAACGCGAGGAAAAAGCCGTAAAAGGCAAGGACGATATCGAGGCCCTTATCACTGAAAACAAACTGCGAATCCAGCGCGAACCCAACAATATCAATTACCGCCGCGCCCTCGCCCTTCTCTACACCAATAACAAGATGTTCGAGGAAGCCATCTCAACGCTTAAGGACGCCCAAACCGTGGCGGGCGGACGCGACCCATCCATTGATCAGGCCATCAGCGCCACCCGCGTCCAGTCGTTCGACGTTGAAATCGACAAACTGCGCCAGAGCAACATGACAGCCGCAATCGAGTCAAAGATTCAGGAACGCGCACAATTCCTCTTCAACGATCTCCAGGAACGTGTCACGCGTTATCCTAACGATCTGGCCAGCAAGCATGACCTCGGCGTGCTTCTGTTCCAGCAAACACGCATCAATGAAGCCATCCAGCAATTCCAGTCTTCCCAGCGTAATGCCCAGCATCGCATTAGCTCCATCTACCACCTCGGCCTGTGCTTCCAATCCAAGCAACAATACGATCTCGCCACCGAGCAACTCCAAAAGGCCGCCGCCGACCTTCCGGTCATGGATGAACAGAAGAAGGCCGTCGTCTATGAATTAGGCAGAACACTGGAAATGAGTGGTCATCTGCCCGAAGCCATGGACTGCTTCAAGCAAATCTATCAGGCCGATATTGGCTATCGCGATGTCGCCGACAAGGTGGAACACGGCTACAAATCCAAAGCCTGATCCGAAAATAAAAAGGTGGCCTCTGCATTCAGAGTGCCACCTTTATTCTTCCAACTTCCTCTATGTTCGCAAATCAGCGCCCCTGCGCCGCGCCAAACACTGCCTCCAAGTGCCGGTAGATGTTGCCGCCAACTAATTCACCGACCACACCGGAATTCTGACGGACCAACGACAAATATCGCTCGCCCATCTCTGATGCCACCTTGTAGCCCACATGCAACATCTGGCGCATATCAGGATTATAAGCCGGACACGACATGTCATGCCGCAACGCAGCCATGTAATCCTTGGAACTCCACTTGGCGACCGCCTCGACCGTGGGCAATCGTTTCGGATTGATGTCAATCACCGTGGCATAAGGCTTGCACAACTCGTCAAACCGCGCCAACGCCTTGCCATACACTTCCTTCGCCAACTCAAGCCCCGCGCCACCCGCCGACGCCAACCCGGCCAATTCCTCCAGCCACGTTGTCCCCGCCGTCTTCAAATGCAACCCGACGCCATACTTGCGAACCACTTCGGCAATCGGATTATAAATCGAATACTTGTCACTTCCCGAATGCACGCTGAGCTTAAGGTTCGCAGGCAAACCGAATTCCTTCACCGCCGCGCGAATCGCCAGCACATCCGCCTCAAACTCACGCCGGAACGCCGCCACATCACCCACATAATCCACACCCTTGTTAAACCGTCCACTGAACTTGGGCGCAATCGTCTGGGCCTTGATTCCCTCATCGGCAATCGCCGCCAGAATCATGAACAGCTCCAGCGGAGTCTGGGGAATATCCGTCTCATCCATGGAGACCTCGGCCACAAACTTATCCTCACCTTTCGCCGCTACAACCCGCCGATACGTTCGCCCTGCCTCCTTGACCGCCGGCAGATACTTGCGCGCCATCGCCATCAACTGCGCATCGGTCGGCACCGTCAACCCCTCAATCCCCATCGCCATCAACGCCTTGAGTGACCCCTTGCGCTTACTCACGAACGCCGACACCTCGGCTTCGTCCACAGCGCCACCGATAAACTCCGCCACATCAATCGTGAAGAAGTCTGCCGCCTCCAGATATTTATCCACGATCTTCCCGTGTATATGATCCGCATCCACATGATAGGGCTTCTTCCAACCCACGGACTTCACCGCCGCATCCGCCTCCACGCGCACCGATGCCGGAACCGTGTGAATAATCCCGTGCTCGCGCTCGGACTTGTTCCACACCGGCACCACATTAATCCCCTTCGCCGCCGCCTTGACAAAAGCCTGCAACTGCGCCGCCCCCTGGCAACCAAACCGATCCCCAATTCCCATCGAATATTTCTCAAGTATCATCGCTCTTCTCCTTTGTTGTTTAAACCCGTAGGGGCGTCGCTCGTCGACGCCCTTATTACTTCTTGGTTAATCCTTCGACTTCTGAATCCTCTTCAAAATCTCTTCCACAACATCGTCAATGCCCAGCCCGGTCGTGTCAATAACCTGGGCATCGCCCGCCACCTTCAACGGCGCCGTCTTCCGCCCCCGGTCATGTTGATCACGAGCCTCAAGCGAACTCTTCACCTTCGACACATCCGCATTCCCGCCGGGCACAACCAACTCGGCTGATCGCCGCCGTGCCCGCTCCTCGGGACTCGCATCCAGATAAAATTTTTCCTTCGCGTCCGGAAACACCACCGTGCCAATGTCGCGTCCTTCCATCACCAGAGCGCCAAACCGGCTCATTCCCCTCAGCTTGTCCGTGATAGCCGTGCGCACTTCCGGCACCGCCGCCACCTGACTGACATGCCCGCTCACCTGCTCCGTACGAATCTCCGCCGCCGGTTCATACCCGTCAATCCGGTACCGCACCGCACCCGCAACCACATCGCACTCCACCTTCATCGCTCCCAGCGCCGCGACCACAGCCTCACCGCAACTGGTGTCACACCCCACCGTCATCGCCTTCCACGCAATGCTCCGGTAGAGCGCGCCGGAATCAACATAGATCCGACCCAGCCGCGCCGCCACTTTTCGCGCCACCGTGGATTTCCCCGACGCCGAAGGCCCATCAATCGCAATGACATCAACCGACATAACCACCCACCCGTTTAAGATCATCCCAGAACGTGGGATACGATTTATTCACACACGCCACATCCCGCATCT
>CAZDUS010000039.1:0-20748 GCA_964508705.1 uncultured Verrucomicrobiota bacterium
CTTGTGCCACCCGACGGAATCGTAGAACTGGATGATCGGCGCACTCTCAGAACCGATGGGGCTGTAGACGCCAATCGTCGCGCCGCACGTCCCATCCGGCTCCAGACCGTAGGTGATAAGGTCAAGATGCAGCAGGCCGGCGCGGATCATCTCATCCACACGCTGCTCCGGCACACGGATGGAAGCCGCACCTGCCAACTTGGTCTGCCAGAACGCCCGGCATTCGGCCAGCCGCTCCGGCAGGTCGAATCCCGCCAGAGCTTCCGCCCGGTCACGCGGGAGGAACTGGTGCGGCACAACAGACTCGACCACAGCCTTCTCGCCGGGCGCGAGCAGGATCGCCACTTCCTGCTGCGGCATGGGCCGACCGTTAAGGCGGTTGACGCTGAACACCTGTCCCTCCTCGGTTATCCCAAACCCCCGTTGGCCGTCATGCTTGTGATTGCGGAGCGGCGATCTCCTCTCGGGATGTACTGACGTGAGGAACGCGTAGTGCGGCGAGGTTCCGGTGTTCACCACCTCCATGCGGACCATCAGAACGGTTTCCTCCTTCCGCCCCTGGGTCTCCTCCTCGCGATGGGCCTCAACAAATGCCTTCTCCTTTTCGAGGTGCATACGGCCGTAGGAGTATTCGTCCGCCAGCAGGAACTGGGTGCCGCGCAGGGTCCGGGCGGTCAAGGGCGATTTCTCCAGCGTCACGAAAGCAGTCATATGGTAGAGGAGCGCGCCATCCCACTGCTCGGCGTTCAAGATCGGCAGCACGCCATCTTCGAGATACCGCCTGATGTTGACCGAGCACCCCGCCCCGCGCCCTGCCATCAGCCCCAGTTCCACCCCGTTCGGATACCCACCCTGAGGGCGGGGCATGCTAGGGTATCTCGCCTGGATGAAGCCCAGATACCCCTCGCGTGGATGGAACCCCACCCGGAACAGCCGCATGTCGCGGCTCACGCCCAGCCACGTCTCGCAGGCGTCATCCCGCGTCGCGGCGGCGGCATTCTCGTATGTCTCTTCCGGCTCGGCAGCGATCCGGTCAAGTTCACTCTTCAATTTGCGGCTGCGGATATCGTCGGCGACCTGCCGGTAGTCCCGCTTGTCGGCGCCCGGCACCACGGCCACGCCGTACGGCGGGATCCAGATGGGCCAGTCCGACCGGACATCGCGGGCAAAGAACGTAAAACCGAAGGACTTCGTCCGCACGTTCACGCGCGTGGCCGGCGCGCCGGGGGCCAGCCGGGCGTCCGGGAGGTCAACGGCCCAGGTGAGGGAGGCGCCGGTCACCCGGCCAAGGCAACCGTTGTTAACTGTGAATGTAGGAGTCTGTGCCTGTTCGAATACGATGCGAATTCTCATGGTTGTTCTACTCCTTTACGATTGTCAAGGGGGTCCTGATCTACTGTGCGGGAAACGGGAACAGACACGAAGGCCCTTGTTCGATTTTCACCAATCCTTGTCAATCGTTTCCTCAGCAACGTGTTCCGCTTTGTTGTATGTCACTCCCCTGGAAATTCCTGAACCAAACGGAGAAAACCGCCGAAACTCAATGTCAATCCCACATGGAACTGATTTCTCGCCTCACGCGCCCGACGATATCCCCCGAGTAGGAACCTTCATCCGCCGGATAAGCGCTGACCCCGAACGATTTCAACGAGCAGGTCGCCCGCACATCATCGGAAAGAAATCTGGAAATCTGCGCATAGTTGTGGGCATCACCAAACTTTGACCGCCGGTGGTAATACCGCATCGGCCAGCTCACATAGAGGAAATTCTTGGCACGGGTCATCGCCACATACGCCAGCCGCCGCTCCTCCTCCAACTCCTTGTCACTGCCCGACGCCATATCCGAAGGCAACCACCCGTCCGCCGCATGGATCAAATACACCACATCCCACTCACACCCCTTGGCGGAATGAATCGTGGAAAGCACCAGCCAGTCCTCATCCCTCATTGGGGCCCCCGCCAGATCACTCGTGGAACTCGGCGGATCAAGCGTCAAATCCGTCAGGAACTGCCGCCGCGACTTGTAACCAGCGGCTATTTGCTCAATATGTTCAATATCCCTCTGCCGTTGCACCGAGTTCTCATACCGCTTCGCCAACACCTCATCATAAAACGCCCGGATCCTCTGCACCTGCCCCGACGGATTCGATTCCCCCTGCGCCACCAGATCATCCATCAATCCGGCCAACCCCTTCAATCCCGCCCGCGCCGCCATCGGCCCCTCAAAACTCCGGATCGCCCGCGGATCACGCTCCTTGGCCACGTGCGCAATCGCCCGGCCAGCCGTCGCCGGCCCGATCCCCTCAATCAACTGCAACACCCGGTACCACGCAATCTCATCCAGCGGATTTTCAACCACCCTCAAAATACTGACCATATCCTTCACATGCGCCGCCTCAAGAAACCTCAGCCCGCCATACTTGTGATACGGAATGTTCCGCCGCGCCAACTCGATTTCCAGCGAGTCCGATAAATGCCCCACGCGGAACAACACCGCCTGCTTGTGCAACGGGACCCCTTGCTCGTAATGCTCAAGAATCCTGTCCACCACGTACTTGTCCTGCGACGCCTCGTCCCGGCACGTCACCAGCAACGGCTTCTGCCCCTCCTTGCGGTTCGACCACAAATCCTTCGTGAACCGCTCCCGCGCATGCGAAATCAACGTGTTCGTTGTGTCCAGAATCGGCTCCACCGACCGGTAATTCTGCTCAAGCGTAATCACCGTTGTCCCCGTAAACTGCTTCGGGAAATCCAGAATATTCCTCACATTCGCCGCCCTGAAACTGTAGATGCTCTGGGCGTCATCCCCCACCACCATGATGTTGGAATTGCTCTTCCGCATCCCGCGCAGGATATCCGCCTGCACAATGTTCGTGTCCTGATACTCATCCACCAGCACATGATCAAACCGACCGCCCAACTCCTTCGCCATCGCGTCATCCGTCAACAACTGACGCCAGTAGAACAGCAGGTCATCATAATCCAGCACGCCGCGCTGTTGCTTGCGGATCACATAATTCACGAACAGCGTCTTCAGTTGATCCTTCCACTCCACACACCAGGGATAGAACTGCCTCAGCACGGACTCCAGCGACTCCCCGCCGTTCAGGCATCGGGAATAGATCGCCAAACAAGTCCCCTTCCGGGGAAACCGCTTTTCACCCTTGGCCAAATTCAACTCATGCCGCACCACATTTACCAGGTCCTCGGCGTCCGCTTCATCCATGACCGTGAACCCGGGCGTCAGCCCGGCTTGCGTGGCGTATGTCCGCAGGATCCGGTTGGCAATGGCGTGGAATGTGCCGCCCCAGACCCGCGCCGTGATGGCTGGCCCATGCTCGCAAATCGCCGCCGCCCGCTTGACCATTTCCTCGGCGGCCCGCCGCGTGAAGGTCATCAATAGAATGCGCTCCGGTGGAACCCCTTGGGCGATCAAATAAGCCACGCGATAGGCCAGGGTTTTTGTCTTGCCGCTACCCGCGCCAGCCACCACCAACAGGGGCCCCTCCCCATGGGTCACCGCCTGCCGTTGCTGTGGATTCAAGTCCGCCAGCCAATTCCAATCCTGCTCAGTCGAAGTTGCCATCATAATCCCCTATTCACAAAGCGAGACATGATGACAGAAAGAACCGCATCGTCAATCGTTCGTGAACACCCATCCCCTCTCTCATCTCCGCCGCGCCACCGTGTGACTGCTCGAGGAGACCCGTCCTTCCCTGTTCAGTTCTAATATCGACGGCACTATGATTTGGTTACTCTCTCCTCAAACTGTCAATGGGGCTAAGCCTTGCCGCGCGCCACGCCGGATAAAACCCGAAAAAGATCCCCACTCCAGCCGCAAACGACAGTGCCAGCAGAATTGAGCCCGGCGCAATGGAAACCGGCCAACTATTGGTCGTCGCCACAATCTTCGCCACCATGATCCCCACGCACACCCCAATGATTCCGCCCACCCCCGCCAGCACCATCGCCTCAATCAGGAACTGCCACAGGATATCCCCGCGCTTGGCGCCCACCGCCATCCGCAATCCAATCTCACGCGTCCGCTCCGTCACCGAAACCAGCATGATATTCATGATGCCAATCCCGCCCACCACCAACGAAATGGAAGCGATGATCGTCAACAGTAACGTCATCATCCGCGACACCGACGTGATCGTCTGCGTCACTTCCGTCATATCCATAATCATGAAATCATCCTCCGCCTCGAATCCCAGCCGATGCCTCTGCCGCAAAATCGCGGCAATCTCCGCCCTAGCCTGCGCCAAATCGTCCATGTTGCGCAGACTCATCATCAACTGATCCACATTCAGGAACTCGGACCGCTGAATCACGCGCCGCACCGTAATCCACGGCATGATAATTGTGTCATCCTGATCCTGCCCCCACGCCGTGCTTCCCTTGGAAACCAAGACTCCCACAACCCGGAACGACATATTCCGGATCCGGATATCCTTGCCCACCGGACTCTCATCTTTGAACAACTGGATCGCCACCGTCTTACCAAGCACACACACCCGCGCCCCCCGGCGCATATCATTCTCCACAAAGAAATCACCTTCCTCGAGTTCCCAGCTCCGGACTTCCGGATACTGCTCAGCTACCCCCTGGATGGACGTCTGCCAATTATTCTCCCGATAAACCACCTGGCCTTTACTGCGAATCACCGGGCTCAACGCACTCACCATCGGACATTCCCGAAGAATCGCCTCGCCATCCTCGGCTGTCAGGTTTTGCTGGGTCCCTCCTGCCCCACGCACCCCATCCACCCGCGCGCTTCCCGGAAACACCATTACCAAATTGTTCCCCATACTGCTGATCTGGGCCTTCATCAGCGCGGAAGCACCCTGCCCAACGGAAATCACCGCGATCACGGCGGCAATCCCGATGATAATCCCCAGTGCCGTCAACAACGCCCGCCCCTTGTTCCTCATCAAGGCGCGGATCGCCACACGGAATATGACGTCACCTGTCATACAACCTCCCCGTCACGCATGTGGATGATCCTCTTCGCAAACCCCGCAATGTCCTGCTCATGCGTCACCATCGCTATGGTGATCCCTTCCGCGTTAAGCGCCGTAAAAAGCGCCATGATCTCCGCACTGGCGCGACTATCAAGGTTGCCCGTCGGCTCATCCGCCAGGATCAAGGGTGGTTCCATGACCAGCGCACGGGCTATCGCCACCCTCTGTTGCTGACCACCGGAAAGCTGGCTGGGAAAGTGATGCATCCGCCCCCCCAACCCCAACCGATCCAGCAAGGCCTCCGCCCTCCGCTTCCGCTCCGCGCTCCTGATCTTGCCAGCGTAATACAACGGCAACTCCACATTCTCCAAAGCGCTTGTCCGCGGCAGCAGATTGAAATTCTGGAAGACAAACCCGATCTTCTGGTTCCTCAAACCAGCCAGCCGGTCGGCGCTCAATAAGCCAGCCTGCTCACCATCCAGCCAATACTCCCCTGACGTCGGCGTATCCAGGCACCCCAGAACATTCATCAACGTGCTCTTGCCAGACCCCGACGCCCCCATAATGGCCACAAAATCACCCCGCCCGATCTCCAGCGTGACGTTCTTCAACGCGGGGATCTCGATCTCGCCCATCCGGTATATCTTGAAGACCTCTCGGAGTGTAATCAGCATATCCTGATCCTAACGCGGCAACCGACGACGACTCGATTCCGGCTGCTGGGGTGCAAAGGGATTCTTGACATCATCCTTCGAACCCGTAGCAACTCCGTTCGTTCGGATAACCAGCAGGGAACCCTCCTCAAGACCCGGAGCCTCGATCAATTCCACGAACGAGCCGTCAGTGATTCCTGTCTTAACCTTGACCGCCACGGGCGGCTGGTCCGCACTTTTCAGCAACCATACCTTGGACCCCGCCACCACTTTCTCGCCCTTGCCCGTCGCCATCTTGAACCGCATGACTGAATTGGGAACCTTGAGCACACCCTCACGCCGGGCCACTTCGCACACAACATTCGCCGTCATGCCAGGGAAAAGCTTCACTTCCGGATTCTCCGCCCGGATGATCACCGGATACGTCACCACGTTCTGCGACATCGTAGCCGCCAGGCGGATCTGAGCCACAGTGCCATGAAATTCATTGGGATAGGCATCCACCGTAAACGTCACCTTCTGTCCTACGCGGATCATCCCGATATCCGCTTCCGGCACTCCGGCTTCAATTTCAACCTGCTTCAAATCCAGCGCGATCTGGAACAACACCGGCGCCGACATGCTCGCCACCACCGTCTGCCCGGCGCTCACGTTCCGCTTGATCACCACCCCGTCCACCGGCGAACGAATGACTGTATAATTGAGGTTCGCCTGCGCCAACTGGAGCGACGCCTTGCTCTGCTCCACATCAGCAAGCGCCACTTTCAGTTGCGCCGCCAGCGTATCCCGCATGGCCAACGCCGCATCCAGATCCGCCTGCGAGAGCATATCCCGCTTCGCCAGCTCACGGGAACGGAGCAAATCCTTCTCGGACTGCGCCAGCTTGGCCTGCGCCTGATCCACCGAGGCCTCGCTTTGCAACACATTCGCCTGCTCCTGCGCCAGTCGCGCCTTGTAGACGGTCGGCTCAATCTGGGCCACCAAATCACCCGTCTTGACCTGATCGTTGAAATCCACATACAGCGTTTGGATAGGACCGTTGACCTGAGTGCCAACTTCGACCAGCCGGATGGGCTTAACCGTTCCGGAGGCCCGCACCGTCTGCACCAACTCGCCCTTCTCCACGGCCACCGTCCGGTACTGTGTCGCTTCCGGCTTAACCGATCGCCACCACATCACGCCACCAGCCACAGCCGCGGCCACCACCACGCCCGCTATGATTTTCCACTTCTTCATGGTTCCCCGTTTCCTATTGCATGTTGCACCTGCGCCACCGCCTTCTGGCGGTCAAACCGTGCCCTAACCCTGGCAACCCTGGCCGCCGTCAAGGCAACCTGCGCATCCGTGACTTCTATCGCCGAGGCCTTCCCCTGCCGGTACCGTTCATTGACGAGCGCCAGGCTCTCCGTTGCCTCTCTCACAATCAAATCCGTCAGGACCTGCCGCTCGCACGCCGTGTTCAAACTGCTCAACCCGCGCCGGATATCCAGATAGATCAACTGCTCGCGCTCGGCCACCCGACTGCGTGCCGCGCGCATCGCCGCCACCGCCTCATCCACCTTTGCCGTCTCCCTCCAGCCCGTGAACAAACTGACCGCCGACCGCGCCATCACCGCCCAATTCCACGTCAACGGGAACTGCGATCCACTCCCCGCGTAATCCCCGCCAATGCCCAGCGAAGGATACAGGCTGGCAATCGCCGCATCCACCGCCGCGGAGGCCGCCCGCTCCCGCGCGCGCAGGGCCCGCAGTTCCGGATGTCTCTCCCGCGCAATGGCCATCAACACTTCCTCGTTCCCCTCCACCTGCTCGATTGCGCCCGCCTTGACCTTAAACCCGGGGTCCTCAGCCAGTCCAAGGCTCTGGTTCAAGGCCACGCGCGTCGTTTCCAACGCATTGGCGGCATCAATTTTCAACAAACGCGCATTCCCTAAATCCACTTCCGCCTTGGTCACATCATACCGGATGCGCGTCCCCACCTCGAAAAACACCCTGGCCTGCTCGAGATGCTTCTCGAACTGCATCACCGCGTCCTCCGCTTCCTTCATCAATTCCTGCGCCCGGCATAAATCAAAGAACGCCGTGCGGACTTCATAGACGACATCACTCTTAACGGCTTCCAGCGTCTCCTCCGCCACAATCAGGTTCTCAACCGCTTGCCTGACCAGGGCCGGCGTCTTGCCAAAATCGTAAATCATCATATCGAATCCAACCGATCCGCTGAGCGCGTCCGTTGATTTATTGCTGAACGGTTGGCCAGAGGAATTCGACGTCTTGCGGGAATAGGCAACCGCGGCGTTAACTTCCGGCCAATAAGCCGACACCGCCTCCTGCTCCTGAGCCTTGGCCGATGCCAACACCTGCCGCGCCTGAATCAGGGTCGGCCGGTAGTCCAACGCCATTCTCGTGGCATTCGTGACCGTCACGACCGAATTCGATCCCAACCCGATCTCCGCCGCCTTCACCGTGCGCTCGCCAGGTGGCGCCTTCTTGGCATCCTGCGCCTCACGGGCCCGCTTGATCGTCGCACACCCGGTCCCCGCCAGCACCATGATCCCTGCCAATAGCGCACATCCGGAATACCGGAAGAAATGACAGACTAACCCGTCCTTCCGGTAATCCCGTTCACGTCGTCCAAATTGACAGGAAATACTCATGGCCACGATACTCATTGAAGTAAACGATTCAATCGACGAAATATTGTACGCAATATCGCGAAGCGGCTAGAACCGCTTCATCTGCACACGTTGCTTGGGCGGTTTAGGCTCCTCCAGAAGCAGGGCATACCACGCCTCGCCAAAGCCAGCGTTGGAGAAATGGCTGATCTTATCATTCGCCACGATTTCCCAGTTCTTCTCCAGCACCTCGTTCTCGGTCGCCGTCTTGCCATCCACAAGCACCTTCAGGGCTTTCTCGCGTTGTTTCTTGCGAAGTAACATCCATGCATACGTCGCGTAAACCAGCGCGGACTCCTGTTTGAATTTCTTTCGGAATTTGTTGTAGGCCTTCTCCAAATCAGCTTCCTCGCCACGCTGATAATGCCGGCACATCTTCATGCAACCCAGCAACGGATCCGTAAGCAAAGCCTTGGGCAGGAGCCGGTCAACCTCCTCAAACTTCCGCAACGAATAAAGGAACTGGATGCGGATGGCGTTAATCTGCCAATCCAACAACGGACTCCACTTGACGTAAATGTCCAGCTTGCGCGTCGCCTCCAGGGCTTCCGCCAGAACCACATTCTGGTCCTTGCGGGCCTGATCCATGAGCAACTTCACATTCCCGCCCCGACTTCCCATCTGCTGGTATTTCCTCATCAGGGTATTGTTCTTGTCCGCAATCCGCTTCTGGATCCCATCCATGATGGCCCCAACCCACCGCCGCACGAGCAACATGGCCCCGACATAAAGCCCAATCCCTGCCAGCACCGCGATCACCACATCCCACGGCCCCTGCATCCCGGCCCCATAACGGAGTCCGCTCCACACGCCCGCCATCACCAACAACGATAAAATCAACGTCAGCATAGTCTTCAACCTTCTTGAATGTTCTTCTACCAGACGGAAATATCCGCCCGCCCTCCATATGTCGCGCGTTTTGTAACGAGTTACGCACGAATAGTCACGGCTTTTCGGTGTCCGCAGTGCCACAGAAATTTTTCCCTCTTTCCCTCAAACGGCAAATCGCTACAATCCCCGCCCTTTCTCCCACCCCTGGGAGGGACACACAACGTTATGACCGGAGAACAACATGGTTGCTGAACTTGATCCATCGGAATCCCTCGACGCCTCATCCATCCCGCGCCTCGCCTCTGAACTGAACATCGCGCCTCGCCAGATCCTCGCCGTCGCCAAACTCCTCCTCGACGGCAGCACCATCCCCTTCATCTCCCGCTACCGCAAGGAGGTCACAGGGAACCTCGACGAAGTCCAGGTCGGCAAAATCCAGGAACGACTCCAGTATTACCGTGACCTGGAAGACCGCCGCACCACCATCCTCGCGTCCATCGAGGAACAGGGCAAGTTAACCGACGACCTGAAATCACGCATCCTCACCTGCACCACCAAAAACGCGCTCGAGGATCTCTACCTCCCCTACAAACCCAAACGCCGAACCCGCGCCATGATCGCCCGCGAAAAAGGCCTCGATCCCCTCGCCACGATCATTCTCCAACAAACCATCACAGGCTCCCCCGAGGAATCCGCCAAAGCGTTCATAGACCCGGACAAGAAGGTCGCCACCACCGACGAGGCCCTGTCCGGCGCCCGCGACATCGTCGCGGAACTCGTCTCGGAAAACGCCGAAGTCCGCTCGCTCGTCCGCCAGTCCTTCGCCACCAACGGCATCATCGTGTCCGAAGCCGTCAAGGAAGCCACCAAGGAGCCAACCAAGTTCGAGCTGTATTATGAATTCAAGGAAAAGGCCGCCGACATCCCTTCCCATCGCTATCTCGCCATCCGCCGCGGCGAGACCGAAGGCATCCTCCGCCGATCCCTGGTCGTCGAATCCGAGCCCATTCTAAAACGAATCGGCCAACTCATGAAACTCAATGACCGCTCCCCATTCGCCATCCATCTCACCACCGCCATCGAGGACGCCTACAAGCGCCTCATCGCCCCCAGCGTGGAAACCGATGTCTCCGTGGACCTGAAACTGAAGGCTGACCGCGCCGCCGTGGAAATCTTCGCCAAGAACCTGCGTAGTCTGCTTCTCGCGGCCCCTCTGGGCGGACGACCGGTCATCGCCGTGGACCCCGGCATCCGGACCGGCTGCAAATGCGTGGCTCTAGACGCCACCGGAAAATTCCTCGCCAACACCACGCTCTTCCTGAGTCAGGGCGACCGCGCGGAAATGGAAGCCCGTATCGACCTGGCAAAATGGATCGCCAAGTTCCAGCCCACCGCCATCGCCGTCGGCAACGGAACCGCAGGACGCGAGACCGAGACGTTCATCCGCGACACACTTAAGAAAGCCAACATCAAGAACGTCACCGTCATCCAGGTCAACGAATCCGGCGCCAGTATCTACAGCGCATCGGAAGTCGCCCGCGAGGAATTCCCCGAACTGGACCTCACCGTGCGCGGCGCCATTTCCATCGGACGCCGCCTGCAGGATCCGCTCGCGGAACTGGTCAAGCTCGACCCCAAATCCATCGGCGTCGGTCAGTACCAGCACGATGTCCATCAGCCTTTGCTGACGCAGAAGCTTGAGGATGTTGTGGTCAGTTGCGTGAACCATGTCGGCGTGGAACTCAACACCGCCAGCGCGTTCCTTCTGGCTCGGGTCTCAGGCATCGGCGGCAGTCTCGCCAAGAAGATCGTCTCGCACCGCGACAAGGCGGGCGCCTTCCATAGCCGCGCCGAGTTACTCAAGGTCCCCAGCCTGGGCCCCAAAGCCTTTGAACAAGCCGCCGGCTTTCTACGCATCCACGGCGGGAAACACCCCCTCGATGCCTCCGCCGTTCATCCGGAACGCTACGCCCTGGTCGAGGCCATAGCCAAGGATCTCAACGTAGAACTCAAGGACCTCGTCGGCAACGCGACCTTGGCCGACAAAATAGACATCAAGAAATACATCAGCCCCGAAGTCGGCGAGCCGACCCTCAAGGACATCATCGCCGAACTCAAGAAACCCGGCCGCGACCCGCGCGAAAACTTCGAGGCCATTGGTTTCCGCGACGACGTCACTTCCATCGAGGATCTCAAGCCCGGCATGGAGCTGATGGGGATTGTCACCAACGTCACCGCCTTTGGCGCCTTTGTGGATATTGGTGTTCATCAGGATGGATTGGTCCACATTTCCGAATTAGCCGACCGTTACATCTCTGATCCCGCCGAAGTCGTGACCGCTGGTGATCGCGTCAAGGTCCGTGTGCTGGATATCGACGCCCAGCGCAAGCGTATTGCGTTGAGCGCCAAGAGTAAATCCCCGGCAGGCTCCGGTGGGGCCCCCGGCTCTTCCTCCCGCCCCTCTGACCGCCGCAACTCCCCCGCCCCCCGTCAATCCTCATCCCGCCCCCAATTCAACTCCAACCCCTTCAACAGCCTAAGTTTCTAATCCCCTCGTCCCTTAACCTTTCCCCCTTCTCATCCCCAGCGCATCGCATTGAATTTCCTTGTACCCGTGGCCTCTTGTCATTATGAAGAAGCGAGCAAATTCTAATAAGCAGGTCTTGATGGTGAGTTCAACTAAACGAAAGTACAACAAGGTCGCCGTTCTCATGGGCGGCCCCTCTTCCGAAAAAGCAGTTTCCCTAAAATCCGGAGCCGCCGTCGCCAAGGGGCTGAGCGCCGCCGGTTACACCGTCACCGAGGTGGATATCCACGACCGCACCCTTTCCCTGCCCGCCGGCATTGAGGCCGCTTTCGTGGCCCTGCACGGCGAATTCGGCGAGGATGGCACCGTGCAAAACCTCCTGAAGGCCAGGGGAATTCCCTATACCGGCTCGAATCCGGAATCCAGCCGGACAGCGTTCGATAAACGACTCAGCAAAATCGTCTTCACACGCTCCGGAATTCCATCCGCCGCCTACGAGGTGCTTTCCTCCCCGACCCGCCGCACACTCCCGCTACCCGTGGTCGTCAAACCGCCCTGCCAGGGCTCCACCATCGGCATCTTCAAAGTCTCGCAGGAATCCGAATGGACCAGCGCCTTCAACGAGTCACTCCGTTATGACGGCGAAGTCCTCGTCGAAGCCTTTATCCCCGGCCGCGAACTAACCGTTGGCATCGTCGGCGAACTCGCCCTGCCGGTCATCGAGATCCTCGCGCCGGAAGGCTGGTATGATTTCGACGCCAAATACACCAAGGGCCATTCGCGGCACCTCTGCCCGGCGCCGCTGGAGCCAGCCATCGAAAGCCTCTGCAAAACCATCGCCTTGCAAACGTTCAAGGCGCTCGGTTGCCGTGGACTCGGCCGAGTGGATTTCAGGCTCGACCCGCAAGGAAACCTCTTTGTCCTCGAATTGAACAATATCCCCGGCTTCACTGAAACCAGCCTGCTCCCGGAGGCGGCGCTCGCCGCCGGCATCGAATTCCCAGAATTGTGCCGTCGCATCATGGAGATGGCGGCGCTGGACTAACGCAACCTTTAGGGTTAAATATCAGGTATGTTCTTTGGTAAAAAACAATCGGCGGAAAACAGGCGACGCAAACCGGCCCCCCCGGAACCCACTGGCCGCTCCCGTCAAAAACCGCTCCTCCCAAAAGCGGCATGGATACCCATGGCCAGTGTCGCCGCCATTGCCCTGGCTGGCTATATCGTCTGGCTCATTGGCGCTTGGCTCTTCTGGGATAATCCAAAATTCACCATCAAGACCATCAACATCCAGGTGGAAGGCGCCATGATCACCCGCTCCGAAATCCGGGAAAGCACCGGCATCAAGGAAGGTCAGAACATCTTCTCCTTTAATATACGGAAACTTCGCACCTCCTTCCTTAAATCCACCCCGCTGGCCAAATCCATCTCCATCCATCGCCAACTCCCGAGCACGCTAGTCATCACGGTTCAGGAACGCACTCCTATCGCCAAGATCGGACGACGGGGCGCACTGGCCACGGATACCGATGGGTACACGTTCAATCTCCGCTCCCACACTAGGGAATTCCCCGTCATCAGCGGTTGCGCGGAAACCAACCTCCATCCGGGCGTCGAAGTGGATCAGTACGTCAAGAACGGCATTCTGGCCGTTAATGCCTGTAATAAAACACACGGCGCCGAGATGATCCGTGTCGCCTCCGTGGATGTCAGCGCCAAGGATTCCGTGGAACTTTATCTCGCCGCAGGAGAACGCGTGAAAATCGCCTGGTCCGACATGACCAAAGTCACCGAGCAGGGCGTCAAGGAACTGCAGGGTAAAATTTCCCATCTCGCCACCGCGATGCGGGCGTCGGAGGAACGCGGCAAGAAAATCGTCAATTTGGACCTAACCTACGGGGATCACTATGTTCCCGCGCAGGAATATTAAGTTGTTATAGAGGACTTATGGCATTGCCTCCTGTTGTAGCTGTTGAAATCGGAACCACAAAGGTGGTGGCTCTCGTCGGCGAAATGCGCGACGATGGGTACATCATTATTTCCGGCATCGGTGAACATGGCTCATCCGGCGTGCGGAAGGGCGAAATCACCGATATTGACCATGTCCTCGTTTGCGTCCGCGGCGCGCTTGCCGGAGCCGAGGAAACCGGCCAGGTCTCCATCAATCAGGTTCATGTGGCGCTTGGCGGAGGTCATGTGGATTCCATGGTTAGTCGCGGCACCATCCCCATCGCCAAACCAGCCGAAGGCGTTACCGATGACGACGTCCAGCAGGTGACCGAAGTCGCCCGCGCCGTCACTCTCGAGTCGGACCGCAAAATCATTCATTCCATTGGGCAAATCTTCTATGTCGACGGCGAACGAGTCGGCCGACCTATAGGGTTTGAAGGCGCCAACCTCGGACTGGATATGCTGATCTTGCACGCCAAGGCCAGTCATATGCGCAACGCCGTACGATTGTTCGAGGACATCCCGACTACAAATGTGGCTGATGTCGCCTTCAGCGGACTCTGCTCCGCCTTGGCGGTCCTGACTCCCGAACAAAAGGAAGGCGGCGTCCTCGTTATTGATCTCGGTGGCGGCACCACCACCTACACCGCCTATGCCGCCGGCACATTCGCCGCGTCCGGCGCCCTCCGGCTCGGCGGCGACCACGTCACCAATGATATCGCGCTCGCCTTCAATATTCCCCGTTCACAGGCCGAGCGGCTCAAGAAGGAAGCCGGAAGCGCCATCGCCGAAGAAATCGCCCGCGGCACCCGCGTGGAGATCCCTTCCGAGGTGGGTTATCCCGCCCGCTCCGTCAGCCTCTCTGGACTTCATACCGTCATGCATCTGCGTATGACAGAGATCCTGAATATGATCCTTCACGATATGGAGCGCCAGGGCATCCTTCACCAACTGGGAGCTGGTATCGTCTTGACCGGCGGTGGATCCCAGATGCGGGGCTTGATCAAACTGACGGAACGGGTATTCCGACTGCCCTGCATGCTTGGCCGCCCAGTCGGTTTCAGTGGCTTGGCCGCAATTTCAGAACGCCCGGAATATGCCACCGTCGCCGGCTTGATCCGCTACGCCTTCATCAATGCCACCAGGGAAAAACAACGCGCGCCTTCGATCACACGCGTCTTCAAGAAACTCTTCGGTAACGGTTAACAGAATCCCATGAAAACAGTTGATACAGTCTTGTCACCCAATCGGATCGCCGTCATCGGCGTCGGCGACGGCGGTTGCAATGCGATCGCCAGCATGGTCAAGCAGTGGGAAAACGGACCTGCGCTGACCGCCATCAACACCGACGCGCAAACGCTTTACGCCAATCAGGCTCCCCAGCGCATCCAGATCGGCAAGAAACTCACACGCGGATTAGGCACCGGCGGGGACCCCGAACTCGGACGACTCGCCGCCGAAGATGACTTTAACACCTTGCGAGGTCTCTTCACGGAAACCGATCTGGTCTTCCTCGTCACCGCCCTCGGCGGCGGCACGGGAACCGGAGCCGCGCCTGTCCTTGCCCGCGCCGCGCATGAAACCGGCGCGCTGGTCATCGTTCTCGCAACATTGCCTTTCGATTTCGAGGGCACGCAACGGACAGCTCTCGCCAAAAAATGCGTTATCGAATTGCAGGAGCAGGCGGACGTGGTCATTGCCGTCCCGAATCAGTCTCTGGCCGCCACAGCCGGGGCCGCCGCCACCGCAACCGAAGCATTCCGCCAAGCCGATGCCCTCATCAGCATGGGCGTGTTCGCCATCTGGAAACTCCTCGTCCAACGCGGCATAATGAATGTCGATTTCGCCACGCTTCGAACCGTTGCCCGTTGTAGCGGCGGACTCAGCACCTTTAGCTACGGCGAGGGAAAAGGCCCTGATCGGGCCTTCACCGCAGTCGAAAGCGCGCTCCATCATCCCCTGGCCGAAAACACCAATGCGCTGACCGAAGCGGAATCCGCCCTCATCAGCATCATGGGTGGACCGGATATGACCCTCCGGGAGGTGGAAGCGATCATGGCCTCCATCAAGGCATTCTGTAAACAGGATGCTCACCTGACAGTCGGAACCACCATCGACGCCAATTGGGAAGGCATCATCTCCGTCACCATCGTCGCCTCTCAATTCTGGCGCACGGCAGAGGAACCTACCACAGAGCCATCCCTTCTACTCGAAACCGAGGAAGCCGACAAACCATCATCCTCCGGGAAGCGCAAAAAACGTTCAAAACCGACACAGGGCCAACTTGGCTTTGACTCCATCGGCAAAGGCATTTTCAAGGACGTTGAGCCAACTTATCTCAACGGCGAAGACCTCGACGTCCCAACCTTCCACCGACGCCGCGTGACAATCGAGAAATAGTGAAAGCTTTTTTGAACCAATTGAAGAATCGGGATGAGCATTCACTGGGCGTCCAGATCCTCAAGTACAGCATCAGCGGCGGGATCTCCACATTTGTCCATGTCGTCTGTTTCTACTCCATGGCCGTCACCTTTTTCCCCGCGTTGAGCCCCGATGACATCATCGCGCGCATATTGAACCTGCACGCTACCATCGTCTCGGATGGCCTCCGCGCGCGCAACTCGATGATCGACAACATTGTCGCTTTCGTTTTTTCCAATCTCACCGCCTATTACATCAATATCAAATGGGTATTCAAACCCGGACGCCATCATCCCGTCCTCGAAGTGCTCTATTTCTTTCTGGTGGCTGGCATCAGCATTCTCATCGGTAGCGCCATTATGGGCTTGCTCATTCATCAATGCGGCATCGCCACAACTTATGCGTTCGTCGTCAACGTCCTGGTCTGCCTGACCATTAATTTCGTCGTCCGGAAACATGTCGTCTTCAAGGAATGAGTCGCCACCCATGAACAGCATCAGGAAACTCTCCATCATATTGGCCACGGGATTCGGACTTGGCCTCAGCCCTGTTGCCTCCGGAACCTTCGGCACCCTGCCGGGCCTGTTAATCGTCTGGGTCGTCTGGCCCCACGGCCTCAGCTGGCAACTCGCCACCGCCATCCTGCTCCCTCTGCTGGCTATCCCTATTTGCAGTATCGCAGAACGACAGTTCGGCAAGAAGGATGACGGCCGCATCGTCGCCGACGAATACCTCACGTTCCCGATTTCCATGCTGGGACTCCCCTTCTCTCCATGGGTCGTCGCCATGGCGTTTCTTTCAAGCCGCTTCTTCGACATCGTCAAACTCCCCCCGGCCCGCCAACTGCAATCCCTGCGCGGCGGCACCGGCATCGTGATTGATGATGTGATTGCCTCCATTCACAGCTTGATCCTGAACCATGCGGTTTACTGGGCTGTCACACACTGGTTGATCTAAAGCCTGTTGAATTACCATCGCAAAACACTATACATACTCACTCGGACAACGCCGGAGGTTAGTTCATGAAGGTTTCGATCGTAGTGCCCGTTTACAACGAAAAAGACAACGTCTTGCCGCTCGCCGCCGAGATGGATCGGCTGTCTTCAGAAATACCGGGACTGGAAGTACTCTTTGTGGATGACGGTAGTCGCGACGAGACATGGGCGCGGATTACCGAAGCCAAATCCAAATATCCCTCTGCAAGCGGTATACATTACGACCACAATCGCGGACAAAGCCATGCCATGCTGGTTGGTTTGCGTCTTGCCGTCGGCGACGTGCTGGTAACCATTGATGGCGACCTGCAGAACAACCCCGCCGACATTCCCCGTCTACTGGCTGAACTGAAAGACTGTGATGCCGTCTGTGGCTACCGTGCCAACCGCAAGGACACCTGGGCCCGCCGCGTGGGCTCACGCCTTGCCAATAAAATCCGCAACTGGGGCACCCACGACGGAATCCGCGACACCGGCTGCAGCCTGAAGGCCTTTCGTAAAATCTGCGTCGCTGATCTGCCACCCGTCGAGGGAGTTCACCGCTTCATGCCGGCCTACTTCAAACTAAATGGACGCGTGATCAAGGAGGTTGCTGTTGATCACCGCCCCCGCACCATGGGCGCCTCGAAATATACCAACATGAAACGCCTGCCTCGCACCATCTTCGATCTCTTTGGTTTCATCTGGTACCGCAAACGGCACCTGCGCACCCTGCCTCCAACCGACATCCGCCGCGCCTAACGGCCTGTTGAAAAACTCCCGGCTCAGCCGGAAGCTTCCTTTATTCCAGACTGGCCCGCCTCCATTTTTTGTATTATGGTTCTGAAATGGCTAAGCGAAAACAGACAAATGAGTCCGGCATCAAGCCCTGCTCCTCTGATAATTGTTCCAAGAAGAATAGCCCTAACCCTATGAATAAAACATTCGTCCTCGACACCAACGTGCTCTTGCACGATCACACCAGTATTGAGTCATTCGCGGATAACACCGTCATCCTGCCAATGGCGGTGATCGAGGAACTGGATAAATTCAAGCGGGACACCTCCGAACTCGGTCGCAATGCCCGCGGCGTCATTCGCCGTCTGGACATCCTCCGCGAGAACGGGCGTCTGGGCGAAGGTGTCCGCATGGATAACGGTGGCACACTCCGGATCATCACCAATCAAAGTTTGATCAAGGAATCCCTGAAGGGGATTTTGGAGGAGGAAATCCCCGATAACCAAATCATCCGCGTGGCCTACTGCCTTCACAAACAGGGCGATCGGGTATTCTTTGTATCCAAGGACATCAATGCCCGGCTCAAGGCCGACGCCCTCGGCATCGGGGTTATGGATTTCGAAAAACAAAAGGTCAACTTCGACGAGCTTTTCACAGGCTACCGCGAAGTTCAGGTCAAACCGGAGCTTCTGGACGAGTTCTACGCCAACCAGAGCATTGAAAACTCTGGTCTCGACCTGCTTCCGAACGAATTCGTCAACTTGATCGCCGAAGGGCATGAACACCTTACCGCCCTCGCGAGAGCTGGCGGGCAAGGCCGGCTGGTTCAACTCAACCCGAAGATCGAATCCATCTGGCACATCAAACCCCGCAGCCGGGAACAGCGTATGGCCCTGGAACTCCTCATGGACGACACTGTGCCGCTGGTCACCCTGATGGGGCCCGCCGGGACCGGCAAAACGCTTCTCGCCATTGCCGCTGGTCTGGAAAAAATCGTGAACCAAAAGCGCTACGACCGCCTGCTTGTCACCCGCCCGATCATGCCGTTCGGCAAGGACATCGGATACCTGCCCGGAGCCAAGGAGGAAAAGCTGGCTAACTGGATGTTGCCCATCTTCGACAACCTGACCTACCTGATGCTCAAGACGAACTCAGGCGAGCACAAACATAGCGTCCGTGAAAAAATCGAAAAACTCCAACGCGACGAAATCCTGGAGCTCGAGGCGCTGACCTACATCCGTGGTCGTTCCATTCCCCGACAGTATGTCATCGTTGACGAAGCTCAAAACCTGACCCCGCACGAGGTAAAAACCATCATCAGCCGCGCTGGCGAAGGCACCAAGATGGTTCTAACCGGCGACCCCTACCAGATCGACAACCCCTATCTGGATTCAAGCAGTAACGGCCTCGCCTATGCGGTGGAACACATGAAAAACCAGACACTGCACGGCCACGTCACTCTCAATAAGAGCGAGCGTAGCGCCCTAGCGGCCCTGGCAGCCAAACTGCTCTAGCCGATTAGCCCGTCAATCAAGTCAACCTCACCATGGCCTTGTCGGAAAAAATCCTGAACCGTCAATCCATCGTGCTGGTTGATATCCTGCGCGAAGTCTGCGCCTGTGTCGAAAAAGGCTATCCTGCGGATTCCACACTCGCCTCCATTTATCGCCGCCATCGCGAATTCGGCTCACGGGACCGCCGTCTCTTTTCCGACACCGTCTTCTCCTATTTTCGATGGAAGGGCTGGCTGGACACCATCGCCGCCCGGGACCTCCGTGCCGCCACCGTCTTCGCCCACCTCCTCGACACTCACGAATGCCATCCCACCATCCGTTTCCTTGCCGCATCCCTCGGCATACCCCCCTCGTCCCTGCGTCCCTTGGGGCCCCTGCCCCTCGCCTCCAAACAATCGTTCTTTCATGCCCAACTCACCGCATGGGATACGACCATGCCGCCCCCATCCATTACTCAACTGGTCCCTAACTGGTTCTACGACGTTGCAGAAAATCAACAGAACATTGATCGCCTGATCGAAGCGTTTCAATCAGCCCCTCCAACTTGGTTACGCCTACGCCCCTCGTCCAGCGTGAAGGTTGTGGAAATTCTTCATGAATCAGGAATCGAACCCGTCACGCACCCCCACGTCACCGATTGCGTTGCTGTCCCGCGTGGAGCCAATCTCCAAGGCCTTGCCCCCCGCTTCCGGAGCGGCATGGAGATTCAGGATCTGGCTTCTCTTGCCGTCGGTCTCGTCTGTGCTCCAACCCAGGGCGAATCTTGGTGGGACGCCTGTGCTGGCTCAGGCGGGAAAACACTGCATCTAGCCGACTTGCTGGGATCCACAGGGAAGATTCTCGCCACCGATGTGCGTCCCGGGGCCCTCGATGAACTTCACCGTCGCGCCGAAAACGATGCTCTGACCAGCATTATCCGCACACGCGCATGGGATGGCCTCAAGGAACCTGCGCCAATCGGACCCTTCGATGGCGTTTTACTGGACGCGCCCTGTTCCGGAATGGGCACATGGCATCGTAACCCCGACGCCCGCTGGCGTATTAGCGGAATGCAAATCGCACACTTGGCCGAACTCCAACTTACCCTGCTTCGTGCCTGCGCCACCCGGGTCCGCCCCGGCGGAAAATTAATCTACGCCACCTGCACCCTGACCCACGCCGAAAACGGCGGCGTCATCGAGTCGTTCCTCAAGGAAAACCCGGACTTCTCCCTTCAACCATTCCTTCATCCCCTCACAGGAACAAAAGCAAACGGTTCGCTATACATCCACCCCTGGGATGGTCCCTGTAACGGCATGTTCATGGCCCGCCTTACTCGCGGATGACAATTGTTCCTGATAAAGAATATCATCCGGCTGGTAGGTTGCAGTATGCTGGGCACCCGTACGATTCTTATGCCTCAATAGCCGGGCTTCAGTATTCGAAGTGTGTCCAATGTAGTAGGAATCATTGGCACAGCGAAGGATGTAGACGAACCAAAACATGGTTTTTGGGCTTTCCT
>CAZDUS010000040.1:0-19761 GCA_964508705.1 uncultured Verrucomicrobiota bacterium
CCGGCTACGACGCCATCCTCGCCGGCACCTTCCACGGCGTCCAACGCCTCGCCAATCTCCAGAAACTCCTATCCTGGCTCCAGACCCGCGAACGCGACGAAACCCTCAACCTCCAGCAAACCGCACGCCGCCTCTCCGACGAAATCACCAGCGGACGCGAAGCCCCTGACGCCGCCGTCCTCGATCCCGATGACGATTCCGTCCGCATCAACACCATCCACGCCGCCAAGGGTCTCTCCAGTCCCGTCGTTATCCTCCCCGATCTACGCCGCAAACCCATTTCCGATCGCGACTGGATACTCGTCGTCCGCAACGAATCCGGCGAAGCCACCCACGTCGCCGGCAAACTCAAGCAATACACCGATGACACTTCCACCGAACTCGCCAGTGAACAATTCGAAGAAGCCCAGGAACGCAACAAAGCCGATCGCGACAGCGAATCCCGCCGCCTCTTCTACGTCGCCTGCACCCGCGCCCGCGACCTGTTGATCCTATCCGGCGAGAATCCCAGCGACGGAAGCGAAAATGCCTGGCGCACCTGGATCAATCGTCATCTCCTCCAATGCGACTTCAACCCAAAACTGATTACCCTGCGCCCCTACGGCGAAGTTGAACAAGCTTGGCGCACAATAGCCAAACCCACCCCTGAACAACCCATCCCCGATGCCGCCACCTTCCAATCCATAACCATCCCCGCGACATCACACCCCAAACCCGAACGCTACCGCTTCCCCGTCACCACCTTGATTAATTTGGAGTGCGGCGGCTTGACGCCGCTTTCCCCGGCTGACGCTTCACCCTTCACGCCTCACGTTTCACGCGCCTCCTCCTCTGACGACCAAGAATCCCCCGAGCCCTCCATCCCCCGCTCACAAGCCGGAACCATCGCCCACCGGATCTTGGAAACGCTCGACTACGCAAGCTCTGTCCCCCTGCTCGAACAAATCAACAGCTCCCCCGAATGGGCCGACATCCCGTCATCCGACCGCAAGCGCATCCAAACCCAAGTCCTCAATGCCGCCACCACCATCTCCAAGATGCTTGGGAATTCTCCTTCCTCGCCCCTTGGGGGAGAGGACCGAGGTGAGGGGCATTCTTCTTCCCAGAATAACGTTTCACGCTTAACGCTTAACGCTTCACCTCGCGTAATACGCGAGTTGCCCTTCGCCGCCCGTTTCACCCACGACAACGCACAACTCATCGTGGACGGCAAAGTCGACCTCCTCTTCTTCAAGGACAACTGCTGGCATGTGGTGGACTACAAATTCTCCGACCTCCCCTCGGCGGAGTTGAAATCAAGATACGCCACCCAGCTACACATCTACCGCGCAGCCCTTTCCCATTTCCCCCCTGTCCTCCATAGTACCGCGCAGCGGGACGACGGAGGATCCCGCACCAAATGGAAACTAATCCTGCTATCCATCAACAGCCAAGGCCACTGCACCCCCATAGAAATCGAAGACGAGCCAGCAACAGATCTCTCCGCCCAATTGATTCAATCCGCCAAGAAATTGGCAAAAGGATAACCCTGAATCCGAAATTTCGTAGGGGCGTCGCTTGTCGACGCCCGCACGGGTCAATGAGTCGATATCCCACGGTAGGGCGACCTCTCCGAGGGAGCCGCCGCCAACCCCGGTCTAAAGCATGTGCGCATCTAATCGCAGATGTCCCCGCGCGCTATGAAAAGCAAAGTCCCGTTGACAATCAGAAGGCTTGGAATTGCCTGCTGAACCCCATGCCCACCATTCCTGAGTTCCGAAACGGGACACCCATATCCGCATTAAAGATTCACCACCCGCTTCGCTCGAGGCACCGAAGCACCGAGAAGATAATGTTTCTCGTATTTCCCGGAAGCGGAGTAACGCTCCCGGAAAATACGAGAAACCCCTCTTGAAGAAAGATAAAGAGGGGGAGGAGCTGTGTACTATAGAACCATTCGCTTGATGCCGGTTTTTTTAAATGGGACTCATTGAAATTGATTAATAGTCCGGGGTTGCACTTCATTAACCTCATGAAGGAGAACAATTGGACCGAGCCTTCTCCTCCCCCCTGGCTGTTTCCCTCTCCAAGAAACCGTGGCGTTTATTTTGGTCCCGTGTACTCGCGGGATCGAAATAAACGCCACATTTGCGTTTTCTTCTCGGTGACTCGGTGTCTCGAGCTTGCCCGCTTTTGTCAAAGTGGGCAAGCGGGTGGTGGTAAATTCTGATTGTTACTGCAGGCCGGCTGATGGAGTCATCAACCCATTTTCCGAGTTCAGAAGCGGGACACCCAAATCTGGAATCGCTTATCTGCAAATCCATGACTTACAACTGATCTTCCCCCAAACTCGGAACTCAGGAATAGAGGTAACACAAGCAATAATAAGGGTAATATTGAATTGCTATTACCCCTATTATCAATATCATTACCCCTATTAATAGGAGTCCGTCACTATGAAATCTTTAACCATCGGCTTCTTGAACAACTTACACCTGACGCCAGATCAAGGTTCAACACTTGCGAAAATTGGAGAGTTCAAAGGGAAACAGGATTTATTTATCCAGCAGACACCTGAGACGCTGGAAACCCTGAAGCAAACAGCCATTGTTGAATCCAGTGAATGCTCAAACCGATTAGAAGGCATCATAGCCCCGCACAAACGAATTCAGGCACTGGTATTGAAGGCGGCAACGCCACGGGATCGTTCAGAACAGGAAATCGCCGGCTATCGGGACGCCCTGAATCTGATCCATGAATCCAGCACCCATATGACTTACTCGGTCAACCTCTGCCTGCAGCTCCACTCCTTGATCAATAAATATCTGCCACAGGACGGCGGACGCTGGAAAATGACGGACAATGAGATCGTCGAAAGATATACCGATGGAACCATCGCACGAGTACGCTTCAAAGCCGTCAGTGCTGTTGAAACGCCTCAAGCAATGGAGAGTATGGTTGCAAACTATGCTGCCGCCATTGAGCAAAATGGCCAGGAACCGCTACTCGTTGTTCCACTGACGATTTTGGACTTCCTGTGCATCCATCCCTTTAGCGATGGGAATGGCCGGGTCTCCCGCCTCATCACGCTGATGTTGCTTTATCATTTCGGCTACGATGTCGGACGCTACATAAGTTTGGAAAGGATCTTCGAGGAATCAAAAGAGTCATACTATGAGAATCTCGAGATCAGTTCACAGGGGTGGCACGAGGCCAGGCATAATGTCCATCCCTGGCTCAACTATTTCTGGGGTGTCCTCCTCCGTGCATACAGGGAGTTTGAAGAACGCGTCGGCACGCTCTCTTCAGGGAAAGGCGCCAAAACAGAGCAAATTCGATCCGCAGTCAAAAGGAAAATAGTCCCCTTCGCAATCTCGGACATTGAGAAGGAATGTCCCGCCGTAAGTCGCGACATGATCCGACTGGTCCTCCGCCAAATGCGCAGCGAGGGACTTCTCGGCTCAACAGGAAGGGGCCCTGCCTCTCGCTGGCTCAATAAGCAGTCCTAGATATCCTCTATCCTTAACCTCTAAACTCAGGGCCGACCCTAATCTCCCCAACATGAAGCCCTAGGGGGCAGCCCCAGAAATAAAAGAATGCGGCGTAATGCTTTTTCCGGGAAACGATTAGGCAACACGCCCTTAAGGCGCGCCCCCCTATCGTTTTAATCAATCCTTGCTTGTGTCT
Source organism: uncultured Verrucomicrobiota bacterium (assembly GCA_964508705.1). GTDB lineage: Bacteria > Verrucomicrobiota > Kiritimatiellia > CAIKKV01 > CAITUY01 > CAZDUS01. Next base: position 3,667 of record CAZDUS010000040.1, read on the forward strand.
CTAAAACCTTAGACTTTATCCTCATTCACTAGGAACTGTAACGCGTTACACATAGAATTGTTCGACAAAAGCGAAAGCACCAGCATCTGTATGTCCTTTGATACCACAACTCAGACAAATCGAAGATTGACCGCTTGGAACTGGTATTGCGGAAACGCCACATTGCTGATCATGCTTTGCATTGCTCCAGTATGGATTAAGACAGCCCTACACCAATACCACAACTACGACCTCGGCATCTTTGCCCAAGCCCTGCATGCAATACAGCTCGAAAACCTGAATCCCTTCATACCGGCACTCAACATTCAGCTCTTTTGTGACCACTTTGACCCAATCCTCATTCTTGTCAGCCCGTTCGGGAAGGTACTTGAACCCGCTTACGCGGCTCTACTTGTGGAGCACCTACTGATCCTTCTCATCCCACTCCCCGTGGTTCTGGCATACCGTCATAACCAGAATGCTACTCCTTTCGTGTGCTTCGCCATAACATACTTGCTCTTTAATCGCGGCATCATGTCGGCGATTGCTTTTCCGGTTCATCCAACGACTTGGGCATCCTTTTTCATCGTCTGCATCGGTGTATGTGTAAACAAACGAAAATGGGGCTGGGTGTTGCTTGCATCCATCCTGCTCATGGCGTGCAAGGAAGAATTTCCTTTCGTGATTCTTATGATCGGTATCGGCCTGACCTGCCAGAAGCATTTCAAGATCGGCGTGAGCCTCATCGCACTTGCCTCATTCTGGATACTTGTTGCTTTTGGAATACGACCTTGGCTGCTGGACAATACACATGGTTATGCCTCTCGCGTTCTGTTCCCACTCTTTCAAGCACCGGTGACTACCATATTGGAACGTCTTCGCAACATTGGCGAAGCGAGGAGACTTCTTCAGTGCGTATTGCCGCTGATTCCAGCTGCGTATTGGATTCTAAAGCAAAGATCGCAGCCGAACTGGATAATGGTGATCGCCGTAGTTCCTCTATTAGCCATACGGTTTCTCGATGGCGCATGGAACTTCCACTATCTTGCACCCGTAGCCCCCCTTCTGCTGCTTGCGACGTGGCGACCGAACGTAGTGAGCACGTTTCCGTGGCGGTATGCCGCAATAGGCATCACTATCGCGGCGCTTGCAGCATTCGGTCCCGTAAGCAAGGCCGTTACCGTCTACACCGATGTCAGCGATCTGAGCAGTGATCGCCTCTCGTCAATTGATGAAGCAAGATTGCACCTTCTGCGGAATACAAATGGCGCTGCCCTTGTAGAGGGCAATCTTTCTCCTCTACTCGCGAGGCGCGATAACGTGTTCCAGATTGGAGGCGTTCAACCCAATCAGTCGTACCGGTTCTTTCTTGCCGAAAAGCCGCCAAAGGGCGATCCCTGGCCATTATTACACTCTGATATCGACCGCCGCATCAACGAATGGCGCAGTAACGTTAAAGTGTGCGTTCTAAAGGATAATGCCCATATCTTCTTTGCTGAAATGAAGGAGACAGGAATGGGTATTCCTCAAAAGCCCTAGAGGGCAGCCCCAGAAATAAAAGAATGCGGCGTGATGTTTTTTCCGGGAAACGAGTAGTCAACACTCTCTAAAGACGTGCCCGCCCTCCCCTTCAACCAATCCTTACTTGTGTCTCTAAAACAAAGACTTTATCCTCAGCCACTAGAACATGTAACGCGGCACACATGGAATTGTTAGGAAGCATGACGTAAGTCAGAAATGGATTGTATGAAACGAACTATTTCATTCTTATCGTTTGCCATCGTATGCGCGACCGCACACTCGGCAGAAAAGCCCAACATCGTACATATCGTTGCGGATGACCTCGGCTGGAAGGATGTCGGCTTCAACGGTTGCAAAGACATCAGGACGCCCAATCTGGACGCGCTCGCTACGGCTGGCGCGAAGTTCACCCAGTTCTATGTCCAGCCCATGTGCACACCAACGCGCGCGGCGTTGATGACCGGCCGATATCCGTTCCGCTACGGACTGCAAACCATCGTCATCCCCGGTCCCGCCGACTACGGTCTCGACACCAGTGAGTGGCTCCTGCCTCAATGCCTTAAGGAAGCCGGCTACAAGACCGCGATCATCGGCAAGTGGCATCTTGGCCACGCAGATATGAAGTATTGGCCCAAGCAGCGAGGATTCGATTATCAATACGGCGCGATGATCGGTGAGCTGGACTATTACACACACAGTGACGCCGGTGTTCTTGACTGGTTCCGCAACAATAAGCCCGTCAAGGAAAAGGGCTATACCACACAGCTCATCGGCAACGACGCGGTGAAATACATCTATGAGCAGAATTCGGAGAAGCCATTCTATCTCTACCTCGCGTTTAATACTCCACATACGCCCTATCAGGCTCCGAAGGACTATGTTGACCGTTACCCCGATATCGAAGACCCGACAAGGCGGACCTATGCCGGGATGGTTACCAGCCTGGACGACGAAATAGGCCGGGTAATCGCCGCGCTCGACAAAACGGGATTGCGCAACAACACACTGGTTATTTTCCACAGCGATAATGGCGGTACAAAGAACGCGATGTTCGCCGGCCAAATGGCCGACTTATCCAAGACCAAGATCCCTTGTGACAACGGCCCTTATCGCGACGGCAAGGGCTCACTTTTCGAGGGCGGTTGTCGCGTGGCCGCCTTCGCCAACTGGCCCGGCCACATCAAGCCGCAGGCCGTCGAGGGAATCATGCACGCCGTCGATTTCTATCCCACGTTTGCCTCGCTTGCTGGCGCGTCCACCTCGAAGTGCAAACCTCTCGATGGCGTGAACGTCTGGGACACCATCGCCGAAGGCAAGCCTTCACCACGCTCCGAAGTCATCTATAACGTTGAACCGTTCCGCGGGGCAGTTCGCCAGGGCGATTGGAAGCTGATCTGGCGCACGCTGATTCCCACGAGTGTTGACCTCTATAACCTCGCTGAAGACCCCTACGAAAAGAGCAATTTCGCCGCCGCACATCCCGATAAGGTCTCCGCGATGCAGGATCGCATTAATGCACTGGGTAAGGAATCCGCCAAGCCGCTAGCACTGGTTTATGTGGCCAAAGTTGGCCTTGCGCACGGCAAGCCCAACATGGCCTCTGAAGACAGCAAGGTTCGGGACTCGACAGACCCGCACGGACCTTCGATCACCGACGAAGACGTTGGCGATGCCGAAATTCCATGATCGTAGCGCATGAGCCTATAGACCAGCCCTTGAAATAAAAGATAGCGGCGTAATGTTTTTTCCCAAGGAATGACTTAGCAACACGCCGTTAAGGGTTAACCCCAGCGGACCTAAAAACAAATCGCGGGAACAGACCTTTCAGCCTGTTCCCGCGAAATCAACTATCACGCTTTGATAAGCGCAGCTGGACTACCGGCGTCCGCCAAAACCGCCACCACCACGACGATCACGGTCACCACCACGACCGCCACCACCGAACCCGCCGCCGCCAAATCCACCGCCGCCGCCCGTACGCGGAGCCTGAGGCCTCGCCTCGTTCACGGTCAGTGCGCGTCCATCCACGTCCTTGCCGTTCGTGGCCGCAATGGCCGCCGCCGCCTCGGCATCCGTCGACATCTCGACAAATCCGAATCCCTTGCTGCGACCCGTCTCGCGATCCATGATCACATCCGCCGTCATAACCTTGCCATGCGCGCCAAACAACTGCTGGAGGGTTTCGCTCGTCACGCTGTAACTCATGTTGCCGACATACAATTTCTTACCCATCTCTTCTTCTCCTTCTTACCTTATCTTCGGACCCCTTCTTTTTCTTTCCGGTTCCTGTGGAAAGGGGTTCAATTCGAACCCTTCACCCCGGTGATACCCCGCCTTTGGCGCGAACCCCCTGAGCGACCCCGTCAGCGCACGAACACCGTCCGCCTCCGAGTTAGGAAGACCGAAAAAAGGTAATGGCGTGGCTTTCATCCACCTCCATCAGACTTTTTCGACTACCAAATTTTTGTAATACTACCGTAATCGACAAGCGAAGTATATAAGTATGATTGCTCCACACTTTTGCCCGTCTTTTGAGACATCCCCCCATTTTATGGTTAGGGCTCAATAACAACGATAAACTTGCCTCCGGATTGAATGAATTTGCCGAGTTTGGCCATCTCGTCGGTCGTTCTCTCTGGCCATTTCACCCCAATACCGCATTTCATGCCCAAATTGTTGTCGTAGTCCCAGTACCCTCCGATGGGTGTAGGTTTTGTAAAGTCCACATTCTTGAGATAAGGCACAAGTTCCGTAGGCGTGATCTTTTCTTGTACCTCCGCCGGATATCCCTTCTTTTCCATGATATACATGTCGATCGCGTTTTCAATGATCCGTATATCATTCATGAACGCAGAGTTCTGTGTATTAATCCTGGCTTTCTGAAAAGCAGGCAATGCAATAGCGGCCAGAAGACTGATAATGGCGACCACTATCATGATCTCCACGAGCGTAAACCCCGACGCATGAGAATATGGAACCAAACGCGGACCTCTCATACTTTCAATTTCTTTTCTTCTCTTCTCTTCAGCCGTTCATTTGGGAGAGCGTACACCAAACTCCGCTCGTCCATTATGGGATCACAAAGAACTTTTGAATTATGATCTTCGCCTAGCACTATGGAAAGTCTAAATAGCATCCCGTCAAACGCACAGGGTACGTATGACCTCCGAAGAGGAATTCTACGCCTCAAGAAGAAAAGCAGTGAAGATTTACCGGAGACACCGGGAAATAATCCATCCTCGTTCTCCCGTCATTGCTCCAGGGAACTGTTGCGGTATTTGAACAAGCCCGCCCTCATTTTAACCTTGGGTGATTGTGCGTTTGTGTGTACCATCGACCTAGTCGACAGGATGAATGCAGTTATACAGGCATTCCACAGGATGCACGTTGATTGCCAACAGACTATTAGACGTTCGGACAATCGGATATTGTCCCCACCCGCCTAACAGCTTGAACGCCTTCATGAGTTTGCACCCCCAGGGGTCGCCTGGAAAGAAGGTGTTTATGAAAATCCTCTTAATCTACCCCGAGTTCCCTGCCACCTTTTGGAGTTTCAAGCACGCGCTGGAATTCGTCGGGAAACGTTCAGCTTTGCCACCGCTGGGATTGCTTACCGTGGCGGCCATGTTGCCACCGGACTGGGAAACAAGACTCGTGGACGTGAATGTGCAGGCGTTGACGCAAAAAGATCTGGCCTGGGCGGATTGCGCGTTTATCAGCGCCATGGTTGTCCAGCGCGAGTCAGCGCACGACCTTATTGCCCGGTGCAAGGCGGCGGGCCTCCTGATCGCCGCCGGGGGGCCCCTGTTCCAGGTGGAACACGAAAAGTTTGAGCTCGTGGATTATTTTGTCCTGAACGAGGCTGAACTTACATTGCCATCGTTCATCGCGGATATGAAACAGGAAAACGCGAAACGACTCTACACATCGCCGAACTTTGCAGACTTGCATACAACACCGGCGCCGCTTTGGAGCAAACTGAACCTTAAGCGCTATGCCAGCATGGGTATCCAGTTCTCACGGGGCTGCCCCTTCAACTGCGATTTCTGCAATGTCACAGCCCTACTGGGGCACCGCTTTCGAATCAAGACCTCCGCGCAAATCATCTCTGAACTCGACGGTCTATACAAGCTGGGGTGGCGGGGTGACGTGTTCTTTGTTGATGATAATTTCATCGGGAACAAGCCTTTCCTGAAAACTGACCTCCTGCCGGCATTGATCGAGTGGCGGAAGGGTAAAACCGGGAATTTGTTCTTCACCGAAGCATCCCTTGATCTGGCTGATGAACCGCCCCTAATGGCCATGATGGTCGAAGCGGGCTTTACCAAAGTCTTCATCGGAATTGAAACGCCTGACGAGTCTTGCCTGGCGGAGTGCCGCAAGTCACAGAACGGAAACCGCGACATGGTGGAGGATATTAAGCGCATTCAGAGGGCGGGACTACAGGTGCAGGGAGGATTTATTGTCGGATTCGATCATGACCAACCCACGATATTCCAGCGCCAAATCGACCTGATACAGAAAAGCGGCATTGTGACCGCCATGGTCGGCCTGCTACAGGCACCCATCGGAACAAGGCTCTATGACCGCCTGAAAAAGGAGGGCCGGCTTCGCGGTGATTACTCTGGCGACAATGTTGATGGAACGACCAATATTATTCCTGCGATGGATATTGAAAAACTGAAAGAGGGATACAGGCAGATTCTGGATTATATTTATTCCCCGAAAAACTATTACCGCCGATTGAAAACTTTTCTCAGCGAGTACAAACCCCCGAAGATGAGGGGGCATCTGCAATTCTCTCACGTGCTGGCCCTTGTGCGTTCGTTTTACCGTCTTGGGATTGTCGGGAAAGAGCGGTTTCATTACTGGGGACTCTTGTTCTGGACTCAATTCCGGCACCCGCGGCTAGTTCCCTACGCCATTATCCTGGCGATCTATGGCTATCACTTCCGCAAAACCTGCGAACAACATATGTCAATAATGCGCACGTCTCGCCCCTGAAAGGCTCCCAGAAATGCGCCCGTTTGGCATCGACATCGCATTTTTGAATAATGCACCATTATTGGTCGCACAATATCAGCGCGGGATGCTCCGTCTATTCGATCACCACACGCCGAGGTCACCAATCCAGATTAACGCACCTGCCCTCACTGCTCGAAATAGGTGTACCCCTTCATTCCCAGCTTGTAGGCCTTAAGGTAGGTACTCTTCTCTTTGGGAGTGATCTGCTTGGCCTTGGCCGCCTTGTCAATCCGCGCCTTCATCTGCGACACCATGTCCTTGGGATTGTATTCCATGTACTGGAGAATCTCATCCACCCGGTCACCCGTTGTCTGGCGCGCCCATTCCACACGTCCCTTGTCGTCAATCCACACGTGCAGCACGTTGGTGTTTCCGAGCAGGTTATGCATATCGCCAATCGTTTCCTGATAAGCGCCCACAAGGAATATCCCCAGATAATATTCGCGCCCATCCCACGCATGAAGCGGCAACACTTGCTTCACGTCATGCAGGTCAATAAACTTGTCCACCTTGCCGTCTGAATCACAGGTGATATCAGCCAGCACCGCATTACGGGTCGGTCGCTGGTTAAGCCGGTGAATCGGCATGATCGGGAACAACTGGTCAATGGCCCAGAAATCCGGGATTGACTGGAACACGCTGAAGTTCCCGTAATACACATCCGCGATAACCGGCTCCAAGCCCTCCAACTCGTCGGGAATGTATTTGCGGCCCTTGGTCATCGTGTAGATCCGGCAAATCGCCCTCCAGAACAGCGACTCGGCCAAAGCCCTCTCACGGAGGGAAATCGTGCCGTGCAGGAACATCGTGCGCAGTTCGTCCCGGTAATACACCGCGTCGTGATACGCCTCCTGCACATTGCGGGGCGAAAGCGAATCGCACACTTCCTTCATGTTCCCAAGCATCTCGCTGGCATTCGGCGGCAATCGATCGGGAATCTCCAGTGGCTCAAACCGCCGGACATGCAACACATTGAATACCAGCACCGCATGATGAGCCACCGTCGCGCGTCCGGACTCACTAACAATAGTCGGATGCTTGACACCGCAGGAATCGAGCGTCTTCATGATCACTTCCACCACGTCCGACGCATATTCCGGCGGCGAATAGTTCGTACTACACTCAAAATTGGTGTGCGATCCATCGTAATCCACCGCCAACCCGCCGCCGAGATTGAGAATCCCCATGGCGGCGCCTTCGCGCGCTAGCTCGACATAAAAGCGGCAAGCCTCCTGCAACGCCGTCCGCACCTTGCGGATATCTGACACCTGACTGCCCAGATGGTAATGCAACATCTGCAGGCAATCCAACATGCCCTTCTTCCGCAACTCATCCACCAACTCGATAATCTGCGAGGCATCCAGACCGAACTTGCTGCGATCGCCTCCCGAGGAATCCCAGTGCCCGCCCGCGCGGCTGGATAACTTGGCCCTCACCCCGAGAATCGGCCGTATTTTCAACTTCTTGGATCGCTCAATGATCAGATCCAGCTCGCTGGGCATCTCGATCACAAGCACCGTCTTGAACCCCATCTTGACCGCATGAAGCGCTGTATCAATGAATTCCTCGTCCTTGTATCCATTGCACACCACAAACGCGTCGGGATCACGCATCATCGTCGTGGCCACCAGCAGTTCAGCCTTACTGCCGGCCTCAATCCCGTGATGGTACTTGCGGCCCGCCTCGATAATATCCGCGACCACTTCGCGTTGCTGGTTGACCTTGATCGGGAACACCCCTCGGTATTCACCTTGATATCCGGCTTCGGCAATAGCCTTGCGGAAGCTCTCGTTAATCTCCTCGATCCGCGACGCCAGAATGTTGGAAAAACGAATCAAAACCGGCATGTTCAACCCGCGGCCATGGCACTCGTCAATCAAATGGGTAAGACTGACTTCTGTTGTGCTTTTGGGACCATTGGGCCGGACAATAACCTCGCCGCCGGGCGACACATCGAAGTAGCCCGCTCCCCAGTTCCGGATCCCGTAAAGCTCGGCGGAATTCTCCGCCGTCCATCGTGTTAAAGCATCCTGTTTCATCGCCTGCTCCTCCTCAAAAAATCACAAGGCCGCACCATATCACGCGACGTCACGATGTACATAAAAAATTCCCCTCCACTTCCTGTTGACCTGCATCCCTCACCAACCCTAAAGTGTCGCCGAACAGACCTTATTAAGGAGGCCTCATGAGCGCTAACTTGAATTATGACCATGACCGCACACCACCACCAAGACCCGGCCCCATGCTTTTCAATGGCATCGCAGTAATCCCCATCCTGATCGTCGCCGCCATTCTATTCGCCCCCATCTTCGTCTGGTTCTTCTGCAGGATCGAACCCGAGAAGGGGCAAATCGCAGTCCTGATCCACAAGACAGGCAATAACCTGCCCTCAGGCCAGATCATCGCCGAATCCCCTGACCAGAAGGGCATCCAACTGGATGTGCTTCCCGAAGGACGTTACTTTCGTAACCCCTATTCGTGGGGCTGGAGGAAAACCTTGATCACCGACATCCCCGCCGGACGGCTCGGAGTTCTAACCCGCCTGTACGGCAAGGACATCCCCAAGGGGCGTATCATCGCCGAAGCTGGCGAAAAAGGCATCCTTGCCGAGGTGTACCGGCCCGGCAAATACCGCATCAATCCCTATGCCTACCGGGTGGATATCTTTGACGCCATCTCAATCAGACCCGGCCACGTCGGAGTCGTCACTTCACTCGTGGGCGAAGACGTCCTCGGAGGCCTCTCCTCTTCCAACGCGCCTAACGGCTTCCTCGTCAGCCGTGGCATGAAGGGCATCCTTCCGGAAGTCCTGGATCCCGGCACTTACTATTTGAACCCCTACCTCTACGACGTCACCGAGGTCAACCTCCAAAGCCAGCGCTTCGAAATGAGCAACGAGGATTCCATCAACTTCCTGACCATGGATGGCTTCACCGTGGTCGTCGAAGGCACCATCGAGTTCGCCATCAACCGCGAACAGGCCGCCCTCCTGACCCACCGCGTGGGCGACATGAACGACATCCTCCTGAAAGTCATCCTGCCGCGGGCCCGCGGATTCAGCCGCATCGAAGGCAGTAAACACCCCGCCACAACATTCATCGTCGGCGAAACACGCCAGCAGTTCCAGCGCGACCTTGAAACCCATCTGCGCACCACCTGCGAACCCTGGGGCGTGGCCGTTAAATCCGTCCTCATCCGTAACATCACCCCGCCGGATCAAATCGCAAGCATCATCCGTGACCGCGAAGTGGCCGTGCAGGAAACCAAGAAGTACGAACAGGAAATCTCGCAGGCCAAGTCAAAAGCCGAACTCGGCCGTCAGGAAATGCTGGCCGAGCAACAGAAGGAAAAGGTCGAGGCCGATACCGCCAAACTGCGGGCCGTCATCAAGGCCAAGCAGGACCAGTCCGTCCGTCTAGTCTCCGCCAACAAGGATTTGGAGGTGGCTAAACTGGAAACCCAGGCCGCCGTGGCCCAGGCCCAGGCAGTCATGCTCAAAGCCGAGGCCGAGGCCGCAGTGATCACCATGCAGAACAAGGCCGAAGCTTCGGTCTTCGCCAATCAGGTCCAGGCCTTCAGCAACGGCATGAATTTCGCCCGCTACACCTTCCTGAAGAAGATCGCGCCGCAAATTGACTCCATATTGAGTTCAGACCAGGAGGGTGGCCTCGGCGCCGTCTTCCTTCCGTATCTTCCCGAGAAGAAAGAGGTGAAACAATGAACATGATCCGCTCCATCATCGTCGCCGTCGCGCTGGTTCTCGGTCTCTGCTGGTTCATCTGGACTTGGGGATTCTGCCGTTTCTACGTGGGGCCTGATCAAATGGCCATCATCACCGCCAAAAGCGGCGACCCTCTGCCGCCCGGAAAAATCCTGGCCGGCGAAAATCAAATGGGCATTCGCGAAAACGTCCTCGGCGAAGGCCGTCATTTCTTCGACCCCGTCATGTTCGACCGCGAAATCCGCCCCGTGATCACCATCCCGCCCGGCAAAGTCGGAATCGTCACTTCAAAAATCGGAACCGACCTGCCGCAGGGAGAATTCCTGGCCGACCCGGGCCAGAAGGGTATCTGGCGCAAAGTCCTCGGCCCCGGAAAATACCGCATCAATCCTTACGGCTATGAGATCACCATTGAAAACGCCGTGGTCGTCAAAATCGGCTACGCTGGCGTCCTGACCTCCCTATCCGGACGTCAGGCTCCGGAAGGCGCGTTCGCTGGACCAAACGAAAAAGGCATCCGCTCCGATATCCTCCAGCCCGGCCTCTATTACGCCAACCCGAAGGAAATACAGGTCAACATTCTCGAGATCGGCGTGAATCAGGTATCGCTGCTCGGTCGCGAAGGCGGCACAGTCATTACCAAGGGCGAACTGGAAAGCCAGAACGTCGTCATGGAAGCCCTTCAGGACCGCATGCTGGAGAAGCAGGAAGAAAAACGAGACGAGTACTATCGTCAATCCGCCGCCGAAGGTATGCAGAACATCCAAATCATGAAGGAGGATTCCTCGTTCTCACGCCGCAAGTCGGCGCAGGCCGCCGCCAAGAGCGCGGCCCCGGCAAAGAAACCCGCACCCTCCCAGCGCTCAACCCAGTCGGGACACGTCCGGAATGAATTCGTCACCTTCCCCTCCCGTGACGGCTTCGAAATCAGTTTGGACATGACGCTCGAGTTCGAGCTGGTACCCAACAAGATCGCCTGGCTCTACCGCCAATATGGAGACCTGCCAGCCGTTGTTGACAAGATCATCCTGCCGCAAATTCTTTCCATCACCCGTAACAAGGGTTCGGAGTATGGCGCCAAGGACTTCATAGTCGGCGAAGGCCGCGAGAAATTCCAAAAGGACATCACGGAAGCGCTTTCCTCAACCATGAGCGAGCGAAAAATCCTGACCCATAATGCGTTGATCCGCCACGTCGATGTTCCCATGCAAATCCTGGACCCCATCCAGAAGGCCAGTCTGGCCATCGAACAGGATCTGACGAACAAAGGCCGCCAAACCACAGCAAGGAAACGCGCCGAATTAAACACAGAGTTGTCTCTGATCGAGCAACGTAGCGCCGAAGTCGCGCAGGAAACCACCAAGCTAAAAGCGGAAATTGCCGCCCAACAGGAAAAGGAAGTCGCCCAGATCCAGGCGGAAACCATTCGCCAAATCGCCGACATCGACCGGGATACCGCTGGTGTCCGCGCCACCAAGACACGTACCCTCGGCCAAGCCACCGCCGACTCCCTCAAACTCGTGGAAGGCGAACGCGCCAAGGGAACCCAGATGAAAACCCAGGCGTTCGGGGACCCATCCGCATTCAGCCTCTGGGAAATGGCCACCGGTCTGAATAAAGACCTGAAGATCAACATCCTGCATGCCGGACCTGGCACCCTTTGGACCGACCTAGAAAAGGCCAACTTGGGAGAACTTGGCGGCGCCACAATGCTCCAACAACCCAAGCAGGGAAAAAAGTAAGGCTACAATACTCTGCCAGCACTGGTCGTTGACTTCATCAACGCATCAACGTTTTTGATATGCTTCGCGTATCAGTGCCGCAAGCCCTTTCAGCTTGTACTTGTCACAAACCGCCCGAATGGGTTTGACGTCAAGATCAGGGTTGCGTCGCAATAGCTCAACAATATCAGCCTTGGATTTGTGGCCGCCGGCATAAAGTTTGAGAGCCACAAGTTGGGGAATCGGCACCAGGCGCAAAGGGCTCTTCTCCCGAACCACCAGCGTTGATGCACGTACAGCATCCTCAATCACAGCAGGAAATCGGCCTGAAAAACTGACGATCTGTATCAAACCAAACGGCCCGCTGACATCAATAACACCTCCAAGAGGATCATCGCCATCAGGTTCGCGAAGTTCAACTTCATATCCCGCCTTGCGTAGGGAAGTTGTTATGGCGCGCATGACGGAAATGTCTGCATTGACACCCAGATCAATATCCTCGGTTTGTCGCACATAATGATAGGCAGCCAAAGCCACAGCCCCTATCACTACAGCATCCACACGATGCTGATTGAGGATTCCAACAACATCCTCAGCCGCCTTTACAATGGCTGTGGGATCATGCACGGTTGATTCTCTTTGATGCCTTCCGGGGCTTGAGCCATGAAAATCTCGATCCCATGGTCAAAGCCATTTCAATCCGCCCGTAAACGGACATCTTCCTTACACGCTGCAACTCATGCTCCAATGCAAGCGTCGCACAGTGGCTACGACGCGAAGCACGGGGTACGCTGGATGCAATTGATGTCATATTCCTGAGTCCCTTTTCATGAAAAATCTATCAGCGTTAACAGGCACGCCGCAAGGAGATTCACGGTATATCAAAGAGTGATTGATGCAAATGCCTGTATTAGGCATCATTCCCGCCATGACAGGCCTGACCTACCATCCCATCTTCCTTAAGCACCGGACCATCCGGGAACACCCGGAACAGCGCCAACGGCTTGTCGCCATTATGGAGCGCCTTCAATCCTCCGGGCTGCTCGCCAAGCTGATTCCCATCGAGATCACTCCGGCTCCGATGGAAGCCATCACCGTCGTTCATGATCCGGCCTACATCACGGATCTGGAACACAGGTGCGGCACCGAAGGCTCCTTCCGCCCCGAGGAGACAACCAGCGCCTGCAGCGCAACTTACGCCGCCGCCTGCATGGCGGCAGGCGCGGGCATCGCCGCCGTTGACGCCGTCATGCAAGGCAAGGTCCATAATGCCTTCTGCGCGGTGCGACCTCCGGGGCATCATGCCGAACGCAACAAGGCCATGGGCTTCTGTTTCTTCAACAACATCGCCATTGCCGCACGCCACTTGCTGAACCACCACAAGTTGTCCCGCATAGCCATCGTGGACTGGGACGTCCACCACGGCAATGGTACTCAAAACGCTTTCTACAATGATCCGTCCGTCTTCTTCTTCAGCACCCATCAAATCCCCCTCTATCCCGGCTCCGGCCACGCCGATGAAACCGGCGATGGCCCCGGCAAAGGATTCACCTTGAATGTCCCGCTCCCACCGGGGTCAACCGATGCTGACCTCGAACGAGTGTTCGTTGAAATCCTTCGCCCGGCCATTGACCGTTTCAAGCCCGAGTTCATGATGATCTCCGCCGGTTTTGACGGCCATCGCGATGATTCGCTTAGCGAGACTCTGTTCACGGAAGCAGGGTACGCCCGCCTGACACGCCTCGTCATGAACATGGCCGACAAACACTGCAACGGACGCCTGGTCTCATTCCTCGAAGGCGGCTACAACATTAAAGCCCTGACCTCCTGCGTGGAATCCCACATCCAATGCCTGATGGAATAGCAAATTTCTTCCTTGTCCTGCCCGTATCCAACGGCATAATGACGGCTTCTTTAAGCAGAAACAGCCCTTGAGGAGACAGTCATGGATCAGATCAAAGTGTTCCTGAGCGAAGACGAGATGCCCCGCCAGTGGTACAACATCGCCGCCGATTTCCCGCACGCCATGCCACCGCCCGTCACTCCCGATGGCAAGCCGGTCACTCCCGATATGCTCGCCCCTGTCTTCCCTATGAACCTCATCGAGCAGGAAGTCAGCACCCAGCGCTGGATCGATATCCCCGAGGAAGTCCTTCAAATCCTGTGGCAGTGGCGCCCCAGCCCCCTGTGCCGCGCGCGCCGTCTCGAGCAACTTCTCAAGACACCCGCGAAAATCTATTACAAAAATGAAGGGGTCTCCGCTCCAGGCAGTCACAAACCCAACACCGCCGTCCCTCAGGCCTATTACAACAAACAGTTCGGCATCAAGCGGCTGACCACCGAAACCGGCGCCGGCCAATGGGGAAGCTCCCTCGCCATGGCCTGCCAGATGTTCGGCCTCGAGTGCAAAGTCTACATGGTGAAAATCAGTTTCACCCAGAAGCCCCTGCGCAAGATCATGATGCAAACCTGGGGCGCCGAATGCATCGCCAGTCCCAGCAACACCACCAATGCCGGGCGCGCTATCCTCGCCCAGGATCCCGACTGCCCCGGTAGTCTGGCCATCGCCATCAGCGAAGCCATCGAGGACTGCGTGACCTCAAAGAACACCCGCTACGCGTTGGGCAGTGTGCTGAACCACGTCTTGCTCCATCAGACCATCATCGGCCTCGAAGCTAAGAAACAGTTCGCCAAGATCAACGTCTATCCCGACGTCGTCATCGGTTGCGCCGGTGGAGGCTCAAACTTCGCCGGACTGGCCTTCCCGTTCCTCGCCGATAAGATTGCCGGGACGAAAAACCCGCGCGTCATCGCCGTCGAACCCGCCGCCTGTCCAAAAATGACCCGCGGCACTTTCGCCTATGACTCCGGTGATGTCGCCATGATGACCCCGCTTCTGCCGATGTACAGCCTCGGCCATACCTACGTCCCCGCGCCCATTCATGCGGGCGGTCTGCGCTATCACGGCATGGCCCCCCTGGTCAGCCATGCGCTCCGCGAAGGACTTATGTCCGCCGTGGCCATTCCTCAACTGGAATGCTACCGCGCCGCCATGTTGTTCTCGCAGGCAGAAGGCTTCATCCCCGCGCCCGAAACCTCCCACGCCATTGCCATGGCTATCCGCGAGGCAAATCAGGCGAAGGAAGAAGGCAAGGAACGGGTCATCGTCATGAACTGGTCGGGACACGGGATCATGGACTTGACCGGTTACCAGGCTTACCTCGACGGCAAACTGACGGATTATGTGATGCCCGAGGAGGAAGTCGCCAAGGCCCAGGCCTGCCTGAAGAATCTACCCAAACCCCCGCCACTGAAATAAAAGGGTTAAGCCTAGAACCAAAAAAGTCTTACATGGCTCGGTGGGGCGAGGAGTCCCTTCCGAGCCGTCTTTTTTATGACTTGGCCAACGGGCTGTCAGGTTTTGATTTCCTGAACCCCGAACCCTGACCCCTCTCCCCTCTCCTACAACTCAATCCCCGGGCGCCCATGAACTCCGGCATCGTAATAGTGCTTACCGCACTTCATCTCGGTCACCAGATCAGCACGCTCGCAAACCCGCTTCCCCGCCCCCCTTCCCGTCAGCACCAGCTCGACCGATTCCGGCTTGGCATCCATCAGCGCCAGCAAGTCGGCCTCTGTGAATAGACCGACCCCAACCGCCGTATTGGCTTCGTCGGCAATCACCACATCGTACTTGCCGCTCCGCATTGCCTCGCGCAATGCCTCCAATCCCTTCATGGCCAACGCCACTTCCTCAACAGGCGGTGTCCCGCGCACAAACCGGCCGGACCCATACTGCTCCACCTTCACCTCGGGAAACCGCTCACGCAACACCTTGATCTCGCTGTAGTCACACCCCTTGATGAACTGCCCGAAATACACCCGGAGCCCGGCCCCCACCGCGCGCACCGCCAAACCCAGCGCCGCCGTGGTCTTGCACTTGCCATCTCCCGTATAAACCTGAACGTACCCCTTGTTCATCTTGGGTTCCCCATTCTTCAGTCCTTCGTGACCTTCGTGGTTCATCCCCCATCAACCATTTCCCATTTCCCATTAACCATTACGCTTACAGATTCACATCGAACATCTGCTTGATGTCGCGCTCAACATCAGCCTTGGTCGGCGCCC
>CAZDUS010000041.1:0-19183 GCA_964508705.1 uncultured Verrucomicrobiota bacterium
GTAATGGCGTCAAATGCCAACCTTGCAGACTTCCATACAGGATATTTCGTCTCCCCGGCATGCCGCGCATCTCGATCATAATACACCGCCCCCTGCCTGTACCCTACCCAGCAGGTCAGCCCGCGCATAAACCGGTGCAACTCACGCACCTGTTTTAGCGCGTCAATCACCTTGCGGTCCACCAACCGGAAATCACCCGCATCCATCGGTACATCCACCTTGGCCAGCGAGCGAAACACCCGATAGAACAACGACGCCAACAACTTCTTCAACCATGTCTCTCCCTGCCGGCTCCGTCTGACGGCATAGACGACCTCATACCCCTCATGCCACTTGTCCAACAGATCAGCAATTACCTCGGGCGGGTCCTGCAAGTCAGCATCAATGATCACCGCCGCGGCACCCTCCGCATGGTCCAACCCTGCCGTAATCGCAATTTGATGACCGAAATTCCGCGACAACTGCAACAATCGCGCCCGCGGATCCCTCTTCGCCATCTCCGCTACCCACGCCGGCGAACCATCCGTGCTACCATCATCAACAAACAACACTTCCAATGTCTCCGGTCGCCCAGCCATGACTTTGCACACGCGTTCGAACAACACCGGCAAATTCTCCGCTTCGTTCAAAAACGGGACCACCACCGTCAATTTATGCCTGCTTGTCTCCATATTCTATAGCCTTTCCACTAAAGAAGCTTAGGACGCCCTTCCCTTCGATCACGGCCCAATCCCGAACAGCAACGAGCCCTCTCTACTCCTTTTCACGTCGTGGCAATCCCTTCTCCACCCATGGATTGTTACCCAGCCTGACTCCCTCGCAATTTCCGTTCCTGTTCCCGCAAACAGCTTTGCGGCTCATTCCGCTTTCCGGTTGTAACCTGCGCCTCAGCCCAAGTAATGGCTTCCTGAATCAGCCGCCACCGGTCGCGAGGATCCCAATGCCGGTCTCGCTTGATCTCTTCCTCTCGTTTGATGTCAACCATGCGCACCCATCGCTTTACGAAGCTCATTAATCCGGTCTAATTTCCGATCCGCCTCATCCAAACTCAATTGACATTTCAACATGTCGCCATCCGACAAGCCTCTACACCGCGCTCCCAACACCATCACAATTTCAACCGATTCCTCGTAGGATTTTGTCCACGAATCAAGACCGCGCACAGTCCGAAAAACATCAATAGCACCGCACGGGCTGGTCAGGCAAAATACCGCCTGCCTTTTAAGCCAACCTGGCAGTTTATTTTTAACAGGCTCCCAATCGCTATCACTGGCACCCCACGCCGCATCCAACTCAGAAAGCGCCTGTTCGCACCGCTTCAAATTCTCATCCGTATCTTCAATCCACAAATCAACATCAAACGTCAGCACTGGCTTGTGCCGCAACAGGAAATTCATCCCCCCAATCAACAGAAAACGCACTCCGTTTCTATTGAGCCCTGCCACTATTTGATCAACATTCACTCAAGCTTCCTCCCGCAATGGCCAGCTTTCCATATGGGTTTACATTAACCTCACCCACCCCTGCCAGTCAACCTGCTACCCGTTAACACTCCTCTTCGTTGACACCCCACATTCTCCTCTTGCCTGTCCACCCCAAAATGTCTACCTTCGCTCTACCAAAAATCGAGAGACACATCATGAAATCCTATTTTCTTACAGCCTTCCTATTCGCCTTCCTTTTCACACAAGCACTTCACGCCCAAAACAAAGCTCCGGTCATCGACCACTCGCCAGTTAAAGTGGCTGTCCGGGGACAAAATGTTCTCTTCCGGGCCAAGGTCACCGATGACGCCAAGTCTATCGAATCCGTCACCCTTTTCTACGCCGTTTCCCGCGATGTTGCTCCCTACAAAGTGGCAATGAGTCCTGCAGGCGCTGGCGTCTACATGGGAACCATCTCCGCTGACCTCACCGCCAGCCTCCAACAACTCCTCTACTATATCGAAGCCAAGGATAGCCTGGGCGCCATTTCCGAGACTCCTTGGTTTCCAGTGGAAATCAAGACAGGCACCCCCTCCCCTTCTTCATCCGCAACGGCATCACCCACAACGGCAAAACCCGTCGCCGCTCCTGAAAACAAGGAATCTTCATGGAAGAAGCCAGCCCTGATTGCCGGAGGCGCACTAGCTGTTGGCGGCATCGCATTAGCGATCATGGGCGGAGGCGGAGGTGACGATAGCAGCGGATCCAGCGGAACCGCCACGAACACCGCTGGAACCTACTCTGGCTCGGCTTCGGTCTATTTCCAGGTTTCCGGCAATACGCCATCCAGCACAACCTATCCCATCACCATCACCATCAGCAGTAAGGGCGTCGTCAGCACAGACACCCTCTATGCAGGCGTCCATATGGAAGAACAACTCTCGGGCGCCAATTTCCTGATGGTCGCACCCGTTAATGAACCGGATCGCACTGGCGAAATCCAATTCCTGGGCGTAGTTATCAACAACCGGATCGCCGGCACCGTCCAGGGCTCTGCAACCACTTCCGCTGGCAACGGAACCTACTCCGGCACCTTCAGCGCCGCCAAGTAGTCCCAGCCACATTCCCCGCATACACCACTGCCAGCGCTGTAAGATATACCAGCGTTCCAACTCCTTCATGAATGACGTCATACGTCATGTCGGATTGTATAGCCACCATCACGATGGCCACAATTCTAAGGATATTGAAAGCCAATCCCGCCAACAACGCGAACACAGTCAAAACCATTAAACGCCCTACCGGCAACTGTCGCCGAATACTCATAATTACCGTCAGGACTACGGACGAGAGGATAATCCCGAACCCGTTGCATTCTGTAGCCACATCAAACAACCCCGCGCCCTTTTCCACCACCATGGCCACCTGAAACGGCGCATGGCTCACAACCAGATCGGCGCGGATACCCGCCAACGCCAACACCCAAGCAGAGGCGTTCGCCACCAACACCCGCAGAACCACATCCACACGCGGAACATACATCATCATCCCAACCGCCACACCCAGCCCAACAATAGCCGGATAAAACGTGCGAACTCCCGCCCGCCCGAAGCAAAACGAAAGCAACGCCCCCAAACTGAAACAAAAGCCCAATACCGCTAGCGGCCATAAAAGGAACAACGAAGAAGCCGCCAGCGCCATACAGGACAAGGAAAACAGGAACAACCCGTGATGATTGATTTGAAGCCGCAATTCATGCTTGCGGATCATCACCGAAATCGCATCTGCAAAAGCCACGCCAATCAATACAAAGGCATTCACCGCCTGGGTTGTACGCAAGCTGAGCCGCAGAATCCCGTCAATCATCGGCATATAGGCAATTACCGTCAGTAATCCGACGACCGTCAGGAAAAATATATTTTCTCTCTTCTGCCTTTCCATGCCACTTCCAGAATAATCAGGACTTCCTAAACCCAAAACCCTGCCTCCCGTTGCCTCTTAATTGCTCAACCCTTGCAAAGGAGCCGGTATTCTCCCTCCACGCCTGACAAATACCGCACAGGAATGGGTATTTACCGCCATCACAGGCCCTCCGCCCAACAGTCCGCCGAACTCCACATGATCACCAACTTTCCTGCCCGGCGCGGGAATAATCCTTACGGCCGTCGTCTTCTTGTTGATCATTCCGATCGCCGCCTCATCAGCTATTATTCCACTCAACGTCTCCGGTGTCGTGTCGCCGGGCACAACAATCATATCCAGGCCAACCGAGCAAACAGCCGTCATCGCTTCCAGTTTTTCAATCGTCAGCGACCCTTCCCTTGCGCGCAGCGCCATCGTCGCATCTTCGCAAACAGGTATAAAAGCCCCGCTCATCCCGCCTGCATGGCTCGTCGCCATTGCGCCACCACGCTTCACCGCATCATTCAACAAGGCAAGCGCCGCCGTCGTCCCAGGACACCCTACCTTGCTCAATCCCATGGCCTCCAAAATGTCACCTACGGAATCCCCGGGCGCAGGGGTCGGCGCCAATGAAAGGTCCACTATATTGAACGGCACTCCTAGCCGCATCGCGCACTTCCGCCCCACCAACTCACCTGCACGGGTAATCTTGAATGACACCCTCTTGATCTCCTCGGCCACTGTTTGAAGGTCCAAATCCCTTCCCATGGTCTGAACCACAGCACGAATGGTTCCCGGGCCCGAAATACCCACAGACAGAGCGCCATCCCCCTCCCCGGCCCCGCAATATGCTCCAGCCATAAAAGGATTATCTTCCACGGCATTACAAAACACCACCAGCCGCGCGCAAGCGCTTCCATAACTGTCGGCCGTCAGGGCGGCCGCCTCCTTGAGAACCTCGCCAATCAGCGCCACCGCATCCATGTTGATGCCTGCCTTCGTCGTTCCAATGTTGACCGACGAACAAACCCTTGATGTCTGCGCCAATGCACGGGGAATCGACAATATCAGGGCCCGCCCTGCCGCCGTCATATCCTTCTGCACGAGCGCCGAAAAACCGCCAATGAAATCAACCCCGAGCTCCCGTGCCGCCCTATCCATCTCAAGCGCGATAGGAGCATAGTCGTTCGTCTCACAGGCCGCTGCAACCCAGGCAATCGGCGTCACAGACACCCTCTTGTTTACAATCGGTATGCCGTATTCCTGCGACACCTCCTCCGCCACCGACACCAACCGCTCGGCCTTCCTCATGATCTTGTCATAGACCTGCCTCGATACACGCCGGACATCCCCGCCAGCGCAGTCATGCAAATCAATGCCCATTGTCACGGTTCGAATATCCAGCTTCTGCGCATGAATCATTCCCAGCGTCTCAAATATTTCTTCTGAACTGATTGCCATAGTTTACTCCCGTTCCAAGCCTGCCCCCTTGGTGTTCCCTCTTAACTTCGCGGCGATATCCCAAAATCTCACTCCGCCTCCATTCAATGCATTGTCGGATAATCATACCCTGTGCATCGCTCGGAATATCTCCTCGTGCTGAACAATAATCGACAACCCCTCCTTGTTCCCGTGACCCTCAAGTTCCTGCTTTAGTTTGGAGAACTTGCATGCAATCCCCTTGATGTCCACAAGCATTACCATCGTAAACAAATCGCTCATGATGGTTTGGCTCACATCCAAGATATTGGCATGCCGATTCGCCAAAATTGCGGTAACACCAGCCATGATGCCCGGCCTGTCACCCCCAATCACTGCAATCACTATGCGACTTGCCGCCGAACCCTGCCTGCTCTCAGCCACAACCTTGGCCTGGGTTTCCATCACCTTCGCATTCGTTTTAACTGCCATCTTTTTCATGTCGCCTTATCTCCTATCGTTCTACTCGTCTCATCTGGAACCAAGGTTCCACCCTCCTCACCTAGTTACAATCATCATCACCGCCAACGCTGCAAAAAACAATCCCAATGCCATTTTGCTTGCCACCACATTCCGCCTGCTCCACTCAACCAACCTCACGGTCCTCAGTCCTGCGAAGGTTAGCCAGAGCAGGAACAGCAACGGCGACACAACAATTAAATTATAGAGCCCCAGGCTCAATAGACACCACGAAACCGACTGGCCGCTCCTGATCATCAACGCCAGCGCCGGCACATAAACCTGCCCTGTGCAAACGCTCTCCATTAGCGTCACCGCAACTCCCGCCCCAAATCCACCAACCACCAAATTCCTTGTCTTCAACCCACGCTTCACGGCGTCACGTATTCTTGCCTGAAGCGAGGCTGGCAACCTCAATAATAGCGCATCACCCGCTCCACCCCGCCTGTACCGCGCCGCATCAAGAAACGACAATGCAGAAAACACTATGACCATAAGCAACAACACCCCCGACAACAGTCGCCCGCCCCATTCCATGACCTCCAACGCCCTTATTGCTTCAAGCAAACCAAGTCCCAGCAGGAAATAGGCAACGTAACAGGCCGTCACAAATGATACCCCTGCCAAAAGCATTTTTTTAGGACTCAAATGGGACACAGAAAGCAAACTCAGGAAGAAGACAAGCGTGGACATCATGCACGGATTAAAACTGTCCACCAGAGCCGCCACCACAATCCCCGCCATTGTAAAACCAGCCACATGGCGCTCAAGCAACCCCCTTCCGTCCCGATCGCGCGAAGTGTGGTCGCTCGAGTCTTCACAGGCGCTCTTGCCCATCTTTCGAACCATGGCTCGATCAATGGCCTCGAACAAGCCATCTCGAATCGCTCCCACCCCGGCCAATGCGTCGCATCCATCAACGACAATCAATGCCGGCGCATTATCCCGGATACCCAACCGCTCCAACCAACTAACCAACATGAAGTAATTCGTATCTGCCGCGACATCATATTCCACAAGCCGGTAAACCCCGGAATAACACCGCTCTAACTCCGGGAATAATTCCTTTCGGACCGTAATGCAGGAGTCACATCCCTGCGCATAGTAAAACTCGATATCAACCACCCGACACACTTCACCATTGTCAGGCGGAATCACCCCGACGTCTGTATCATTAGGTGCGCCGCAAGCCGAAATGATTATTCCGGCCCCGACCAACAAAACTGCTGTCATAATCCTCATTTCGGCAACTTGGAAATAACTCGGAGCGGGATCGTCACTTCCTTTTTAGATGCCATGTCTGTCTCGATCAGAAGCGTTTTCCCATTCAGCTCCCACACCTGACTGGCAATATTCAACTCCACTCGATAGCGATCAGGAGAAATCGTTGTTACCCGGGTTTCAATATCATCCCGGGGCGCAGTCACCTTCTCAACCTTAAATGGCTTCTTGTCCGGCGAATAGACGATCACATGGTAAGCGCGCGGCGAATTCGTTGCAGATTCAATCACCACCAAGGTGGCTGGAGCCGTCACTATATCCCCCGCCACAAACACAGTCACAGGAACATCCAGATTTGGCACCGCTGGGTGATCCGTTTCCACCCTCAGTGATGCCGTCGTGGTTCCCGGAGAACGCCCCCCCTTGCACTTGACCTTTAAGCGATACCGCTTCCCTTGCTCCACAGTCTCCACATCGGCAACAAATTGCGGCGAACTACTGGAAACCTTTTTCACTTGGAACAATGCGCTCCCCATCGCCACCACCATGACCTCACGCTCAAGCTCACGATCCGCCGTCTGCGCTCCAAAGTGAATCCCTTCAGGCATCACCTCAATGGGAGGCACCACATTCCCTTCAAACTCAAGCCTCAATGGCGCTCTATTGCCCGCATCCGATTCCACATAAATAGTTTTTCGCTGATATCCCTTCTGCCCGGCCAAACTCATTGTCGCCGCCAGTTCGGTTGACCCGCCCGCCGGTACAACATTGGTAGCCAGCATGGACGTCAGACACCCGCATCCTAGCCTCACCGCACCAATTTGAACCAACCGATCACTTGCATTCGTCAATACGAACGTGTGAGTCACCATCTGTTCCGGGCCCAGATTGCCGAACTTGCGCAAGGGAGCCACACAGGTCAGGCCATCGCCAATCACATCCGCCGCCATGCAATGCGCAATGGCTACTGCACAGAACATCGCCATTCCCACAACCATTCGCCTCATGTCAAAACTGCCCTGTTTCATATTCATTCCTTTCACGATGTATTTCCCGCGCCTGCCAGCATCACCCCTTCACTATATACCAAACCCGCATGTGAAATCCACGCGTAGTCACCCATATCGCTTTTCTGGACCCCTTTTGGCTTCCATTCTTGACTTCTCTTGGCTGGCATCGAAAATCACGCTCCACGAACCGATTTCTAAAAACCAACCCGTTGCGAACGGAGAATACGATGCAAGACAAGCTCTTCTGGATGAATTTCGACCTCTTGGAGCAATTCATGGTGGACGTCTTTCGCGGCATCGGCGTTCCTACCAACGACGCCCATGTTTGCGCCGATGTTCTGATTACAGCAGACAAACGTGGCATCGATTCACATGGCGTCGGACGCCTGAAACCCATCTATTACGACCGGATCGTTCACGACAAGATCCAAAAACCCGTCACCCATGTCGATATCGTCCGCGACTGCCTCGGCACCGCCGTCGTGGATGGCCACGATGGCATGGGCATGGTTATCGCCAAACAATGCATGGAAATAGCCATCGAGAAGGCCCGTCTGCACGGCCTCGGCATGGTGGTGGCCCGCAACTCCACTCATTACGGCATCGCTGGCTATTACGCCCTCATGGCCTGCCAAGCAAACATGATCGGGATCAGCGGCACCAACGCCAGACCTTCAATCGCTCCAACATTCGGAGTCGAAAATATGCTGGGAACCAATCCTCTCGTGTTTGGCATGCCTACCGACGAGCCTTTTGACTTCACCAACGACTACGCAACCTCTATCACCCAGCGTGGAAAAATCGAACAATATGAACGTGAGGGGACCCCTATGGCCCCCGGCCTCGTCATTGATCAGTCGGGCCAAACTAAAACCGACCCCGCCGAAGTCCTGCGCGATCTCGTGGCTGGCACCGCCGCCCTCACTCCCATCGGCGGCATCGGCGAGGAAACCGGCGGCTACAAGGGCTACGGTTTCGCCTCCGTCGTGGAAATCCTCAGCGCCTCGCTCCAACAGGGTGCTTTCCTCAAGCAACTCAACGGCATGGCGGATGGTCACAAGGTCCCCTACCGCCTCGGCCATTTCTTCATGGCCATCAACATCGAGTGCTTCACTGATCCCTCCTCTTTCAGAAAAACCACTGGTGATATTCTGCGCGAACTCCGCGCCTCAAGGAAGGCTCCAGGACAAAACCGCATCTATACCTGTGGCGAAAAGGAATATCTCGCTTGGTTGGAGCGGAAAGATAAAGGGGCCCCGCTCGACGCCGTCTTGCAAAAACAAATGATCACCATGAGGAACGAACTGGGCCTGACCCAATACCGTTTCCCTTTCGAGTCCTGACCTCTCCCTAAAAGTGGATGCCGAATGTTGAAGCCTGTGCTAAGGTCGGGAACATGAAAGCAGAAAACCATATCATCGTCGGGATTCATATCACGGATCGCATCAAGCATGCTAAGGACGTCCAGAAAGTCCTTACTCAATATGGAGACAACATCAAAACCCGCATCGGATTGCATGATGTTACATCAGCGTTCTCGTCCCCCAATGGCATCATCCTGCTGGAATTGGTCGGCGATAGTAAGCGTTGCCTTTCCATTCTCAAGGCGATGAACGGCATCAAGGGAATCGAAGCCAAGAAGATGGTTTTCAGCCATTAAACTTTGACCCTCTTAGCCGTCCATACAAACCTAACAGGAAGTCCCGGTTGTCCGCGCACAAGTACTTCATCTCCCCACCCATGCGGCTGAATGTCTTGCAATACCGCAGATAATAAGCAGGATTATCCATCGGCGGCTCGCCGTCTTTCTGCCAATCCCACTTCGACTCCGCCAAATCCACCACCGCAATAAAATGACTGTCTATCCTTCGCCCTTCCTGTATCGCTACATTCTGCGACATTGACAGCGCTTTCTCGAAAATCATGGGCGACATCACCGCCGACCCAACCGACAAATACACTCCGTCCTGAATCCGGCTAACCGAATCGGAATATGCCAGAAAATCCCTCAACGCCGCCCGCCCTATCGCGGCGCCATGATTCATCGGGTGATTATAAATAATGTCATGCCCGATCATCGGGTGCCCGGTAAACGGAACCCCCAGCCTGAATGCAGCCGCCTGTGCACTAAAACGTCTGAAAGGATGCGGCACATCCATCCAGCCAGGCTTGAGATTAAAAGCATCAATCACACCAATCAGATCAGCCGCCGCCGCCACCCTGTCCCACTTATCCCCTTTTGCCACCTCGCCCTTCAACGCCTCAACCGTCGGAATCTCCAACCCCTGACGCTCTATCAGTTTCCCCACGGATTCCCCATAACCAGAACCCTCATACGCTCCGATAACAATGGCCAGATTTAAAAAAAAACCTGTCTCCTGCCAGATCCCGAACTCACCCTTTGCCACATTCCCCTTCACATCCTCACTGCTGGCTCCTTGAAAGGCGAATTCCCAGTCATGAATAATCGCCGCCCCGTTCGTCGCCAGATGCGTAACCCAGCCAGCCTCCATCAGCCGAATAAGAACAGACCCCAGCCCGTTCTTTATTGTGTGGGCTCCAAACGCCATGATGACCGGTCGATCCGCCTTTCGCGCCATTCTCATCCGGACCGCTAACCCGTCCATTACCTTCTCCGCCTCTGGACTCATTGAGTGGGGGGCTTGATCCGGATCCACATGATCCCGCTCAATCATCGACTTGTTAGGGCGCTGCTTTAGCGACTTTATCAGCAACTTCTTCCGGTCAAATTGTGCACAAGCCATATCGTCCCCTGCTTTCTTCAAAATCACTTCTCTTTCACGCGACTCGAATACTCAGGATATAGTCTCTTAAGGCAGTCCGGACAGGTTCCGTGCGTAAACTGAGCTTCGGAATGGTCCGCCACATAACGCTCCACCTGCTGCCAATAGCCCTTATCATCACGAATCTTTTTGCAACTGGCGCAAATCGGCACAATGCCACGCAATGTCTTGACCTCATCAAGCGCCTTCTGCAATTCCTTAACCTTATCCCCCAAGGCCGATTGCATTTCAATCATCCGTCGTCCAACATCCAGCCTGGCTCTCAATTCGTTATAATCATAGGGCTTGGTCATGTAGTCATTCGCACCCGCATCCAGCCCGGCCACAATATTCTCTTTCTCACGTCTGACGGTAAGCAGTATGAGATAAGGTGGCTCTGGCTCCTTCAACAAGCGGATTCTCCGACACACTTCCACCCCACTCATCCCCGGCATAGTCCAATCCAGAATCGCCATACTGGGCGCGCCGGGGGACCGCATCACATCCAAAGCATCAATCCCATTAACCGTGACCACCACCTCGTGCCCAAACGATTCCAGCACCGTGACCAGAATTGTCCTCAGAGTGCTGTCATCTTCGGAAACTAGTATCCTCATAATTTAACGGAACCTGCCAAACCATCGGATAAAACGCAAGCGGGAACAAAAACTTAAACAAAACTTGCCTTAGTCAAAGGTCGCTTATTCTGCAAGCGAGCGCAGTTTGATTTCCAGTTCCAGCTTGGCTTGCTTCACTAGGTCGCCGTTGCTCAGCAAGTCAATTGCCGTCATGGCCATGCCCTTTGCCGCCAGAATCATCCCAGCGTGGCCCGCCGGAGAAGCGGCAGCCTTGCAAAACTCCACCGAATGTCCCGGCAGGCTCTCGGGCCCAATCGAAATGTACGGATGCAACGAGGGAACAATGTGACTGACATTCCCCATATCGGTTGATGCGATGCGTTCGGTGGGCCGTTGTTCGCCCACCACCACGCCAAGCTCACGCCAGTTATCAGCAAACAGCATGGCGAGCACAGAATTCGGAATCATCTCCGCGCACCCGGGTTCAATATTGCACGTCAGCTCCGCGCCTGTCGCTTTTCCCGCCGCCTCGGCGCAGGCAATCGCACGCTGCATTACCTTCTCCGCGTAATTCTGTGTCGCTGCGCGAATACTGAATTTGGCGGCCGCATAATCAGGAATAACGTTCACGGCCGAACCACCGCTCGAAATAATTCCATGCACTCGCGCGTCGGAACGCAAATGCAAACGAATCCCATTGATATTGTTGAACGTCAAAATCACCGCCTCCAGCGCATTGATGCCTTCATCCGGCGCGGAAGCCGCATGCACGGACCGCCCCCGGAATTCAATATCCAGACGCATCGAGGCAAGCGAACTGCGCACAGCAAGGGTGCGTCCCGACGGATGCACAATCAGGGCGGCATCCACATCAGCAAACACGCCTTCCTTGATAAGAATGACCTTGCCTCCGCCATTTTCTTCCGCTGGCGTTCCAATGATAACGACACGTCCCGGCAGATTATCCATTACCGATCTGATGCCGAGGGCCGCGCCAACGGCGGCGGCCCCCATCAGGTTATGTCCACAAGCGTGCCCGACCTCAGGAAGCGCATCATATTCCGCAAGAATGGCCACCGTCGGCCCTGCCCCCTTGCCTAATCGTTCCGCTCGGAATGCCGTGGCCAGAGAGCCAACACCACGCTTTACAGCAAACCCGTTCTTTTCCAGGGCATCACACAGTAATGCGGATGATTTGATCTCTTGAAAGGCGAGTTCAGGATTTGCATGTAAGGTGTCGCTTATGCCAACAAGGACATCGCGCTTCGCATCTATAGTTTTGTTCGCCTCGGTTTTTAGCATTGCCACAGTATTCATAAGTCACCGCCACGGTATAAAGTTTGCATCATCCTCGGAATTCTCGCCCAATACTGGGCTCCCAGACCGCTTCCGTACCTTCCACGCCTTTTAGCCTCCATGAAAACACTCTCCCGGCGGAATTAACGGCAACCACATCTCCAGTGCTGACAATACCACCATTCACCACAACATACGCCCTGCCTCTCAATGGAGCCATCACGCCAGTCACTACCAAGCCCGTTTGCGCCCGATACCACGCCTTGCGGACTTCAGGACTAATCCCATGGAATGGATCCTTCACCTGATTAACAGGTATGGACTTCGCATTAACCAGATTGCTGTTCGTCAATTCAACTATGGCCGACGGCTGCCCAACAGAAGTTGTATCCCCCGTACTCGCCCCATCCACGCGAACAAGTGCGCTTGTCGATATACCGCACATGGCCGCCACGTTGGTCACGTTTAATCCATTGGTCGACATCCTGCCAGCCCTGTTCATGGCCTCTCGCAACACAATCACGGCGTCCTCAGCCGTCACCTCGGACCCATCCTTGCGCACTGACTTCAGAAACTCCACCACGTCCATTACGTCCTGTTCGCTAACCTCATTTGTCGCGCTGATGTATTTCAGCACACGGGCACCCTGACGCGCATCTTCATGGACAATACCTAGCTCCTCTAATTGCTCCGATGTCAACATCCCGCCGTCCGCCAGCAGATCCAACACCGCCAAATCCTCGATATGTTGAGCTGTTATTTTCCTGAGCGAATCAGGATCCTTGAGAAGAGCTACCGCCAACACAACAGATTCCGCCTGCAATTTCAGACCACTCTTCGCGCGCTGGAGAAGCTCACCCGTGTTGATCGGCGGCCCTGTTTGATTCGTAACCTCACTTAAAATCCCCATGGAGATCTTCGTCTTCTTAACCAGCGTGATCCGTCCGGGAGGAAGTGATTTGTCCATTAACGTCCAAGCACCCTTGCCTACAATAAATACTGACGTCAGGAAAATGAGTGCCACCAGCAGGCCTTTTTGGAATGAGATCCAACAGAGCCACATGGAAATCAATGCCGCCACCAAATAATACGGTATGATCATTAGATAACCAAAGCGGTCGACCCACGAAATAGTGGATACGACCGCAATCGTTGTAAGGATCAACGCCGTTGTCACACAGGCTTTGCCATAACCGTCATCCGCCTCATGCTTGGCAAGAACCTTCAGACTTAATCGAAGCACCGCGGCCAGGATCAGAAAAATTATCAGGTAGACAAACCCATCAATGGCGCAGAAAATCCAGTGGTCTGCAGCTAAGGAATCTAGTTTCATATTGCCAGAATCAACACTAACACAAGCCAATCCCGTCATGAATTGCGGAAAAACTTTCCGCCGATCCCGCCAAATCAGCCGACATAGACATCCTGCTTTCTATCTCGGCAATGCCTTTCTTCTCCAAGCCAACCTAAACCTTTTACTTCCAGCGCAAAAACCCAGCGCAACATCATCGCCTATGACAATCCGCAATATAATGATTAACCTTCTCTCACAATATCGGCACCTAGCGCCCTGAGCTTTTCCTCCACTCGCTCATAGCCGCGATCAATACTCTGCGCGTTATGAATCACGCTCTCCCCCTTGGCACACAACGCCGCCATCAATAGCGACATGCCCGCCCGGATATCGGGACTCGCCATGTGAATGCGATGCAACCGCGACGGCCCCGTCACTAGCACGCGATGCGGATCGCACACCACCATGCCCGCGCCCATTCCAATCAGGTTGTCCACAAAATAGAGCCTGCTCTCAAACATCTTTTCAAAAAACAGAACGGTGCCATGGGCCTGCGTGGCCGCCACCAGCAACACACTCATCAAGTCCGAGGGAAACATCGGCCATGGGCCATCCGCTATCGTCGGAATCACCGCACCAAAGTCTTTGACAACCCTCATCCTTTGCCGTGGCGGCAAAACCAGATCCGCTCCATTAATCTGGAAGCGTATTCCCACCTTCTGGAACGTTTTTCCGATAATCATCAAGGGTTCCGCTTCCACTCCCGAGACCTTCAACTCGCCACCCGTCATCGCCGCCGCCGCCACATAGCTCCCTATCTCAATGTAATCCGGCTGAACCGTATGTGTCGCACCCCGCAGACTATCCACCCCTTCGATCTCCAGCCGATTGGTACCAATCCCTGAAATTCCTGCCCCCATCTTATTAAGCAACATCGCCAGATCAGTCACATGCGGTTCGCAGGCAGCGTTGAATATCGTTGTCTTCCCTTTCGCCAGCACACAGGCCATCAGCACATTTTCCGTAGCCGTCACACTGGCCTCATCCAACACCATCGTCGCCCCTTCAAGACGACGGCGCCGGAACACATAATGCCGGCCACCCTCCACCTCGATGCCCAGCGCCGCCAGCCCTTGGAAATGCGTGTCCACACGGCGCCGCCCGATCACATCCCCGCCCGGAGGCGATAACGTCGCCCTCCCCAACCTAGCCGCCAGGGGCCCGGCCAATAAAATCGATGACCGCACCCGCCCGCACAAAACCGGATCAAGTTTGCTGCGGCGTAATCCCTTCGCACATAGCCGAACGGTGTGGCCTTTGACCTCCACGCTCACACCCAGCTTGTCCAGCAACTCCAGCATCGTCCGGACATCATCAATCAATGGCACGTTTTCCAGAGTAACGACCTCATCCGTCAACACACACGCCGCCAGCATCGGCAAAACCGCATTCTTATTGCCGCCCGGCGAAAAACTCCCGCTCAACCGCTTGCCACCACGAATAATGAATCTGGACATTGGAATGAATAATGAATGGTTTATGTTACCGACATCCCCGACAGACACCCGTCAGACATGCCTGAATTTAATGTTATTCCGGTGGCGAGACTGCCAAATCACCACAGGTTGAGCAATCAGAATATCGGATTCCCATGGCGGGGGCTGACAAGGAATTCCCAGTCCGTTTCGCATTGTTCAAATTAGCGGATGCTGTCATCGGACAGACACCCGCCTTCCTGGTGCTTTATCTGATTTCATCAACCAGTAAATCACCCTGTTCATCTCGCCTTTTGAACGAACAGACCATTTCATCGGCCTTGATCAAGGCCTTCTCGTACGACGCGAATAACTGCTCTTCAGCCATGAACAGCTTCCCGCTGCCCACTTGCTCAACCAGCTTGAATTGCTCAACCACCTTGCCGATTTCCCGATTTACGCAACTAATCAACACGTCCCGTCCATCACTTTTCACTCTATCAATAAAGCGCTTCAAGACTTCCAGTGTCGTCATGTCGATGTCCGATACCCGCCTCAACCGCAAGATGAAAATCCTTGCCTTGTCCTCTATGCCTTCCAGCTTCGCCTCAAGGTCCGGTGCTGAGCCAAAATACAGGTTCCCCTCGATTTGAACCGTCAGGACATCAACAGGCCCTTCGACGCAGTCCAGTTCCTTCTCGGAAATTCCATATCCTGCCGCATTATCACCCGCAATGACATTCCGCTGGGCAACCAGCACTTTAACCGGAACACTCCCTGAATTCCTCAAATAGAGCATGATCGAAACCGCAACACCAACGCCAACAGCCATGCTGACTTCCGGAAGAACAATGGTCGCCACCATGGTAATCAGCAACGCCACTTTATCTCCTCTCCCGAAAGCGAGGATCTTTTTGATTTCCACTTTTCCAATCATGCCGTACGCAATCAGCAAAACGACACCCGCAAGACCCGGCGCCGGAATGTATCTGGCATACTGGCCAAAAAACAACAGAATGATCGCAACGAATATGCCGGAAAAAATACCGGAACACCGGGTAGCCGCTCCGCTGATATAATTCACCGCAGACCTCGTAAACGATCCTGACCCCGCATAACATTGAAAAAACGAGGAGCCCGCGTTGGATAATCCCTGCGCCAGAATTTCCTGATTAGTGTCCAGTTTTTGCCCTGCCTTTGTCGCCAGCGATTTCGCAATCGCCATGGCTTCAACCAGCCCGATGATGGCTATGACAACTGCCGCGTTGAACACCTGACTGATCATGCCCCAATCAAAAGTGATCATTTTGAAAGGAGGTAATCCTGTCGGAATACTTCCCGTCAACTTCACCCCCATCTTGTCCAAATCAAGCCACATTACCGTCACACCGGCCACAATGATACCCGTCAAGGAGCCCGGGATGTTCCGATTGATTTTCCGTAACAGCAAAATCACTCCTATCGTCAGCAACCCGATCCCCACCGAATATGGATTCGCGGATTCAAGATGCTGTAGCACATAAAGCAATTTCGCCTGTGACGAATGCAAATCCGGAGGCGTTCTGATCCCCAGCAGTCCGTTTAACTGCCCGAACGCAATCAGGACGCCTGCCCCAGCGGTAAATCCAACAATCACGGAGTGCGACACAAAGTTCAACGCCTTGCCAAGCTTGAACACGGCAAAGAGAATCTGGATGACGCCTGTCAGGAACGTCATCAGGAACAACAGCTCCAAATAATTGCCCTGCGTATTGAACTTGCCCGTGTTGCTTAATATCAACAGGGCAATGGCATTGGTCGTTCCCGCAATCAGGAAATTTGAGCTTCCAAAGATGGAGGCAATCATCACCGACACAATAACGGTGTAAAGCCCCAGATGCAGGTAACCATCAAGACCGGCGATGCTGGCGTAGGATAGCGCCTGGGGTATGGCAACAACAGCGACCGTCAACCCCGCAATCAAGTCACGCCTGAACAGATTCAAGCTGTAGCTCTGAAGCGTTCCTATTAACGGGATCTTGTCGGCAATTCCATTCATCATGTCGCCACGCGCCCCTTCAAGAATCATAAAAAAATAAACCCACATTCAATACGCT
Organism: uncultured Verrucomicrobiota bacterium; assembly: GCA_964508705.1. Classification (GTDB taxonomy): domain Bacteria; phylum Verrucomicrobiota; class Kiritimatiellia; order CAIKKV01; family CAITUY01; genus CAZDUS01. Next base: position 17,018 of record CAZDUS010000041.1, read on the forward strand.
AACGCTTATCAAATGTGGGTTTCCCTCAACCAGTCACTCCTCTACCCCAACAGTTCCTTCGCCACTTTGACTACATTGGCCGTCGTGAATCCAAACTTCTCCGCGAGAACTTTGAACGGTGCCGATGCGCCGTAATGGTCAATTCCAACCACGCGCCCCTTGCATCCAACGTATTTCTGCCACCCCATGGAACATCCCGCTTCCACCGCCACACGCTTCTTGCATTCAGACGGCAACACCTGCGCCTTGTAGTCGGCGCTCTGCTTCTCGAACAAATCCCACGAGGGCATGCTCACCACACGGACGTTCTTGCCATCCTTGGCCAACTCCCTGGCGGCATCCAGCACAAGACTCGTCTCCGACCCGGACCCTATCAGGATCAGGTCCGGGGTCCCCTGCCCGCTCTGCCAGAGCGTATACGCCCCCTTCTCCACATTCGACGCCGCCGGATATACCGCCCGGTCAATCACCGGCAAATTCTGGCGCGTCAACAATAACAACGTCGGCCCAGTCTTGTTCTTCAAAGCCGTTATCCACGCCGCCACCGTTTCCGTCGGATCCCCCGGTCGGATGATGGACACGTTGGGCATGCACCGGTAACTGGCAATTTGCTCAATCGGCTCATGCGTCGGACCATCCTCACCCACATAGAAACTGTCATGCGTGAAGACATAGACAACGGGCAGTTGCATCAACGCCGCCAACCGGACGGACGGTCGACAGTAATCGGAGAATACAAAGAATGTGGCCCCGAAGACCCGGAATCCGCCATGCAACTGCATTCCGTTCATCAACGCCGCCATCCCGTGTTCCCGTACCCCGAAATGCAGGTTCCGCCCCTCAAAAGCTCCGGGACCCACCGAAGGATATCCATCCAGAAACGTCTTCGTGCTGGGCGCCAGATCAGCCGACCCACCCACAAACCACGGCAACGCCTTGGCAAGTTTCTGCATAACCTTCCCGGACGACACCCTCGTCGCCTCAGGCTTGCTGACATCAAACACCGGCATCTGCTTCTCGAGATCAGCCGGGAGTTCCTGCTTCATGCAGGCATCCCACGCTCCCGCCAACTCAGGTTGGGCGGCCGCATATTTCCTGAAGCCCGCCTCCCATGCCACCACCTTGGCCTCCATTTCGCGGGCGCGAACGGCAAACACTTCCCGCACCTGCTCTGGCACATAAAAATCCTCGTTCTCGGGCATTCCGAGATTCCGCTTCGTGGCCTTGATTTCCTCCGCGCCCAGCGGTTCACCATGCGCCTTGTGCGAATCGTGCAGGTTCGGGGCCCCATGCGCAATATGCGTCCGGGTAATGATTAACGTAGGCCGATCCTTCTCAGCCTTCGCTGTGACAATCGCCTTTTCAATCTCGCTCACGTCATGCCCGTCAATTTCCAGCACATTCCATTTGTAACCCAGGAACCGCTTCCGGACATCATCCGTGTAGGCGAGCTTCGTCGAACCCTCAATGGTGATGTTGTTGGAATCATAGAACACCACCAGCTTGTTCAGCCCCAAATGACCCGCCAGCGAAAACGCCTCGTGCGAAATCCCTTCCATCAGGTCACCATCCCCGCAGAACGCATAGGTCATATGATCCACAGGCGCATGAACACCGGTATTGAACCTTGCCGCCAGCATGCGTTCCGCCAGCGCCATCCCAACCGCATTGCCACACCCCTGCCCCAACGGACCCGATGTCGTTTCCACGCCCACCGTGTGCCCGAACTCCGGATGCCCCGGCGTCTTACTACCCCACTGACGGAAAGACTTCAACTCTTCCAGCGGCAACCCATAGCCAGTCAAATGCAACAAACTGTACAGCAACATGGACCCGTGTCCGCCGGACAGAATAAACCGGTCTCGATTAGCCCAATCAGGTCGCGACGGGCAATGATTGATATGCTTGAGGAACAACACCGCCGCCACATCCGCCATTCCCATCGGCATCCCCGGATGCCCTGAATTTGCCTTCTGAACTCCATCCATCGCCAATCCGCGAATGGTATTGGCCACCATCGTCTCTTGTTTACTCACTCTGTTTCTCCTTTGTTAACATCAAAATCTTTTCCAAAACCCCTTGCACTGCCCTGACTCTTTTTCTATAGTGCGGCCGTTAATCGTATCGATTCGTATACGGTTGTCCAGTCCGCAATTCCCGCGGCCA
>CAZDUS010000042.1:0-18066 GCA_964508705.1 uncultured Verrucomicrobiota bacterium
TCTCGCCCATCTCCCAGAAGTTGTCCTTCTCGGCAAACTTGAGGATGTGGGTCGGATCAATATCCGTCACTTCCTTCCAGATCGCTATGGCATCATCGTCACTTTTGTACACCGTTGCCCACAGACGTTCTTTCGGCAAGCCCCACACCTTGGTCAACAGTTCCCAACCCCAGGCTATGGATTCACGCTTGTAGTAGTCACCAAACGACCAATTGCCCAGCATCTCAAAGAATGTGTGATGATAGGTGTCATAGCCGACCTCCTCCAGGTCGTTATGCTTGCCGCTCACACGAATGCACTTTTGCGAGTCCGCCACACGCCTGTATTCACTGATCCGCGCGCCAAGGAATATCTCCTTGAATGGATTCATCCCCGCATTAACGAACAGCAACGTGGGATCCGAAGGAAGCACGACAGGAGCGCTGGGAACAATCTCATGCCCTTTGGATTTGTAAAAGTCCGTGAACGATTGCCTGATTTCCGCCGCTGTCATTGGTGAGCCACCCATTTCGACCATCCTTTCGCCAAATAAAAGCGAAAACTATGTGGATACCTTCCCCTACCGTCAAGTGCCGAGTTTCACGGGCGCATCTGCGAGATTGAGGTTTGCGGATTGCGCCTGCCTGCACGTTCTGGCAGATTCTGAACCACTAACAACCCAGTCATCCCTCATGACCACAATCAATCAGCCTGTCATACTAATGCACGATCCTCGCAGGGGCGAGTGGCTGTCCTTTTCTGCGCCCGTAAAGATTATCACCGCCCACCAACATGCCGATGTCATTCCCGCCTTGCAAGCCATACAGCACGAGGTGGATTCCGGCTCACGGTATGCCGCCGGATTCATAAGTTACGAAGCCGCGCCAGCCTTCGATCAGGCCCTGACCGTTAAACCGCATGACCCTTCATTCCCGCTTCTCTGGTTTGGCATCTTCCCGCCTCCCACCTGCCACACGACAATACCCATCGCCAGCGCTTCCCAGCCCGCCATCACCTTGAACTGGGTACCCTCGCTCTCCCGCGACGACTACAACGCCGCCCTTGCCCGACTCCGGGACTATCTCTTCAACGGCGATACCTATCAGGTGAACTACACCATCCGCTTGCTGGCGGATTTCAATATCGACCCTCTGGCTTTCTTTCACCAACTGATTGCCGCGCAAGGCGCCCACTATTCCGCCTACCTTCACACCGGACCCTTCACCATCTTTTCAGCATCGCCGGAATTGTTCTTCAGCATGCACGACGGCATGCTGGAATCGCGCCCCATGAAAGGCACTGCGCCCCGCGGACTGACATTGGACGACGACAGGCACCAGGCGGCCACGCTTCAAAACTCAGAAAAGAACCGTGCCGAGAACATCATGATTGTGGATATGATCCGCAACGACATGGGACGCGTTGCAACTCCCGGCACTGTTACGCCCGAAAACCTCTTTAGCGTCGAACGCTATCCCACCGTCTGGCAAATGACCTCTGCCGTCTCTTGCCGGACCAGAGCGAAGTTTCCGGAAATCATGACTGCCTTGTTCCCCTGCGCATCCATCACCGGGGCCCCCAAGCCGCGCACCATGAGCATCATTGCGGAGCTGGAAACGTCACCGCGCCGGATATACACGGGCGCTATCGGCTATCTCTCACCCGGTAGCAACGCGCAATTCAGCGTGGCGATCCGAACCGTACTGCTGGATAACCTGAGTCATGTTGCGGAGTACGGAGTTGGCGGCGGAATTGTCTGGGATTCTGCCAGCAAGGATGAATATGAGGAATGCCTTCTGAAAGCAGGCATTCTGAAGCAAACAACGCCTCCATTTAACCTCCTGGAAACAATTCGATGGGACCCCGCCGAAGGATTTTTCCTCCTCAACCGCCACCTCCAACGGCTCGCCGACTCCGCCGAGTATTTCGCCATACCCCTCTCTATTCCGGATGTCAACGACAAGCTCCTGAAATGGTCCGCTGGACAATCCCAATCCCAACGGGTTCGACTACTGATCTCCAACTCCGGCGCTATCAGCATTGAATCATCAACATTGGAAGCGAATGCCGACGCACCGGTCTGTGTCCGTATAGCGACCAACCCAATTGACCCAGCCAACCGCTTTCTCTATCACAAAACCACCAACCGCCGCGTTTACGACGAAGCCAAAGCTGCATTCCCTGATATTGATGATGTTATCCTATGGAACACCGCAGGCGAGGTCACTGAATCCACAATCGCGAATGTCGTTGTTGAACTCAACGGAGCTCTCATCACCCCAGCGATCAATGGAGGCCTGTTGCCCGGAACGTTCAGGGCTGCGTTGCTTGAACAAGGTAAAATCAAGGAAGGGCTCGTCCGCGTGGAGGACTTAGCCAGTGCTGACGCCATCTACCTCATCAATTCGGTGCGAAAATGGCGCAAGGCGGCCCTGCTTACTTGAAAACCAACGTCCCCCAGTCTGCCTGAATGTGATAGCTCAGCTTCATATGGGGTGATGTCGAAGAATAAACAGGATCTTCCGCTCCCCGCGTATAGTCATACCGCGAAAAAGAAAACAACCACTTGCTACCCACAGTTGGCGTCGACTTCTCCGCGATCATATCGAACGGTACTTTTGCCAATACACGCCAACGCTTCTGCTCTGGCTCCACCAGAACCCGACTTTCGATCACACGATTCCTGATCATCCATTCAGGCGGAAGGGATCCCTGGGGCCGTCCCTGAAAAGCCGCAGCGGACGGAAAACGAACCTGAAACTTCTGATTCACCGGCGACACATGAATCTCAAAATACGGATCTTGATCAACCGGCCTCAGGAACATCTCGAACACATCACCCTTCATATACGCCGGCTCGTTGAATTCAATCACCGAATTGAATATATCGTCGTCATCCAGCACCGCGTGAACCAGCAAGGAACCATCCCTCCATCCCACCTTGATTCGCGCCGCCCTGAAAGCTGGCTCCAGCGCAGGTTTCCAGAACTGCCGCGTATGGCACGCCCGGGCACCAGCAAATGCGGATTCAATGGACGGCCAGGATTCAAGATCAAAGTGTGGAATGAAACCACATTCAAGCACAGGTCGGGAATCAGGTGTCATAATCAACTCACAAACAAGGGGATTTTCTATTCATAAAATCAAACTACAAACAAAATCAACAGCCGGCTTGAATGCATATAGACGATACAGGGCAATACTCGCAAGCATCAACTAATCAAAGCCCAAGATCGCTTTGTCGTGGCCGCATTAAATGAGCCAAAACAAAAGACCCTGCCTAAAGTCCACAATGCGCACTTAACGATTTGCCCCACTCGCTCCAATATCGTATTCTGACGAGATGAATTGCTTCTCTATGCTATTTGCCATTCTAGTCGCTTTGCTTGCGTCATCGTGTGATCGCAACCGCATGCGTTCCGTCCCCATGAGCAAGGAAGAGCAAGCCCGACAGGCCATTGCCTCTGTTTGGGCCAATGACTTTCCACTGGGCCTTCTTTGGAATAATCCAACGCTCAACAACAAGTCCGCCCTGGAAAATGCTCTGAGCCAGTTCGCAGGACAACAGGTCTCACAACTATGGATCAAGAGTGATTTGCAGGATTTAACTGGCACATCGGATCTTCTGAAACTCGCAAAAGCCAATGACATCAAGGTCGTCATAAATCCCTCCTGGGCCTCATCGCTGTCCCCGACCACAATCCCTACGCTTCAAAACCTTTGGAATACACTGCGCCCGAAGCCTCAAGCCGTCATCATAGGATCAATACTGTCCACGGCGAGCGACATGGTTATCTTTGCACGTCATCAAAACAGCAACACCCTGCAACGCATCACGACAATCGGCATAGCCGAAACCAATGCCGTCGAAATGTTCGCGAAAGTCGCAAAACAGAGTGCCATACTTTGCACCTCTCTGCACCTCGACACCTCGCGCACCGCAAGCAACCGTTATGAAACATTCATTGGCAACGCCAATCAAGCCGTTAATGCCGCCAAAATCGGCGGCATGACGCCCCTGCTCCTGCTAAACGTTGACAGCAACGTCTCGCAGCCGCCACATTTCTCATGGCAAGCATGGGCCGCCGTGGCCTCGGGCTTTAAAGGAATCATTATTGCCGACAAGGCCAATAAACCAGCCACGCCCCCCTCCGCATTTAAACCACTGTCCGAACTACGCCCGCTTCTTGGCCGACTCGTCAAGCATGACGACTATATTGGATTCTCACCGATAATGGACATGACCTACCCCGGCGACATCACGCAATTGTTTTACGATCCAATAACAAAGAAGTATCTAATCGCTGTCGTCCTCTCTCCTGACCGGCCAACCTCGACACCTGTCACCCTTCGTGGGGGGGGTGTTAAAGCCATCGCACCATCTGCCGACCTTGCAAGCCTCCGCCCCGGTGAAGGTGGCCTCTATCAGCTTCCGCTTCAAGGCCAGCCTGTTGATGATCTCGCCGAAGCCAATCAACTTACCGCTCTACCTCGCGGCCAGCGTGACGATCTATTCGTCCCCTATTTTGGCAGTCACTTTTCTGTCCTTGCGGATAAATCCATGAACCCGCAGATGCTGTATTGCTCCGAGCCCGTTGCGCTTTTGGTTCATCCCAACGTTCTGCTTTCCCCGCTGGTCAATGCCACCCCTCTGGTCCTCGAGAATTCATCAAAAATATTTTCGTTCAAGTCCGCGCATGTCTCGGGTTACACATTGTACCGGATCAACTTCACAAACCGCTTCCAGCGACTGATCCTCCTGGAAGAAAACGGGAGCATCCCCGGTTACGATCTACGCGCCATATCAGTCACCAATGTCGGGGTCACAAACAACGGAATCTGTCCTCGCCCTAAAAAACCAGGCGCCCCAACCCTTCCCGCTAATCAGTGCAACCTCCAGTACAATCTGGACGCCCTTCGTGCTATCGGAGGATTGGACCCATCGTATCCCATTTTCTTCCAGTTTGATGGTGGCAATACCGAGGGGCAAGCGGACACCCGCTTCTATGTATGGGCTGGCGCCTCGGTCACCAACGCGAAGGAACGGGTATCACCCAGAAGACCTGTGCCTTTGATCTTGCTGAAAGCGGAGGACAAAGTCCTCACGGTCGGCATGCCCTATATCCGAAATGCGCCAACCACCCCTGTGCTTCGCCGTTGGAAATTCTTTACCTGGGTACAGCCTCAGAAGCCAGCCAGGGGAAAATAAACCTGTAAATCACGTTCGTATGTTTCGTAGTTCAACTGCTCTTAATGGGATTAACCATCAAAGCAACTGGCGTTGCGACGAACCACCGTCTACGCCCAGCAGTTTCACCGTTAGATCAGTGACCTTGCGGCCTTGCGGGGTCCTTTGCAGGTAACCGCGCTGGATCAGGAAAGGCTCAACCACTTCTTCAATGGTCTCAGCTTCTTCGCCCACTGAGACTGCCAGCGAACTTAACCCGACCGGCCCGCCTCCAAACTTGAAAAGTATCGCCTCCAGCACCCGCTTATCCAACTCATCCAATCCGTGCTGATCAATATCCAGCATGGTCAGCGCCTTGTCGGCCACCTCACGCGTGATCCGGTTGTCGGCGCGAACCTGTGCGTAGTCACGAACTCTCCGCAAAAGGTTGTTGCAGATTCGTGGGGTCCCCCGCGAACGGCAAGCCACTTCCCGCGCCCCCTCATCCTCAATTTCCACATCGAGTATCCTCGCTGTCCGTTTCGCGATTTGTTCCAAATCTTCCATCTCATAGTAATCGAGCCGGATCGACAGTCCGAACCGCGACCGCAAGGGTGCCGACAACATCCCGCTCCGGGTGGTGGCACCAACAAGGGTGAATGGCTGTAAATTCAGGCGGACTGACCGCGCATTGGCCCCCTGATCAATCATGATATCGATAACAAAATCCTCCATCGCGGAGTATAAGTACTCCTCAACGCTTCTTTGCATTCGATGGATCTCATCAATAAAGAGGATATCCCCCTTCTCCATCCCGGTAAGCAATCCCGCCAAGTCGCCAGGCTTGTCGATTACAGGACCGGACGTCACTTTGATATTGCCGCCCATAGAATGCGAAAGGATATAAGCCAGCGTCGTCTTTCCCAGCCCCGGCGGACCGGACAACAGTACGTGCTCGAGTGTTTCGCCACGCCCCTTCGCCGCTTCAACAAACAATTCCAACCGCTCCCGCGCCTTGCGTTGCCCGACAAAATCCCGAAACTGCGTTGGCCGAAGACGAAGATCCAGTTCCTGATCCGGCTTGTTTAAACCATCGGTAATAAATCTCTCACTCATAATATCGTCACCGTTTCCTGAATCACCGGCTCAACGCCTTGCGCACAACATCTTCAACCGAAGCCTTTTGCAATGCCGCATCGCTCATCACGCGAACGACCATATCCTGTGCTTCAGCACGCTTGTATCCAAGCGAAATTAACGCCAGCACCGCGTCCCGCATCTTGATTTCCGACTCAGCAGGCACGTTTCCCGCGGTCGCCGCCTCCATGACCTCGCCGGCTCCAAACTTGTCCTTCAATTCCACAACCATGCGCTCGGCGGTCTTTTTGCCTATCCCCGAAATCGAGCTCAGCCGCTTGACATCGCCTGTCGTGATCGCCACCTTCAACTCTCGCGCCGTCATGCCGCTCAACACGGATAACGCCGTCTTGGGCCCCACCCCGGATACGCTTACAAGCAGCAGGAAAACTCGCCGCTCCTCCGGCGTCATGAATCCAAACAACAGATGCACATCCTCCCGAACATGATCATGCGTCAAGATGCGGCAATGTTCACCAATGGCAGGCAGTCGATCGTAACTGCTGAGCGGAATGATAACCTCATACCCCACTCCGCCAACATTCATAACCACATGCGCCGGTTGCTTCTCATCAATAATGCCTTCCAGAAACGTGATCATGGTTTTCCTCTTATATCGGTTTCGAAGCCAGTTCAGCCACCCGTGTCGCGCTATGTAAATGGCAAATCGCTATAGCCAGCGCGTCGCCGGCATCTTCCTGAGGCTCTTCCGTAAGCTTTAGCAAATTCATCACCATCTTCCGGACCTGGGACTTATCCGCCGCGCCATAGCCAACCACTGCCTGCTTGACCCGTCTAGGTGCGTACTCGAATATCGGAAGCCCAGCGCTCGCGCAAGCGGCAATCACCACGCCTCGCGCCTCCCCAAGCACAACCGCCGTCCTGACATTCTTGCAGTAAAATATATCTTCAATCGCCACAATCTCAGGCCGGACGCGCGAAAGCAGATCACGCATGCCTCCGTCCAATCGACGCAGGCACTCCGATAAAACAAGACGGTCGGCATTATGAATCCGCCCGAATTCCACAGCCGATAAACGGCTTCCGGCGGCATCCACAACACCGACCCCTGTCGATCTCAACGATGTATCTATCCCCAGCACGCGCATAGTTCACCAAACGGCGGGGCCCCCGGCGCCAAGGTTAATCCTTGTCGTTTTCCATCGCCGTTAACACGGAATCATCCACGTCCATGTTTGTGTACACATTCTGGACATCATCATTGTCTTCCAGCACTTCCACAAACTTCATGACCGCTTTCGCATCCGCCTTGTCGGCGACCGGCGCATAAGTATCCGGCACCAGGCGAATTTCCGACTCGGTTGACGCCTTGATCCCTGCCTTCTCAACAGCATCCATCACTGCTTGGAACGCGGAAGGATCGGTCAGGATTTCAAACTGTTCGCCATCGTGTTGCATATCATCCGCTCCGGCGGTCAACACGATATCCATCAATTTATCCTCTTCCACAGACGTGGCCTCCACAAAGATCTGCCCGCGCCGACGGAACCCGCGCGAAACAGCGCCCTGTGACGCAAAACTGGACCCGTGCTTGTTGAAAATATGCCGGATTTCAGCCGCCGCGCGGTTCTTGTTATCCGTCAACACCTTCACGACGACACCCACACCCCCTGCGGCAAACCCCTCATAGGTTATCTCTTCCATGATGTCCGCCGCCAACTCCCCTGTCCCCTTCTTGATGGCGCGGTCAATGTTTTCATTGGGCATACTCACGGCCTTGCAACGTTGGATCATCGTCCGCAAAGACGAGTTGGTATCAGGATTGCCTCCGCCAGCCTTGGCCACCACCATCAATTCCTTGGCCATCTTGCTAAAAATCTTCCCGCGCTTGGCGTCAGCCGCGCCCTTCTTATGCTGAATCGTTTTCCACTTACTATGACCACTCATCCCGTCTCCTCGCTTTCCTTGTTATGCTGCTATTGAGCCCCATTACACAGGGCTCATCTTAAATCCAACCAGTTCATCCGCCGGAGGAGTTTCATAATCCTGAACCCATCCCTGCGAAAACCCCAGCCTCTCTACCGCCGCAACAACCGTCTGGTACTCATCTGCGGTCGGACGCCTGCCCCATGGCTCCCGTCCCACCGCATGATACGCAGGCGTATACTGCGACATTACACTTACCGAAATCTCTGTTCCTATGCTCGCCGCCAACCATTCCAGATTCGCCACGGCTTCTTCAGCCATCCCTGGCAAAACCAACAACCGGCAAATCGTTCCATTCCGGGCAATTCCTTCATTATCCATCTGCAGGGGCCCAACCTGCCGCCACATTTCCTCAAGCGCCAAACGCGCCGCAATCACATAATCCGAGCACCCGGATCCCGCCTGGGCCGACTCCGGCTTCGCGTATCGCAAATCCGTCAAGTACACAGCCACACGGCCATCCAACTCACGCAAAACATCCACACTCTCAAAACCACTGGTGTTATACACCACCGGCAACCGAACACCCCGCGCTGCCGCCAAATCGAGCGCCTCCAAAATCCAGGGCAACCACGGCGTAGGACTAACCCAGTTCCAATTATGCGCGCCCGATCTCGCCAACGTCACAAAAACATCAGCCAACTCATCCGCGCCATACGTACGTCCTTCACCGCCATGACTCCAAGGATGATTCTGGCAAAAGATGCATCTTAACGTACAGCGACTAAAAAACACCGTTCCCGAACCACGAGTCCCGGAAATCGGTGGTTCCTCACCATGATGCAATCCATGCCGGAAAACCTGAACCTTGGATCCCGCCTTGCAGTACCCCAAGCCACCGGCCAGCCGGTCGACCCCGCATTTCCGAGGGCACAGGAAACACTGTCCCGGCGCAGATGTCAACCGATTCGAATGCACCTCTGGAATCATTCCTCCTCTTCTTTTACCTTTTCAGCCGCCGCAATCACCTTTTGCGCCACATTGCTCGGCACCACGTCATAGCGGAGAAATGCCATCTCGAAGGAACCGCGCCCCCCCGTCATACTGCGCAATTCCGCACAATAGGTGAAAAGTTCAGCCTGGGGAACCTCAGCCGTGATCAACTGCATGCCGTCAGCCGCATCCATGCCCACAATCCGGCCACGACGATGACTCATGTCCCCATTCACGTCGCCCAGGAAATGATCCGGAATCGTCACCTTGACCTGCATGATCGGCTCCAGCAGTACCGGTCTGGCTTTGCTCATCGCATCCCTGAACGCACGCCCACCGGCAATTTTGAACGCGATTTCCGATGAATCAACATCATGATACGAACCGTCATAGACCGTGGACCTCACATTCACCACAGGGAACCCAGCCGTCGCCCCCCTAAGCATCCCTTCCACCACACCCTTCTGGACCGCCGGTACGAAATTATGGGGAATGGCTCCTCCAACGATGGCATCCACAAACCACTTGGTGTCACCTTCCGGCAAGGGGTCCACCCTCAAATACACATCACCATACTGACCGCGCCCGCCCGATTGTTTCTTGTGCTTGTAGTGCCCTTCCCCGTGCCCCGTCACCGTTTCCTTGTAAGGAACCTTGGGCGTGCTTAGCGTCACATCAACACCACTGCGTTTCTTCATGTGCTCAACCGCCACCGCCAGATGGGTATCGCCCATGCCGGAAAGAATCGTCTCATGCGTGTCGGTATTGCGCTCCACCCGGATCGTGGGATCCTCATCAGCCATGCGGTGTAACGCTGTCCCGATCTTATCCTCATCGCCCTGCGTCTTGGCGGTCACCGCGTACCACATGACCGGATTCGGGAAGCGGTACGGCGCCATCTTCACCTTCGTCCCGTTCTGGCATAGCGCGTCACCAAGCCCCGTAACCTTCAACTTGGCCACCGCCACGATATCACCAGCCTCGGCTTCCTCCACCGGTATCGTCTTCTTACCGTTAACTATGGAGAAATGCGCCACGCGCTCCTTCTGCTCCTTGTTGACATTCATGATGTCCAGATCCGCCTTGAGCGTCCCGCCACACACATAAATGAAACTCATCTGCCCGATAAACGGATCATTCACGGTGCGCCAGACAAACCCGACAAACGGTGCCTTGGGCGATGGATCAATAAGCTTGCCATCCGCATCCTTCAAGGGTCTTTCCATCGGCGACGGCAACAAACGCGATATCCCGTCCATGATCTCGGAAACACCATTGTTCTTCAACGCCGCGCAGGCATAAACCGGTATCAGCTTGCGGCTCAACACAGCCGCCCTCAGGCCGTCCGCAATTTCAACAGGGCTCAGGGACTCACCCGCCAGATACTTTTCAATCAATGTATCGTTAGTCTCCGCCGCAAGTTCAACCAACTCGCCCTTCGACGTCTTGACTAGTTCCCGGATTGGTTCCGGGGCATCCGCGCTGGCCAGCACATCCACCAGCGTTGTGGTGCCGGGCAAAGGAATGACCATGGGCTCGCAACGGTGTCCCCACGACGCCTGAATCTCACCCAGCACTTTATCAAAGGACGCGTTCTCGCGATCAAGCCCGGTAATTATCACCGCGAGCGGCAAACCCAACTTTTCAGCCTGCTTCCATGCCCTCGTCGTTCCAACCTGTATGCCGGCCAAGGCATCGACAGTGATCAGCGCGGAACCCGCGATGCGGCTGGCTTGAATCACCTGGCCAGAAAAATCGGCGTATCCGGGAGTGTCACAAAAAACGACATCCATCTTGCGGCCATCGGATGTCTTGTAAAAACCGGTGAAAGACTTTGCGTATATCGTGGTCTTGCGGGCTTTCTCCTCATCCGTGTAATCCCCCAGGCTTGATCCCTGATCAACCAACCCCTGCCGATCGGTCATTCCCATCTTGAACAGCATCGCATCGGCCAATGTCGTCTTACCGCTCCCTGTGTGACCCATCAACACGAAGTTTCTAACGTCGTTAACAGCAATGTCCTTCATTAGCAATCATCCCCTGTTATACGGTCTCAACACAATCCGACACCCCCGACATCCATTTGACGGGAGCCGGAAAGAGAAATTTCTAACACAGAAACACAGGCTTCTTCACGCTATTTTTTAACTCGCGAATTGCATGTCATAAAGGCGTTTATAAAGCCCGTTCAGCGCCAGCAACTCATCATGGGTCCCCTGCTCCTTGATGCGCCCGCCGTCCAGCACGATAATCAGGTCACAACTGGCAATCGTCGAAAGGCGGTGCGCAATCGCAAACACCGTCCTGCCAGCCATCAATTCATGCAACGCCGACTGCACCAAACGCTCCGACTCCGTGTCCAGCGCGCTTGTCGCCTCATCTAAAATCATGATCGGCGGATTCCGCAGGATCGCTCGCGCAATAGCCAGCCGCTGTTTCTGCCCCCCAGATAGTCTTACGCCAAGATCGCCAATTTTGGTTTCATACTGATCTGGCTGCTCCATGATGAAATCATGCGCGTTGGCCCGCTTTGCCGCCGCCACAATCTCCTCACGACTCGCCTCCCGCGATCCGTAGCAGATGTTGTTGGCTATCGTGTCGTTGAACAGAATAGTGTCCTGCGTCACGATGCCCATGAGATGCCGCAACGAACGCAATGTGTATTCCCGCACATCACGGCCATTAATCATCAAAGATCCACCAGTTACATCGTAAAACCGTGGCAGCAAATTAACCAACGTGGTCTTCCCGGCTCCGGACCCTCCGACAATGGCAATCCTCTGCCCCGCCCTGACATCAAGGTAAACTCCTCCCAAAATCTGCCGATCCCCGTATGAGAACACAACGTCACGGAATTGAACCGTCTCGACCGAGGCTGGCGCTTTCACGACATCAACCCCGTCAACAACGTCAACCGGCGCGTCCAACACCTCAAAGATCCGGTCAGCCGCCGACACCGCCTGCAGGATTTGAAGATGCATGCGACTCAACTTCTTGACCGGCTCATACAACATGAACAGCGCTCCGGCGTACGTCGTGAAATCGGCAAACGACATATGCATCGCCCGGACATAGATCAGAACCAAGCTAACACCGAGAGTCGCAATAAACACAATGACCGGTTCGACTGCCGCATTGGCTCGCGCCACTTTGATCACACGACGGAAAAACGCCATGTTCTGCTCGGCAAACCTACCCGTCTCGTAATCCTCCATCCCGAAGGCCTTTACCACCCGAACCCCGGTTATCATCTCCTGAAGCACACTGACCAGATCAGCTATCCGCTTCTGAGCCTCTTTCGTGAACCGACGCACACGCTTCCCAAACAGGGCCACTGGAATAATACAAACTGGGAAAAGGACCAAACTGATGAAGGCGAGCCCAGGGTCTATCCAGATTAACGCCGCCACCGCTCCGATCAGGGTCAACGGCTGTTTTGCAAAATCCTCAACAACAACCGACACCGAGTTCTCAACAGCCAGAGTGTCGTTTGTCGTTCGCGACATCAACTCACCAGTCCGGCTCGTTACGAAATACGAAAGCGACAATGTGTTCAACTGCTTGAACATCGCGTTACGCAGATCCATAACCACACGGGACCCCACCCACCGGATCTGATACCTACTCATATATTCCGCAAAACTTCGGATCAGCCCGACCAGCGGCAAAGCAAGTGCCGTCCAAACCACCACCTTCATCGACACATTGTCATCGTAAAATACAGGCAGTCCCTTTTTGAGAAAAGCCAGTATCCCGCCATTGGCCGCCGCATATAGCGCGCCAAACGCGATACCAACGGCTATGCGTCCCCAATACGGGCGGGTATAAAGAAAAAGACGGCGATAAGTGCTACGGTCCTTTCCATAATTCCCCGCCTGTGCTTGCGTGACATCCGATGTCCCCGGCGATGCCTTACTGTTTTCGGTAACTTCCATAAGGTGCGGAGCATAACTCACCTTTCAGCGAAAAGCAAATGGAGGGATCATGAAAGCGGTGCTTTGGGCGCACGTGTTTTGACGGCATTCAGAATGCTCAATCTCGTAGGGGGCGTCGCTCTTGTCCAGCTTTGCAGGATGCCGACGGCCGTGGCTATTCCTAAGGATTACTAGGATCGCTCGTGAAATCCAGCCGGGCTTGGCACTGCAAACAAAGATCAGGCTATTTTGCTGGCACGGCCAATTTAGATTCGTCCACGACAGGCAGTTCCTGCCGCGTCGCCCACTCCGTCCAACCTCCATCATACCACCGCACGTTGGGATAACCCAACAGATGCTTCAACACGAAGAAAGTCTGGCTCGCCTGATGACCTGTACGGCAGTGGACAATGATCTCCGTATTGATCGATGGAATGATTTTTGCATACTCCGTCGCCAAAACATCCAGGGGCTTTAGCGTGGCAACCTTGTTGGATGCTGTGACGACATCCTCCGTGAACGGCCGGTTGATAGCGCCAGGTATATGTCCTGCCCGGGCCTCCTCAGACTTCTTGCCAGTAAAGAACTCAGCAGGACGGACATCCAGGATCACCGTGCCGGGCTTGCCGATGTTCGCCGCTACAATACGGTAATCTACAGTAAAATAGTCGGCGTTCCCTTTGGCTGGATATTGCGCCGGGTTCACAACCGGAAGTATCGCGTTCAGGAGGCGGCCTTCCAGTGCCCATTTGGCGTGGGTCCCGTTCAGAATGGCATAGCTGGCGTGTCCCAGCCGTTCAAGCGCCATTCCTGCAAGGGTGGCATCGTGAAACTTGTCGCCTGAAACCAAGACAACCGTGTCCGTTGGCCGAATCCCGAGCAGAGAAAAATGCTCCGCCAGCATTGAAACCGGCAAAAGAACGGAGGGCACTCCCCCGATATTGCCACGAAGGCTCTCCACGTTCAGACTAATAGCCCCCGGAATGTGTGCTGTATTGTATTCAGGCTGGAGTCGCAGATCGATGACTTTAACCGTGCTGGCTCCAATTTGAGCGGCCAGCCAGTCCGTCTCCACCAACGTCGGCCTAACCAATGCCGGCGCCGCCATAGTCACAACGTCCGATCTAACCGCCGGGCCAGCCTCAGCAAAGAATTTACGCCAGACGTTGACACGGACCGTCTGGGATTCCGTCAGTGGTTCATGCCGTAGCGACACGGGCTTCAGACATCGATCACGGAATCCCTGCAAACCATCCGTTAGGATATATACATTGTTGAATCCCTGTCGTTGGAGCGAGTCCCTGGCTTGTGCAGGATGCGTCATCCCGTTGGAGTAAAGCACAACCGTGCCCGAATTCTCATGAGGCTTCAAAGCCTCAGCTAGAGCCTCAATCGACACGTTGATAGCACCGCGAATATGGAAGGTATTAAACTCCGCTACCGGTCGGATGTCCACTACCACAAGACCGGGGTCCCCAGCCATCAGACGGTCAGCCAGTTCCTCAGGCTCAATATGGTCGCGCGCCTCTTCAACTGACACCATCAGAGCCTGTTCATCAAAAGCCATCACACCGCCAGTCTCGGTCTCTTGCAAAGGATCTTTTGACGTGACAGGAGAAATCACAAACAAACCGGCGGCCAACGCAACTAGCGCGACGCTAAACGCCTTCAAAAAGGGCGATCCAAGATATGCGGAGCGTCCTGTGCTCGCCTTTTCGGCCCATTCGGACAGCCAGAAGGCACCAACGGCGACTAACGTGAATGCCAGAATGCACACGTTGCGTGATATCCCCAGCGAGTCATACAACATCAGTACTCCACTATCTCCTGCGGTGTAGAGTCCGCCAATTAGAGGGAATAGCTCGTTGAATAAAACACTGCCGCCTATCGTTCCGACCAGGAAGACAAGAGCGTCAATACGGCCTGCCGCCATGCCGGCCGCCGCAGTACCTGGACACCACCCCCCCATCACAAACCCTGCGCCGAACAATAGCCCGCCGACAATTTGCGCCCCGTAGATGGTTGGCATGAGAAATATCTGATCCATGCGAATCCATCCAACGGCCACAAGATAGGAAAGGCCAAGCATGGCTGTGACCAAAGCCGTAAACATCACCTTCACCACGGCCATATCCTTGAAATAGAAAACCCCGGCCAGGCGGCGTGAACTACTGAAGCCTGCGCGTTCAAGCGCAAAGCCAAACCCAAACCCAATCAGCAGGGCCGCAAAAAGGGCCGTGGGTGTCCCGAGTGCATCGAGGCTGTATAGAGTGTTAGTCATTCCATTGCCTCCTCACAAACCATGCCATTGCATAACCACTGGCAAAAAGGCAGAGCATGAACACTATACTACCGGTGAGTAACAATGCCCCACCGCTCAAGGCTTGTCCCGAGGTACATCCTTGGGCCAGACGACTGGCGAAACCTGCCAGCACCCCTCCTGCCAGGGCGAATCCAATACGCCGCTTTACCGATGATGAGGCCCCTCGTTCCACCTGCACTCGCAAACGGTTAGCCAACAATGCCGAAAAAAGCGCCCCGATAAACGTGCCGGCAAACATGAACACAAGATAGTAGTTCATCGGCTTGGTGCCCCACTTGCCAAAGTAATCACTATTTAACGTATGGAGCGGCGAAACACACATGGAGGCCGAGGCGCCGATGCGGGCAATGCCGCCTGAGGCGCCAAGACCTGCGCCGAGGATCAAAAATGACCCAAGCAACACAAGACCAAGCAGTATCCCCGCAAGATAGGGATTCGCATAGGGTGCGGGCTCAGTCCCGGGAGTATTAACTTTATTGTTCATAGATTAGCACCCCGCGCTTTTCCTTTTTGGAGGTTCCGGGGCAGGCGACGCCGACTTGGTTGGAATCGATGTCGGCGTGACAGGTTTAACGGCTGGTGCCATGACTGGGGTGGCAATGGCGGGCGCCGGAATCAGGCCGGACGAATTCCAATAGGCTTCCAATCCTCCAAAAAGCACCTTAATCGGCCGGGCGGTTTTCTGGGAAAGTATACCCCCTACTGCCATCGCAAGCGAACCGTCACGATCCACAATCACAAGCGGAACCACACCGTTCAGGTATGCCGAATTGTCAATCATCTCTCCGATATCCACATTCATTGAGCCGGGCAGATTGAAATCAGCGAACTGCGCCGAAGGCCGAACATCCACAACCTCAAAGGTCCCCGGTAGATCCATGATCATGCGTTTGAGCTCTGCGGCGTCAATGCGGTCAGGCAGTTTAACGGCTCGCACAGGTGTAGCGGATGGTCCATGCCCACCTCCTGTGGCACTCACGGTTGGCAAGCCCGCGGCAATCCATGCCTCACTGCCGCCATCCATGTTGCGCACGTCCTTGAAGCCAAGCTTCAACAACACGGAGCCGCCCATGCTCGATCGGTACGCCGAATTGCATACAGTAAGAACCGGCATATTCTTGGCAAGGCGCTTGCCATCGACAAATAGCTTGTTGATTGGAATGTTGAGTATGTTGCCAATGCGCAAAGCCATCCACTCGGACGGAAGCCGCACGTCCACGATTATCGGCGCCGTGCCGACCTGCATTTCCTTGTGAAGGCTTTGCGCCTGCACCAGTTTCAGTGATCCCACAGGCAATCCTGCTGTCTTCCATCCTTCCGTCGCCCCTTGCAGGAAACCGGCAGGCGTATCATAGCCGATCCGTTTCAGACGGGATGCAGACTCAAGCACTTCCTGATTTGATCCAATCAGGACAAACGGTTCGCCCCACGGAATCATGATGCCCGTCCATGTTTCAAACCGTCCGCGAATTCCGATATTGATCGCACCCTGCGGGTGTGTGGCGGCAAACGCCTTGGCGTCACGCACATCCACGAGCCAAGTGCCCTTCTTCGCCATGGCTGACACCTCAGGGGCAGTCAAAGCCGCTGGCATGATCTTATCCCTCGCAACAAGCGCTGGCCCGTCATGATTCATCTTCGCGTTGTGCTTGAAGTATTGTGGGGCTTCTGGAAGGCCGTCAATCACGGCCATGACATATGAAGTCAAATCTTTGTGCTGGAGATAGGGGTTGTCCCGCTTCTGCTCGCCGAAAGTGGACACCGGCTTGTCGCTCAAGTGGGCGCCGCAAAGCGAGCCTGCGCCGTGCGCAGGGTACAGTTTTGTTTCGTCAGGAATTTTCGATAGTTTGTCACGCCAAGTATAATATCCAAGCTCCGCGAGAGAGGCAGCGCTCATGCCCTCGCCCAAAAGATCAGGGCGGCCCACACTACCAATGAACATGGTGTCACCGGTAAATACAAAATCCGGTTTCTCTGTCGAACCCAGATAGACAAGCATACACGTTCCGTCTGGCGTGTGGCCGGGAGTCGTGATAACCACGCCCCGCACTTTGCCAACCTTGACTTCATCGTTGTCCTTCAGGGGCTTGTGCGGATATAGCGCCTTGGTATCGGCATTAATCAGAATCTCGGCGCCGGTAGCCTTTGCCAACTCCATGTGCCCGGCCACAAAATCCGCGTGGGAATGGGTCAAATACACTTTCGTAATCTTCAGGCCTAGCTCCTTAGCGTCCATCAGATACCGATCAATGTCTCGGGCAGGATCCACAATCAGCGCTTCGCCACCGCTACCAATCAAGTACGAATAGTGGGATAGGACCCCCAGATTATATTGCCGGAAGACAACATCAGGCGTTTTCAGCTCAGTCTCCTTGACGAGCTGCACGCTGGCCGCCTCGTCACCGTGTGTCGCAGCCTCTGCATCGCCGGACACCGCGGCCCCCCATGTCGTAACTGAAGTCAGGAAGACCGCCATCGCCAATAATATGTTGAAACAACGCCTTTTCATGAATATCTCCTTTTACTGGCAAAGCTCGCAAATATCAGACTGAACAAACCTTTAAATTTTATACAGCAAGAATTATAGCTCGTCAAGTACCAACGCCTATTCAGCTGGGCGAGGTCGGGTACATCGTGACCCCCCTCTTAAGAAGATAGGGGTGGTA
>CAZDUS010000043.1:0-17234 GCA_964508705.1 uncultured Verrucomicrobiota bacterium
CCGCCTTCTTCCATCGGATCTCTGCTCAGCCACCTACCCAACCCCGCTGAATAAAACCTGTAACCATAATACGCCAGGCCGGTCTCCTGATCGTGATACTTCGTGGAATATCTGTAAGGATTTGAAATTCCGGCACCTGAAATTCCAGAAGCAATATTACCAAAGGGATCATACTCGTAAGCAGTCACCACACTGCCATTCGTATCCACCAGCGCCGTCACGTTGCCGTTGCCATCATAGACAGGAGCCAAAAGACTGGAGTCATCAGCCAGAATAGAGAGCAACCCGCCAATCCCGCCCGCCCCCCCCAGAGTTCCGCTCAAATCCAATCCCCACACGAACCAACTCGTGTTGGTTCGCATCTCAGATGGCAGATGACAGATTTCAGATAACATGCTCCATCCGTCATAAACAAATGAAGAATCCGACGCCGTAATCCAGCCATCAGAACGCTTGGTCAATACTGTCTTTCTCACTCTCCGCCCCATGTAATCATAAACATTACTCACCACGGTGGAGGCATTGGATGCCATCATCAAGCGATTCTCCGCATCCCACGCATACACCCACACTCCGTCATTTGTCAGGTTCCCATCCGCATCATACCCGCACGCATACGCTCGCTTGCCGCCAGCCTTCATCTCCGGCACTGGCCCGCTCCCGAATTTGTAAATCGTCCCCTCCCACGTCACCCCTCCTCCTTCTCCAATCCCCTCATAACTCGCATACTGGTTCAGCAGGTTTGCCACATAACCCATAACCACATCATTCGACACCGCCGACTTGCGATTGCCTATCGAATCATAATTGTACTCGTATTTGCACCCAGGCACCTGCGCCCCATCAGCCGCGCATTTCCTCGCCACCGTCAATTGCCCCGCCTCATCATACTCATACTCCCAGTAACTCTCATCCCCCATCTCGCACCGCACCCGTTGCCCCACTGCGTTGACATCATACTCCCGGCCGGTAACCTCATTGGTCCCCGCCATCCAACGAATCCGTTTCAACAACCCTAAGTCGTCATACTCCCGCGCCGCGCTCACAATCTCCCCGTCATTCCCCATCAACCGTAACGCCGCCACGGACACCCCATCCGCCGCATACTCATATTCCGCCCGCATCCCCGAAGCCGAAACACTCGCCAGCCTGCCCGCCGCATCATAGCCATAACCCACCCCATACCCTCCCAAAACCACGTTCGTCCGCCGCCCAGTCGCATCGACCGAATACTCCAACTTCCCCGCCTCACCCGGCAACACCTCCTCCGCCATCGCCCCTGTCGCATCATAACAAAATGTTCGCTCCCCCTGCGCATCCCCGATCTTCACCGCCCGCCCCAACCGGTCCACCACCACGCCCACCCCGTGCGTCCCATCGGAATATTCCGTATTCGTCGCCCCCCCACCCGCATCATACCCATACCGCGCCTCAACCCCGCGCGCGGAAACACGTCTCGTCAACCGCCCATCCTGCCGATACTCAAACCGATTGGTCGTCCCGTCCGCATACACCTTTGCGCTCACCCACCCACGCCGCTCATCATATATCCACCTCGTCACATCCGGCGTTCCTCCCTCGCCATCCCGGAACGTGGAAAACGCCGCCATTCTCCCTAACGAATCATAATCGTATTCAACTGGATACGTCTGCGCCCCTGCCTGCGCGGCCAGCTCGCCCGTCGGCTTATAGTCATACCGTACCACACTCCCATCCGCCAAAGTCATCTGCCGTCGCCGCCCCATCTCGTCATAGAGAAAGCTCGACCGCCTCACCATCCCGCCAGCCCTCGTCGTCACGCCAGTCACATTGCCGCTGATATCAAACGCATAGTCCGTTCGGATCGTCGCGCCATTCGGCCCACTCGTCTCACTGGCCGCCACTCGCCCCCAAACATCATGCTCATACGTCACACAGGCGACCAAATCACCCTGCGCCGACAACTTCTGCGTCCGCTTGAGCAGCCCATTCGTATAACTGCTCAATACCCGTGTCCCGTCCGCATAGGTCGCCACGTCTTCCCTTGTCGCGCGAGCCGCATCACTCACCACCTGCGTCTTGTTGGTCCTCCCGTGCGATATCGCCCACGTCATCTTCCCGTCCAGACTTTGCCACGACTCTCCCGCCAGTGTGCGCGCCGCGCTCCCATCACTCTCGTACACATAATTCCGCAACCACCGGGCATCCTTCCCCTCGATCACCCCAATCCCGCTTTCCCTCTCCGAAACCCGATCCCGCCCCGCAACCGTAATGATTCCATCCCCATCCATATCCACCGCCGCCCGAAACGCCTCCCCCTTGCCGTTATACCCTGTCAATGTCTTCGCAAATCCATCCCTTACCTCCACCACCCTTCCCGCCCCGTCATACATCGTCTCCTTCGCGTACCCGTCGGCATACTCCACCCGACACTCGCGCCCTAGCATGTCCTGCCAAGTTTTCACCCACAGCGCGGCATTCGTATCCGGTCCGCTGTATTCAATAGTGTACCGACCCCGCTCATCGACCCCGTAATCATAGCTCACTGCCCGCACCGCCGTGCCCGTCACGGACTTCGCCCGTCCGTCCAGATAGCTCGTCTGCACAATCACCGACCCATCCGGCTGTGTTGTGGTTACCGCCGTCTCCCCAACCTCGTTGGTCCTAAACGCCGTCGTCACCACTCCACCGCGAGCATCCACCTGCCTCACCAGTCGCCCGGCTGCGTCATACACAGACGACTCAACCACATCCGGCACCCCGTCCGCACAGCGCCGCATCACAGCAACATTCCCAAAAACATCATAGGTATTAAACGTGGTAACCCCCAGCCGCTCCGTGGCATAGACCCGCTTCAACTCATCATGCGTGTAAAACGTTTCCACTCCACCTTCATCTCGAACACGCGCAGGCCCACAGCAACCGTACTCCGACAGCGATACACTGCCGTCAACCAGGTTGGATGTCACCATCTCCCGCCCAAGTCCATCCCGCACATATCGGCGCCCCTGTATCATCTTCCCCGACGCAATGTCACTGGACGTCTCCGTGATCGTCCGCCCAACGACATCAACAACCGTTACCCTTCTTGTCCCGTTCGTCACCACATTCCCAATCCCAGTCCCGGCAGTCTCGGTGGTCGCCAGCTCTTTCCGTCCGGAATCATAAACATTCGTATAGACAATCATTGACCCATCGGTATTCACCACTCGCGCCGTCCGCCCCTTGAACGACCCCGTCTTCTCATAAACGCGATAGGACACCAAGTTAGAGGAATCATCATAAACAGCCCCGGGCGTCACACACCGAACCGTTTCCTCCCTGTCGCCCTGATAACTGTAATAGGTGCGCGACACCTCCCTCCCATACTCCCGCTCCACTACCAGTCGCGGCCTGTCATCTGTGGCCGTCTGATCCACCCCGGGAACATGGCATTCAGCCAGCCCCTCATCACCGGCATACCCATACTCCGTCTCATGGCAACCCTGCACATCTCCGACCGGCGCATTCTTGACTCCACGCCGAACAAACCACTCCCGACCCCTGACGTCATAGACATGGCGCGTCCACCCGCCCCCGGCCTCCACCACCCCTTTGAGTCGCCCGTAATTATTCGTGTCTCCCGCATCCTCATAATACTCATAACGCACACATTGCGCTTCTGGAGTCCCCGCGCCAGCCGTCTCCTCAACAACCTCCTCGCCCCAGTCAAAGTTTCGGATGGCACGGAGCATCACATTGCTGGCGGCATCATACTGCCCGTCATTGATCACATCTGTCTGCTCCACCATCAGAAGGTCTCGCTCTTCATCAACCCATTGCCGTCGCTTCTCCTTGCGAGCCACCCTCACGCCGCTATTCGTGGTGATACCCGTCCAGATTTCATGCGTGCCGTTGCTGGCGTCTGTAATCAACCGGACATCACTTATAACGTTCCCGCTTTCATTTAGCGCCCTGAACCCCTTGCTCCCCGGATAATACACCACCCTGTTCGTCGGCCCGGTCGGCTTGTAACGATATTCAACCTCGCGCACCAAGCCGCTCTGGTCGGTCGTCAACGCGGCATACAAACGCGAATCCGAAAACGCCAGCAATGGATCCTTGTCAAAAGGACCTATAACCGAGAGTAAACCTGGCCATTCCCCCTTGTTAATCGTGCTCTGCGTATATACATCATTGGTTCCAACCACTTTTCCCACTCGGTACAGACGGCCATTACTAGCAGGATAAACGTGGAACTCATGAAACACTCCACCTTCTTGCTTCGGAAATGTCATCCGGGCTTTTCCGTTTATTATCTCAACCTGATACTCACACGGAACCTCCACCGACTTCTTCTTTGCATCACCCGTAAGCGAAAACAATACTTCCTCCCCTGACGGCCTCTTGATGCACACAAAATCCCACCCCTCGCCTGCATTGTTTACCCGCCACGCCATCTTGCTTTCGAGGCTGTACATCTGCTGGGTGCGGCAATTTTTCTCATATTCTGTCAAATACGCCTTAACCCGTATGCCGCCTGTTAAAGTCCCATCCGAAAATCCAAGAGGTATAATAACCTTAGAGCCAAGCTTCGTGTCGCGCCAATCTGGATCTACTTCTATCGTACATGTCGCACACGCACATCCCTGATCCAACAGGCCGTCATCCTCATTATCACTAAACTTTGGCTTCGGTATTGGGCGATCCTGAAAATCATACTCCACTATGGCTCGCCAATCTGAAGTATAACCCTTCCAGGACGTCTTGTTCGCACCACTCGGAGTGGGACACCATGCTGGCTTGTTAAAAGATCCGTACATTGCTGAATACACATTCGAATCACACGTCATTCCGGTTTCAAACCATTTCGTCCATTGCCCGTCAATAATAGGATCGCCATTCGAGTGGAATATACTAATCCCTTCAGCAGACGGAGGTGGCTTCATGCCAAGGATGTAATATTCCACGCGGTGTTGGATGTTGGTATTCAAACGTCCGATTACATACGCCGCCCTTCGCCTTTCAAGCGAAGCATCCCTGTATTGAAGCGTGGAATACGCCAGGGGATAGTTCTGGAGGGCAACCCGGGGACCACCCGAGTCATAAGAAGCGTTACACCGCGATATCATCTCGGTCCAGTTAGTGTGCGTTGCCCACCCGCTCTGAGCGTTGTCTTGCCCCAGCGACACCGGCTGGTTATACGTCGACCTTCCCGCAGGCAAATACCGCATTTTTTTGATCGCCTGATCTAACTCTTCAAAGTGCACCCATAATATTGGGGCATCAATAAACGTTGCCGCATAGATATTCGTATGCCCGTCAACATATTTGGCCGGAATCTTTGTGAACCCGCCCGCCCCATCACCTATCCCTTCCATCAATGATGGCCTAACCAGCTCGCCATTCGCAGAACGTATCCCAAAGGGAAACGCCACCGATGAATTACTTACCGAAAGATTGCATTGTTGCGGCGGCATGCAATACATCTTCCCCATCAAGTCCCTCACGCTCTTCCGCACATTATCCATATCAATGCCCGTTACACTATCCCCTGCCAAACCATTCTTGGCGGGCAGTTGCGTCGAACCAAGAACCTGCAACCGAAAGTTCAAATTGCTCACCAGCGAATTATACGCATCCACA
Source organism: uncultured Verrucomicrobiota bacterium (assembly GCA_964508705.1). GTDB lineage: Bacteria > Verrucomicrobiota > Kiritimatiellia > CAIKKV01 > CAITUY01 > CAZDUS01. Next base: position 5,605 of record CAZDUS010000043.1, read on the forward strand.
TAATGCGCTTGCGCAAACACCTCGCTACCAGGCCACATCAACATCGCCAACAGGATGACCTTCAGCATCTTCCCGCCCGACCCCCTGCTCAATTTGCAATCTGCCCGATTGTGATTCATTGCACACCCGCCCTCCTCATAGTTAAACCGGCGGAGTATGCTAATTATTAATTAACTATCAATAAATTATTTACTTCTTCGGGAATCACGGGCGCGTCTATGATTAGGCGCAGTTCTACTGCAGGATGTATTCGAGGTGGCCCGCGACCTCCGGGCGCGGGATGCGCCAAACGGGCATTTGACTGGCTCGCGTTCGCCCGGTGCCCGAAGGCCACCCTGTGGATCCCATGTACCGATTCGCGGATGCACTCAGGAGCCGTCCGGATTGCCTCTCGCTCCTGAACAAAAAAAACGGCGTCCAGAATTTTCACTCTGGACGCCGCTTATCGTCACAAAACGCTATTACCGAACCTTATTCCATGCCCATCGGATTCATCGGGCTATCTGACGGCTTCGCCAGATCGGAATACTCAATCTTCGCCGTCGCCTTCAACTTGCCGATATACGCTTCGAACAAATCCATTTGCTTCTGTTGCTTGAGGTGGTCGCTCAACCGCTCCTTGACCTCTTCCAAAGAGCTCGTCTTGCCTTCCTCATGTTTCATCACCTGAATGATGTGATACCCAAACATGGTCTCCACCACAGGCCCCACTTCGTTGACCTTCTGGGTAAACGCCGCCTCCTCAAACGCCTTGACCATCTGCCCGCGCTGGAACGTGCCCAGATCGCCGCCCTTTTCCTTGCTGGGGCAGTCGGAATTTTCCTTGGCCAGCTTCTCAAAGTCAGCGCCTTCCACCAACTGCTTCTGCAGCGCAACCGCCTTGGCCTTCTTCTCGTCCTTCACTTTAGCTTCGTCAGCCTGATCAACCTTCACAAGAATATGGCGGGCCTGAACGCTTTCGGGTTGCGCAAAACGTTCCTTCTCCTTCTCGTAGAATTTCGCCACCTCTTCATCGCTCACCACAATGTTGGTTGGAATCTCGCTCTCCACCAGCTTCTTGATCTTCAATTCACTCATCAGGTTGGTGCGGAACTGCGCTTCGGTCATGCCTTCCCGCTTCAGGGCATCCGCCATCGTCACCCCTTCAGGAAGACGCTTCTCGATCATCCCCACGGCTTCCGTCACATCGGCGTCCGTCGCGGTGATATTACGCTTTGCCACTTCCTGCTCCAGCAGGTTGCGCATCACAAAACGCTCCGCCGCCTGCTGACGGAATCTGCCCATGAACTGGGACATGCGATCCGCCCCCATATTGGCCGCCTGGGGCCCCAGCATGGCCATGATCTGCTGATCCGCTTCGCCGACCGTCAATTTGGCGCCATTGACTGCAACCAACACCGTGGCAGGATCCACTTCCGGCACGGCGGGCACTGTCTTGACATCTGTCACATCGCCCGGAGCGGCAACAGTCGGCGCCGCGACGGCCTCCGCCTCTTTACCTTTTTTGCATCCGCAAATTCCGGCCAAAGCCACTGCCGCACACAACATCATCACACCGCTTGTTCGTATCTTCATTTCTTTATACTCCTTGGAGTTTCTTGGTTTCCACTTAAGGGGTGGACAATACGATATTCGCACCAATAATGGCTAGCCCGATTTCTACAGGAATAAAGACTTAGCAAACGCATCTGAATTCACAGTTCTCTGCCCATATTGGCTCAAATTGACTGAAATTTGGAGTGCGACGGCTTGGCGTCGCTTTGTGTGGCCCGGCTTGACGGGCCACTCACCTGGACAGGGCTCATCAAGCCGCCGTACTCCTAAAGGTCTATTGTCTGAGGCCCGCGCCCCCCTTCACCGCGCAAACGAAATCTCATAGGTTCGCGGACTAATACTGAAAATCCTGAACCCTGCCGCCCTTAAGCGCTCCACTGCCGCAACAGTCTTCGCCAGCGGCACACTTCGATAACAATGATGAAACTCCATCAGCAACTGCCCCACTTTATCCCCCAGCCGGACAATATCCTCAATGACCTCGTACTCCCCGCCCTCAATATCAATCTTAAGCAAATCAATATGATCATGCCCCAGCTTCTGCATCATCGTCTCCAGCCGCCACACGGGCGCCTTGACCATCTCATCCTCACGATCAGACGCATCACGCTGAATGGGTGAAAAATGCGCCGATCCCGACTTGCGCGGCATCCGGAATGCCAATTCACCGTCATAAGCCGCCAGCCCAACCTCATGGAAAATAATTTGCGGCGGCAACTCCTGCCCCCTCACCCACTCCGCCGACACGGGCGTAGGATCAAAGCAATGCACCTTGCACCCGTACTTCTCCACCAGCGATAAATCCAACGACAACTCCGTCCCGACCCCAACCGAATACACCACCGAGTCCGCATTCAACCGCCCCGTCGCCACCACCCAAGCCCCAATCCCCTCACCATGCACTTCCGACAGGACCTTCCGCTCCACCACAATCCCAGCACAACGATACCGCCACATCCGCCACACTTGTTTCAAGCCAGCCAAAGGTTGCCGTAAGAACTTCTGGAATTTATTGCGCTTCGCCATGCTATATCCCAATTCTAATCGGTCACATTCGTAGGGGCGTCGCTTGCCGACGCCTTCTTCTTCGTTGGCTTTCCTGACTCGGTGGGCTACGTATTAAGCCCCCATCCCCCATTCATAATTCATAATTGTCCCCCTCCCCCACGCCCCCGCCCCCTACCACTTCTTCCGGATCGGAACCCCCAGCTCAATCAACTCTGCCTTGATCTGTGGTATCGTGTATTCCCCCGTATGAATCATCCCGGCAATAATCACCGCATCAGCCTTCCCCTCCCGAAACGCCTGCGCCAGATGTTCGGGCTTCCCTGCTCCGCCGGACGCCACCACCGGAATCCTCACATTCTCCGCAATCATCCGCGTCAGCCCGATCTCATACCCGCTCCGCGTCCCATCGGCATCCACCGAGTTGACCACAATCTCGCCCGCCCCCATCCCCTCCGCCCGCTTCGCCCACTCGAGCGCATCCATCCCCGTCCGTTCACGAAACCCACGCGTCGTAATCTCATATCCACTTGGAAACCGCTTCGCGTCCTCTGCCCGCACCGGGTCCATCCCCAGCACAATGCACTGCGACCCGAACGCCCGCGCCCCGTCGGCAATAATCTGCGGATTCACCACCGCCAGCGAATTGACCGATATCTTCTCAGCCCCCGCCAGCAAGACCCGCGACATGTCTTCCAGATTGGAAATCCCGCCGCCAACGGCAAAAGGAATGTGGATCGCCCGCGCCACCTCCCTCACCATTTCAATATCAATCGGGCGACGCTCCGCCGACGCCGTGATGTCATAAAACACCAGCTCGTCACAGCCTTCCTCGTAATACTTTGCCGCCAATGCCACCGCATCACCAAGCACCACGTTGTTCTGGAACTTAACGCCCTTGGTGACCTTCTTGTCGCGCACATCCAGGCAGGGAATAATTCGTTTCGTCAGCATCGTCCATCCCACCGGCTAAAGTTTTTGAAAAGCGACAACCCGATCCTCCCTGATTTCTCAGGGTGGAACTGAGTTGCCACCAGATTACCCCGCCCGATCACGGACGCAAACTCAACTCCGGCATAGTCCGTCACCCCCACGACATCAGAGCAGTTTTCCGGGTCTGGGTAGTAGCTGTGTACAAAATAAAATTCACTCCCGTTTTCAATCCCCTCAAAAATCGGGTGCTGCCGCAGCAACTGAACAGCATTCCATCCAATCTGCGGCACCTTATCCTCCCAGCTCGTCGGCTGAAATAGCTTCACCCGCCCAGGCACCAATCCAACCGTGGATACCCCACCATCTTCCTCCGAGTAACCAAGGATAATCTGGGTCCCAAGGCAAATCCCAAGAAAGGGTGTCCCGCGCCGTACCACCTCCCGTAAGGTATCGGCCAACTTCAAGGATTCCAAATTCCTCATCGCCGCGCCAGCCGCCCCCACTCCGGGAAAAACCACTCTATCCGCCGCCAGAATATCGGCAAACCGATCCGTCACCCGCGCTTCGATGCCCAAAACATCAAACGCCAGTTTCACACTGGTTAAATTTCCGGCCTTATAGTCAACAATTGCTATCACGGGCGCATAGTCTTATGATAGACCACGTTCTTGTCGAGCAAGACTTTTAGGAAAAAATATTTCATATCGAGAGCATATTATGAACCGCACCTCCTATTGCTTCGTCGTCCTGATCACCTTAGTCCTCGGAACGCAAGTCGTCCGGGCCAACCTCATCCATGATGCCGTCAGCCGTAATGACGCACGCCAGGTCAAGACGCTGACTGCCGGCGCCGCACCCGAATTGGTCAACGCGCTGGATGCCGAGGAAAACACGCCCCTGCAACTGGCCGCCGCCCAAGGCTCCACCGAAATCGTCTCTCTCTTGCTCGCCGCCGGGGCCCGCGTCAACCAAACCTCTCCCAGTGGTCTCACCGCCTTGCACTATGCGGTGAACAAGAATCAGGCGGTCATGGTGAAGTTTCTCCTGGCCCAGGGAGCCGACGTCAACGCCGTCACGACCAAGGGCTCCTCCCCGCTCCATTGGGCAGCCTATAACGCCAATACGACGATTGCCAAGCTACTGATCAAGGGTGGCGCCGAAGTCAACATCAAGGCAGTCAATGGCTTCACCCCTCTCCACTGGGCCGCCTACACCGACACCCCCGACATGGTTAAACTGTTGCTGGACTATGATGCCGATCAGGAAACCAAAGACGTCAACGGCATGACCCCACTGACCATCGCCACCGAGCGTAAATCCGAAAAAGCCATAAAACTACTCACTCCGAAAAAAAACGGCAGCGTAAACAAGACCTCAGAGCGCAACCCTCCTGAGTCTCCTGCTACATCCGCCCCCACAACTCCCACCCCCATGCCCCCTCCCGAAAAAGTAATTGTCGATACAGATGAAGGTCAATATTCAGGCGAACCCGTTTACGAAACCACCCGCTATACCGGAGTGCTCACCTACACTGATGGGCGAATCTATTCCGGACAGTGGCTCGCCGCCGCCAAGGACGGGCAAGGCACCATGACCTACACCAATGGCGACTCCTATGCTGGCGAGTGGGCCAAGAACCACCGGGAAGGAAAAGGCGTCTACCGCTACGCCAATGGCGACACCTACTCTGGGGAATGGCGCGCCGGGACCATGCACGGAAAAGGCGCATATCAATTCGCCTCCGGCGGCAAACTGGATGGCACCTGGAATATGGGCTCTCTCAAGGAAGGTAAAGGACTGTACACGACAGCCAACGGTGATAAATATGATGGCCAGTGGGCAAACGATCGCCCGAATGGGCAAGGCACCTATACCGCCGCCGATGGCACCAAACTAACGGGCGCCTGGAAAAACAGTCGCTTTATCCCGCCACCCGCAAAATAACCCTCCAAAAATTCAGTAGCCCTATCCCCACAGGCGCCGCTTTCCCTCATTTGTGTAGTAGCCGCTGTCCCCACAGGCGCCCTTCTCCCCTGCAGGCCGGCCAAGACACCAGCTACTTCACTCTACCCCCCGCTCCACTTCCAACACAGCCGCCAACTCCGCAGGCTCGACACGGAATGGCGTGCCGCGTCCCTCATAAAATCCGTGCGCCGCAATCAAATGGATGTTCAGGTCCGTATAAGCAACCTCTCGCCCGGTCTTCAAGTTACGCACCGTCACATTGGTCTTCGGGTATAAACCCCGTTCACCAAACGGACAGGGCATCCTTCCGCGAACAGAATCCACCCTGACCTCAAAATGCGGCGCAATCGAAATGAACTCGCCCAATCCCTCCGCGCCCGCATCCCGAAGCACCCGCATCCGCGCCGCCACTGCGGCGTGAGTCAAATCCATCCGCTTGATCGCCTCGTTATCCTCGTCGATCAGCCGCGCCAGATCACGCGGATCAGTCCCCAGAAATCCAGGCAGACTCAATTTTCCCGGCCGCATCTCCTCCCGGGCTTTTTTCATTTGAGGTGTCTCTTTCATGTTGCTCACCCAAAATTATCGTAATATATCCGCTCCACCGGCAAACCCTTCTTCCGTAACACGAACAAGCTGGCGTCAATCAGCCCTGGACTCCCACACAAATACGCTTCCGCATGCTCAACCGACGTCACATGTCGATCCACCACCTCTGTCACCCGCCCCTGCTCGCCCGCCCACTCGTCCCCGTCCTCAGGCGCCGACAAGGCTGGTATAAAAGTAAAATTCGGAAGTTTCTTCTCCAGCTCGCGCATTTCGTCCACGAGGAACAGGTCACGGGCTGTCCGTGCGCCAAAAAAGTATCGGATCCTCCTCGTCGAACCTTGTTCAGCCAACTTCAACAAGATGGACTTCATAGGCGCCATCCCCGACCCACCCGCAACACAAATCATCTCGCGGTCAGACTCGTTCAGGTAGAAATCACCATAAGGCCCGTTAATCACCAGCTCGTCCCCGGTCTTCAAATACTTATGCACATAGGTCGTGCAAATCCCGTTAGGAACAAGTCGTATTTCCAATTCAACCCGATCCTTCGCCGACGGACTCGACGCCACGGAATACGCCCGATACACCGGCTCGTCCGTCAATTCATAAGGTGGCACTTCAATCTGCACAAACTGCCCGGCCTTGAACTCCAGCGCCTCCCCCTTGGGCAACTGCAACGTCACTTCCTTGATGTCATACGTCAAATCACGAAGACCAGCCACCTTCGCCTTGAACTGGCGGACCTTGAACAGCTCCGGCGGAATCTCAATCCGCATCAGCTTCTTGACCTTCACCTGGCAAGAAAGCCGCACCCGGTCCTTCCGCTCCTGCGCGTTAAGCCAGGGCAGTTCCGTCGCCAAAGCCTCGCCCGCCCCATCCAGCACCTTAACCTTGCACATCCCGCACGAGCCACGCCCGCCGCAGGCCGATGGAATGAATATCTGCTGTTCCTTAAGCGTCGTTAATAACGGCCTCCCACCCTCAACCGTAATCTCCTTCTCGCCATTGATGACAATTTTAACCTGCCCGTAATTGGCAATGGTGGCGTCGCAAACAAGAATCACGATGGTCATCACCAGCACCATCGCGCACATCACGCCAACTCCGATTAAAAACGCCGTGGTCATCGTCTGTTTAATTCGATCCGCCCATGCCCGAAAATCCCATGAAGGCCAGCGCCATGATCCCCGCCACAACCAGCGCGATCCCCGGCCCTTCCAACCCTTTCGGCAACTTGCTCTGGTTTAATTTCTCCTGACGGATTCCCGCCATCGCCAAAATGGCCAACGCCCACCCCAGGCCGCTCCCAAAGCCATACACAAACGATTCCGCCAACGTGTACTTCCTGATGATCATAAACAACGCCGCCCCAAGAATTGCGCAGTTGACCGTGATTAACGGCAGGAATATCCCGAGGTTCGAATAAAGCGTCTCGGAAAGCCGCTCCACAATCATCTCGATCACCTGCACAAACGCCGCAATAACGACAATAAAGGTGATGAATTGCAAATACCCAAGATCAAGCGGCACCAACACCCAGGCGTTGATCATCCAATTCAGCGGACAGGTGCACGCCATCACAAAAACCACAGCCGTCCCCAACCCGAGCGACGTCTTGATCTCTTTCGAAACCGCAAGGAAGGAACACATCCCGAGGTAGTTCGTCAGCAGAATGTTGCTGGTGAACACCGCCGATAGCAATACGGACAATAACGCCACCGTCTCGTTCATGGCTTGGCCCTCTTATCGACTTCCGGCTTCATGACTTTCGCCCGGACCACCCAGATGAACAGCGCCAACACAAAAAACGCGCCGGGCGCCATGACCATGATGGACCAGTTCGTCCACCACGAGCCGAGAATCCTTACACCCCAGATCGTGCCGGAGCCCATCAACTCCCTCAGCACGGAAATTATAATCAGCACATAGGAATAACCCACACCGGCCGCCGCTCCATCAACAAAAGACAAAACAGGTTTGTTCGTCAGGGCAAACGCCTCGGCCCTTCCCATGACAATGCAGTTGGTGATAATCAGTCCGACATACGGCCCCAATTGCCGCGATATTTCCGGCTGATAGGCCCGCAGGATGATGTCCACCACAATCACATACCCCGCGATGATCATGACTTCCACCATCATGCGTGTCCGCGCTGGAATCCAGCGTCTTAATAGCGATACCGTCCAGCTCGACAGCGCGGTGGTGAATATCAGGCCAATGCACATCACAACCGTGTTCTTGACCACATTGGTCACCGCCAGCGTCGAGCAGATCCCCAAAATCTGCACAAACACGGGATTATCAACCCCGAGGTTTTTCAAAAACACCTTTTTCGCTGTCACGTCCGATTTCCTTTTGACACTTCTTTTCCTGTCATGCTGAGCTCAGTCGAAGCATCTCTACATCCATCACAACGCCAAGATCCCTCGACTCCGCTCGGGATGACCCACTCCACTCTCTGACCTCTGCTGTCTATGGTCTGATTTGTGTCGGCGTATCGCGCCGACACAAATCATTCACCAAATCACGCACTCCCTTGGATGTAATTGTCGCCCCGGTAATGGCGTCAAATTCATTCTCTTTGTCCGGGGCCCCCTCCGGCACCAGACTCAGGGGTCCCCGCTTCCCCTTGAATTGGTCCCTGAACCAAGCCTCCTCAATTCTGGCTCCCAACCCCGGAGTCTCGCAATGCTCCAGGAATTCAATACCCGTAAGCCTCTCGCCAACAGCGTCAAACCCCACCACAGCGCGTATCACCCCCCACAACCCAACTCCCGTGCCCTGCAACACTAATCCCATAACCGCACCATCTTCGGCCAAAACTTCATATCGACCAGTCCCCGCCACCGTCCGTACGCGGGCAACATACAAACGCTCCACCGCCGCCGCCTCGCGGGGCATTTGCAACCCGGCCGCCTTCAGCACCGCACGCTTGAGGAACAAGGTCTCATTCGCCTTGATCCTGTCAGCCGTCAATAGATAGGCGCCCGACACCGCCGCCACAACCACCGCCGTGACCGCCAGCGTAATCGCCAGCGTCTTGGCTTGTTCGCGCGTCTTGCGGGGAAATATCACGGCTGTCTTGCCGCAATCGCACCCTTCTTCGTCACTGCACGTTTTGCATCCCATTGTTTTAACCCGTAGTCCATGATGGGCGTGAACATGTTAGCCAATAAGATGGCGAACATAGTTCCCGCCGGCCACACTGAATACACTCCAATCAACGACGACATCGCCCCGATAAACGCCCCGTACACCCAACGACCTACCGCATGCTTCGAAGCAGTCACCGGTTCCGTCGCAAAAAAGAACACGCCAAACAAAAAGCTTCCCGCCAACATCGCGTGCAAGGGCTCCGCCGCCTTCGACACACCCGCCAGGAATAACGCCCCCTGAACACCATAGAAACCAAGCACCGCCGACAACGCAATGCGCCAGTTGGCTGTCTTTCGCCATAACAGATATAACCCTCCTGCTATCGCCAGCATCGAACTGGTTCCGCCTATCGTTCCGGATGTCGCGCCAATGAACAGTTGTTTTAGGGAAATCGTGCCCCCGGCTTTCAGCAATATCCCCGGCGTCGCCTGCGTGATGGCGTCGGAAGCATAAGCCGCCATGCCGCCAACCATCCCCGCCACCGGCTCGCTCCAATGCGCGGTCATTAACCCGCCAAAACTCACATAAAGAAAGGCCCGCCCCACCAGTGCGGGATTGAAGATATTCCGGCCAAACCCGCCAAACATCATCTTGGCAAACGCCACGGAAAACACCGCTCCAACCACCACCATCCACATCGGGAGCGCTGGCGGAAGCGACATCACCAACAACGTCCCCGTCACAAACACCGCAGCCGTCACCTGCTGCCCTGTTTTCCGGACAAAGGCATATTCCGTCAGGAACGCCGCCAGATTCCCAACCACCAGCATCACCACCACGCGCCAGCCATAAAAATATACGCCCGCCAACACCAACGGAAGCGCGGCATAAATCACCTGATTCATGGGCGCCTGTTGCTTAATCAACGGCACATTCTTTGTAGATACTTCTTTCATGGAATAACAATGGCGACATTCTGCCAGCCGAAGCCCATTTCGTCCAGCGGGAGAAACAATTGGTTCCCTGTCGGCTTGCCCGGCAGGAACCGTAAATGGACCACAACAGCACAACAAGCGGGTTTCCGACCTTACGCCTTTTTACGCCTGTTCTTTTTAAAGCATCGCTCGTGTCGAGCAAACATATCGGCGAGTGTTTCTGCCGTTTGGACTTTAAGCCAGTCCACCTGATCAACAACATCCCGCTTCCGAACGTCGGCAAACGGGCAGTCCTTTGGCTTTGAACGCAAGGAACAATCAAACATCAATGGAATACAGCGTCGCCGCAGGTCCATCAACTCTTCATCGCTGTTACCTTGGATTCGCGCCACGATCTCTCCTCCTCGACAATGAAAGCATTGTCTTTATTGGCGATCCACATCAACGGCGCCTGAAATCGCTTTTTGCTCTTCAATAATTTCCGTAAACGACAGCTTCCCGCACGCGCTCTCCGGGTTCTTGAAAAACCGGCATATCGGCAAACCAGCGTAGGTGGCAATCGCGTCAAGATTCTCCGCATTCGGAAACCTCTTGCCCGCCTCCCATAGACAATACGTGGATTCGTCCACCCCAACGTCACCCGCAACAACCTTCATCGAAAGGTCTCTCCTAGTTCGCCACGCCCTTAAATTCTTTGCAAACGTCTCCCTGATGTTTTGCCCATCAGGAGAGCCGTTTTTAATCGTTGTCAATTCGCCACCCACACAAGGTGTATGTAAATGCTGACCATTAATGGAATCTTCTTGCTTCATATAGAAAGGCTGTCCTCCCTGCCGAGACACCTATACAGGAAATTTCGGTCTTTCGCTCTTTGTGCATTTTTGCACAAAGTCAAGTAAGCGCAATCTAATTGAGTAGAATCGTTAATAACTCAGCAGGGCATTACGGAATCTCGCTTGGTTTTAGACTTCTCTAACGGCCTAACTGCCGAACAACCAAATATCCTTGGCGTTCTTTATTAGGCTCCGGCAAGCGCAGATCAGGCACCCGATCTCTTCTTCCCGACATCCATCTCCCCTCCGAGCATTTGATCGCCATCAAACAGGAACCGCCCGACAAACCTGCGCCCTTCCAGTAATAGCGGCATCCAAATCCGATCATCCGCCCACATCTCGTGATATGGAATAGCACCCACCGGAAACCAATAAGGAATCGCTTCTTCTGTCTCTTTCGGCACCCCTTCAACCCCCGTGGCTGTAAAAACATAACCATGAATCGAATGTCCGTCCGCAAATTGGAACTTCAACTCACCAGCCTCACAAACTCCCGCTGGTGTCACCAGAATCTCCTCCTGCACTTCCCTGATGGCCGCCTGCACCGGAGTCTCTCCCGCTTCAATCCGCCCGCCGGGCCCATTGAACTTTCCAGCGCCAAGCCCCTTCTTCTTGCGAATCAACAGCACCTGACCATCCCGTAGAATCATCATCAGTGTGGCCCGCTCCTTCGGCTCCCAATCAGCCCAGTTAATGTCGGAATATTTTGTCACGTCCTGATTTCCGTTTGACACTTTCTTGTTACTCGACATGTTCATGA
>CAZDUS010000044.1:0-16766 GCA_964508705.1 uncultured Verrucomicrobiota bacterium
TTTGATCTGACGGAACACCTGCATGGGAAATGTCCGGCGTGCGGCGGGCTGATCAGTCGTGATCCTGAATTTGTGGCATGGCGATGCGACAATATGGCGTGTCCTGCGCAATTAAAGCGGACGGTTGAACACTTTGCGGGGCGGCATGGGATGGATATTGAGGGGCTTGGGGAAGTGTTGGTCAATCAATTGGTTGATAAGGGGTTGGTGACGGATGTGGCAGATGTGTACGGGTTGACGGTGGAGCAGGTTGCCGGGTTGGAGCGGATGGCGGAGAAGTCAGCGGCCAACGTGGTGAAGGCGATAGAGGAAAGCAAGCAACAGGATTTATGGCGGTTGATTCACAGTCTTGGCATTTTGCATGTGGGTGAGGGTGCGGCGCGGAAGCTTGCGGAGCATTTTCAAACTTTGGATAAGTTGGCTGAGGCGGATTCCGAGATATTGCAGAGGGTGCCGGATGTGGGACCAGTCATGGCGGAGCATATTGTTGATTTCTTTGCCAATGCGCGGAACCAAGCGGTGATTGAGCGGTTGAAGGTGGCTGGCGTCAACATGCGGAATCTTACGGAGAAGGTAGTGGTATCCGAAGGGCCGTTTGTGGGGAAGACGGTGGTGGTGACGGGGACGCTGGTGCGATTTACGCGTGATGAGGCGCATGAGGCGCTAAGGAAGAAGGGCGCCAAGGTAACGGACAGTGTCAGCAAGAAGACCGGCTATCTGATTGTGGGTGCGGATGCCGGGTCGAAGTTGGAGAAGGCGAGGAAGTTGGGGGTGCCGGTTTTGACGGAGGAGGAGTTTGAGGGGTTGTTGGGGGAGTAGGGCAGAACTCAGGATTCAGAAGTCAGAATTCAGAATGGGGATTTTCACACTAAGCCGCTAAGGGCGCGAAGGGATGAGGGATGTGTTGCGAGCTGGAGCCTCAGAGGCGACATTTGCGGCTCCTGCCGGGCAAGCCGGCAGGGAACCATTGCCAGTGACGCATTACGACTATAAGAGACCCTTATTCCATGACGGCGCCGGTTCCGGCGCTGGTCACTAATTTGGAGTAGCGCTTGAGATAGCCGGTGAGAATGCGCGGCTGGAAGGCCGGGGCTTCGGCGCGGCGTTTGGCGATTTCCTCGGCGCTCAATTCGGCCGATAGTTTATGGTCAAGGATGTCGATGGAGATCATATCGCCTTCCTTGAGTAATCCGATGAGACCGCCAGCGGCGGCTTCGGGCGAGACGTGTCCGATGCAGGCGCCGCGTGTGCCGCCGGAGAAGCGTCCGTCGGTGATCAGCGCCACGCTTTCGCCGAGGCCTTTACCCATGATGTAGGAAGTGGGAGCGAGCATTTCCTGCATGCCGGGCCCGCCGCGGGGGCCTTCGTAGCGGATGATCACGACATCGCCAACCTTGACCCTGCCCTTGAGTATGCCATCGCAGGCTTCCTCCTGGGATTCGAAAATGACGGCAGGTCCGCGGAATTTCAGCATAGAGGGCGCCACGCCAGCCTTCTTGACGACGGCCCCGCCCTCGGCGAGGTTGCCCCAGAGGATGGTTAACCCGCCTTCGGTTGAGTAGGGGTTGGTGAGCGGGCGAATCACGTCGGCGTCCGACACCTTGGCCCGGGCGATGTTTTGCCAGAGGGTTTTACCGGTGACGGTTAGCGCATCGCGATGGATCAGGCCGCGGATGGATGCGATTTCGCGAATGATGGCGCTGATGCCGCCAGCGCGGTCAACGTCTTCCATGTGATACTTGGAGGACGGGGCGACTTTGCAGATGTTGGGGCATTTCTGCGAAATTTTATTGATGCGATCGAGGTCGCAGGCGATGCCCGCTTCATGGGCGATAGCAAGTGCATGCAGGATGGTGTTGGAACTGCCGCCCATGGCCATATCGGTGGCGAAGGCATTATCCATTGCGTCCAGGGTGACAATGTCGCGGGGGCGGGGTCCGCCAGCGCGGGCCATTTCGACGACGCGGTTGGCGGCTTGGCGGAAGAGCTTCTTGCGGCGTGGGTCAACGGCCAGAATACTGCCGTTGCCGGGGAGGGCCATGCCGATGGCTTCGCACAGGCAGTTCATGGAGTTGGCGGTGAACATGCCGGAGCATGAGCCACAGCCGGGGCAGGCGCATTCCTCGAGTGTCTGCAATTCTGCATCGTTGATTTTTCCGACGGTGTGGGCGGCAACACCTTCGAAGACGCTGACGAGGTCAACGGCTTTTCCGTCGGGGGTATGGCCGGCGGCCATGGGGCCCCCGCTGACCATGAGGGCGGGGACATTGGCCCGGAGGACGCCCATGAGCATGCCCGGGACGATCTTGTCGCAGTTGGGGATGCAGATAACGGCGTCGAAGCAGTGGGCCTTGATCATGGCTTCCACGCTATCGGCGATGAGTTCACGACTGGGGAGGGAGAATTTCATGCCGGAATGACCCATGGCGATGCCGTCGCAGATTCCGATGGTGTTGAATTCGAAGGGTATGCCGCCAGCCTTGCGGATGGTTTTCTTGATCAGGTCGGCGACCTTGTTCAGGTGGACGTGGCCGGGGACTATTTCGTCGAATGAATTACAGACGCCGATGAAGGGTTTGTCGAAGTCCTGGGATTTGACGAGGCCTGTGGCCCGGAGGAGACTGCGGTGAGGTGCGCGTTCGACGCCTTTCTTGATCTTATCGCTATTCATGAGAGCCCTTTCGTTGGTTTCAGGGAGGAAACCATAGCGCAGGGTGAGGATGAAAGGAAAGAATGAAGTACAGGACAAGTACAGAGAAAGTGCATCTAAATTCAATAATAAGTGCGGAAAGATTCACCACCCGCTTCACTAGCGGCACCGAAGCGCTGAGAAGAAAATACAGGTTTGACGGGTTGCGCCTTAAAGGGGGGTTGTGGTATGTAGTCGCCTCCATTTGAAGATTCAGTGCTAATAAGGAAGCAATCGTGGATGCCCGTCAGGCATATATTGTTTTAAACATGATGCAGGGGATCGGGCCGGTAACGGTGCGAAACCTTGAGGCTGCCCTTGGGTCAGTCGAGGCTGTCCTGCAGGCTGACGGCGAAGCGTTGAGTCGTGTTCAGGGCGTAGGACGCGAGATGGTGGCGCGGATTCTTGAGCAGAGGGGGAAGTTGGATCCGCAAGCTGAGGAGGCAAAAGCGGCCAAGCATGGGGCGCGGATCGTTACCCGAGTGGATGCGGAATACCCGAAGCGGCTATTGCAGATCTATGATCCGCCATTGGCGCTGTATGTCAAAGGGACCCTGCAATCGCGCGATGAGTGCGGGATTGCCCTGGTGGGGTCGCGGCGGACAAGTCATTACGGATTGGAAACGGCGGAACGATTGGGTTTTCTGCTGGCGCAACATGGGGTGACGGTGATTAGCGGGTTGGCGCGCGGGATCGACACGGCGTCGCATCGCGGCTGTTTGAAGGGCAAGGGACGGACGTTGGCGGTACTGGGCGGAGGGCTGGATTGTATGTTTCCTCCGGAGAATGAGGGATTGGCGAAGGAAATTGAGCAGACGGGCGCGGTGATGGCCGAATATCCGTTTGGTCGGCAACCGGACAAGACGACGTTTCCGGTGCGGAACCGGATTGTGAGTGGGATTTCGCAGGGGGTTGTGGTGGTGGAGGCGGATGCGACCAGCGGGGCGATGATTACGGCGAATCAGGCGATGGAGCAGGGGAGAACGGTGTTTGCGGTGCCGGGGCGCGTGGATGCGGCGGGATCGCGGGGGCCCCATCGGCTGATCAAGCAGGGCGCGCGGCTGGTTGAGACGGTGGATGATATTCTTGAGGAGTTGCAAACACTGTTGCCGATGCCGGCGAAACCGGCGCAGGCACAGGAGCGTAAGGTGTCGCTTTCGGACGCGGAGCGTGACATTCTTGGGCTGTTGGAGGGGGATGGCGAGGCGGATGTGGATACGTTGATCCGGAAGTCGGGACGAAGGGCGGCGGAAATCAGCGCCCTGGTGATGGGACTTGAAATCAAGAGAATGGTGAAGATGTTGCCCGGCCAGCGGGTGGGCTTAAGACGGCAATAAGGAGCTGACATGGCTAAGAAACTGGTAATCGTCGAATCGCCGGCGAAAGCGAAAACGATCAATAAGATCCTGGGCGCTGATTATGTTGTCAAGGCGTCCATGGGTCATGTGCGTGATCTTCCGGTGAAGAAGCTCGGGGTGGACATCGAGAACGGGTTTGAGCCGGAGTATGTGGTCACCGAGGACCGGAAGAAGGTTGCCAAGGAATTGATGGAGGCAGCATCGACGTGTTCGGCCGTTTATCTGGCGCCTGATCCTGACCGTGAGGGAGAGGCGATTGCGTGGCATTTGAAGGCGTTGTTGGCCAAGGCGGTGCCGGAGGATCAATTTTTCAGGGTGACCTATAACGAGATTACGCCGCGTGCCGTGAAGGAGGCCTTTGATCATCCGAAGCATATTGACCAGCATCTTGTGAACGCGCAACAAGCTCGGCGCATTCTGGACCGGATTGTGGGCTACAAGGTCAGCCCCTTGCTGTGGAGTCGGATCACGCGCGGGCTTAGCGCGGGGCGGGTTCAGTCGGTAGCATTGCGGTTGGTATGCGAGCGGGAAGCGTTGATCCGCGGCTTTGTTCCAGAAGCGTTCTGGTTGTTTGGTGCGAATGTGAGGAAGCAGAAGGATCCGCGTGATCCGTTTGCCCTGCGGCTGGCCCGGATCAAGGGGGAGAAGGCGGAGGTCAAGACGCCGGAGATGGCGGAAGAGGTGTTAAAGGATTTGGAGAAGCGATCCCTGCGGGTGCGCGACATCATTCGAAGGGAACTCAGCCGCAAGGCGTTTCCTCCTTACATCACCAGTTCGCTACAGCAGGCGGCGTCACGGGTTTATGATTTATCGCCCAGTCGGACGATGAGGATTGCCCAGAAGCTTTACGAAGGAGTGGATCTGGGTGATGGGCCCACTGGCTTGATTACCTATATGCGTACGGATTCGTTCAATTTATCCCGTGAGGCGGTGGATGACTGCCGGCAGTTTATTGGGGCTCAGTATGGGAATGCGTATGTTCCCGAGAAGCCAAACTTTTTCAAGAGTCGCGGATCGGCGCAGGAGGCGCATGAGGCGATCCGGCCCACGGATGTTGCGCGAACACCGGACAGTATGGCGAAGCACCTCAATGCCGAAGAGCTCAAGCTGTACACGTTGATCTGGCAGAGGTTTGTAGCGTGTCAGATGGCGCCGGCGAAAATTGAGCAACGGACGGTTGAGGTCGAGACGACGGGCGCCACGGGGGATGTGCCAGACTATCTTTTCCGGGCGACGGCCTCGCAGGTGACGTTCCCGGGGTACATGAAAGTGACCGGGGTGCCGAAGAAGACCAAGGAAAAGGATGCGAGCGAGAAGGAAGGCGGCGCGGACGAGGAGGAAGAGGTTGATCAGTTGCCGCCTGTGGAGAAGGGGGAGGCGCTTGACCTGCTTGAGTGGCTGCATGAACGCAAGGAGACGCAACCGCCGGGCAGGTATAGCGAAGCTTCGCTGGTCAAGGCGCTTGAGGAAAACGGGGTAGGGCGTCCGAGCACTTACGCTTCGATCATTGGCACGTTGTATGATCGTCGCTATGTCGCCAAGGAGAAGAAGTCCATTCAGCCGACGGAGCTGGGGATCAAGGTTAACAACCTGCTGGTGACCTGTTTGAATGATCTGTTTGAGGTCAAGTTCACGGCCAGCATGGAAGAGCTGTTGGACGAGATTGAGCAGGGCAAGGTCGAGTGGACCAAGATGCTGGGTGATTTCCACGGGCGATTCCTGCAGTGGATGGAAGGCGCTAAAGGGCCGGCGGCGAAAATCGAGAGCGTCCAGCAATTGTTAGCGTCAATGGAGGCGGTGACGACGTGGGGCCCCGAGGTCAAGCGCGGACGACGGATCTATGGGGACCGCCGTTTTGCTGACTCCATCAAGAAGCAGCTGGATGAGGGCAAGAAACCGATTTCGCTACGCCAGTTGGAGAGCCTCGGGCGCATTGCGATCCGGTATCGCGACCAGATTCACGAACTTGATAAGGCGTTGGTGGCGACGGGATTGGCGGCGTTGTTGGATGAGAAGCCGCCGGAGGCCCCGACACCGGCTGTGAAACAGAAGCTGACATTGCTTAAGAGCGTGACGTTCAATGCCCCTGTTGAACGGCGGGGTCGCAAGTTTGATGACAAGGCGTTTGTTGAGTCCTTGCAACACCGGGTGGATCAGGATCGTGGTTTGTCGCCAGCCCAAGCGCAGGTGCTTGATCGGATGGTTGTCAAATATGCCGAGCAGATTCCGGACTTTGAAGCGATTCGCGAGCATCTCCACCTGGGGGAGACCTCGCAGGCGGAGGACGCTGAAAGCGCGGTCTTGCTGGCCAAGTTAAAGGATGTGACGCACTGGCATAAGACGGTGTCCAAGGGCGGGAAAGCGTTTGACGATAAGACGTTTTATGATTCGCTGGCCAAGCAATATGCCCAGCGCAAGTCGCTGACGCCGAGGCAGAAATCAGCATTGAAGCGGATGTCGCGGCGATATGGGGCCGGGGCGGAAGCGGCAAAGGAACAGGAGCCTGCAACGTCTGGCGCGGATGAGTGATGGCGGTGTGGGCAATGCCATGAAGGGCGGGGAAACAAGAACGGGACAGTGTGGAGCGGAGGTGCTCCATGATGATCCGTGTGTGGCGCAGTTCATGGCGCACCTTGAGCACGAACGCAATGCATCACCGCATACCATTTCCAATTACTTGCTGGATCTTGCGCAGTTTTCCCGGTTCACATGGACGGTGGATGCGATAGCCCCGTTTGCGTGGGGCGAGGTGGATAAGTTCAGGGCTCGCGCGTTTCTTGTGGACTCGCAGAAGCGTGGCAGTGAGGCCACGACCACGTCACGAAAATTAAGCACCCTGCGGTCATTCTTCAAGTTCATGGAGCGGGAGGAGATGGTGTCTGCCAATCCCTTTATGGGGCTCAAGGCGCCCAAGCGGGCACGGAAGTTGCCGAATTTTCTTTCGGTGGATGAGATCAACCGGTTGTTGGCCGCGCCAATGAAGAATTGGGGCGAGCGTGAACCCATAAAAGGGGATCGGGAGCGACGGATGGCGGAGTATGCGGCCAAGCGTGATGCGGCGATCCTGGAGGTGTTGTACAGCACCGGGGGGCGTGTCAGCGAGGTGGGTGGACTAACCGAGCAGGCGGTGGATATGCTAACCGGTGTGGTGCAGGTGCGGGGCAAGGGCAAGAAGGAGCGGTTGTGCGCGCTGGGACGTCCTGCTTGCAAGGCGTTGAAGGAAGCGGTGAATTTGAGGGATGCGCTTTGGCCTGAGCTGGGGAAGCGTGTGCGTGGGGGGAAGCCGTTGTTTGTGAATGTCAGAGGGGATCGGCTGACGACGCGCTCCATTGAGCGATTGTTAAAAAAGTACCTGATGACGGCGGGGCTTAATCCTTCGATTTCACCGCACGCGTTGCGTCATTCCTTTGCCACGCATATGTTGGATGCCGGGGCTGATTTGAGGAGCGTGCAGGAGTTGCTGGGTCATGCGAGCTTATCCACGACACAGATATACACGCACGTGACTGTCGAAAAGCTCAAGAAGGTTTATGATGACGCGCATCCGAGGGCGTAGGGGCCGGGGGGAAGGGGGAGGGGATGAAGGGTTCAGGGTTTGGGGTTCAGGAAATTCTGAGGTTTGTTGAGTTTGAGGGGAGGAAGAGTAGGCAATGCGGACGACGATGGGGGAGAACAGAGGCTTGGATAGGCGCGAACTATTTTTTTGATGGCTGGAGACGAGGCTGATGAGCATCTTGATTTTAATTTTCGGTGTAAATCTATTTCTCCTCGGAATCGGACGGCGAGAAGGCTTGCGCGAAGCATTCTGTGGTTCTCTCATCGGTTTATTTCTGATGGTGGTCGTTTCAACCGAATTGCTCTCCCTGTGCCATGCGCTTTCGTATCAATCTCTTCTGGCTCTATGGACGGCACTTGTCTGCCTTTCCACATTCTTTATGTGGCGCGTGACAGACAGGTCGATTTTTTTTGAGGCGACCGCCACCCTTGGTGGGCAAATAAAGGCATTGCCGCCGATCTCCCGTTTATGTCTAGCCCTGATTGCCATGATTCTGGGAACGACCCTGGCTGTGGCTCTATTGTCCCCACCCAACACCTGGGACTCGATGACCTATCACATGGCACGAGTGGCGGAGTGGATTCAGAACGGGAGTGTTGAATTCTATCCGACGGCTAATGAGCGACAGAATTATCAGTTACCCCTGGCTGGCTTTGCCGTGCTTCATCTGCAGCTCCTGACTCGATCCGACCTGCTGGCTAATATTCCCCAATGGATCTGTTTTGCCGCATGCATCATTATTGTGTCGTTGATTGTAAAGGAGTTCGGCCAACCCTTGTCCGTTCAGATCTTTGGCGGATTGATCGCCGCCACGCTTCCCGAAGCCATTCTGCAGGGGTCGAGTACGCAAACCGATCTCATCTGCGGTGCATTTTGCCTCGCAGCGGCGTTGTCTCTTTGCCGTCTCACCTGTGAATCGACGCTCCGGCGCGTCATTTATGTCGGAGTTTCACTAGGGCTGGCGCTCTTGTCGAAGGGAACGGCTTACCTATACATCGGTGCCATTGTGCTTGCGCTTGGAGTGCCTTACCTTATGCAGGCACGCCATCGTTCACTGTTGGCGATGGCCGGAGATATGGCCTGGATATCGTTGATTGTCTTTGCCCTCAACATAGGCCACTGGTGCAGAAGCTATGACTTGTATCATCAACCGCTAGCCAGCGGCACGGAGTCATACGCCAATGAGCGATGCTCGATTCCGACGGTATGGGCCAACCTAGTGCGTAATGCGGCCTTGCATTTTGGTGTCCCGGCACCTGCCATTAATAAGGGTGCCGCGACGACGATCCGAAGGCTTCTTGGGGAAGAGGCCGACAACCCGGCGACAACCTGGCCGGGAACAAAGTTTGGCATAGGGTTTTCAACTCATGAGGATACGGCTGGTAATGCGTTGCACCTTCTTCTGATTGCCATGGCTCTGGCAAGTATGTGTTGGATCGGGGAAGTTGAGAAAAAACTGCTACTGCTGGCTTGGACAGGGGCAATCGTGCTCGGAGTCGTGTTCTTCTGCGCCTATCTAAAATGGCAACCATGGAACAGTCGTTTGCATACACCTCTATTCATGCTGGCTCTGCCGCTGGTGGCTGTGAGGACGGCGGATATGTGGCGCAACCGCACTCGCTACTTGCTGGCTCTAACCTGCCTGCTGGGGGTGGTCGCCATACCTTTCCTAGTGTATAACGAGACACGGCCTCTGTTGCCCCTGAAAGGGTTTTCGGTTGTTAACGCTGACCGTATGCGATCCACCTTCAAGTCCCGTCCGGATTTGCTGGCGGCTTATCCTGCCGCTGTTCGCGAAGCTCTACGCAGTAATCCTGACGAAGTTGGCTTAATGCTAGGCAACGACGACTGGGAGTACCCGTTATGGGTGCTTGGAGGGAAGTCCGCAGTGAATCGGGAGCCGTTATTTCGTCATGTCGTGGTCGCCAACCTGACAAGGGAACTGGCGCCGGACCGGCCACTACCTGATGTAATCATTTCGACACGGCCGCTGAAACGGGAAGCCATTGCGGAGCGCGGTTACACGATTGCCAGTGAATGCGGGAACGTCCGCGTCCTCAGGCGGATGTCGCCCCAGGACTGAACAGGAACCAATGCAACCTCATCGGGACTGCCTGAATCACGATTAAGGTGAGCTGTAGGAACGCAACGCTTGAGAGCGTCATTTTGACAGCTCGCCACGATAACTGTGCGCTGGCTCTAAGCCCGAGTGCTCAATACGGCGGTAACCGCCTTGAGCAGGTCTGGCGGGGTATTTGAGGTTACAAAGCGGTCCACGTTTGGGAATTTGGAGTCGGAGCGATGCAGGCCGCTGGTATCATAAAGGATGACGGAAATGCCGCTGGATGTGGTGAAGGGGGACAAGCCTGAAGCGATGGAGCTTCCGGAAAAGTTCGGCAGGACCTCTTTTAGTAGAATGATATCGGGGGTTTTGGTCTGCAAGGTTTCAATCAACGTTGCGCAATCATGCAGGATGGTGGTTTCGTAGCCAGCCGAAGTGAAAAAGCTCTGCAGGCGTGCGGAAAGGCGAGGTTCGTCTTCAATGATCATCAAATGGGGTCGATGATGGGACTCACTTTCGGCGCGGCTCGCTTTTTTGTATTTCAGTAGGATTCGCTTAACTTCGTTTGTCAAGCTGGAGGGGTCGCTTGTCTTGGTAAGGAATCCCTCCACAGGGGTTTTGGTAAAGAAGTTTTCCATGTTGGCGCGGGCAGTGAAGACGAGGACGGGGTAGCGTGGGACCCCATCGGCGGCGGATATTTTTTTAAGAAAGGCCAGTCCGGTCATTCCGGGCATGCTGATGTCGAGGATGATTAAATTGGGAGTTACGGCTTGGAGAACCTTTAGCGCCTGTTCACCGGTGGAGGCGGTGATAACCTCGTAGCCTTCCATGTGGAGTTGATCTCCAACGCTAAGCAGGACGGCGGGATCATCGTCAATGAGTAGTATTCGCTCTGTTGTTGTTGTCATTTTGAGGTTTCCTTTTGTGCTGGGTTGAAAACTGTAACTCCAATTAATGTGCTCTCAACTAGTTCGGTTAGCTCTTCCGCCTGCCAAGGTTTTCGCAAGACAGGGATTGAAAAACGTTCGAGGATGTCCGCCGTGGGTTCATTTACCGAGGAGCCTGTTATGGCCACGATGGGGATGTGACGGGTACCGGATGTCTCCTTGAGTTGAAGGATAACCTCAGCGCCGTTTATGTCTTCCAGCAAGAGATCCAGAAGGATTATAGCAGGAGGATTTCTTTTGGCTGCCTGGAGTAGGGCGTCGCTCCGTGTGACTACATCAAGATGGTAACCTTTGGAGTGTAACTGGGCGGAGAGCATGGCTTGGATGGATAGGTTGTTGTTGGCAATAAGGATGTGGGGTGGTTGAGCGAGCGGCAGTGTGATTGTGACGCAGGTTCCGCTGCGGGCATTTTGGGGCGGGCTAGTAATTGACAGGCTTCCCCCGTGAAGCGACATGATTTCCTTGGATATTGCCAATCCAAGGCCGGTCCCTGAAATATGGGTTCCTACCCGGAAGTATCGCTCGGTGATGCGTTGGAGCGCATCGGTTGGAATCCCAATGCCGTTGTCGGTCACTGAAATGGCCACCATGGCTGGCTGTTGCTCAAGTACGGACAAATGGATGGACACCTTGCCGCCGCCGGGCGTGTACTTGATGGCATTTGAAAGAATGTTCTGGAGAACCCGCTGAAGCATGCCGGGGTCGCAGTGGACGAAATCCGAGCCGTGCGGATTGTCGATGACCAGGGAAATGCGGGCTGCATCGGCCTGAATGCGCAGAGGTTCCACCGTCCGCTTGATGAGGTGGTTAAGGGGCGCGGTGATGGGGCTGATGGTCAAGGCGTGACTATCCAGCCTGCCGAGATCGAGAATGCGATTGATGGTGTTAACGAGACGTTCACATTCTGAGTCGAACATTTTCAGATAGTGGACAGCCTGGTCCGGCAGGGGGCCCGCGATGCCTTTGAGCAGATTGCGGGTGCCGTACATGATGGACGTGATGGGAGTCTTCAGTTCGTGCGAGACATTGGCGACGAACTCCGATTTTTCCTTGTTGTGACGCTCGAGTTTTATGATGGCTTCGCGCAACTGTTGTTCGGAAGCAACCCGGCGTGTGATTTCGGATTCCAGGGCGGTGACGGCTTTTGAGAGTTCCCTTGTTCGGCGATGGACGCGATCCTCGAGTTCATCACGAGCACGGCGCAATTCATTCTCTGCTTGCTTTAGTTGAGTACGTGCGCGCTGTCGCTCCAACGCATGACGGATGACGCGATTGAGGATGTCGGTGTCATAGTGACCTTTGATGAGGTAATCGGCGGCGCCGTTCTGGATGGCCTGTGTTTCCGTGGCGGTGTCCTCCGTGCCTGTGAGGATGATGGAGGGGCCGAGAAATCCTGTACTGGTGGCGGCGCGCATGAGGTCGAGCCCGTCATGAAGGCCGCCGAGCTTCAAGTCGATGAGGCAGATGTCGAAGGAGGATTGGGCGAGTCTCGTGATGGCTTCATCGTAGGAAGAGACATGCTCGACCATGAAGGTGGAATGGTTGTGGGATAGCATGGCTTTGGTCAGACGCGCATCTGCCTCGTTGTCTTCCACCAGCAGAACTTTGTAGGAGTCTGGATTCATAACCGACAATCCTGATAGCGCAATAATTCCGCTTACGCTCCAACAATAACCTCACGTTCCGGGGTATGGTCAAGGAAAATGAGGGTAGGAAAATGAGGGAGAGGAGGTTGTTGGGGGTGCATCTGCGAGTTTTGGCACCCGATATGCAAGTTGTAGGGGCGCTGCTTGTCGGCGCGCGCGGGCGTCGGCGAGCGACGCCCCTACGAGGCGGGGAATTTCAAGGATGCCAAAACTCACAGATGCGCCCGGGCGGGTGGAGACTGGACGCACATCGGAGCTTAGGCGTTAGACGCTTCAGAAAGACGGCACCCCCGGAGAGGTCGCCCTAGCGTGGGACAGCTCATCTGTTGGGTGGATTGGTAAGAATGAGAGTTTGTGGAAAGGCGGCTAGACGCAAACGGGGCATGGAGATACAATTCGCGGACATGAAAACAAAATCCTCTTTGCTGGATGTGATTAAAAGGAAAGTCGTGGTGTTCGATGGTGCCATGGGCACAATGATCTACCAGCGCGGGATATTCCTGAATGTGTGTTACGACGAACTATGCTTGACGCAACCGCAAGTGATTCGCGGCATCCATGAGGAATATGTGGCGGCTGGTGCGGATGTGATAGAGACCAATAGTTTTGGAGCCAACAGGATCAAGTTGGCCGCCTATGGGTTGGCGGACCGCGTGGTGGACATCAACCGTGCGGCGGTGCGCTTGGCCCGAGAGGCCGCGGGTGACTCCGTTTATGTGGCGGCTTCCGTAGGGCCCTGCTTCGCGCCAGGAACGGCAATCGATGCTAACAAATTGGCTGAGGCGGAATCGGCCTGGCGGGAACAGTTGACGGTACTGGTGGAAGCTGGCGTGGATTTAATCCTGCTGGAGACTTTTCCCGACCTTGACCAGCTCTTGCTGGCGGCGCGGCTATCGAAGGCGACGGGGGTCCCCGTGATGGCGTCCTATACATTGGAGGAAGGGCTCTCGCCGGACGCGCAGAAGGCAGTGGAGCAGGAAGTGGTCAGGCGTCTGGATGCGGATGCGAGTGTGGATATTGTGGGGTTGAATTGCGGGCGAGGGCCTGCTGATTTGTTCAGCGCTGTCCGTCATGTGGTGGCTGGGACGAGTAAGCCGGTGGTGGCGATGCCTAATGCCGGAGGGCCGCGGGAAGTTGGCGGGCGCATGCTTTATCTGAATAGCCCGGAGTATTTCACGGAGTTTTCCAAGCGGTATGTTGAGTTGGGGGTGCGGGGTGTGGGCGGGTGCTGTGGGACGACTCCGGCGCATATCCGGATGGCGGCCCGGGCGATCAGCGGAATGAGCGGGGTGAAGGAATTCCTGTCGGTATCCTTGACGGCGACCGCAACAGTTTCGGCCAATGCGATAGAGACGGTGCCCTTTGCGAAGAAATCCCCGTTCGCGGCGAAATTGGCGGAGGGGAAGCAGGTGACGTCGGTGGAGTTGTTGCCACCGGGTAGCGGAGCGGGCTTAAAGGCGTTCCTGGACAAGTGTCGGCGGTGTGAGGCGGCGGGAATTGACGCGATCAATTTGCCTGACGGGCCGCGGGCCAGTGCCAGGATGTCGGTGATGGCGACGGCGTTTGCGATGATGAAGGAAGTGGTGATTGAGCCTATTCCGCATTATTGCTGTCGTGACCGTAATCTGATTGCGATGCAGTCCGATTTGCTGGGTAGTTTCGCACTGGGGCTTAAGACGTTCCTGTTCATCACGGGCGATCCGCCAAAGTTGGGTAACTATCCAGATGCGACAGGGGTATTTGATATTGATGCGATCGGGTTGTCGCAGTTGGTGAACAACTTGAATCATGGATTTGACGCGGCGGGGCAGGCGATCGGGCAGGCGACGGCGATGGTGATCGGGGTGGGTGCCAATCCGGTGGCGGTGGAGATTGAGCGTGAGATTAACCGTTACTTCCAGAAGGTAGATGCAGGGGCGGAGTATGCAATTACGCAACCGGTATTTGAGGTGGAAGCGCTGATGCGGTTTTTGGAACGGGTGGGGAGTCATTCCCAAAAGATTCCGATTATTGCGGGGATATTCCCGCTGTTGTCGTTTAAGAATGCGGAATTCATGAATCAGCATGTACCCGGGGTTGTGGTGCCGGAAAGTATTCTCGCGCGGATGAAGAAATTCACGATCAAGGAGGATGCCATCAAGGAAGGCATTGATATTGCGCGGGAGATCAGGGAGCGGCTGACGGGGTCCGTGGCGGGGTTCCAGGTGTCGGCGCCGCTGGGGAAGGTGGAAACGGCGTTGGCGGTGTTGGGGTAAGAGGGGGATTAGACCTTAGACATCAGACAGTGATCCACATTGTTTTGATTACATTTTTGCTTTCATCCTGACGGAAATCGGTACAATGCCCGCCCATTTACACCATGAGCGCGGCCAAATCCCATAATTACGACGAGAGCAAAATCAAAACGCTCTCTTCCCTGGAACATATCCGGAAACGGACGGGTATGTATATCGGTCGTGTGGGTGATGGCTCAGATTACGACGACGGCATCTATGTGCTGGTCAAGGAAGTCATTGATAATGCCGTGGATGAATTCATCATGGGCTATGGCACCAAGGTGACGGTGGTGTTCAACGGGCCGCAAGTGACTGTTCGGGACTTCGGGCGGGGTATTCCACTCGGCAAGGTTGTGGAATGCGTTTCACGAATCAATACCGGGGCAAAGTATAATGATGAGGTGTTCCAGTTCAGTGTTGGCCTGAACGGGGTCGGCACCAAGGCGGTCAACGCCTTGTCGAAAGCATTCAGGGTACGTAGTGTCCGGGCGGGCGAATTTGCCGAGGCGGAGTTCAAGCGCGGCAAGTTACTGCGTGAGAACAAGGGGAAGATTGACGAGCCTGATGGCACGCTGGTCGAATTTGAGCCGGATGAGAGTATTTTCGGGCCAGTGAATTATGTGGCCGATCATTTGGTCCGCCGCATGCAGCTTTACACGTTTCTTAATGCCGGGTTGACGATTGAATGCAACGGAAAGGCGTATTGTTCGCAAAACGGGTTGATGGATCTCATTCGCGATGAGGTGGGTGACGAGGCGTTGTATCCGGTGTTGCACCATCGTTCCAAGATGCTTGAAATTGCCTTTACCCATACCAACCGGTTTGAGGAAACGTTCCTTTCCTTTATTAATGGACAATTCACCAGCGACGGGGGGACCCATCTCAGCGCGTTCAGGGAAGGGTTGGTCAAGGGCTTCAACGAGGTGTCCAAGGGGAAGTTTGAAGGCGATGATGTGCGCGAGGGCATGGCGGGGGCCGTGGCGGTGCGGATCAAGGATCCGGTGTTTGAATCGCAGACCAAGAACAAGCTCGGGAACACGGAGCTTCGGAGTGATCTGGTTCAGCAGGTGCGGGAAGTCGTGGCGGATATGCTGCACCGGAATCCCAAGGCGATGGAAATCGCGATTAAAAAGATCGAAGAAACCGTCAAGTTACGCAAGGAACTGCAGTCTATCAAGAAGATCGCGCGGGAAAGGTCACGTGCCACCTCGATCCGTGTGCCGCAACTCAAGGACTGCAAGATTCACTTTGACCGGGCGACCGGGGAAGGCAAGGATTCGACGTTGTTTATCACGGAGGGGCAGTCGGCGTCGGGGTCGATTGTCAGTTGCCGCGATGTGGCGACGCAGGCGATTTTCACCCTGCGCGGCAAGCCGCTCAATGTCTGCGAATTGAACCGTGACATCATGTATAAGAATGAGGAGCTCTATAACCTCATGCGCAGTCTGGATGTCGAGGAGTCGGTCGAGCGATTGCGCTATAACCGGATTGTGCTGGCCACGGATGCGGATGTGGATGGTTTGCATATCCGGAATCTATTGCTGACGTTCTTTTTGCGCTTCTTTGAGCCGGTGGTGCATGAGGGGCATATCCATATCCTGGAGACGCCGTTGTTTCGGGTGCGGAACAAGAGTCGGACGATCTACTGTTATTCCGAGGATGAGCGCGATGCGGCGATGAAGGATATCGGGCGCGCTGCTGAGGTGACCCGGTTCAAAGGGCTTGGTGAGATTTCGCCTTCCGAGTTCAAGCAGTTCATCGGGCCTGATATACGGCTGACGCCGGTCAGCGTTGAACACCGGCACAGTATTCCTGGGTTGCTATCGTTTTACATGGGGCGCAATACACCGGAGCGTCGGCAGTACATCATGAATAACCTGACGGTGGAGGCACCGCCGTGAGTGACCAACCGGAGCTGTTTCCAAATGATGAGTTAGCCGGGCCGGTTGCGGAGGCGATGGCCGAGAGCCGGATGACGGGGCGTGTCCGCGACATTGCCGCGTTGCCGGAGGGGCCCCTCAAGCGATTGGTGGATAGCAACTTCATTCAATATGCCTCCTATGTCATCCGTGACCGGGCTATTCCGGATCTTGATGACGGACTCAAGCCGGTTCAGCGCCGGATCCTTCATTCGTTGCACGAAAATTATGATGGCAAATTTATCAAGGTGGCCAACATTGTTGGTTACTGCATGCAGTTTCATCCGCACGGCGACGCTTCCATTGGCGATGC
>CAZDUS010000045.1:0-11310 GCA_964508705.1 uncultured Verrucomicrobiota bacterium
TGATCAGCCCGCCGCACGCCGGACATTTCCCATGCAGGTGTTCCGTCAGATCAAACGGAAGCGCATCGCTCTTTCGCTTGGCCAGCACCACTTCAACCACCGCCGGAATCACTTCCCCGGCCTTCTCAATGATCACCACGTCGCCAACCCGGATATCCTTCCGCTTAATCTCTTCCTCGTTGTGCAACGTCGCACGCGAAATGGTGGAACCCGCCAACGCCACTGGCTCCAATTCCGCCACCGGCGTCAACGTCCCTGTCCTGCCTACCTGCACCGTGATGGCGTTCAACACCGTCTGAGCCTGTTCGTGCGAATACTTGTAGGCAATGGCATACCTCGGCGCCTTAGCCGTCGCTCCCAGCCGCTTCCACTGTCCAAGGTCGTTGACCTTGATCACCGCCCCATCAATCTCATAGGGCAAGTCAGCCTCCATCCCGCGCAATTCCTCGGAATGGCGAATCACGTCCTCAATCCCCTCGCATACCCACCAGTGCGCCGGAGTAGGAAGCCCCAGTTCACGCAACCCCTTCAACACCGCTTCCTGACTTTCAAACTCCATCCCCTCCATCGCCCCCACCGAATAAAATACAGCCGAGAGCGGACGCCGCGCCACAACCTTGGAATCCAACTGTTTTAATGAACCCGCCGTCGCATTCCGGGGATTGGCAAAAGGCTCTTCGTCGTTCTTCACCCGCTCTTCATTAAGTCTGCGGAATCCCGCCACCGGCATGAACGCCTCGCCACGCACTTCAATAAAAGCAGGAATGCTCTTCCCGCTTAAACGGAGGGGAATTGCTCGGATCGTCTTGAGATTCTCTGTGATATCATCGCCAGTCGCGCCGTCACCCCTCGTCGTCCCCATCACCATCAGTCCGTGCTCATACCGGACGCTGATGGAACATCCATCCACCTTGGGCTCGAGCACATAACTAAACGGCTCGCCCGGAAGCAACTTGCGCACACGTCCGTCAAACTCCCGCAACTCATCAAAGGAATATGTGTTATCAAGCGACATCATCGGCTTGATATGCCGCACACCATTGAATTCCTTGAGTGGCTCGCCACCCACTCGCTGCGTCGGGGAATCCACTGTCACCAAACCGGGAAAACGCGCCTCAAGTTGCTTGAGCTCGTCATAAAGCCGATCATATTCCCGGTCGGAAATCTCCGGACGGGCCTCCACATAATACAGACGATTATGCCGGTCAATAGCCGTTCGAAGACTATCAATTCGGCACCGTGCATCGGCTTCGTTCATATCAGCCTTGGAGTGCGGTCCCGCCCGGCGGGAACGCCGCATCAATCCTTCAACGGCATCGCATTACAGAGGTTCCCCTCGCGATCAGCCACCCGCCCGCAGTTGAAACAAATAAACTTGGGTGCCTTGGTGATCTGCTTGATCTCGTCAAAATTCCCCTCGCTGGCCAACACACAAATGTGACCAGGATGCCCATGCTCATGCTTGCAGTCTTTTTTCTTGTCGATCATGTCGTATCTCCTGAATTTTCACCGGCAACCCGTGTCCCCGCAGTCGCCTTTTCTATTACACAGTCCAAAGTTGAACACTCTTGGCCTCGTGGACCGCCATCCCCGCCGCACATCGCTCCGGTTGTTTCAGCAGTGTCTCCACCGCTTTCTGCTTATCGACGCCCACGACAACAAAGATAAGCGTTTCCACCCGCTTTAACAAGTCAGGCGTTACAGAAACCCTGTCGGGCTTTTCCGCTCGCCGTATACCCACCGCAAACGAGCCAACCCCGGCACCGACATCCTTTTCCGAAAACAGCGAGGCCGTGTGCCCATCAGCGCCCAACCCCAACAGCCCCACCGTAATGCGGCCACCCGACTTGATAAACCGTCCCAATGCCGCCCCATACTGCTCGCCCGCGCGTTTCAGCTCCAACCCGGTCTGCACCTTAAGCACTGACTCCTCTGCCATTCCCAGCGCCTGCACCAGGAACCGAGTGCTCCCGTAATTGCTCTCCAATGAAGCCTCCGGAACCATCCGCTCATCGGAATACATGAGAAAAAAATCAGCCGCCGCCTTGATTCGTTTCCCTGCCAGCAATTCATAGATCGGCATCGGCGTCTTCCCGCCAGACAACATGACCCCATGGGGTTTTCCAAAGGACTTGGTGATTTGAATGGCCAACAACTCCGTCACCGCCTGATACAAATCATCGCGGCTCCGAAATCGTTTTTCTCTTATCCCCGCCATCAAACCACCTCCGTCCGTTTCCAGCCGAATATGATGATATGTGTATCCTTACAGTTTAACCGTCAGCCCGCCGATCAGTGTTAAGTCATTATCCTTCTTATTCGGCGCGGGCGTGCTGTCGTACTTGTCTTGTATCGCCAACCGCAAACCCATCCGCGAGTTCATCATCGCTTCGACCCCAACTTCCGCATTAAGCAGGTAGTCATCAAACCCCTCAAGTGATGGCAGGTATTCCACCGACTCATACACTTTCCCGTTATCGCTAATTTTGACCGAATACCGCTGGGCCAGTCTTAGCGCCATTGTGTCGTCCTCTTCACCCGCCACTTTCTCCTGGATATACACCACACCAGTCTCGCCCGACAGCTTCTGCTTTTCGTCGCTTACAAAATACCGACCAACACCGGGACCCACCATCAACCGGTGATCAATTTCCGCAATCTCGTCATTCCTCAGCTCACCGTTCAGATAGCCGTAATCCCTATCGCTCCACAGCCGCCTGTATTCAGCAAACGCCCGCGCATTCTGCACGTTGGAGTCCATCTTCTTCGTGCCATTCGTCTGTACGGTTTCCGTCTCCCCATAATTCGCCTCGATCCCGAGCCTCGCCTCGTTCTGTCCCTGCTTGGTCTCGGAAACAATACTCCCATCGAGCAATGTCGACTCCGTGTTCCCCCGCGACAGATTTGCCCCAAGCCCAGCACTGGTGTCCCATACCGGCGCCTTCTTCTCTTCAGCCAACACGCTCACCGCAACCAGACAAATCCCCGTCATAATCATTTTTTTCATTTTTGTTCCTTTCCTTTACATTCACTTCTTCAACAAATCCCTAATTTCCGTCAGCAGTTTCACATCTTCCGGGGTCGCGGGTGCCGCCGCCTTTGCTTCTTCTTTCCGCTTTAAGGCATTCACACCCTTGATCATCATGAAGATCGCAAAGGCCACGATCACAAAGTTGATTACCGCATTGATAAACAAGCCGTAATTGATCGTCGCCACGCCAGCTTCCTTCGCTTTGGCCAAAGTCTCATACGTCCCGCCGCCAATCACCACAAACAACTCGGCGAAATCCACGCCCCCGGTCAACTTTCCAATTGGCGGCATCAGGACATCTGTCACCAGCGAAGAAACTATCTTGCCGAAGGCTCCTCCAATGATCACACCCACCGCCATATCCATAACATTCCCCCGCACGGCAAACTCTTTGAATTCTTTCGTCAGGCTCATCGCTATCCATCCTTTCCCGGCCATCAGCCGCAACGTTTAGACGCAAGGTCATCATACACGCCGCCCCCACCAGATCAAGCCCGCTCACACCTTAAATTAGGGCACATATGCGAGTTTTGGTGAAGATTTCCTCTTTGCAGGGGGTGTCTCCTATTGGCTTCCTCTTCAATCCTTCTTCGTGTCACTCGTGATCTTCGTGGTTAACTCACCCAGTCTCAAGTCTTACTGAATTCTGACTTCTGACTTCTGCAATTCCGCCCTCTTCCCTCTGAACGCATACACGCAGCCATCATCCGCGCCCAGCAGGATCATACCCCGCAACACAGCCGGCGCCGTCTTGATCGCCGCACCAATCTCATACGACCACAACAATTTCCCATCTTCAAGATTCACGACCCTCACCCGCCCGTCATCTCCCCCGAAAATCACCTGCCCGCCCGCGATCACCGGCGAGCTATCCACATCTCCGCTTGCAGGAAAATTCCACACCTCCACCCCCTCGATGCTGTTCACGCAATGCACCCTCATGTCCCGCGCGCCAAACACCACCCGCCGCCCCGACACCGCCGGCACGGAAAACACCGGGGCCCCCTCCCGCTCCAGCCTCCACACCGTCTTCCCGTCCCGAAGCTCCACACACAGGAATTCATTCCCGAAATGACCAAGATACGCCCGCCCTTCCGACACCGCCGGTGACCCCGGAATATACGAGTTTAATTTTATTTCCCGCTCAACCACTCCCGTCGCCGCGTCAACCACCCGCAACGCCATGTCGCATCCACCAAATACAACCTTCCCATCCCACACCGCCGCCGTGCCGTTGATGAATCCGCCCGCCGGAACTTTCCAAACATTTGTCCCGGTCACCGCGTCAAACGCATACAAGAACTCATCATAACTTCCGACAATCACCAACCGCTGACTGGCATTCGTCAACGTCACCACATTTGCGGAGCCGACAATCTTCCCCTTGGTCTTCGCCGTCCATCGGATAGCGCCCGTCACCACATCCAGCGCGTACAGCACACCGTCAGCGGCCCCCGCATAAACCAAGCCACCGACAACAAGCGGCGCCGCCTCCACCCCGCCACCAACAACCGTAGTCCACAGATTGCTCCCGTCCGCCAGATTCACGGCCCGCACCCGCGCATCCTCCGACCCGAAAAACACTCGCTCCCCTTCCACCACCGGCGATGAGCGAACACTATCCCCCGTCTTGACCACCCAAACCCGTTCCATCGGCAACTGCACTGGGGCCCCTGCCACTCCAACCAGTTCCGGACTCCCCCGGAAGCTTGTCCAATCCTCGGCAGAACACACCATCCCGCCCAAACAAACCAACCCACACACCAGCAGTTGCACCATAGTTTTCATTCCCACCTCACAATTTACCATCCGTCAGATCTGTCCGATCCATCAGATTTGCCTCATCATCCGTAATTTACTCTCGCAGAGAAACATTTTTTTCGTTATCAGTGTCCGCATGGTTTTGCATGGCTGTTATCTCAGAAACAATCTGTCCCTAACCTCCACCCTGCTTTCCCTCACCATCCTTGCCATGCTTCCCCCCTCCTCGCTCGCCCAGACCTCAACCACGGCGCGCCTGTTCGAAATCGCCACTCTGCAATCCGCCTTGGATCGGAACGGCTTCGGCGTCGGATTCATCGATGGCCGTGACGGCGCTCGCACTCGCGGCGCCCTGCTGGACTACTGCCGCGCCGCCGGACTCTCCGAGGAAGAGGGCCGCCGCCAACTCCTGGCCGATGCCCCCTCACTCACAACTACCTACCCCATCACCCAGTCGGACCTCAATACGGTCGGACGCGCCCCCGTCGACTGGCTCGAAGCCTCCGTGGAGCCCGCCATGGCTTTCACCTCGCTCGATGAGTCCCTCTCCGAAAAGTTCCATGTTTCGCGCCCGTTCCTCGCCCGCCTGAACCCCGGCATCACCAACTGGAATTCCGTCTCCATCGGACAATCCGTCAACATCCCCACACCCCGCCCTGCATCCTGGGCCCCCTCCGCCAGTCGCCTGGAAGTCGACTGCGGCGCCTGCCGTGTACGCGCCTTCGACGCCGACGATCTTCTCGTCGCCTCATTCCCCTGTTCCATTGCCAAGGACCTGAAACGCGTTCCCACTGGCGAGCTTGTCCTCGTGGCCTTCGCGCCAAATCCAAATTACACCTTCGACCCAGTCAACTTCCCGGAATCCGCCCGCGCCCAGGAAATAGGAAGGAAACTCATCCTTCCCCCCGGCCCGAACAATCCCGTCGGCGTGTATTGGATCAGTCTCAGCCAACCCGGCTTTGGAATTCATGGGACCCCAAAACCCGAAACCATAGGCCGCCCTGAATCCCACGGTTGTTTCCGCATGACCAATTGGGACATCATCACATTGGCCCGCATGGTCACCGCAGGCACCCCAGTCCGCATCACCACCCCACCCCAACCAACAGCACCAGCCACCCCATAAAAACCCGTCCAATTACCCGCCTCCTATTCACCCCTTTCGTGCTTTTCGCGCATTTCGTAGTTTCACTCCCCGATCCCTTCTGAATTTAAATTCCTCTTTTCATAATTCATCCTTCATAATTCTCCCCACTCCCCTCCTGAACCCTGAACCCTCCCCCCGCCCCCAATCACTTCCACTCTCGACTTTACCCGCCCCTCTTGTTACCGATATCCACATGTTTGAACGCTTTCTTCCCTTTCTTCTAGTCGGTGCTGGCGGCCTTGTCGGCAGCGTCTGCCGCTACGGCATGACCTTGCTTCTGGCAGGCACATCCTCGATCACCACACCTCTCGGCACATTCGCATCCAACGTCGCCGGTTGCCTTATCATCGGCATCATCACAGAAATCGCCACCATCGGGGAACTCATCAGCCCCGCCACCCGCCTGCTTCTCGCCACTGGCTTCTGCGGCGGATTCACCACCCTGTCCTCACTCATCCACGAGCTCGCCATGATGATCAAGGTCGGCCACTGGTTTTACGCCCTGCTTTACCTCAACGGCACCCTGATTGGCGCGGCTCTGGCTTTCATGCTGGGCGCCGCCTTCGTCAAAGTCTCCCTGCGTCTTGCATAACCCCCCCCTCATCAACCATGACCTCCCCCTTCCCACCCCTCCCGAAACCCACGAAACCACTCCCCTTCCGACTCGGCGTAACCTCCTACGTCTACCCCGACGCCCTCCTCCCGAACGTTCGCGCACTCGCCCCGATCGCCAATGATATCGAATTGGTTTTCTTCGAATCAGGAGACGACTCAAACCTGCCATCCCCATCCGAAATCAACGAGCTGGCGGCCCTCGCCCGGGAACACTCCTTAACCTATACAGTCCACTTCCCCATCGATAAAGCACTCGGCAGTCCTTCGTGCGATGAACGTCTGTTTACCCTCAACCGCATGCTCCGCATCATGGATGTCTGTCGCCCGCTGAACCCGCACGGCTGGATACTCCACCTCGATGGCATCTCCCCATCCGACACTCCCGAACGTGTCGCCGAATGGCAACGCGATCTGCGCCCGCTCGTCGCCCGCCTCTGGTCCGCCGCGAATGATCCCTCCCTGCTCTGCATCGAAAATCTGGGCTACCCTTTCGACTGGTGCCAGCCCATCCTTGACCTCGCCCCATTCGGACACTGCCTCGACATCGGACACCTCTGGCAGATGAACTACGACTGGCGCGCCCATGTGCGCGAGTATTTCCCCTCCACCCGTATCATCCACCTCTACGGGGCCGACAACACCAGCCGTCATCATGCGCTCACCATCACACCGGCGCCCCTCGCCGGCGAATTCCTCTCCGCCATCACCGGCTACTCCGGCGTCCTCACGCTGGAAACCTTCGGTTATGATGACACCCACGCCTCCATCAACCGTCTGATTGAAATATTTTCTTCGTGCCCTTCGCGGTCTTCGTGGTAAAGCTCTACCCCCATGAACACCAAGCCCAATGTAACCCTCATCCTCGGTGGCGCCCGTAGCGGCAAAAGCTCATTCGCCCAGTCTTTCGCCGAACGACAATGGAAATCGCCTCTCTATCTGGCCACCGCCGAAGTGCTCGACCGCGAAATGGAAGAACGAATTCACCTCCATAAAACAAAACGCGGATCTCGCTGGGCATGCATTGAGGAACCCGTCCGCCTCTCACAAGCCATCGCTAAACCTCATCCCGGCCACGATGGCATCCTTGTCGATTGCCTGACGTTGTGGCTGTCCAATGTTCTGCTAAAGGAAGGATCCGCCGCTGTCGCAACCCGAAAGGCGGAATTATTGAAAACGCTCACCGCGCCGCCAATGGATATCGTCCTTGTGAGCAATGAAGTCGGTATGG
Organism: uncultured Verrucomicrobiota bacterium; assembly: GCA_964508705.1. Lineage (GTDB taxonomy): Bacteria > Verrucomicrobiota > Kiritimatiellia > CAIKKV01 > CAITUY01 > CAZDUS01. Next base: position 7,783 of record CAZDUS010000045.1, read on the forward strand.
GCATCGTACCCGACACCGAACTGGGCCGCGAGTTCCGCGACCTCCAGGGCTGGCTTAATCAGGATGTCGCCACCGTCGCCGATACTGTGGTCTTCGTAGCCGCCGGGCTCCCTCTCATCCTAAAGGGCTCCCTCCCCTAACTCCCTGAACTAAAGTCCAAGGTCTGCGGTCTAAAGTCTCTCTCCCCCTTCACCCCCACAACCGCTCAGGATAAACACCCTGATCAATCAATCGGCGAATCCCCGCCACCACCACATCCTTATCCTGCGGATACGTCACCCCAAACCAAAGCTCGGGTGTGTTCAACACCTGCACAGTTGCCTTGTTTGCCTTGATCAATCCATCCACAACGGTCGGCAGGAAAAACTCCGCCTTGGGATTGTCACCGCTCGCCTTGAGGAATACACCAAACTCCCGCCCCAACGCCTCAAACAACGAAGGCGTCAATCCCCACATGTTCATGGAAACCAGCTCATCCCCAGTCAACTGATGCCACACATTGTCCGCCGTGGAAAAACGCGCGCCCTTCTCGGTCTTCTCAATCGCCGTCCGCTCCACCACACTCTTCAACTGTCCATCCGCCGCGACAGCACACACTCCACGCGCCACATGACCATGCTCCGACAGGGTGTTCCGCAACTGGAACCCGACCATCGCGTACTGGCTCCCCTGCGCTGGAATCTTTCCCAGGAATCCACCCAACGCGTCAAAGGAACGCCGCCCGTAAAAATCATCCGCGTTGATAACGCCAAACGGCGACTTCACAACATCCCGGCACGCCAGCACCGCATGTCCCGTCCCCCACGGCTTCTTCCGCGCCTCAGGCACACTGAACCCTGCCGGCAAATCCATCATGTCCTGATAAACATAATCCACGGGAATATGCTTCTCAAACCGCGCCGCTACAATCGACCGGAAATCCTTTTCAATATCACGTCGTATCACGCACACCACGCGATCAAACCCGGCCCTGATCGCGTCATACACCGAATACTCGATGACAATCGCCCCGTTCGGTCCTACCGCCTCGATCTGCTTCAACCCGCCATACCGGCTCCCGATCCCCGCCGCTAAAACCACCAACGTTTTTCCCATAACCAACTCTCCTTGCGTTTATAACTTTTCAGCGTTGCGGAATAAACAACTTCTGCCCCACACGCACCACATCCGACTTAAGCCCGTTCGCCTTCTTGATGGACGACGAATTAACCTTGTACGCCGCCGCAATCGCCGACAACGTCTCGCCGGACTTCACCACATGCTCATATCCTGTTTCCGATGCCGAGGAACTACCTCGTCCCGATGACGACCCGCCTGAACTGCCAACGATCGACGCCACTTTGGTCACAATCTCGCGGCGGTCCGCTTCCCGCGCCGCGCCCAATGCCTGAACCTGCCGCTCCAGGGTCTCCAGCCGGTTCTTGGTCGTCACATCCTCTCGCGGCGCGCGACGCAACGTTTCAATCTCCCGCATCAACGCCTGTTGTTCCAGTTGCAACCCGTTGATTCTCTCATTCATGCGCTGGATATCCGCGCACATGCTTTCCCAATCCGCCTGCTGACGCGCCATGCTGGCCTGATCAACCAACGTTACACACCCCCCAGCCATCAACATTGCCGCCATCATTCCAATCGTCAAAATCTTCTTCATCGTGCTTTTCCCTCCATAAAAAATGCAGACCCCCTGTCTATCAAACGCATCCCCACCGCCTCAAGCCCCTTTTACCCCAAGTCTTGCTCGTAATCATAATCTTAATCGTAATCCTCCCTCTTCCTCTGGACATTGAATATTCCTTGTTGAATATTGAACATTCACTCCCACCCTCTCCTCCCCCCCCTCCGCCTTCTGCCCTCCGCCTTCCGCCTTCTGCCTTCTGCCTTCTGCCTTCTGCCTTCCGCCTTCCGCACTCCGCCTTCCGCCTTCTGCCTTCCGCCCTCCGCCTTCCGCCTTCTGCCTTCCGCCCTCTACCCTCCCCCTGCTCCCTTCCTCCACATTAACCATCAACCATTAACCATTCCCCCTGCCCCTCCCCGCCACCATCGGAACAAACCTCACCGGCAAATCATTCTCCAGCCTCGCCAGCCCCAGGCATTTTCTCACCATCACCAACCTCTGATCCCCACTCGGTCCAACAGGAAGTATCATGCGTCCACCATCCCGCAATTGATCCACCAGCGCTTGCGGAACAGCTTCCGGCGCGCACGTGGCAATCACCGCATCATACGGCGCATGCTCCGGCCATCCCTTATAGCCATCCCCCGTCAGCACCTGAACCCGCTCACCAAGCCCTTCGCCAGCCAACACGTCCCGCGCATGTTGCGCCAGCCCTGCGTTAACCTCCACCGAATACACCTTTACCCCGAGCGCCGCCAGCACCGCCGCCTGATATCCCGACCCCGTTCCAACCTCCAACACCTTTTCGCCGGCCTGCAACTTCAGCTTCTCCGTCATGTAGGCCACAATGTATGGCTGCGAAATCGTCTGCCCGTCGCCAATGCTCCACGGATGATCCCCATAAGACACTCCGCGTTGACGATGCTCCAGTGGAATAAACATATGCCGCCGGACATTCCCCATCACACTTAATATGCGTTGATCATGAATGCCATAGCGCTTCAATACCTCAACCATCTCACCCCGCTCCCGCGCCAATAAATCTTCCCCAATATCTTCTGTCATACGTCAACCCTTCCATCCCCCTTCGTGATCTTTGTGGTCAACTCCCCCCCCTCACACATAAATCATCTTCCGCGTCATCCCGCCATCCACCACCATATTCGCACCCGTAACAAAACCACTCCTGTCAGAAGCCAAATACGCCGCCAACTCAGCCACATCTTCCGGACTTCCAACACGCCCCGCCCAGTGTTGTTTCTTATCCTCATCGCTATGCACCGGCTCTTTCCGCATACTCCCCTTCGCCCATGCACCTGTCTCGATCCATCCAGGACTAATGCAGTTCACTCGGACTTCCGGCGCCAGACTTGCCGCCAGCGCATGCGTCAACGCCACAATGCCACCCTTGCTCGCCGTATAGGCTTCCGTATTCGGCTCCGACATCAAAGCCCGCGTGGAAGCAATGTTGATGATAACCCCGTGATTAGTACGCAAAAAGCTCTCGAAATATTTCGAGCAAAGAAACGGCCCCGTCAGATTAACCCCAATAACACGCTCCCAATCCGCTAAACCGAGTTTCTCCAGAGGCCGGTTACAGGCAGTGGCCGCATTATTGATCAACACGTCTATCCCTTCAGGAAACGCCTTCAACGTCTCATCAACAAGACGCACGACATCCGCCTCAACTGCCACATTAACCTGACAAAAGCGAATATCCCCCAATGCGGAATATTCCGCCGCCGTCTCATTCCCCGCGTCTGCATCAACTTCCGCAATCATCACCGCACATCCATCCGACAGAAATCGCCGTGCCATCGCCTTCCCGATCCCCTGTCCCCCGCCAGTAATCACAACCACCCGCCCACCCTCACTACCAAGTTTGTCCTTTTGCATCATTTAATCCCTCGGCT
>CAZDUS010000045.1:11410-15228 GCA_964508705.1 uncultured Verrucomicrobiota bacterium
TCGTCCGCATGACCAAAAAACCGCTTCAAGCCCGGACAAAAATAATTTAGCCCCGGCTCGCCATCCGGAGTCCTCACAAACCGGTTCCTCGGACATTCCCCATGACACGCAAAGCGATACTTGCACGCCTGACAATACGCTGGCAACAAACTGCTCTTGTTCATTCCGAACAACGCCTGCCGCCCCGAGAACACCATATCCGGCAGACTCTTCTCCATCACATTCCCCAGCCGGTATTCCGGATAAACAAAATGGTCGCAACTATAAAGACTCCCGTCGCGCTCAAGAACCACCGCCTTGCCACATATCTCGGCAAACACACAAATCTGCGCCGGCATCCCCGCCCACGCCGCCGCACTGGTCTCAAACAAATTCACAAAATGCCGTCCGATATCTCGATTCCACCACTCATCGAACACCCTGCACAAAAACGCGCCCAGCTCTTCCGGATCCACCGACCAGTCATAAACCACCGACTCCGGATTCCCCGGTCGCGCCGCCGGAGTGCCCGTCACCGGCATCCGCTCCACATCCCAATGCATTGGTGCCGTCTTCTCAAATCCCTTCGGCTCCACCATCGGTATCATCTGCACCAACCGCGCCCCGACTTCACGCGTCAGAAACCGGTACACATCCAGCGGATACCGGGCATTCACACGATTGATCACCGTCAGGGTGTTGAACATCACCCCTCTCTTCTTCATCATCTTCGCCGACGCCATCACCCGGTCAAATGTCGGCTGACCGCCTTTCGCTTTCCGGTAGGTGTCGTGAAGCTCCTTGGGCCCGTCAATACTCAACCCCACCAGAAACCCGTTCCGCTTGAGAAAATCACACCACTCCTCATCCAGCAGTGTGCCATTCGTCTGGAGATTATTGACCACGCTCTTGGAAGGCGGACAGTGCCGATTCTGAAACTCCACCACCTTGCGGAAGAAATCCAACCCGAGCAATGTCGGCTCGCCCCCCTGCCAGTCAAACACGATCTCCACCGCGTCGTTGCTTTCAATATAGGAGCGGACATATCGCTCCAGAACGTCCTCTGGAATCGGAACCACCCCGGAGTTCCCCAGCAGCGATTCCTTGCTGAGATAATAGCAATAGTCGCAATTCAGATTACACACCGGGCCGAGCGGCTTGCACATCACGCTGTAATGCTGGGCGAACGATCCCGGCAACCTCTGAATTTCTTGATCATTTGGCATAACGCCCTATGATACGCTCTCTGTTTCATGAATGTCATTCGCAAAACTTTCGTTTTCACTTCAGCCATTCTCTGCGCACTGGCATACCCCTGCATGTCAGCTCCGGCTGGCCCCATGGGAAAACCCGGAGGCTATCCAGTTTCCTCATCAAACCGTTTCGCTGTCGGCGCCGCCGCCATTGTCAGCGAAAGCCCCTACGTCGGCGCCGATCCCCGCATCATTCCCGTCCCTGTCTTCTCCTACCGGGGCCCCCGCTTCCAACTGAACGGTATCCGCGCCTCCTACTCCCTCATCCAAAGCCCTTTTTACTCAATCTCACCCGTCGCCCAGTGGCGCTTCTCCCCTTACGAATCCGACGACAGCCCCGCCCTCCACGGAATGCAGGACCGCCCCAACACCGTCGATGCAGGACTCCGTCTCTCCGGCCCGCGCTTCCTCCCACTCGACACCGGCATCGAAGTCCGCGGCGACACATTCGGCGCTTATGATGGACTCGTCACTTCGCTGGATCTCGGCTGGCGCTTCCGCTACCAAAAAGGAATGTTCCGCCCCTTCATCCGCACCGAGTGGCTAAGCCCAAAACTCGCCGAACACCTTTACGGCGTCCGCCCGGACGAAGTGCTTCCCGACCGCCCGGCTTATTCACCTGACGGCTCATGGCAGATCAGTTTGGACAGCTTACTGGTTCACGCCTTTGACAATCGTTGGGAGTTCACGGCTTCCGCCGGATTGGTCTTCTTGGATTCAGAAGCAACGGAAAGTCCCATTGTGGATAAATCTACCCTCTGGCGCACCATGGCCGGTTTCGGCTACCGCTTCTAGGAGCCTGTCGAAAAACTCCCAGCTCAGCCAGAGGCTTCGCCCCACCAGAAGAAACTCCCTGTATTTCGGTAGGGCGAGGCGTCCCTGCCGAGCCGTCTTTTGCTGATGATTAGTTTTTTCAACAGGCTGCTAGTCCCCCCGCTACCTCCCGACCAACAACTCTCCGATAGCCTCAGCCACCAGCTTGGGATCGGCCATTGTATTCCTGCACGGCCCTTCCGGTGTCGTGTTGCCCACCGCCAGAACGGGCTTCGGCCACGCCGCGAAAATTCCATACACCAACTCCCGCTCACACGCCACCGCCACAACAGCTTTGATTCCCGACTGCCGCGTCTTATGCAATGCCTGTCGCCCGCCCCCGACCACACACCCGCTCACTCCCGCCATCTCGCGCACCCGCGCCAACTCCCCCACACTGCACTGCCCGCAACGTCTGCATTCATCCAGACTGTGAACCACATTCTGCGGGCAAGTCTCCTTATGCAGGCAATGCGGCAACAACAGCAGGAGTTCTTCCGGCCGCACCTTGATCCCTCGCCGCCTAACCCACCAGTTATTCACCGCTATTATGGTTTTCCATACTTTCATACTTCATCATTCATACTTCATACTTTCCCGCCAACCCCTCGCTCCCGCCATTGCCACGCGCATCAACATAGTATATGAATGCAACCGACAACGTCACTGAAGAACATGAATAGACGCAAACTCATTCTGGTCTCACCCCACGGTTTCTGCGCTGGCGTGGAACGCGCCGTTCATATCGCGGAAACCATCCTCAAACGCACACAATCCCCGGTCTATTGCCTCAAGGAAATCGTTCACAACCAACAGGTCATAAACTCACTCCGCGCCAAGGGCATGATCTTCGTCCAAACCCTCAACGATATCCCCCGGGGGTCTCATGTCCTCTTCAGCGCACACGGCGTCCCCCCGGAAACCTGGGCCCTTGCCAAAGAACGCCAACTGATCGTCACCGACGCCACCTGTCCGTTCGTCGCCAAAGTCCACACCGAAGTCCGCCGCTACGCCTCCCAGCAATGCGCCATCCTCCTGATTGGACATCGCAAACACGATGAGGTCATCGGCGTGGCAGGCGAATCCCCGGATCGCGTCACCATCATCGAAACCGAAACCGAGGCCCGCTCTGTCTCCATTCCTGACCCTTCACGGGTCGCCGTACTGACCCAGACAACCTTGAGCCCCGACGAAGTCGCCCCCATCATTACCCTCCTGCGCCAACGCTTCCCCGCTCTCCGCATGCCCGCCAGCGACGACATCTGCTATGCCACCCGCAACCGCCAGCAAGCCGTGCGCGAATCTGCACCGCTCGTCGACGCCTTCATCATCCTTGGCTCCGAAAACAGCTCCAACTCCAACCGCCTCGTCGAAGTCGCCCGCGCCGCCGGTTGCCCCGCCGCCCATCTGGCGGGCACCATGGAGAAACTTGCCGCCATCCCTCTCGACAACGTCAACATCCTCGGCATCACCGCAGGCGCCTCCACCCCGGAAAAAGTGGTCATCGCCGCCATCGAACAATTGAAATCACGCGGATTCGAAAACGTCGAGGACCGCATCATCGTTCAGGAGAACATTCATTTCTCAATTCCCAAATCACTCATTTAACCCATTCTATCCAGAAACAACCATGACCCCAAAGCTCTACCCCTTCATCCTCGATCCCGTTTACAAGGATTACATCTGGGGCGGCAACCGCATCCCACTTCTGTTTAACAGGCAACTCCCTCCCGGCATCTACGCCGAATCCTGGGAACTCTCCGACCGCCCCGA
>CAZDUS010000046.1:0-14582 GCA_964508705.1 uncultured Verrucomicrobiota bacterium
GGGAGACGAAATATCCTGTATGGAAGTCTGCAAGGTTGGCATTTGACGCCATTACATCATTTTCTGCGGCTCCGTTAAGATGGGTGGTGGGGATGGGCGGGGTTGCGTGCCTTGTGGGACTTCTTTGGTTTGGGGTTATTGTATGGGGGAGGATAGCTTACCCAGACAGCCAGGAAAAGGGATGGCCGTCGTTAATGGCACTGGTGACATTCCTAGGTGGTGTTCAGATTGTATGTTTGGGGATTATCGGGCAATACATCAGCCGGATATTTGAAGAGTCAAAAAACCGTCCACTCTATTTGCTTAAGTGAAACGATGCCTGCGCTTGAATCCATCGACAGCGGATTTCTCTTATGAAGATTGCCCTGATCTATGACGCGATTTATCCGTTTGTTGCCGGCGGTGGTGAAAAAAGGAATTGGGAAATAGCGCGGGCGTTGATCCGGCGTGGTCACGAGGTGACGTTGATTGGCATGCAAGCGTGGAGCGGTCCTGCTGTTATTGAAAAGGAAGGCGTGAGGCTTGTAGGTGTTTGCCCGCCTGTGCCGTTGTTTACTTCATCGGGGCGTCGTTCTTTTTTCCAGCCTTTAGTGTTTGCTCGGGGAGTTTACCGTCATCTTAAGCAAACGAAGTATGACCTTATTGATTGCGCCAGTTTCCCTTATCTTTCCTGTCTGGCGGTGCGAGGGGCGTTGGGTATTCGAAAGCCCTTCGTAATTACATGGTTTGAAGTACGGGGGATGGCAGGCTGGCTAAAATACGCAGGACTATCGGGTCTGATCGCTTATGGGTTTGAAAAAATTACCGGATGGATGACAAAGTACAACGTGGCAATCTCTGCATTGACGGAAAGTGACGCCGTTAAGATTTTAAGAATGGCCCTTCGCGATATAACGATTATTCCATGTGGTATTGATGTTCAGGATAACTTGTTGAATAGTCCTCGGAGGCCGCAAATTCTCTCAGTTGGGCGTCTTGTGGAGCATAAGAGAGTGGACATGTTAATATCTGCTTTCTCGAAGTTGGGACATCAGTTTCCAGATGTGAGGCTGAAGATTATCGGCACAGGACATCTTGCGGAACAGCTTAAGGATTATGGTGATAGACTTGGATTGAGAGAGAAGATCGAGTTCGCTGGTCAGGTGGATGAGGTGGAGCTTGAGAAGGCTTATAAGGAGTCTTCGGTCTTTGTGCTTCCTTCAAAACAGGAGGGATTCGGGATTGTTATTCTGGAGGCTATGTCTTATGGGGTGCCTGTGATGGCGGCTCATGCGGAGCGGTCCGCAGCGAGGGAAATCATAAGGACGGACGAGAACGGCATTCTATTTAACGGGGAAGAGGATTTGGAGAAGGGGTTGAGGCGGATTTTGGAGGACAAGCCGTTTAGTGAGCAGTTGTCGCAGAGGGGCTACGAGGCGGCCAGGAGTTTCGATTGGAATACGATTGCAGGGCAATGCGAGGATTACTACAAGGCGGTGCTAAAGGGTCATGGGGCTACGATATGAATAAGTTGAACTATGGGTGTGGGCGCGATTATCGCGAGGGATGGGTTAATGTTGACGTTAATCCTGCGGTTCGCGCTGATTTACATCTTGAGGCGGGAGCCTCCCTGCCGTTTCCGAATGGCACGTTTGAAGAAGTGTTGCTGGATAATGTGCTTGAGCATATCAGCAAAGATCATCTCTTTTCATTTCTGGACGAGATTCACCGGGTGTGCAAGGTGGGCGCCCTTGTGCGGATCTATGTGCCGCATTACACAAGCGTGTTTGCGTGGGCCAACTTGTCGCATCAGTCAGCATTTGCCATAGGGGCGTTTGATTGCTGCAGTTCCGAAGGAGGCGTTGGATCTGGCGAGCGTTATGGGCGCGGCATATTCGAGGTAAGGCGGCAGCGACTGTTGTTCATTGGACATAACCCTGTGCGTTGCCGCTGGCTGGGACGGTTGCCGATTAATTGGATGTTCAATTTTAATTGGCTCTGGCAGAAAGCCATGGAGCGATTTCAGGTATTTGGGTTTGACGAGGTGTATTTTGAGTTGGAAGTGGTGAAGGGTTGACAGGAGGCTGATATATCGTGAATAGACATCTATGTACAATTGGTGCTGCGGTAGTGTTGCTGCTAACTGTTGGGCTTGTCGCATATTTAACCTGGTTCCAAAAGGAAAGCATAACACTCCAACCCCTAGCGATTGTATTTGAGGCTAAGACCGGGGCCTCATGCAGTGGACAGATAATAATTAATGGCCAACCGATGCCATATGTATTGAACGCATCGACAGACTTTCGTTCCTATGCTTTTCAACTGCCGGAACTTGGTGAGCCCATAATATGGATTCGAGTAGATCCATTGCTGACCCCTGGCGAAGTATCGCTAAGGAACATAGTGATTGCTGAAGGAAGCAATATTTTAAGACGGCTGGATGCGAGTAAAATGGAAAGTCTCAATCCGCAGGCTCAGGCTGTCTGGGTTGGGGGTGAGCTGCGAATTAAGCGGTTGTCATCGCAGGATTATCCAGCGTTTTATCTGACGCGTATCTACCCTATTCGTACAGCTACAGATGGATATCCGCGATTAACGATGGGGGGGGTAATTGGGCTATGGATGATAATTGGAATAGTTGTTGTCGGGCTAATAATAAAGATAGCAAAAGAACTCTTAAAAACGACGTGGCGGACGCGGATGGTGTGGTTGGGTGTTTTTCTTGCAGTTCTTGGGGCGCGGTTTTTGACAATTCGTCTTTTTGGTGTTTCTTTCCATCATTTTGACTCGTGGGCGCATGAGCCCTGGAATCTCTATTTCCCTTTTATTGACGGGAATCTCTCATGGAGGCATCTATTTGCCTCTTGTAACGAGCACAGGATATTTTTCACGCGTGTTCTGTCGTTGGGTGTGTTTCTGATAAATGGACAATGGGACAATCTGGTGTTGGCATCATGCAATAACATTATTTATACGCTCGCATTCACGGGGCTGGGGTTCTTGTTGTGGCATGCAGCAGGACGTCGCTATCTGGGGGTGTTTGCCTCTGCGGTGACTTTACTGGCGGCTCTTCCGTTTGCGTGGGAGAACACTGTTTGGGATTTTCAATCACAGTTCTATTTTTGTGTTGTATTCTCCGTGTTGGCTTTATGGCTCTTGATGAACTGTACGCCGCGTGATCCGGGTTGGTATCTGGGAATTGCTGCCGCCATTTGTTGTCTATTTACTGTGGGTGCAGGTCGTCTGCCTTCGATTGTTGTATGCTGTATTATGGTTCTTCGCTTGTGGATGAATCCTGGCCAATGGAGAGTGCATATAGCAACGTTACTAGCGGGTGGTTTTGTTATTGGATTTGAATACCTCTTGCCTCCAACACCAGAAATATGGAGCATGCGAACCCGCACGATAGATCAATTCGTCGAGACTTTTGGGAAGACGTTTTCATGGCCGTTTGTTGATAACAAGTGGATGTGGCTGCTGGTGTGGTTGCCAATGGCCTGCCTCGTCTTTCATCGATTCAGGAAGCGGCAGGAGGTTAGTTCGCTTGAATGGCTGGTGTTTGCGATTGGCGGCTGGGGATTTATCAGTGCGCTGGGAGTGGGGTTAAAGCGAGGTGCTTTTTCTTCTGCGCCGCTTTCGCGCTATATGGATATGACTAGTATTGCCTTGCTGGCGAACGTTGCTGCTCTTCCTGCGTTGCTTATGCGAGTAACGCCAAAGACCAGAAAACGCATGGCAGTTATTGGATTGGTTTGGGGAATAATTGTGACTTGCGGCTTGATGCAAGTCACATTTGATCAGGTAGGCAATGCGGCCATGCAGAAAGTATCTTTTCAGCAACAAGTGAAGTCGAATATCATTACTTTCTTGCGGGAAGATCGCCTTGATCATATCTTGAGTATTCAACACTCAAAGTTGCCAGATCCTGATCCGTTGTCCACGGTTACATATTTGCGAAGTCCAAGGGTTCGTGAAATATTGCCGAGCTCAGTTAGGCCGCCAGTGACAGTGGAGGCGGAAGCTGTATCGGATTATGCTGTAGATGGTCTAGGGCGCTATAATCGCCGTGATGTCGACGAAGTAGTGTGGGGGTCATGTGGCCTACAGCAGGAAGGCTTGAGTTGGGGTTATTTTCAAAGTCGCCCTTTGCGAAAGCTAAAATTGCCATGGCTAGAGTTTAACGTTATGGGGCAAATGGCCCCCGGGCTTCGGCAAAAGAATTTTTATCTACGACTACAGGATATGGCCAATCTGCGTGAAGCAAAAGTTAGAAGCATTGATTACAAAAATGGAACGTGGGGGACTACAACGATGAAAGCGCCCTGCGATACACCAAGGATAATAGCCATGGATCATGATCCCGTGTTCTGGATGGCCTTTTCGGAGCCGAGGGAGAAAAGCGCGCTTTCAATGTGGACTGCCGAAGTCTTGCAATATAGCTGCTATCTGTTGGTCGTTGGTGTTGGGGTTATGATGATAGCCCTTTATTTGATGCGAGACTTGCCGTCAGCAGATTGCGAGTCCGCGAAGGAATCGTTTGCGAAAGGATTGCGCGCGTAATCACCTTTTGAGAGATGTTTCTCAAGCAAGATGTATAACACGATAAAGAGATAACGGCTTCCCATCTCTTTGATTTTAAGTTTGGAAACCCCTGTTTTTCGGTTTGTCCAACTAACGGGGACCGTCGTGTAGGAAAAACCACGCGTGATGGCTTTCAGGGGGAGTTCTACGGTTAAATTGAAGTGATGGGAAAGGATGGGTTGCACACCGTATATCACTTCCCTGCGATAGGCCTTGAAAGCATTGGTAATATCATTATGGTTTAAACCAAATAAGATTTTGATGAACCAGTTAGCTGTCCTGTTCAGGACTAGTTTGTGTCGCGGGTAGTCTAATACGGCGGACCCTTTTATGAACCTGGATCCAAACACACATTCAGCGCCTTTCTTAAGGGCGCAATAATAGGCCATCACATCCTTTGGGGAATCCGATAGGTCTCCCATCACGATGGCAACTGCATCTCCCCGAAACGCTTCAAGGCCGCGTCGGACTGCGAATCCGAAACCATGGGGTGGTGGATTGTTAACATAACGTACGGTGCTTTCTTGACGTTGCATATCCTGCAAAATCGTTTCTGTGCGGTCCGAACTGTTGTCGTTTACCACGATGATTTCATAATCATCCACGGCATGGGATCGGAATTCTTCAATAAGCGCTTGGCAGGTGGAGGCAATGCATCCTTCCTCGTTATGTGCAGGTATTACAATTGAAAGGAAGGGATACGTACTCATGTCTCTGCCTGTCTGACCCGTGATGAAGTATGCCTGTAGTGCAAAGTGATCATTTGCGCTCAATCAACCACTTTGATTTGTTGAATTTATATATTTCCGTAAGAATATCGTTGATATTGTGTGATAAACGCCAATCGGGGAAATGGGTCTTGAATTTCGATGTGTCGCTGATCCACCAGATATGATCACCAATGCGGTTTGTGTCCACATAAACCGTTTTCATTGGTTGTCCTGTTATTCTTTCGCACTGGGTGATCGCTTCCAGCATGGAGCAGTTGCTGTCGCGGCCGCCGCCTATGTTGTACACCTCGCCGCATCGAGGGTTGTTGAAGTAATGCCAAAAGGCGTTAACGAGGTCAGTGCTATGGATGTTGTCGCGAACCTGTTTTCCCTTGTAGCCATAGATGCGGTATGCATGGCCTGTAGCGGCGCACTTCATGAGGTAAGCAAGAAAACCATGAAGTTCAGCGCCGGAATGTCCGGGACCGGTCAAGCAACCTCCGCGAAAAACGCCGGTTTTCATTCCAAAGTAAAGTCCATATTCCTGAACCATAACATCCGCTGCAACTTTTGAGGCTCCAAAAAGAGAGTGTTTGGTCTGGTCAATGGACATGGATTCATCAATGCCTTTTTGGAAATAAGGGTGCAGAGGGTCGACTTCCCATCGGGTTGCCTGTTCGACAAGCGGGAGCCGGTTTGGAGTGTCGCCATACACCTTGTTCGTGGAAGTGAAAATAAAAACAGCGTTTGGGCAATGCAAGCGGGTTGCTTCCAAGAGGTTAAGGGTGCCCACGGCATTAACGCTGAAATCCGTAAAAGGTTCCTTTGCGGCCCAATCATGCGATGGTTGTGCGGCAGTATGAATGACAAGAGCGATGTCGGATCTGAATTTAACAAACAAGCGGTCAATGGCGGCATGGTCGCGAATGTCCAAAGAATGTGCTTCAAAAGAGGAGAATTCTTTTTGTAAGGCCTCCATCTGCCATTGTGTCGAGGCCTCGGGGCCGAAGAAATAACGACGCATGTCATTATCGATGCCAATAACGGAGAACCCTTGGGTGGCAAAAAATCTTGCAGATTCCGACCCGATAAGGCCTCCAGCGCCGGTGATAATGACTTTTTTCATGAAGTGAACCCTTGTCTTTTATGCAGTAAAAACATTGCGGAAGTCCGCTTCGTGGCGGACTAGCCATTTGTAGGTATCGGTTAAAATAGTATGGGCGGAACGCTTAGGTTTCCAATCAAAAGTCTCGGAAGCCTGTTTGTTATCCGAAATATACCAACTTAGATCTGCAGGCCGCGTTGATGGGTCTGGCATGATTGGAATGGAATTGCCTGTGATTTCCCGGCATAGCATTGTTGTTTCCTGAAGTGACAAGTGTGAAGAACGTCCGCCTCCCACATTAAACACCTGTCCTCGGAACTTGTGAAGTTGCACTAGTTGTTTCTCTACTAAATCGGCGAGATCGTCAATATGCAGGAGGTCGCGTACTTGTTTTCCTTGCCCTCCAAATCCGATATATCGCAATGGCTTATTGAAATAATGGTTGGCAATCCAGTAAGTGAAAACACCTTGGTCCACCTTGCCTAGTTGCCAAGGCCCAGCTATAACTCCGCAACGGTTGATGATGGCAGGCATGTCGTATTGGTTGGCATACTCCTGAAGAAGGAATTCGCAAGACAGCTTGGTTGAACCATAAAGGGATCGGACGCCGCTCAGGGGGAAACTCTCGGAGACACCCTGTGACGATAATCCGGATTGAGGGACTGCCAATTCGAAACGAGTGGTTTCTTCTTGAAAAGTCGCTTGATTCAAGATGTCGTAAGGATACACACGTGAAGTTGAGAGGAAGAGTACCGCAAGCTTGCGCTCACGTGCGAACTCAAAGCAGTTGACTGATCCTTCAAGGTTGTTTCTGAAAACAAAACGGGCCTCAGCGCTTTTTGTTCCTACTAGAACGGAGGGCTCGGCACTGCAGTCTATAAGGATATCCAAGGGCTTATCCAGTCGATCCAGATCTTCCGGGCATCGGACGTCGCCGTGATGGAATGAGCACCCATGCTCCCTGATTCGGCATAGGAGACGTTCAGATCCGCGCCGGGATAGGTTGTCCATCACGGTGACTTCGTGTCCCGATGCCTTAAGTCGCACCGATAGATTTGAGCCAATAAAACCGCACCCACCTGTGATCAGAATCGACGACATGGAAGTCACAATGCACCAAAAATACGCATAATAACAAGAATAATTAAACCTTGATTCCTCACGTAGTGCAGTTGACTTTCGCTATCGCGGCGAAAAAAGGATGTAAGTGTTTTCCGGCCAACTCGTGTGTGGTTTCTCATAAACCTCTGGCGTTATGTTGATGCCCGATCCCTGGAAATATTGGTGATTTGCGATGTTCCCATGCCGCTGTTCCGTCGAAATGCAGAAATCATAATGCCAGCCAATCTGGAAGCACTACACTAGTCGTTAAGCTTGAACTGCTGCTCAAGAGCCCGGTGTGTGTTCTTGAAGACCCCTCGGCTTCATTCGGTTTTGGAACTGCCGCAAAAAACGCAACTCGACAACAATGGCAATAATGATTAGTGGTAACGTGTTTAATATACGGGTCGAGTAATGGCGGGGTGATGACTATGACTAATGACACGATCTTAATAACTCGAAAAACATTGGCGGTGCCTTTGTTTTGGTGTTTGGTAGCGCTTGTTCTAATGGGTGGCGGTATATTCCGTTTGGTAGGATTAAACGATACCAGCCTGCACAGTGACGGCATTATTCATGATGTCTGCAAAGCTGGGGCGACGCCCGGTGAAATCCTTACAAAGTGGGAGAAGCTGGTTGGTAATACCGGTCAATTGGCAACTCCTGCGGCATTTACCAAGCTGTTTCTGGATGTGTTCCGTCTGGCGCCTGAACGAGGCAATGTGATTTTGCCTTCGGCAATCTGGGGATTGGTTGCCATGCTTGCGGCCTTGTGGGCGGGCTGGAAACTCGGTGGACGATGGTTTGGTCTGCTTCTGATGTCGGTTGTGGCCTTGAATACCACACATATCCAGATGAGCCGTATAGCGTATTTTTACCAACCATGCATTGCGGGAAGCTTCATAATGGCAGGATGCCTAATAGAGTCATGGGTGAGTCTTAAGGAAAAACGTCGATTGGATTGGCGGTTCCACGTTTTACATATATTGGCTGTGTTCCTGATGATGTATTCGTCGGCAAACACCTGGCCTCTTTTGTGCTGTTGCGCCCTTTTTCTGGGATTGATCGCTATTGTTAAAGCCGTGAAAAAGCAGGCCCCGTTGACAGAAGGCGTGTTGATAGGGGGTGTTTATGTCGTTCTTGCGTTGCCATTGCTTCTTGTGTCCTGGGGGATTCCCGCCTTGCTGGAGACAACAAAGGATAATGCGCACCGTGATTATGGGCGGCGGATTTTTGAAATGCTTCGATCCCGGCCGATGAGCGATGTGGTTGTGCGGGAATTTGCAAAACTGGGATGGGGTTGGACGACTGTAAGGATGACCATCAGTAGTTTGTTGTTTGCGGCGGGATGCGGGGTGCTTGGAATCAAGATGAAAAGAGACGGTCGATGGGGAGTCCCCTTGGTGGTGTTTGTCGTTGGACTGACTTTGGCGATCATCGCCATACAAGCATCCTCGTGGCCTTTTGGATTGAGGCGTGTTTCCGGGCTTTGGCCGTTTGCCTATATCATCTTCGCGGCAGGGTTGGCGTGGCCATGGTTGATTGATCTTCCAAAGCGAAAGCGTTTTGGACTATGGATCGAGTGGACCGTTGTGGTGGCTGTGGCATTTGGCTTGTGGATAAAGTCGGATATTGCCGTTCTAAAGACGAAAGGGTTTCCTGTCCCTTACCGGCAGATTGGGCAGTGGCTGGACAGTCATTTCCCCAAGGGAACTCCTGTGGTGACGGATCGGTTCTATACGGCAATGTGTGAGTTTAATCAGTCTGATCCCACGACAAATGTGGTGATGATTTCAACGGTTCCCAACGAATTACCCGAAATTCAGGAGAAAACCAGGTTCCGGGATGTGACGCGGCAATACTTTGAGGAAAACCCTGATGCGGCTTTCTATTGTTGCGGACATATGTATGAGCGACCGGAAGTTGAGCCGTGGACGTGGGCGGAGCAATACTTCAAGCGACGTCAGCTTTGCAGGGATGATCATGCGGCAGCCTTAAGCTTGATTGGACAGGGGTACGCTGATTACCCCGGTGTCATCCGTTGGCCGGAGGTGTATTACAACACCTTGGAAGATGTGGTGGAAATTCAGCGCGCAAAGGGGGCTGCAGGGTTTGTTATGTGGGGGCCTGATTGGCGCCCGGTTCAGACTCAGGACTACAGATTGTGGAGAATGTTGATGTCCGGTGATGCGATTTTGAAAGTCTATGGGTTGGGTGATAAGCCCCGGGAGTTGACATTGGCTCTGACCGGTGTGGCGGCAGGAGGTGAACTGCGTCTCCAAATCGGCGATCAGATGACTGTTTTTCCTGCGAATCAGATCTCGCAATTAAACGTTCAGGTTAAGCTTCAACCTGGTTTGAATGAGTTGCGGTTGAGGAGTCGGGGATCAGCTAATGCGAGGTTGCTGATTGGTCGGGCGGCTATAGAGAGCAAAGATGCCGCTGGCGCGAAGTGAGAGATGTGACGATTGCCTACATCAAACGGACTTTCTTAGAAAACTGTCCAGTCGATGGGGGAAGGTCAATCGAATTGCCGAATTTAGGATCATTTAAACGGACAGCCGGTGGCGGGTGATGGTCTTGCCGGACCAGGTCAGGATTTTACGGGATTTGAGTTTGCTGATCAGGCGGGAGAGGGTTTCCGGAGTGGTTCCGATGGCGGCGGCCACATCCTTCTTGCTGATTGCGATTTGAACCACTTTCTGTTCCCCGTATTGTTCCTTGAGAAACCAGAGCAGGCGGGTTTCGACATCATGAGCGGATTGCTGGACCAGGCGCTCGGCCAGATAGCGTTGCTTGCGCATCAGCATGGCGATGAAGTCATTCCGGAAGGACGGTGTGGCGAGCAGAATATGGACTTCATTGCAGGGGAAGACGATGAGTTCGCTGGCGACCAAGGCTGTGGCGGTGACGGGGTAGTTTTCCCGCTCAAACAGGACCACTTCGGCAAAGACTTCACTAGGTTGGACGACTTTGATGACAACCTCGCCGCCGTCGGGAGTGGTTTTGTGGAGTTGGATGGCGCCGCGGCGGAGGAGGTAGATGGCGCGGCCGGGGTCCCGCTCACGGAAGAGGAGTGCGCGTTTCTTGAGGTCCTTCAGGGATCCGATGGATGCGAGTTGCTTGAGGCTCTCGAGGGACAGATCCTTGAAGAAGTTGCTTTGTGCCAGTAGATGATAGTTTAACATGCCTTTTATCCCTTTCCGTCCAGTACCTTCAAAATGGCATCGCCGTAGGCTTCCAGTTTGTGGGGGCCCACGCCGTGGATCTTTTCCAGTGCCGACAATGAGTCGGGTTTGGCAATGGCTATGGCCTTGAGCGTTCGATTGCTGAAGATGGTGAAGGAGGGGGCTTCGCTGAGGGCGGCCTCCTCGCGGCGCCATGCTTTGAGTTCTTCAAAGATGCGATCCTCTACCGCTGAGAGCATCATGCGTTCCTCTGTTGCTTTTGGACTAGGTTTCGGCTTGCCTTGACGGGTAGCCCTGCCTTTGGGACGACGCTGGATGTTAGAGGGGCTAGGCGTCCCCACCGAGCCGGTTAGGCTTCGTGTTGGCCATTGAATGGCAATGGTTTGGCGGCGCCAGACAACCTCGCGGCCCAGCGGGGTAATCGCGGCGACGTGATAAGGGGCGGGGCCGATGGAGATGGCATCGGCTTTGACCAATTCGTCAAACACAGCGCGGAGGATATCGGGAGATTCGTCTTTTAGGATGCCGTAAGTTGGAATTCGATCGAGTTGGTGATCAGTCACCGAATTGGAAGTGGCGGCCTGGGCAAAGGCGAGTACGGTGTTCTTTCCGAAGCGTCCGTTCAGGCGTCCGACACAGCTAAGGAGTTTCTGGATGATTACCCACTCGTCTTCTGTTGGCGGGCGCGGGGGAATGGCGGTGCTGAAGCCGCAGTAGTCACAGCGGCCACAGGAGGAGGCCTTGGCGGCGGGTTCGCCGAAATAATCAAGGATGAAGCGGTGTCGGCATTGTCGAGAATGGACGTAGTTGACCATGACGTCCAGTTTGCCCTGGTCGCGCAGGCGTTTCTCCTCGATGGCAGGGAGCATTGCCTTGAGGCGATCGATATCGGCGTCTTTGGCGAGGGATGTGGTATAGCAACGGTTGCCTGCGGTGATGCTGCGCTCGATAAGGCCTGCGCGGTCGAACAAGCCCATGCAGGTGTGGACGGTGATTTTGTTGTCGGAGGCCATGACCTGTTCGCTCCATTCCTCCAGCGTACAGGTTTGGGGTCCTGCGGCGAGGATGGCTTTTACTTCGCTCCAGAGTTTAAGGACCAGTTGCGGTTCGGGGTTTGAGCCGTCGAGGAAGAACTGCTGGGTGCTGACATCGGCGTAGTTGTAGAGCAGTTCGCAATGCGAGAGGGCGCCATCGCGTCCCGCGCGGCCGACTTCCTGGTAATAGGCCTCGATACTGCCGGGGATGTCCCAGTGGATGACGAAGCGGAGATCGGAGCGGTCCACGCCCATACCGAAGGCGTTGGTGGCGACCACGATGGGGACCTCGCCTTTCATGAAGCGATCCTGGGCGATGATGCGTTTATCGTCTGCCATGCCGGCATGGTAGATCATGTGCTTCACCTTGAGTTCGCCCAGCATTTGTCCGACGCGCTCGACCTGTTTGCGGGTGCTGCAATAGATGATGCCGGTGGGGAATTGAGAAATAATTTTGTGGATGCGGTCCAGTTTAAGGCCGTGGGAGCGGCAGGGTTCGACGACGAGGCGGAGGTTGTCGCGCTTGAATCCGCGGACGAAGACTTTGGGTGCGGGGCGACCGGCGGTGCCGAGGCCAAGTTGCTTGATGATGTCATCGCGAACTTCCGGGGTGGCGGTGGCGGTCAGGGCCATGATGCGGGCCCTGGGTAGGGTTTTGACCATTTCGCCGAGGCGAAGGTAATCGGGACGGAAGTCGTGGCCCCATTGGCTGATGCAGTGCGATTCGTCGATGGCTAGCAGGGAGACGTTGAGGTCGTTGAGGAGGGATTGGAAACGGTTATTGCGAAAGCGCTCGGGGGCCACATACACGATTTTGGTTTCTCCGCGCCGCAGTGAGGCGACCCGGGCGGCGGTGTCGTCCATGGAGATTGAGGAATTCAGGCAAGTTGCGGGAATGCCGCGCTCAGCGAGGCTATCTACCTGATCCTTCATAAGGGAAATCAGGGGGGAGACGACAAGGGTGATGCCGTCCATGGCCATGGCTGGGAGTTGGAAGCAGACGGATTTTCCCGAGCCGGTGGGCATGACGACAACGGCATCGCCGCCGGACATGACGGTCTCGATGGGTTCTCGCTGGCCGGGGTTGAAGGTGGAGAAGCCAAAGTGTCGCGATAAGAGAGAGGAGAGGCGGTCGGTGGAGGTTGCCGATGTTGGATGTGGCGTTGTCATTGGGCGTGAATTTACCATAGAGGCACAGGGGTTTGGAAAAAAAAGGCAAATAGAGACGTTAGCGTGCGTGCTATTGGGTATGAATGGCACGATAGTGACGGGGGCTTTTTCCCGTGACGCTCTTGAATTGCCTGCTAAAGAAATAGAGATCGTCGTAGCCAAGCGAGAGTGCAATCAATTTGATGGGGGTACTGGTTTCCAGCAAATGGGTCGCCGCCTGATGAATGCGTTCGCGCTTGATCCATTCCTGTGGAGGGACCCCGAATGTTTTTTTGAACTGCCTGCTGAAATAATCGGGATTTAAAGAGAGGGCGAGCGCGAGATTGGCGATGGGAAAGGGATTCGCCATGTGACGTCGTATAAACTGGAGTGCTTGCTCCTTGTGATGGCGCGACAGGCCGTGTTGTCTGACATCGGGACCGGTCTCAAGTGAAAGAATCCTGCATAATAGGGACCCAAGTGAATACCGGATGGCCGGGGTTCTTAATGTGCCGGCCGGCAAATGATTTGGAAGCAATGACAGCAGGGCGTCTCTTAACCATGGTTCCTGGGAGGCGCCGAGGGAGGGTTCCTTGAGGCGGACGGGGTTAGCGTTAAGTGCAAGGAGGAAGCGGAAGAATACCACTTCGGCTGGCTGACTTTCGGAGTGAAGCTGAAAGCGGTGCTGCTCGCCGGGTTGAAGCCAGAAGAAAGTTTCCGATGGCAAGGCTATCTGGCCTGTCTTCATTTGGCAAATGACGGTGCCGCCTGAAACATAATACATCAGGTGTTGCGGGATCACTCTGGGCCCGACGATCCATTCCCGTCCGCAACGCTGGCGCCCTGAGGTAATGACCTCTAACTCAATATCATCATCCAGCAAGCTGTTCGCCAATTCCTTTTTTGAATAAATCATCATCAAAAAACCGTAGCGAATATACGGGTTAATGCAAGTTATGTTTGTGGGAGTCCATTGTAAAGAGCATGCGCGATTTGTAGATTATTTGAATTAATACAAGTTATGAGTTGGTGGAATTGGAGGGATGAATGAATCAGGAAGAAAAAACAGTGCTTCGTGATCTTGCGCGACGGTATATGGACGTATGTGCGCACCCGGTCCAGAATCAACGCCGGGATTTATGGAGACGGCACAACAGTTTGAAGGGAACGCGGCCCTTGATCTATGTCAGGGCCTTTGCATGGCACGAACTGGCGGAATCGGAATGCCTCATTAAGGATCCGTTGTGGCAGAAATACGAGAAGTTCCTGCGTCATCGTCTTTACTGGAATGATCTGGGTGACGACTCCATTTTTGAACCTTGGCTGACGGTGACAGCCTCCCATGTGTGTGAAGACTGGGGTGTGACGATCCATCGGCAGTCCAGCGGTGATCCCGGGGGCGCCTTTAAGATTGATTATCCGATTCGCGAGCCGGGTGATGAGGCCGCCTTGCGTGTTCCCTGGCACGAGATTGATGAGAAAAAATCCGCAGAGGAACTGGCAAGGGTAACGGAAGTCTTTGGCGACATCATCACGATCAATCTGGATCGTTCCCCGGCTTACCGGATGTGGACGGCAGATATTTCGACGGTGCTCGGTCATCTCCGAGGAATCGAGAACATCATGTTGGATATGCTGGACAATCCAGAGTGGATGAAGGGGATCGTCAAGTTTCTCTCCGATGGCGTTTTGAAGGCGCAGGATGAAGCGGAGGCGGCAGGGGATTGGAGCCAGT
>CAZDUS010000047.1:0-14551 GCA_964508705.1 uncultured Verrucomicrobiota bacterium
TGAAGATATGGATATCAAGAGGTTGATCCCCCCCGTTGATGCCTTGCATGATCTGCGTCAAGTAGGAAGCCGTAAATAAGTGCTTCTGACTGGCTGAATGGATGATTCCAACCGTCTTCAGTGGTCGACCTTGCAGCGTCAGTTCTCGATTAACATAACAACCCTGCCTCTGTCGGCGACGGACAATCCCCTGCTCAGCCAGCATGTCAACCCCCCGTTTGGCCGTCAAGGGCGCCACCCCCAGTTTAGCGGCGAGTTCGCGATAGGAAGGCAGGCGCATCCCTTTTTTAAGCTCGCCACTGGAAATCAGTCGGCGAACATGAATCGACACTTCCTCAGATGCTGAAAGTTCTTCTTCATCCGTCATTTGCATTGTCAGAATGCCCTCGATCCGGAGATTTCCGAAATCCAGACATCACTGATATATCTGTGATATCTGTTATATCTGTTATATCTGTTATACAATCTACATATTTCGTTTTGCGTTGTCAACCTTGTGATTAATCTTCATTCTTGCTATTTATGCCACTGTTACTAATCATTTACTGATAAGAACGATTTACGTTCAATTAAATGTTTGTTATGTGTATCAAAAAGAACAACTCCTTTCGAGGCCACAATATGATCAACATCTTTCCGCCAATATTGCTCCGGTTCATCAGATACACCGATAGCCGAAAATCTCGCCCTTCTGGTATGAGCGCATCGACTCTCCTTTTTCTTGCACTCGCGGCCCTCACCACCGTTACATATGCTGACTCTATCAAAGCCAACCGGCACGCCTCGATCTCGCACCATTCAGCCGAGCGGGATAAAGTGCAGGCCAACAGAGGATCAATGAAGATCAAGTACTTCGAGGAGTTCGGCCTCGTCGGGTTCGACACCTCCTCACTCAGAGGCAAGGTAATCCAGAGCGCCACCCTCATTGTTAAACCCGCTGGAGTCCCAAAGTTTAACCTCAACAACGGCACCGACCTGACGTGGATCTCCGTATCGTCCGTTTCCCAGGAGTGGGACGTGAACAAGGCTTGCGCGAACCGGTGCGGGATCCGCAACGACTGGGGCTGGGAGGGTGCGCGTATCTACGATGTCGTACTCGGCAACGGCAACACCCTGCGCTGCAACGGGCGGCTTGAACCCGCCGGGAGCGTCCACAAAATGCCACTGGACCCGAAACTGGTCCAGGCCCTGGTAGCCGGAGCCAGTTCCGGTCTATTCATTGCGGATGGCTCGACAAGCTACAGCTTGAACTGCCACATTGCCGGTGAAGTGACCATTGAGGTGACGACCGGAGACACCGACACCGCTTCCCCTGCCTCGCCAATGAACCTCAAGGCAGCCCCGGAACCCAATCTGGCCACCCGTGGATCCGGCGCTGTCCTGCTTTCGGTCACGGCCCCTAAGGATGCGTTTACCTATGATATCAGTGTGAATGGTCAAAAACTGCCGCGCTGGCAGATCCCTTTTGCCGTCCCCGGCACCCAGCAGGTGTTTCCCATCGTGGATCTGCCCCCCTCCACCAATGTACTCATTGACGTGGCGGCCGTGGATGCCGCAGGCAACCGCTCAAGCCCTGTTTCCGTCTCTTGCAAAAGCAGCCCGGCACTCACAGTACCACGTCTGCCTGACCCGGACTTCAAACCCGCCACCGGCACTCCAAAAACCTTGGCCTCTGCCAAAGTGTATGCCTTCCCCGAGGTCACGGAAATCGACGCCGTAACCGGCAAGGTATTGCACGAGAAGGAGTTGGACTTCAGTCATGCCAACCCGGTCTGGGATGGCGCGTCCGGCACCGTCCGACTCGCCGCGGCCCGCGGAGAAATTGCGAGCTTCCAAATCGCTCTCGAGGGCAAAATAAAAGGCGTGACGATCGCCCTATCCGACTTAGCCGGTCCAGGCAAGGTCGCTAAGCACAACGTGCGCCTGTGGCGCAATTGGTACGTCAAGAACCAGCCGGAGTACGCTCTGCCCCTTACCGGCGCCGTAAACTGCCCGATGGAAGACAACGCCATCACCGGCCAAACCCACCAGGCAGTTACTGTGGATTATTTTATCCCTGCGGCCACGCCACCAGGGAACTACGCCGGCACAGTTACACTTTCCGCCGGAGACGCCAGCGTCAAGCTTCCGTTGAACATCAAGGTCTACCCGTCCGTCATTCCCGACGACATCCACTTCAACCCGGAACTGAACTGCTATAGCGGCCCCGGCAAGGCCGGCAGCGCCCAGTTCAAGAACAGCTTCCGCATCGCGCACTACAACCGCTGCACGATCAACCGCGTACCTTACAGCCAGAACGGGAATGCCCATGACGACTATGTGCCGGCAGTGGATGCCACAGGCAAGGTCACTGACTGGTCGAATTTCGACAATAACCTCAGTGGTCTGCTGGACGGCTCCTGGTTCAAGGACAACCCCCGCTCCGGGGTCCCGGTCCCGACTCTTTATCTGCCGCAATTCGAAGGCTGGCCGCTGGATTTCCAAAAGCACTACCAACCCGGCGAAGGCATTCCTCCCGCCTCCAAGAAACACGATGATAACGTCAAACATCACATCCTGGCCAAGCCGATTGAGGAAGCGATTGATCCGGTGTTCAAGTCAGCGTTCGTGAACAATGTACGCGACTTCTACGAACACGCACGCCAGAAGGGCTGGAACCGCACCGCGTTCGAGTGCTACCTGAACAACAAGTCCAAATTCGGCTACACCCGCTGGATATTGGACGAACCAAACGTCTACCGCGACTGGGAGGCGCTAAACTTCTTTGGAACACTTTGGAAACAGGCCATCAACGACCCCGCCGTGTACGCCCCCCAGTGGCACGAGGACCTCTTCCGCACCGGACTGGCCGGTATGAACCGCGACCAGCCGACCTTCCTGTTCCGCGGAGACATCTCCCGTCCTACCTGGCAGGGATCTCTGTCTGACGGGTTGATGAATATCATGTACGTGAACGGCGGCGGGTTCGATATGCTGCGACTGCTCCAGAACCACAAGCGTCGGATGCCTTGCATCCTCTATGCGTACGGAAGCTGCGCACCGGCAGAGAAGAGCAACTGGGACAACGCCGCCTGGTGTCTCAAGACCTTTGCCAACGAGTCCGATGGCGTGCTCCCCTGGCAATCCCTCGGCAAAGGACTGACGAATCCCGATCCCGAGGGCAACGGCAACGCCCTCATCACCGACGCCGGCGAGCCCTACGGCCATGCCGTAGCCTCCCTGCGCCTGCATGGATTGCGGCGGGGCGCGCAGGACTGCGAACTACTGCGCCTCCTTCAACTCAGGAAAGGCTGGTCCCGGCAACATATCGGCCTGCTGATCTCGCAGAAAGTGCCGCTTTCCAGCGAATACAAGCAACGGCACACCGACGAAGCGGCAGCGGCCTCCTTCGGTCAATTCAGCAGCCAAGGATTCATCGAGATGAAGGAAGGTATATTAATAATGCTGGCACAAATAGTTTCAAAATAAGAGGAGTGATAGAATGAACAGCCGTGAACGCGTTATAGCAGCCATCGAACACAGGACTCCGGACCGCTTACCCATCACGTTTGAAGCGGAAAAAGAGGTGATCGCCGTTCTGAAAAAACATTTCGGCGTAACCTCCCGTGATGCGGTATGGGATGCCCTGAATGTCGATACCCGCCTCGTCGGCGTCGACCATCATGACCCGCGCATCCGCGACGAGGGCGAAATCAGTTATGACTTCTGGGGCATCGGGTCAAAACTTCAGGCATACCCGGGGGGAACCTACAGCGAATACTGCGTCTTTCCTCTCGCGGGTATGGAAACCGTGGCGGACATCGAGGCCTATCACTGGCCCACCGTGGATGAAATGTCGTTCGAATCCCTCCGTGCGGCGCGGGCGGCCAATCCCGACAAGGCCATCATTGCCCATATCACGCACGCTCCATACTTCAAGGCAACCCATTTGCGAGGCATGGAAAACTTCATGATGGACCTGGCCCTGAATCCGCCATTGGCGGAGGCCATCATCCGGAAAGTCTCGGACTATCTTTTCCCGGCCCTGGAGCGGCTCTGTCGCGAAGCGGGCGACACCTTCGACATCTTCTACATTGCCGACGACTTCTGCACGGCCCTCGGACCACTCATCTCGCCGGACATGTTCCGCCAGTACATTCAGCCGTACCTGACGCATATGTCCGGTATCGTCCACCAGCACGGCAAGAAGTTCCTGCTCCACACCTGCGGGGCTGTGCGGCCACTCCTGAAAGATATCATCGCGGCCGGCGTGGACGTTTTGGAGCCCATCCAGACCTCCGCCGCAGGCATGGAAGTCGAAGGGCTCAAACGCGATTTCGGCGATCACCTTGCATTCTACGGTTCAATTGACTTGATCAAGGTGCTGAGTCAAGGTTCTCCAGCAGAAGTCCGGCAGGAAGTCCTCAGGAACTTCGGTGTTCTTGGAAAGAATGGCGGTTTTATTGTCGGCCCCGGCCACACCTACATCCAGCCTGATGTGCCGCTCGAGAACATCCTGGCCATGTACGAAACAGCCTATCGTGAGTGCAGGTACGGTCAGGAATCATGATATTGAAATAGAGTCGGAAAGAGAAGTTACCATGCACAAAATTGCCAGCGGACCTTACGGATATTTCAATCCGGAGCAGCGCGAGTATGTGATCACCCGGCCGGATACCCCCCGCCCTTGGTTCAACTACCTGATGAACAGCACCTACGTCGCCATGCTCTCCAACACCGGTGGCGGTGTCAGCTACGACACCGATCCCCGCGTGTACCGCCTGCTGCGCTACCGCTACCAGAATGTCCCCTACGACCGCCCCGGCCGCTACGTCTATGTGCGCGACAGGGATTCCGGCAAGTACTGGTCCAGCACCTGGGCGCCCGTCCATATGCCGCTCAAGGACTGCCGCTACACCTGCCGCGTGGGAACGGGATATTCCATCATTACGCTGGAATACGAAGGCATTCGCACGGAACTCACCTATTTCGTGCCGCCCGAAGGCCGGCTGGAGCTCTGGGACCTCACGGTGACCAACGCCTCGCGCAAGACGCGTCGTCTCTCAACCTTCAGCTATGCCGAGTTCGCTTTCTGGGGCGCCATGCGTGACCTCATGAATATCGACAACTGTCCGAACATATCACGTCAACGGCATGCCCATGGCGCCATCCTCCATTACAGTTACAACGATATCGGCTCCGGTCTGCACGATATGCATTTTGTACAGAACTGCGGGTACCATGTCAGCTCAGAGAAGCCGTCCGGCTACAACGGCGACCGCGACCTGTTCCTTGGCCGCTACCGTGATGAGCGCAATCCCCTTGTCGTCGAAACCGGCCTCTCCACCAACTATTGCGAGAACAGCGGCTACCCGATCGGTTCGCTCGAGCACCGCTTCACGCTCAAACCCGGACAAAGCAAACGCCTCGTCTACCGCACCGGCATCAGCGAAAGCGACAAGACCTGGCGGCGCGATGCCCGCCGCTACGACACACTCGCCAAGGTGGATCGCGCCTTCGCCGCCGTCAGGGCAGAATGGGAACATCGCCTCTCGCGCTTCACGGTCCAGACCCCGGACCCCGAATTCAATACGCTCGTCAATGGGTTTGTCCAATACCAGTCCGCCGTGACCATGCGCCTGTCGCGTTCGATCTCCTCCTACGAATGGGGCGTCGGCCGCTCGATCGGTTTCCGCGACTCCTCGCAGGACCAGATGGGCCTCACCCACGCCTTCCCCGAGGTCGCACGGGACATGATTGAAAAAATCATCGCCGCCATCCGCGACGACGGTTCGGCCTGCCACGACTTCAACCCGCTGACTAAAAAATGGGGTGGCAACGGATTCTTCGACGACCATAACTGGCCCGCCCTTCCTGTGAACCAGTATATCAAGGAAACCGGGGACCTCGCCTTCCTGGACAAGGTCCTGCCCTATGCGCTCTGCAAGGCCAGCGGAACCGTGTATGAGCACTTGCAGCGCTGCAACAACCTGGCCTTCAAACTGCGCGGAAAGCACGGACTGCTGCAGATCGGGGCGGCCGACTGGAATGACTCGCTCAACCCCGGCGACCGGAAAAGCGAAAGCGTGTTCACGTCCGCACTCTATGGCGCCTCGACGCAGGCGCTGCTCGAACTTGCCCGCCGGCGCGGCGACACCGCCTATGCACGGATACTGGAGCGCCGCTATGCGGAGATCGGGCGCTGCATCAACACGGCAGGATGGGACGGGGCCTGGTACAAACGCCTGATCAAGACCGACGGCCTGGTACTCGGTTCGAAACGTACGCCGGAATACGGTCGCCTCTTCCTCGAACCGCAACCTTGGGCCGTCATGGCCGGCTATGCCACCGGCCCGCGCGCCCTCAAGGCCCTGGACAACGTGGAACAACGCCTGGGCAGCCCGTACGGCCATAAAATCATGGATCGCCCCTTCACGCGGTTCGACATGGACGAAATCGGATCCGCCGGGATATTCCCGCCCGGCATCAAGGAAAACGGCGCGGTGTTCCATCACGCCGCGAGTTGGATGATCGCCGCCGAGGCAACACTGGGACGCGGCGACAAGGCCATGGAATACTTCAAGCGCCTCTGCGCGGCCGGCAAGAGCCGCACCGCCGAGCGTCACGAAGTCGAGCCCTATGTGATATGCCAGTTTGTCTCACAGCCGCCATTCCACATCGTGGGGCGCGGCCGCAACGCCTGGCTCACCGGCGCCGCCGCCTGGATGGCCATCGGCGCATTGCAATACATTGTGGGCTGTCGCGCCGAGTTCGACGGACTTCGGATCGATCCCTGCATCCCGCCCGGCTGGAAGCGCTTCGAGGTCACACGCGTCTTCCGCGGCGTGACCTACCGCATCACCGTCCGCAATCCCGACGGCGTAACACGAGGCTTGCGACAAGTGATTGTAAACGGTAAACCCGTCCGTGGATCGCTGATTCCACATCAGCCGGGACTGGACGAAGTGAAAGTGGAAGTACGAATGGGCGGGTAACACAACCCCCGGAAATTAAACCTAAGGAACCCTATGAAGACAACGGTTGCATCGACGTTTGCACAAGAGGCAGAACACATTTTGAACCTTCCCGTCGCCGCCCGGGTGAACCGCCTTGGCGGGTACGGCCCCGGAGGCGAGGTCATCTACGAGGGGCACCCTGACGGCTGCCCCTCGGTTCTGGTAACGACCGCCGGCGCCGCCAAGGCCACCTTCATGTCCAACGGGTCGATTGCTTTTGAAGTGAAGCTGGACGGAGGAATGGATATCCATGTCCTGTCGGGCCATTTCGACACCACCGAGAAACGCGAGATTGGCGTTCCCTCGAACAACCTGTGGTTAAGCCTGAATCAAGGTCGATCCAGGATCATTGCCGGACTTATCAACCCTCAGGATGGCATTGGATGTGAACCCAAGGCGATCCGGGTGGTTAAACTCGGTGATCCGGGCCGTGCCATGTGGTATTGCTCGGACTTCGCACCGGCAAAGGGCCTTTCGTTCCAGAGCGCCGTGAAATTCCAGCTTGTCATGACCGCCGCAGGCCCCGCGATACTTCGTCAGCTTTATCTCCGGAACACCGGTCGGCTACCCCTGGCGGCGGACGTGTGGAGTTTCTTCAACCTGCACGGCACCCAGCGGTTCGTGTACAACAAAGAGATCTGGTACGACTCCGGGATGCCGCTCTCGCCAACCGAAACCGTGGTATCCGCACCCGTACCCTATACGGACATCGTGCAGCCAAAGCGGATATCCAGTCTGCCGGGAACCGGGTTGCGCGCCGTGGAGGCCACTTGCGATTACACAGCGTTCGTGGGTGACTCCTCCAGCGGGGTACGCCTTCCGGCGGCGGTTAAGCAAGGCCGGCTGCGAGCCGGCGCCGGCGACAAATTAAACCGTTTCTCCATTGCCTCGATTGCCGCCAACCGCTTTGCGTTGCGGCTGGCACCAGGCAAGGCCACCTCCCTGCTCCAGGAATTGCTCTACGTCACGGATGCCGGCCTGTGCTCCCGCTTCCGCATCCAGACCGCCTGTCGCCATTCCGACTACCCGCGTGTGGCAAACGCCTTCCGCACCGGGGCCGCCGCACTGGTCAAGCGTACTCCATCCGTAGCGGCCACAATGACCGCGGCCACCCGGTCCCGGCAGCGGGAAGCGCCACCGGCATTTTCGCTCGAGCTGCCACACCAACCGGTAATGGCCGAATATGCGCGCTCACTCTGGACCGGCGTGGCGGAACTCTATGAAAACTGCCGGGCCCATGGCGCGAAGATGGCTCAGGGCATTGAGTTAGGCACCCGCGACCGCGCCCAGGATATGTGGCCGAAAATGAAGGAGGATCCCGGCCGCGTCCGCGCCGACCTCGTTCATGTGCTCGGGTTCATGTATGTGACAACCGGGGACGGCCATCGCTGGTCCCGGCGGCTGACCCGGGTTGAGAAGTTACACGGCATGTTCCCGCGCCAATACCCAAGCCGCTGGGATGATCGCACAGTGGAAGTCCAAAACGACAACCGTCCCTACAACGACAGCGCCGTGTGGGTGGCGGATGCGCTCAACCTCTATGTGCGCGAAACCGGCGATGTCAGCATCCTGGCGGAACCCGTGACGACCATGCGGCTTACCAACCCGGACATGCCCGAACGCTCAGGGCTCGTGGGTGGCGCAAAGCAACAGAGCGTCGCCAGTGCCCTGGTGGAAATCTTCCGCGCCTACGCGCGTCAGGCGGCGGATTCACCCTACGGTCTTGTTCAGGTGATGTATGGCGACTGGTGCGATCCCGTGGACATGTTCGGCACGTCCGTTGTCGGCGACCCCTCCACACGCGGCATGGGTCAGGGAGTACAGGTGCGCCTCAGCGCCCACGTATTCAACTCCCTGGTTGAAACCATCGATCTGCTGGAATCCCCCCGCGCGGCGACGGCCGCCGGCAATGCGGTACACGCGCTGGACGAACTGCGCCAATTTGCGGACACCCTCCGTCGCCAGGCTCTGAACGTGGCCTGGGAAAATGGAGCGAACGCGGGATTCATCAATGTGATTCACGAATTGCATGCCGATGGTTCGCTCCCGAACTACCACAACGGCGAGCGTGGCTACACACTGGGATCCTGGAGCGGCTCGGACTTCGACGGAGCAAAACGTCGCGACGTAACGGTACAGGCGTATGGACTGCGTATGATCCACATCGAGCGCCCCTATCTGTCCCCGGTCCCGGACAAAGCCGCCAAAACAGCGGCACTGCTAGCCACATGCGACACTCTGCTGGACGCCCCGAAACTCGGTCTGCGCCTGATGCACCCCCCCATCTCCAACGACCCGCTCGCGCAGCGTCTCGTAGGCCGCATGGGCATCGTGCCGGCCGGATGCGCGGAAAATGGAGAGTATCACCACGGCCAGATGATGATGCACCGGTTCCGGGCGTTGCTCTCCGGCGAGGCCGATAAGGCCTGGCAGCAATTCAAACCCATCGTGTCGGCCATGCGGGATGTCTCCCTCGCGGGTCCTTTTGAAATGCCCTCCACGTCCTACGCTTCAGACAAAGCCGATCCGCACTTTGGCAAGGGTATGTATTTCGGGCTCTCGGGATCGACCGATTGGATCATCGAGTTCTTCCAGCACATTGCCGGCCTCGAGTTGGCATTGCATGATGACCGCCTGCCTGCGGTGCGGGTGTCCCCGCGCCTGCCAGCGGAACTGCGGAACGAACTGACGTTGCGACGCCTTATCCATGTGGCAGAACCCAAAGGCGGTTATCGCCAGATTCCCATGACCCTCCGCATTCACAACGCCGACGCTCGTCACAAGCCGTCCACAGTCATCAACGGAAGTCCTGTGGCAACACCTGTCGTGGAAAAACTCGACCACATCAGGAAACTCGATATCGACGTGTGGCAGTAACATGACAGTGCTCCAGAAGAAGGAATCCGTCACTTTTTATAGACACATCCCCGGATTCACGCCAATATTGCAACCATGAGATTGCTTCGCCAGATCCGTGACGACACGCCCCGTGCAATTGCACGGGAACAGATACGACGCCTTATCGCCTGCGGTAAATTCCGCCGTGGCGATCAACTCCCCACCTATGCCGAGCTTTGTGACCGGTTCGGGTTTTCCCTGTTGACCGTTCAACGCGCCATGGGCGATCTGGCCAAGCAGGGCCTTGTGTACCGCCTGCATGGAAAAGGGTGCTATGTGGGTTCGGCCATCACCCTGGGCCCGCGTCCGCTCTCCCAGATCGGACTCGTCTTTAATGCCTCCATATCGTTATTGCTCCAGGCTCCCTACCTGAACCAGATGCTGACCGGCATACTGGATGCCTGCACCACCCGCGAAATCGATCTGACCATTCTGTCGCTCCGCACCGCCAAGGGGCATATCCCTCCCTCGCAACTGGCATCCCAGGTGGATGCCGTGATCCTGCTTGGAATCGCCAATGAAGAATATGCGTCCGAATTCGCCGACTCCAACACCCCCCTTGTGATCGTCGATAATTTTTTCCCGGATCTCCCTATTGATGCGGTTGTACTGGACAATGCCGCCGCCGTCCGCTCGGTCATCCGCCATCTCATCGGCCTCGGACACCGCCGCATCACCTTCCTTCGCGGGTACACCACTAATCCTTTCACGAATACAAGAATGGAATCCTCAGACGCTTGCGAACGCAACAACGAGTATCTCGCGGAAATGAAAGCCGCCGGACTGGCAGACGAAATCCGGGTCATCGAGGCTTCTGTCTCCCAGGAAAACGACGCGGTGGCCGCCGTCAAGAGCAGCCTGCCTCCGACAGCCTTCGTGATGGACAGTGCCCCGTCAGCCCTGCGCCTTTACCGGCGCCTAACGGCCGAAGGCCTCAATATCCCTCAAGATATATCGGTAGCGGGCATTGCCGGCACTGAAAGTGACATCTCATCCTCTGGTATCCCCCTGACGTTCTGTAAAGCCAATTTCCAGTACATGGGGGTTCTGGCAATCGAAACACTTGAACGCCGTTGCAGGGCCCACAAGTTGTCCCCCCCCATCGTTAGCCGCATCCCTGTCGAATTCGTTCCCGGAGCCACGGTGGCCGCGCCAGCAACGAAAAGCGTCCTTGTATGAGCAATATACCATTGACGTATTTTTCGGTACCGATTTCCCGGATTTGCAAAACCTTTGCCAAACTCTGGCTCTAGGCAAATCTTGCCTCCAAGCCCATCCGCCAACCCCGCCGGACCCCACTGGGCTATGCTGTCATACCGACTCCTCCTGCGGACTGGACAACCCTGTATCGTAGCTCAATAGCGGTTTTTCGTCGTCCTCGATCCCGCGATGACGGTTCTTCCTGCTATAATGCCAGGTGGCAGGCGGAGCATCGGGTCGCCATGTCCGGCGATGCCAATGGATGCCGCGGAAGGGATCGCGGGTCTCGTTCATCCAGGCGATCAGCCGGTCGTGCAGCTTGTCACGGGTGGCACGGTGCGTTGCAGATTCGATGAGGTTCTTCATCTCGTGCGGATCATTTGCCAGATCGTAAAGCTCGTCAGTTCCCAAGAGGTTCAGCACCAGCTTGTGGCGACCGTCGAAGACCGCCCGCACCGGTTCAAAACCGCCAAAGCCGTCATGATCCGTCTCGTAGCGGCCGTATTCCATGAACACGGCTTCCGTGGTCCGCCGGGTCGGGTCGCAGACCGCCGGCAGAAAGCTCTCCCCCTCCAGTGTCTTCGGCTGAGGCAGACCAAAATACTCCAGCAAGGTCGGAGTCACTCCGATGTGCGATACCGGATGCGGCGCCACCCCTCCCGCAGGAGCGTGACCCGGCCAACGCACAATGAAAGGAACCCGGGTAATTTCGTCGTACATCGCAGGCCCCTTGATATGGAGACGGTGCGATAGGGCCATGTGCCCGTGGTCGGAGGTATAGGCAACCAGCGCGTCAGGGCAGATCTGGTCCACCGTTTCCAGCACCCGTCCGATCTCATGATCCACGAACTCGTTACTCCCGAAAAAGGCGGGATGCCGGTAGGCCAGATTCGCGGGATCCTTGCCGCGCAGACTCGTCTCCGCCCAGACCCGGTGATGCTCCGGCTTGCGCGAAAGGTCATCCTGAAGATTTGGACCGCCAGGAAAAATGTAATCCTTATATCGGTCGCTGTATTCCCTGGGGCACAGGCAGGGTCCGTGGGGTTCATCATACGAGACCACCAGCAGGAAGTCCCGGTCCGCATGGCGGCGAATAAAGTCCATAGCCCGGTTCGAACAGCGGTGGCCAAACGTGAATTCCGCCGAAATCCCCTCCTGCACCGTCTCCTCGAGGCGGGACCTGACCCGGTCTTCGGGCGACAGTTCCTCGAGATAGTTGCGCATGTCATACCAGACCGCCGGATCCCATCCCGCCGGGGCCTGCCCCGTCCCGAAGTAATCCGTGTTGTCGAGATGCCACTTGCCAATGTAAGCCGCATGGATCCCCGCTGCCGTCAAACGCTCGCCAATACTGCGCACACCTTGACCCAGCGCCAGATTGTTGGACCAGCAGCCGTTGCCGTGAGGCCAGGTTCCGGTAAAAAGGGCCGCCCGCGCCGGCGTACACAACGGCTGGCAGTCGTATGCACGCTCGAACCGGACCCCCCCGGCGGCAAGACGGTCAAGATGGGGTGTGGCCAGCCCGGTCTGCCGATAGGCATTGACCATGTCCCAGCGCTGGCTGTCAGTCATGATAAGGATCGCCTGGCGGCGCCCCTTGGTATTGTGATTCGTTGCTATCGTTGTCATTTTCACCTTATTACTTTACAATAAAGTCCATCATGAGTATCACATCCCTGTTTTTATCACTGCATTACCCCTGTGACAAACAAAACCAGACGGCCAAAGCCCCGATATCAGGCATATCCACAACCCTAACACCATACATCCCTGCGAAATCGCTTGCCGCTTCTTTCATCTATCGCAAATTGAAAGGTTGCCCATGAATGAATTGATGTTACTGCCTGTCCCGCTCCACTGCAAATACCTGGGGGGCGAAATCAATGCCACGGATCTCTCCGTCCGTGAAGCCATCAGCCCCGCCGAGGTCCGGGAGCCCGGCGACGAAGCCTATCGCCTCATCATCGATGCGCAGGGCGCCACGATTACCGCCAGAACAGCGGCAGGACTTCGGCACGGCCGCGCCACGCTTGCCCAGTTGCGCCGACAAGAACGCATCCCTTGCCTGGTCATAAATGACGCCCCGCGCTTTGCCCACCGGGGCGTCATGCTCGATATCAGCCGCGATCGTGTGCCGACCATGGCCACCCTGTATCAACTTGTGGATCATCTGGCCGCATGGAAAATCAACCATCTTCAACTTTATATCGAGCATACCCTGGCCTACGTCGGACACGAGGAAATCTGGCAATCGGCCTCGCCGCTTTCGCTTGATGAATTAAGCAAACTCGACCGCTATTGCGCCGGGAAGGGCATTGACCTGAATGCCAACCAGAATTGCCTGGGGCATTTCGCACGCTGGCTGTGGCATCCGAAATATATCCCCCTGTCCGAGCTGGATTCCGGATACCTCAGTGAGAGCGGTCATTATTACCCGCCCAATACCCTTTGCCCGACCGACCCGCGTGTTCTGGTGCTACTCGATGATTTACTCTCCCAGCAACTGCCGCGCTGTTCAGGCCACTATGCCAACATCGGATGCGATGAACCGTGGGATCTCGGCCGCGGACGAAGCAAGACGGCATGCGAGGCCCGCTCCCGCGAAGCCGTGTTTTCAGAGTATGTGGCCAAGGTGGCAGCCATTGTGCGCCGGCTTGGCAAGAAGCCTCAGTTCTGGTGCGATCCCCATCCCAACGAGGGAGATGATCTGCCCAAAGACCTGACCGCCCTGATCTGGGGCTACGAGGATGTCAGCGACTTCCACTCAAGGGTCATGGCGCATCGCAACAGGGGACGCGAAGTCTGGGTGGCCCCGGGCACCAGTTGCTGGAATTCTTCCACCGGGCGGACCTGGAATCGCCGCGGCAATCTGGATCTTGCCGCCAATGAACACGAGGCCGAGGGGTTCCTCTGTACCGCCTGGGGCGATTACGGGCACCGCCAGCAATGGCCCATCACATTGCTTGGCTTCGCGGATTCAGCGATGGCGGCATGGTCCGGTGCTGGTCACTATGACGACCCCGCCATCGGACTCCATGCCTTCGGGAAAGCAGAACTGGGGACATGGCTCGCTGCACTTGGCAATGTGGACGCGGAACTCTGTCGCGGCGAGCGGCGTGATTGGAACGGCAATCTTCCGGGAAAGCGGGTGATCTTTAATGGCACCGCCCTGTGGCACGACATGAACCTATCGTTTTTTGATCCGATCGGCGAGGGAGATATAGCCGCATGGGAGGAAGTGGCCTCCCGCCTCGATGCCTTGTCGTCCGCTTTGCCGGAGGATCTCCCGGACCTGCTGACCCGTGAATGTCGGCACAGTCTCGGCGTTGCCCGCTGGACGTGCGAGCGAGCCATCTTGCGCCGTGGCAAAATTTCTGAATCCATGCGAACAGCAAAAAGGGAATTGGCACGCCGTTTCGTCGATCTGATTGAAGAGCATCGGCGACTGTGGCTCGCAC
>CAZDUS010000048.1:0-13299 GCA_964508705.1 uncultured Verrucomicrobiota bacterium
CTATATACCCCTACCTATCACCCAACGAGGGGTCACGATCTACCCATCCATCCCTGAATATTCCTGATGTCACTCTGAATATGCAGATATGCCTATATTCTGCTCCTAAACCAGTAGCGCGCGCTTATCCCTCGCGCAATTTGAACTCCCGCACCATTTCAGGGGAGAATGAAGAAGGATTTAACGGCGAATCCTCCAGATGACAATTAATGACGCCACCAGCAATGCGGCGATCAGGGTTAGACCGACACGCTGCACCTGATTCAGAAATTGTTCACTCGTTTGCTCCGCAGCGCCACTGAGAGCAGGTAACGATGTGTTTATCGAGGCCATCAGTTGGTTGCATTCACGGGCAGCGACCGCTGCCTGTGACAGCATCGCACTCCATTCAGTCACATCAAAAGGCCTCCCCTTCTCCTCGTCCGGCACAGGGATACCATTGGTGACCGTATTCGCCGGAGTCAGGAGCGCGTCTATCGCCCGGACCAACACGGTAATATTGGTCGATGCCTCCGTCCCTAGGGCGAGCGTCGAACGAAGCTCACTCAATAACTCTCGCGACCGCTTTTCCTCTTTTTGCAAATTATCAAAAACCTGCTGAATCGCCGCCTCGCGTTGCTTGTCCAGTACCTGTGGCATCTGTTCGATCGTCATCGATAGACGTTCCGCCGACTGGGCAAACTGATTGGCGTTCGACAGCACCTGCCGGGTTTCCGGCTGGACGGCCAATTGATAGGTCAACAGTTCAGCCTGCCAACTGAGCAACGTTGGAAGATGTTGCCCGTAATACAAGACGCGCTCCGCCATTTGCCGCGTCTTTTCAATCTCCTGCATCGCGGGATCAAGACTGGCCAGGGGATCAAGGCCAAAAAGGCCAAACAGACTCGTCGGAGTTTTGTCCATCTTCCCCTTCGTACGCCGTCCCAGCGATTCCGAAAACTCTTGGAAATTGGAACCCGTCACCAACCGTTGCTGGGGGTTTTCCTTCCGCCACTCCACAATTAAATCGCGCAATTCCTGTTTTTGCGTCTCGCTCATCCATCCTTCCACAAGGTCCCAGGACTTCGCTTCGAGCGTCCGATGAGTCTCAAGCATGATGTTGGCGGCGTCACCGGGAACGATAACCATCCAGTAATCCTCAACCACCATGCGGGATGCAGCCGCCAGCATAATCATGTCCAAGGCACTCAAAATGGGATTCTGTCCGGCAGCATTCCCGATGGCGGCAGAGGCCTGATAAACTTTCCAGCGAGTCGCCTCAAGCCTGATCTCTTGTGTTCCTGCAATTCGCGTAACATCGTTGGCCACGCGCGCCACGGAGGCGAGGTATTCGTCGGAATAACGCATAACCTCCCCCTGCAAAACCACTGGGGAAACAGGAATCTTGCGATCCCCACCCTTTGTTTGAACAACCACCGCCTGATTATCCGATGGAGAGGAGAACATGGCGCAACCGGAGGCCAACAACAAGCAGCCCCAGAGACCGCACATCATCCACCCGTTGACATCACCTCTCTTTAACCACATGTTTTTCGTGATCATCCAACTCCTGATCATTGGCTTCTCCTTCAATCGACAGGACAGATGCAAAGTATTTAACCCCTGTCTCGATAAACTATCCCTTCACGTTAAGGGCCGATTTCCTTTGAATCCTTCGCAAAATATCAGGCATTTCGCGCTGAATATGCCCATAAAATTTCTTCAACCCCGGACAGAGATAGTTCAGTCCAACCTCACCCTCCGGTGTAAGCACAAACCGGTTCTTCGGACATTCACCCCAGCATAGTTTCAAATAGGGGCATGTACGGCAGTATGTCGGCAATGTGTCGCGCTTGGCAAAACCGAACAGTCTTTGTGGCTTGCCATAAGCCATCTCACTCCATGACACATCGTTGATGTTGCCCATACGATATTCAGGATATACGTAGTGATCGCATGCATAGACGTCGCCGTTATAGTCCACAGCCATTCCCTTCCCGCAAAACTCCGCCGTAACACAACGTTGCGAGGGTTGGCCCAGCGACTGCGCCACCGCCGTCTCGAACAAGTCCACATGCACCTTGCCAAAATCACGCGAATACCACTCATCCCAGACCTTGCACAAAAAGGCACCCCAGTCATCAGGGTCCACCGACCATTCCGTCACCACTGAATCCACCCCCCCAGGCATCGCATGAGGCGTTCCCACCCGGGGCATGAGCGAACGATCCCAGTGCTGCGGCGCAATAGTTTGAAACGCTTTTGGCTCAACACAGGCAATCAACTGAACCCGCCACGCCCCCAATTCCCGGGTCAGGAACCGGTACACGTCGAGCGGATACCTGGCGTTCTCCCGATTGACCACACATAAGGCATTAAACGGCACACCGTGTTTCTTCAGCAAACGCGCTGCCGCCATCACTTTGTCGTGCGTCGGCTGCCCGTCCTGATTGACACGATATCGATCATGCAGTTCCTTTGGCCCGTCACAACTGAGCCCGACCAGAAAATTATTCTGCTTGAGAAAAACCGCCCATTCCTCCGTCAGCAAGGTGCCATTGGTTTGCAGATCATTTTCAATTCTCTGGAAAGATTTTTTGTGGCGAGCCTGCAGAGTCAAGACAGAGCGGAAAAATTCCACCCCAAGAAGAGTCGGTTCCCCTCCCTGCCAGGAAAAGATGACCTCATCTCCAGTCTGCGACTCAATATACTGCCGGATGTGCTGCTCAAGGGTCTCGCCGGACATCCGCGGCATACGGGGCTGATGAAGCAGCCCTTCCTTGTGCAGATAATAACAATAGCCGCAATTGAGATTACACCGTGAACCCACCGGCTTGACCATCGCATGAAAGCGGTGCTTCGCACCCGCAGGCTGAGGCTCCAGGACTACAATCGGACCTGGACTACTCGTCATTTGATCCTCGTGAAAACAACATCAAAGCTCTGTTTGATAGCAGCCTGATAGTATACACCGTTGAAGCAGTCTCCTTTCGGATCATAGGTCAGAGTGTAAGTTGAACCGGGATAATTCACATCGCGAAGCTCAACAAACACTTTCCCAACCCCTCCTTCAGTTCTTGCCTCAGCCCTTGCCACATGGATCGGGCGCGGATTGTAATAACCCGCATCCATTTTACCATCCGCAGCTACGCTGCGGATATCGAGAACATACCCGCCGTCCGGCCTCAACCACTTGCCTTTCATCACCTGGAAATCAACTTTGGAAAAGACCGTTGCTATCCCGCCGGGGGGCGCCTTGAACCATACAAATCCCACAGCAAGCGCAACCACCGCCGCCATCATCACCAATAAACCCCGCCAATGCCGTTTTTTAACGTCCGCCATTTTGATTGTCTCAACCTTTCCAGCCTTGTTTTGCCTCATCATGCCATCCTATTTTTGAGAACTTGTGCTGGAGTCTCCTGCTTTCTTCCAACTCGCGTCGCAATTATATTCCTTCATTTCCTTCGCAAGCTTCATGGAGTTCTCGCCCAAGTCCTTTTCGTAAACAATGCCGTCATGATTGACAATAAACGTCATAACCCCTGAATTCTTATATTGCGCCGGATACGCAACAACCGCAAACCCGCCAATCATCTTGCCGTTCACAACATAATCATAGGCTCCGCCGGGGGCGTCTTTCCCCTGCCTTGTAAGGAGTCGATAGTAATAGCCGAAAAACGGAACCGGATCCTCACTACTCAAACTGGCGCCATAACCAGCTTCAATGGCCCGGGCGACTTCCGGACCCAGGGGACTCGGCGCCTCCCCCTCCCGGGTCTTCCAATAAAGTCCGTTCTTCATCCCGGGGTCGCTTTCACATTTTTCCGCGTAGGCAAGAACCCCGTCACCATCGCGATCCTTCATGGCATACTCACGCTCCGCATCCACAATGGCAAGGCAAACCTGAATGGTTGCCAATTCACTGCGCCCGATTCTGCGGCTTAATATCTCATCCTTCCCCTGAATCACATCAAAGAACCACTCATTCCCGCTCCTTACAATAGGCACGGGAAACGGCCACTGCTCCTTGCCAATCACCAGAATCATATTGTCGCCTTCCGCCACAAGACTGTTGGTGACATCATAGACTTCCAGAAATCGACGACGCCCCAACTGATCGCGCACAGCATCTCCGGAGGTAAACACTTCCTTTCCCTCCGGACCAAAAATGGCAACCAGCCCCTTCTCGTTGTTATGCCGCGCCGCAGAAACCATGTCCTCCACCGCCGCCTGCGGTGTGGCAAACTTCTTTGCTGACGGGGCCAAGCAGGAGACACAACCCATCACGGTCGCCGTCATCACCAAGGTCAACATCGATATCTTGAAGTACCAACTGGACTTCTTTCCCTTATTGATCTTGAGTTTCATTTTGTACTCCCCTCGACTGTTAAACATCCATTCACATCAGCCGCTTAGCGACGTCTCCCACCACCGCCTCCGCCTCGGGACATCCCGCCTCCAGAGCCACTTCGTGCTCCGCCGCTTAAGCTCTGCTGCCCTCGACTGCTTTGTTGCTTGGCAGTACTCCCACGGTCAATTCCCTCAAACGCACTTCGATCCGGCGTCCGGTTGCTCTGCGTTTCTCTTGCGCCTCCAGCAAAGTCTTGGCTGGGCCGACTCGCTTGATTTCCCGCCGAAGGGGCCCGTCCATTCAACTGACCGGCTCCGTCACGTGACAAATCCTGTCGGCCGCC
The DNA here is from genome assembly GCA_964508705.1 of uncultured Verrucomicrobiota bacterium. Classification (GTDB taxonomy): domain Bacteria; phylum Verrucomicrobiota; class Kiritimatiellia; order CAIKKV01; family CAITUY01; genus CAZDUS01. Next base: position 4,677 of record CAZDUS010000048.1, read on the forward strand.
GTCACCATATCCGCGATACGCCTCCCGCGCCTGCGACGCTTGCGCAGGAGAAGTCCGGTTATACCGCTGTGCCGTTGCCGGGTCCCGATACGCAACCCCCCCGCGATGACTTACATCATGCTGCCACTGTCCCTTGCCGGCCTGCCCCCCTTGGTTATATCTGGCCGCATAAGCGCTTCGATCAATATTCGGATTGATATCCCGGTTCCTGTCGATGTTTATGTCAACATCCCCGCCGTGCCAGTTGCAATGACCCCACGCATAACCCCACGCCGCGCCAATCGCAACACCGGCGGCAAAATGAAAACCCGCGGATCCATAAGCATAGCCGGGAGGGTAATAGTAGTATGGAGGATAACTGGGCCACCACCATGTGCCATACACCACGTTGGGATCATAGATCGGCACATAGATAACCTCCGGATCCACAGACTCAACAATGATGGTCTGTGTCTCTTGTTCGGCGGCGACATACTGCTCTGCCGTCGACTTGAGATTACCTTCCGCTTGAGCCTTCTGACGCAACTTCTGAATGGTCGCCATCACCTCTTTTTGCTGGGCAAGAACCGCATCACCCAGTTTCTGCGTCCAATCCAGCTTGGCGCTCATCATGTCCAAAACTTGCGGGAAATTAACCAGCGATTTGACGCTGGGGTCCCAGGACTGTGCTTCAAGCGCTCTGGCGACCTCACTGTTATTGAGAGTCTTGTTGGCCTTGACCCAGCGATCCGCTTGCACGACTTCCAAGGGATACGTCGAGGCCATCAGGATTTGTGAAATCAATGAATCAGGGTGAAGTGCAATAGGCGCCAGGATCTGATCCAATTCTTCCTGCTTGAATACAGGCCCCACCACAGCTCCCGCAGGAATAACCTCCTGGGCAAACGAGACCGCATGTCCTGCCAACGCCAGAAGCAGGATCACCGTCCGAATTGACATGGCAACGTGTCTATTATTCATGAATTACCTCCGAAAATCACAAATCTGGAAACACAATGGTCACCTTTTCAAGTTCCCCGGTAAACTCAAATGGCGTCCTGTATTCGTGCGTGACTGGGGTGCCGATGTTGCGCCCGATCACCAATCCGTATCCGGTCATCGAGCAATATGTGGCCCCCGACTTGATGTCTTTCAATTCGCCCGCTTTTTCTCCATCCACGTAAAGGATGACATCCCCGGTGAAGTAGTCCGGCTTCAAGTATTTCCCCGTCGGCTTGAACTGTACCCCAAGCGTGTGTTTTCCGGTCGTCACCGGCTTGGCTGACGCCACAGCATACTCATGAATCTTGAGGTAGTTGTGGACGTAGTGGAGCGTGCCATCTTTAACAAACAGGGTCCACCCGCCGAACTCTCCTCCGAAACTGGCCAAAACACCCACCGCCCCATTAGAGGGAATCTTCACGTAGGCCGTAATGATGTGGTCCCGCCCTTCGAGGCGCGGGGCTGCGAGCGGGTGCAAGACCGAGGTGCCTGCATAAAAGGTGTAGTCTTTCCGCGCCAACGCCGCCACCGGTCGACCGGGATCGGATGCGCGCTCATACCGGCGATCATCGAGCGGCAACACGTTGTTCTTCTTCGCCTCCTCCTGCCAAAGCGCAATCAACTCTTTCAGCTTTTCCGGGTTCTGTGCCGCGAGGTCATCAGCCTGACTGAAGTCCACGTCAGTGTTGTACAACTCCCACTGGTCATCCTCCCACGCCGTGTCCTTCTTATGCCATGCCACCGCCGTCCAGCCATCAGCCCAGATCGCGCGGCTACCAAGCATTTCATAATACTGCACTTTCTTGGGCGATTTCGCCGCTCCATTAGAAAATGAATACAACATGCTAAGTCCGGATATCGGCTGCTGCGGAACACCATTGACAGATACAGGAGCCGGCAAACCAGCCGCTTCGAGAATAGTCGGCACCACATCAACCAGGTGGTGGTACTGGGGACGAACGGCCCCCTTATCCTTGATCTTCGATGGCCACGAGACAATGAACGGATCCGTGTTGCCACCCAGATGCGTGTCCTGTTTCCACTTCTTGAACGGTGTGTTACCCGCCATGGACCAGCCCATTGGGTAAAGCGGATCGGTCTCGGAACTGCCAATCTTATCGAGAAGTTTGGCCATTTCCTCAACGGTTTCCGGGTTGAAATTGCGATAACGGTCAGTGTTGGTTACGCCGTCTTGTAGTCCTTCCTGCGACGCCCCGTTATCCGACACCACCATGATGAGCGTGTTGTCGCGGATGCCCAGTTCATCGAGCGCCGCGAATAACCTGCCGAGGTGGTAATCGGCGTGACTGAGCATTCCGGCATACGCCTCCTGCAAACGGCAGTACACTTTCTTCTGGGTGTCGTTCAATTCCGCCCACGCCTTGATCATCGGGTCCCTCGGAGGAAGCCGGGTGTCCTTTGGAATAATGCCGAGTTTCCTCTGCCGCTCAAAGGTTTCCTCGCGGACCATGTCCCACCCCTGATCAAATTTACCCTTGTACTTCTCGATGAACTCCTTCGGGGCGTGCAGGGGTGCATGGTTCGCTCCAAGGGCAAGGTAGGCAAAGAACGGTCGCCCGGTATTGGCCTGCTGCTGATCGCGGATGCCGACAATGGTGCGGTCCACCAAGTCTTCGGTCAGATGATACCCCGGTCGGGAGGGGGTCTCGATGAACGTATTGTCGCGTACCAATAGCGGTGCCCACTGATCGGTCTCGCCGCCAAGAAATCCATAGAACTTCTCGAACCCCATTCCTAGCGGCCAGCGGTCAAATGGACCGGCGGCGGTGTAGGCGGTATAGGGAGCCAAATGCCACTTTCCCAGCGCCATCGTGCTGTAATCATTCTGCTTCAATATCTCGGCAATCGTGGCAGCGCTCTTTGGAATACTTCCGAAGTTACCCGGGAAACCGGTTGCGGCCTCCGTAATGGCGGCCAAGCCTATGGCGTGATGGTTTCGCCCGGTAAGCAGAGCGCCGCGCGACGGCGAACACAGGGCCGTCGTGTGAAAATTATTGTACCGGAGCCCACTCGCCGCAAGCTTGTCGAGATTCGGAGTTTCAATCGCACCCCCGTATGCGCCTATGTGGCCAAAACCCACATCATCCAAAACGATTATCAACACGTTGGGTGCTCCGTTTGGAGCCTCCAAAGGCCGCGCAGGCATCCAATCCGGCGTGGAATTTTTGTAATTCTGCCCGATCTTTCCTTTGAACTCTGGCGCAACCAACGGGAGAATAGTCCGGTCAGGATCAGCAGCGCCTGCAGCTGACGCAACGACGAAACTTCCTAAAGCGGTAATAAAGTTTCGCACTCGAATTGCTTGCATTTCCACGCCTCCTTCCCTCGCCCGGAAGCCTATTCTTCCCGGTAAACAAGAAGCCACACGCTTCCAAGTGGAACGCGTGTGGCTTTCATGCTACATCACTATTTCAATCGGGCTGTTCAAATCGCCCTCTCGATATTTAGCCTTCCATCAGGCTACACACGCTTATTCCTTTTTCGCGGGCTTCGCTTTTTGCAGGGAAACCGCCAACGCCTCCGTATAGGTGACGATAACGGTATCACCAAGACGAAGTTGCTTCAGGTTTTCAACTTTATCAGCATATAGATCGCCGATGTTCCCCAACGGCCCTTGTAGCGATACTGTCTGTGCAAGAAGGTCAAGACCGACAACCGTTGTCACCACCTTGATAGCGCGCACACCCATTGCTCCTGGCGCTACTTCCTTGGAGGCACGACCAGCACCCTCGACAACCGCTACCGGGTTTTCCTTCTCCTCAGCGGTCGCGGCCCGAAGCTCACAAGCCACCGAGGCATAGTAATCCGCAACCACGGCGTCTCCAGCCTTGAACTCATTCAACCTCTGCACTCGCTCGTCCACTTCCAAAGTGACAACATTCCCCGCCTGTCCCTTCAACGTCACTTCGCGCTTGGCGAGGTCAACTGCCTCGACTGTCGCGGACAAGGTTACCAGAATGTCGCGTTCAGCAGTAAGCGGCGCCGGAGCGGCAACAGGCTTCACATCCCCCGCCAGCGATGTCAGGGCCAACGAGGCGCCAACCACAGTGGCCAACACTTTAACATGCGCAACCATCTTATTTGTCTTCATAGCTCTATCCTTTCTTTAATTATTTACTGCAAAAAACTTAACATCAACTGCTTACCACCGAATCATGAAGCCCGCATTGACGCCAAGCCCATCCAGGGAATCGCCAACAAAACTGCTTCCGACAACATCAACCTCATCAACTTCAAGATATCGGTAAAGGCCTTCCACCATAAACGTTATGCGGGTTGCGCCCGTGACCCCGGGATTATCCGACAATGTCACTTCCAGGCCGGCGCCAGCGTAAAAGCCGTTCTCATCATCGAAATCCACGTCGACCTTCCTTCCGCCGGAGTATACATCGCCGTCAATGGAGAAGAAACTGTAGCCGGCCATCATATACACATCGACCGGTTTCGTGCCCGCTACAAGGCTAAAGCCCACATCGAAAGGCATCATTTCCAAACTCGCAGTGGTATCACCGCTTGACTGCTCAAAGTTCTCGTACCACGTCGCACGGAAATCAAGCAATGCGTGCGGGGCAATTTCAAATGATATCTTGCCTCCAACACCGCCCGCTCCGTCCAGATCACCAGGCTCCCAATACGAGCCGAAAATACCCCAGCCATTATCAGCCCATGTCGCTCCGGAAAGACCAAGAACCGCCACTAACATCAACGCCATCTTCTTCATATCTTCTCCTTTTTCTTTGGTTTTTACTCAAAGAGGGCCTCTACCGCCCTCTCATTGCCAAGCCGGAACAAGCCAAACACAAAACACAGGACACGGCTGAAATCTGACACCGACAGCCATCCTGCGCAAGCTAATTTAGCTCTTCTTCACATAATCTTCCCAGCCAGCGTCAAATAGCGAATATACTTAACCTCAAAATACCTCCTATATCGTCCATCATCACAAAAAACTAAACATTTCATCTCAATGCTTGCCTTTTCTCCCACCGCTTGTCACTTTCAACAGGCAAATGATCTTCGCCAAAAGAAAGCGTATGTATATGCACGCCAAGACTTCTCCTGCTCCAAACCGCTGGTTGTTTATTGGTTTAGTAATCATTATGGGTTTGGCGACGGCAACAGCCTTAGCCCAAACCACGACATCAGACCGTACCGTCAGCAGTGAAACCAAAGTCAATGCCTCCTCATCCCCCACCAAGCCATCGGACACGCTAGGCCTCTATCCATCCGCCGACTTCACCATCAGCGTCAAAGGTTCACCCGTAAAGCCTGCTTTACGGCAAGCCGCCTGGTATTTCCGTGACGACGTGATCGGCGTGCCCCGCGCGGGACTGCCCGTCGCCGGTTACGAAACCAGCGTTCATGCCTTCACAGACCTGAAACACTGGACGGCAACCCGCGCCGACACCGCTGTCATTGATTACCCGCCCTTCGTCTGGCTCGCCGCGCCGCAACATATCAGGCATGCAAAATTGACCGACAACGCGCGAAGTGTCGTCACCCCCTCGGCAACCCTGCCTTTCCAGATCGTGCCGAAACTCCCCTTAAACCAGTCTTACGCCAATGCCTCATCCATCGCCTTCTTCTCCTCCCGCGAGGTGTCATTGCGTGGCACAACCGGCACGAACAGCTTCGTCGCTCGCACCATCTGGCCGGAGGACTTCCAACTCGGACCAAACGCCCCCATCCTGCGTAATCTGCCGTCAACGCCCCCACAGGAAGCCCTTCGCAAACTGATGCAAGAATTCCCGCGCGGCACCACCAATCAACCCTATTCCGCCGTGACACTATGGCAACGCCCCGGCACAAGTTCCAATTTGGCGGGTCGCCCCATCATCGGCATCATGGTCAACGGCGCACAGGGCGATGACGATGAGGCTCACGGCGGCCACTTCGCCATCGTCACCGGACGCATTCAGCAGGACGGCTATATTGGAAACTGGCTCGTCAACAACTTCTATTCCCTCGATGTCGAAAGCGAGAAGGGCATCATCGCCGCCGTCGCGCCACTGGATAATTACATGGGCGATCTCAATGCCGGTCAGGGCTGGTACCGCCCGACAACAATGCTTGTGGTCGTGCTGGAAAACGATCAGGCCGTAGCGCTCGCTCAATCAGCGATCAACCGGGTCTTCAACCAATTTTACCGCCATCAGCTGACCTACTTTCATCCGAACCAGAATTGTGCCTCGATCAGCATCGACACCTTGCGGGCCATCGGATGGCATGTGCCGAGACGGGGCCCCACCAGCCGCACGTTGGCATGGCTGGCTTACCCCATCGTCGCCATCAAAGACCTCTCCATCGCCAAAGGCAAACTTGCGTTTGACTATCTGCGAACCGATCAGACAAGACTATTGCCGGCCGCCGCTCTCGAGGAAACCTTCGCCAGCCTCCTCGGCATGACGCAGGCATCTTCGTCGCGCCGGGACGGAAAATTGGAAGCGCTGATGAAACGGGATATGCAGGCGCTGGCCTTTATAAATTTCCCGCAATTTCCATCCAGCCGCGCCTTCGGGGGCCCCCCTGCCGCCTCAACTTGGGACTATCGGACCCTTGTCCCCAGCGACCCCACGATGATGAAGATTATCCCCGTCCCCCCCCGCCCCTTCCCCCCTGAGCTACGCGACCCCGATCTATTGTCTTCGCCCTGGACACCGGCTGACTATGCGACTCTCTCCTGGGGCATACTGGTTTTTGTCATTCTCCCGCTTCTACTCTTGCGCTGGCGCAAACGCCGGCAAGCCCGATCCCCAGCATGATTTCAACTTAATGGATTTGGCACCCCCGGCAAGGTTCGAACTTGCGACCGCCGGATTAGAAATCCGATGCTCTATCCAGCTGAGCTACGGGGGTAAATAGCCTATTTACAATACTTTAATGCTGTTTCTCTGTTTCTACGCTTGACAGTCTGGGACATTTTTGGGACATTAGACGTGAATAAGACACCAATACCCCAAAAGAGGCCCCAGAATGAGTAAAGCATATGACAGACAAATCACACATAGTGGCGCGATCATACGGAAGCGCGAGAGCGGATGGCAAGTTGAAATCAATCGCAACAAACGCCGCATCCGACATACTGAGGATACATTGGATCAAGCGAAGTCCTGGGCGGTAGCCGAAATTACCCGACTGAATAGCGAAGGGACCGCCGCTTTGTCGCTGTCCGAAGACCATCGGCACGATGCCCTCCGGGCTCTGCGACTGCTACCCCCCAACCTCTCTCTTGAAACCGTCATGAAAGAGTACGTGGCCGCCAAAGCCGAATTAGACGGCACCCCCCTATCAATGGCCATCTCCTTCTGGAAAAGCCACCACAAGCCCGCTGGAGGAGTTAAAACGGTCAATGAATTGAAGGATGAGTATATCCGCTTGAAGTCAGAAAAAGGCAAGCGTCCGCGATACATCAAGGATATCGAATTCAGAATCGGGGTTTTTGCCCGAACCTTCGGGGATCGCCATGTGCACACGATCACAACCCAAGAGATCAATGACTGGATCAAGACAAATGAGTATCAGGGCATTTCGCAAATCAACTACCTGACGTATCTCACCGGATTCTTCAACTTCGCCAGGCGAATGAAGTTGATTGAGATCAATCCTGCAGACAGCGAGGCCATTGAACGGCCAGATGTGGACGACAAGATGACCGAAGTATTCAGCGTGGATGCAGTGACCAAGATCATGGATACGGCAGAGAAACAGGCTCCCAGCGTAGTTCCCATGCTTGCCCTCGGCTTTTTTGCAGGACTCCGAACTTCGGAAATCCAAGGAATCAACTGGGACTGCATTAATTTCGAGAGCAAGCGGATCAGAATTGTGCCAACGGTGGCCAAGAAACGGCGGCAACGATTCATCGGCATGCAGGATAATCTGATTGAATGGTTGTTGCCATACCGGCAAGCGTCCGGGGCGGTAGGTGTGCCGTTTATGACCTATCGACGGGGCATTGACCGCGTCATCAAGGCCAGCGATGTAAAATGGGTGCATAACGGAATGCGCCATACCTTTGCGTCATGTCACTTAGCAAAGTTTCAAGATATGAAGCGTTTGGTGATCGAAATGGGGCATGCAGACAAGGCAGACGTCCTCTTTGGTCATTATTTGGATTTGGTGACACCGGAGGATGCTGACCGGTACTGGAATATACGACCAGCACAAGGCAAAACGGTGATCAATCCTTGATGATATTCACAGGGTAAAAGAAACGCCGATACAGTTTTCGTTGATTTCTTACCTTCTATTGTGGGCGGCAGTGAGCCGCCCGATAGGAGGATAAAGAGATGAAGGAAGGGCGAGTTAGGAACGGGAAACTTTTGTCAGCCATGGCAGAAGTTGGATTGGACGGGATTGGACTGGCAAGGCGGACCGGATTGAGCGCGATGACAATATCAGCGTTGATCTGCAAGCGTCGGGACCCGAAAGAGGAGACGGCGAAAATGATTGCTGACGTTCTGGATGTGCGTGTCTGTGACATCTGGCCGGGCCTGACAGCGGAGGTGCGCCAATGAGTAAGATGTTAACTCCCAAGGAAGCGGCGGCGGTTTTGAACATAACTGAAGGTGAACTGCGGGATTTGAGGTATCGGAACCGTGTGGCGTTCGTAAAACTGGGATAT
>CAZDUS010000049.1:0-12698 GCA_964508705.1 uncultured Verrucomicrobiota bacterium
TGTGGGCAGTCATTCAAATCAACACAGAACCAGCGGTGGGGATACAAAGAGTGGAAGCGGATATAAAGTCCGCGTGTCGGAAAATTTCCGAAAGTTGCTATACTTTGCTATACTTTGTTTGCCGATTTTGAAAAAGTCATGAACCGACGGTAAGCGACGGGTTCGGAAGGGGTGCAAATCGTAAACACCCTGATAACATTGGGTGAAATGACTGTTTGAGGTTTGAAAAAGATGGTGGCGAGGGTCGGAATCGAACCGACGACACGCGGATTTTCAGTCCGCTGCTCTACCAACTGAGCTACCACGCCATACTGATGATTCCATTTGCCCTGACGGGTTATGAAATTGAGGGCGGAACTCTATCGGACTCTTTTGGGGGAATCAATGCGTTTTTTATATTGAAATATAGAAATATGATGATATGTTGTGCGGCATGAAACTATCCACAAGTTGCGCGGCGGAATTGCCGATGGAGTTATTGGAACGGATGGCGGCGGCATTGAAAGTGCTGGCGCATCCCTGCAGGCTGAAATTAGTCGAAACGCTCCAGCGAGAGGGGAAGATGCCGGTTCATGGGTTGATGGCGCATCTGGGGCAACCCCAGGCGGCAACATCACAGCATCTGAATCAGATGCGGCGAGCGGGATTGGTCAAGGCCAGTCGCCGCGGCAAGGAAGTCTGGTATGAGGTGGCTGATCCCAGTGCGTTGACGATTCTGGATTGTATACGAAGAAAGAGGAAATCATGAAAATTGTCATTATTGGCGGTGTGGCGGCGGGGATGTCGGCGGCGGCGCGTGCGCGGCGGCTGGATGAGTCGGCGGAAATTGTGGTCCTTGAAAAAGGGCGGCATGTTTCGTTCGCGAATTGCGGATTGCCGTATCACATTGGCGGAAAAATCAAGGAGAGAGAGCAGTTGCTTCTTCAGACGCCAGAAAGCTTGAAGTCTTCGCTGAATCTTGATGTGCGTATCGGGCATGAGGTCAGGGGGATTGATCGTCAGAGGCGCGCGGTGCAGGTGGGTGATCTGGAGACGGGGCGGGAGTACGAGGAGGCCTATGATAAATTAGGGCTATGTCCGGGGGCTGTGCCGTTACGGCCGGCATTGCCTGGCATTGATCATCCCCGTGTGTTGGTGCTCCGGAATATTGACGATATGGATCGTATCAAGGCGATGGTGGATGGAGGGGCGCGCCGGGTGGTGGTTATTGGAGGCGGATATATTGGTGTGGAGATGGCGGAGAGTTTGCGCGAGCGGGGGATGGAGGTTGATTTGGTGGAAATGGTGGATCAGATCATGCCGCCACTGGATCGGGAGATGGCGCGTGATTTGGAAGTTCACATGCGGCGACACGGGGTGACGTTGCACCTGGGGGCGGGGGCTGCGGCCTTTAAGGATGAGGGTGGCCGGGTTCAGGTTGAATTGAGCACGGGCAAGGCCGTGACGGCGGATATGGTGATTCTCTCCGCCGGTGTGCGGCCTGATACGACGCTCGCAAAGATGGCGGGGCTTGAGGTGGGGGCGCGGGGAGGGATCAAGGTGGACTCGCATATGATGACTGCGGACAAGGATATATATGCGGCCGGTGATGCGGTGGAGGTGGAGGATTTCGTTACCGGAGCGTCGTCGGTGATTCCGTTGGCGGGACCAGCTAACCGGCAGGGGCGTATTGTGGGCGAGAATATGTGCGGGCGGCCCACGAGTTATACGTCGACTCAAGGGACGGCCATCGTAAAGGTGTTTGACATGACGGGGGGTGGGACCGGGGCGACGGAGAAAGGGCTTAAGCGGGCCGGCCATCCTTTCAGGAAGATATACCTGCATCCTGCGGGGCACGCGGGTTACTACCCGGGGTCGGCGCCGATGCATATCAAAGTGTTGTTTGAACCTGAAAACGGACGGCTATTGGGGGCGCAGGTCGTTGGTTATGATGGGGTGGATAAGCGGCTTGATGTTTTTGCAACGGCGATTCGCGCGGGCATGACGGTGCATGATCTGGAGCGGCTGGAATTGGCGTATGCGCCGCCTTATGGATCAGCAAAGGATCCAGTGAACATGGCGGGGTTTGTGGGATCGAACTTGATAAAAGGGGATGTCAAGTTCTGGTATGCGGAAGACTTTCCGGCTGGGACGGCGGGCTCGTTGATTGTTGATGTGAGGGGGAGGCAGGAATATGAATTGGGGCATATCCCGGGTGCCGTGAATATACCGTTGGGGAAGTTGAGGGAAAGGATTGATGAGATTCCGCGCGACAAACCGGTATTGGTTTACTGCAAGGTTGGGTTTAGAAGTTATCTGGCGTACCGGTTGCTTAAGCAGAGAGGGGTTGAGCGCGTGGCCTCTTTGGCGGGGGGGATGCTCACTTTCCTTAATTATCAGGATCCCAAGCCGTCTTCCGGGGCGCCGGAACCGGCGGTGCTATCGTACGCGGAGGAGAAGGTGGTTGCGGTAAAAGGCGTGGCGGCGAAGGTTGAGCTGGATTGCACAGGTCTGCAATGTCCGGGGCCCATCAGGCGTATGAAGGATGAGATAAGCCGGTTGGCAGTCGGGGATTTACTGCAGGTGAGGGCAACGGATCCTGGTTTTGAGGCTGACGCTGTGGCTTGGTGCAAAGGGCGAGGTCATGAGCTGGTGGGAACCGATCATCAAGGTGGAGTGATTCAAGTGGTGATCAGGAAAGGCGAAGTGGCGAGCGGAGGCGCAGTTGTGACCGATATGAGCAAGAACAAGAAGACGTTTGTGGTGTTTTCGGGGGATCTGGACAAGGTTATGGCTGCATTTGTGATCGCTAATGGAGCTCAGGCGATGGGGAATGAGGTTACCCTGTTCTTCACATTCTGGGGGCTGAATGCCCTGCGCAAGCCTGCTCTACAGGCGAGGGGAAAAGGGGCGCTGGATTGGATGTTTGGTTGGATGATGCCCAAGGGTCCGACGAAGTTATCGCTATCCAAGATGAACATGATGGGGATGGGAACGGCGATGATGAAGCACGTTATGAAAAGCAAACGTGTGGAGAGTTTGCCTGAACTGATGGCGGCGGCAAAAGCTGGAGGTGCCAAGCTGGTGGCGTGCTCGATGTCCATGGACGTCATGGGGATAAGGCGGGAAGAATTAATAGATGGAATAGAGGTTGGAGGGGTGGCGAGTTTTCTTGGGGAAGCGGACCAATCCAACGTGACGATGTTCATTTGACGATATAAACGCTGATGGGATTGTTTTTGCCTCGCAATGCGACTGTTTGGTCCGCTTGAAAAATGCAATGGCTGAATTGACACAGACGTTCGGCATGAGGTATAAATGACAAAGTTGTGTTAATGGATTTGTTGCGGAGTGAACCTTATTGGTTTTGGAGAGAATAATAAGAGGCTCCTTGTTGCCTATTGATCGGCATAAGGGATGTTTATAATTGTTGGCGCGTGGCAATGTTTAAGTGATTTACCATAAATTACTTAAAGTATTGTTTTTTGTGTAAATAGAGTGGTTTGGAGTATTGCTAATGCTGAGGGGAGCGGTACTGCACATAATGCGTTCGAAATTAAAAACGGCGCCGATATTAGGAATATTCCTGATAGGTGCTGCTTTAGTTTCTGGTTGCGCAACCAGCCGTGAAGAGGATTATGTTGCCTCTATTCTTCAGGAGGCGATCCGTGAGTCTGGGCTCGAAGAAGCACCTGTTGTTGTGGAGACTCCTGAAAATCCGCCTGCGCCGATTTCGGTGGAGGGCCCCTCAGTGGTTTCGGTTGCGCCTTCGGGTGTTGTCTCCGCAAGCCCTGGCGGAAGTGTTCCGACGGTTTTAAAATCGGAAGGCCCTGTCGTCGTTGCGGAGAAGCCTGTGGCAAGGGCGCTGCCAGAAGAATCAGTGGTTGCCTCATCGGTTACCGCTGTAGCTCCAATGTCGGTGACTGTGCCGCTGGTGCCGCCTGTGACGGCAACAGCCCCAGGGGTAACGGAGCCCTTGATGGCAACGCCTGTGGCTGTGGCTCCCGTATCAGTGGCGGAAACCAACAGTGTTGGGTCTGTTCCTGTGGTTGCGGCTACGCCTATCAAGCCGGTGGAACCCACGATTCAGCCGGACACGGTTCTCTGGGTTTCGGTCGCTGAAGATCCGAGCTTGAATGGTCGTTATATGGTCAACAATTCATCGGCTATAGATTTCGGTTATGTGGGATTGGTGTTCCTTCAGGATATGACGGCGGTGCAAGCGGAGGCGGCAATCAGGAATGTCCTGATTGGTCGCTATCTGAATACGGCAACGGTCACGGTTAAGATAGCAAAAGCGTCCTACGATCTTGTGGGTGTTTCCGGGAATGTTGAAATGCCTAGCGAGATTAAAATTGGCCCGGGAGCGGCGATAACATTGTCTGAAGCATTGCGGCGTGCGAACGGGTTAAAGAGCGGGAGAGAGAGTAACCGGGTGAAAATTGTTAGAGGTGGATTGAGGAATCCATTTGGGCCGGCGGCCGAGGGTGAGTTGCTGTCATTGGTGGGTCAAGATGGGCAGATGAGAGTGCCTGCGGTTTACTTGCGTAACAATGATTTGGTTTATGTGTTTGAGACGCAGGCTCCGTCGGCGGATGGTGTCATAACCACGGGCGGGGGGGGGAAGCGGATTGTGTTGCTTGGTGAGGTTCCCCGGCGCGGGGTGATTGAATTTGGCGAGAACGAGCCCTGCACCTTGATGTATTTATTATTCAAGATTGGCGGGTTGCCACGATTTGCGAAGGGAGACCGCATTCAGATTGTGCGCCGCCAGAAAGATGGCAGTGAGAAGACGTTCATTGTGGATGGAGATGCCTTAATGAAAAGTGGTAATCCGGATGACGATGTTGTGCTGGAGTCGGGAGACAGGGTGGTTGTTCCAGCACGCAAACTCACGTTTTTCTGAGGAACACCATGCCTTCAGTCGATAATTTTGAGCAGAAGAAAGTTGATCCCCGGATTTATCTGGGGATTCTTGTTTTTCGGTGGAAGATTGTGGTGATCTGTTTTCTTTATTGCTTGCTTGGAGGTGTAATCTATCTGCAGTTTGCGCCAAAGGAGTATAACACCTATTCGCAAATCATGATTTACCGCGATCCCAGCACGGAAATTCCATCACAGACATATCACTGGGATCAGAGTCAGACCCATATCGCCTTGTTGCAGAGCGAGGGATTCAGAACCAAGGTGATTGAGCAGCTTGCACCCCGATGGTTAAAGCGGCTGGGGGGCGATGCTCGGGATTTATCACCAGCCTTCACGGTGTCGAGAACATCAGGTCCGGGGATTAACTTGCTGTTGAATGTCCGCAATACGCATCCTGCGTATGCAAGGGCTTTTCTTTCGGAAGTGACCCGTGAGTTCCAGACACAGCGCGAGTTGGTGAAGCAGCAGTCCTATGGTTCGGCTGAAAAGATTCTGAATGACGAGCTTACGCGGCTGAAGGACCAGATTCGAACCGCAGAGGATGATGTCATTGAATTTCAGCGCGTCAATCAAGTGGAGTATATTCAAGCCAAAGGGTCGTTGGAGTTGGGTTATCTGAACATGCTGGTTTCGAGAAGCCAGCAGTTGAGTACAGAGAAATGGATGCTGGAAATTCAATACCCCAAACTCAAGGGGCAGAGCGCCGAAATGATGAATAGTGTTTTGTCGTTGACCCGTGAGACGGGCAAACTGGGCAGCAAGGAACTGTCTGAAGATATAGTGGGCGCGAGCGGGCTCATGGCGTCGACGAATGTTCCTGATGGTGCCGAGATGAAGGGGAAGGGGGCTGAGTTTGCAGGCGTCGGTGACGCCAAGGGTTGGCAGGAGATGCGAGTGCGTTTGGCGAGGCTTATGGCGCAAAAACGTGACAGTACGGCATTCATGCAGCCTGATAATCCAAAATTACGCTCCATCGACGACGAAATTTCCATTCTTAAAAAAGATCTAAATCTTCAAGCGGAGGTGGAATACGAAAAAGTCAAGGAACGCGCTTCAGCAATCGATTTACAGATTGAGGCGCTGGAAGAAGCGCAGCGCCGATGGCGTAATTCCTATCTGATGGCCAGCAAGAAAGGGGCTGACTACCGGCATTTGCAAATGGCGGTCTCGCGTCTGGAGCAGATGTATGCCCAGTTGTTCCAAAAGCTGAATGATTTGCGGGTCGAGCAGGAAATCAAGGCTGAGCATTTTTCTGTGTTGCGGCCAATACGCACCAATCCAAAGGCGGCGTGGCCTGACCCGATAAAAATTCTGGTTACAGCCTTGGTGGCGGGGATTGGCTCAGGATTGGCGCTGGCGTTACTGGCCTACTTCTTTGATGACAAGGTGCAATCGGTGCTTGATGTTGAATCAGCGGTTGGGGTGCCTTTTCTTGGCGGAGTACCGTTCTGGGTCCATAGCGATTTGGTGGGGCGGATTCGTCCGATTGTCAGTGATGAGCATCGTTCCGGGGCGGCAGAAGCGTATCGGGCGTTACGGACGAATGTGATGACGGCTGTTGAAAAGGCGGGGAAAAAGGTGATGTTGATCACCAGCGCGGATTCCAAGGAAGGAAAGACGCTGACGGCATTGAATCTTGCCATTATGACAGCCAAGACCGGCAAAAAAGTATTGCTCATGGATATGGACTTGAGACGAGGTGTGTTGCATAAGTCGTTTGAACTCGAGCGAACGCCAGGCATTGTTGATATCCTCAGGGATAAGCAGGCTCTGAGCACGGTGATACAGAAAACGCCGCATGACAATCTCTGGTTTGCGTCGGCGGGGTCGGTGGATAAAAGCACTTCAGAACTATTGCACGCGACGAATCTGGAGGCGTTTCTTGGGGAAGTCCTGAATGATTATGACTATATCATCATGGACACTGCGCCGGTGTTACGTGTGACGGATACGGTGATTCTCGCAGGGTGTCCATTGGCTTGTGTCATATATGTGGCGCATGCGAATCGAACTTCAAAACCTGTGATTAGGTATTCACTGGATATGCTTGGCGACGTGCATGTGATCGGAATGATTGTTAATAGCATCGAAATGCATCGAATCAGCAGTTTGTATTATGCTTATCAGTATCCGAACTATGCGTACTACAGCTATGCCTACCGGTATGGCTATAATTATGATCTTTACGACGAGCATGGGCGGCATGTGACATACGGGCCGTTGATGACCATGCGTAAAACGGTTGCTCGTTGGTTCCGTCATACGTTTATGCCAATGGAATAGTGGGGGTGGGGGAAGGGTGGGACCTTGGACAATAGACCTGAGACTATAGGCAGAGTTTGAAGGGGGTGTATGGCCACGCAGCGTAGTTATCTGCAAAAACAGATCATCTGGATGGCAATGCTTGACGCGATTTGCCTGATATTTGGCATTATCGGTGGCGTTTATTTCCGGCTTGGGTTCCCCGCACTCGAGGAATATGTGGCGGGAAATATATCCGGTTGGGTCTATTTTGTGGTTGCGATCATTGTGTCGAATTATGTGGCAGGCGCCTATGGATTAGAGCTTCGGCTTTCCCGGTTCAACATGGTGGTGAACTGGTTTTTTTCGATCATCATGGCGCTATTGGTGGTTAGCGCAACGTCTTATGCCTGGCTGGATATGGCGCTTGGACGCGGCGTGTTGGCGCTGTCATTGATGATTTATTCAATAGTGTGGCTGGGGCTTCGATTGCTCATATTCCAGTATCTATTCAAGAAGGAGGCCTTTGGCTATCGTGTAGTCATTCTCGGTGTTGGACCTAGGGCCAAGTCCTATCTGGAGATGGTTGAAAACAAGGAGTTAAGGCCGGCGCATAAGGTGATGGCAATGTTACAGGTTGTGAGCGCCACCGGTGGACGGCAGGTCGTTCAAGAGGAAAAAGGGGAGACTGCGATCATTCAATGCGGGGCTTCCCATGTGGCGACGACGATCAAATCTTTAGGGGTCGACGTGGTCATTATCGGAGTGGAGCACGAGGATGAGTTGTGTGGCATTTATCCGCAACTTGGGCGCCTTCGATTTGAGGGGGTTTCGGTATTGACGCCTTTGAATGTCGCTGAAACCTATGGAGGGAAAGCACCGTTGAACCTTGTGGATGAGCACTGGCTCATGCAGGCGAGTCAGGGATTTATAACGCCGGTAGCAATGAGGTTCAAGCGGTTGATGGATTTGACCATTATCGTGATATTTGCCCTCCCGGCTATTGCTGTCGCCCTATTGGTGGCTTTGATGATTAAAATGAGTTCACCGCGACAATCGGTGTTATACTTTCAAGAGCGCGTTGGTCGTTTTGGAGAGGTATTCAGGATATTCAAGTTTCGCACGATGAAGCCAGGAGCGGAGAGTGAGACAGGAGCGGTGTGGTCTCCGGATAAAGACCAGAGAATTACGAGATTAGGACGATTTTTCCGCAAATATCGACTCGATGAATTGCCTCAATTGATCAATGTCGTAAAAGGAGATATGAGTTTAGTGGGGCCGAGGCCTGAACGCCCTGAGATTGTGGAAAAGCTGGCGAAGGAGATTCCTTATTATCGCGAGCGGGAAAATATTCTTCCGGGCCTGACAGGGTGGGCACAGATTCGTTATCCATATGGGGCAAGTGTTGAAGATGCCCGGGCAAAGCTTGAGTACGACCTATATTACCTGCAGAATCTTTCAGTTGCTTTGGATTTGCGGATCATTCTGCGGACCTTGAGGATAGTGCTGTTCGGGCTTGAGCGCGATATGCGATGATCCTTCCATGACTTTTCCCCTCACGCTTATATTCATGCTTCTGGTTTTCTGGCGACCCCAGGAGTGGTTGTTCCCGTGGATGTATGGTTTGCCCGTGCTGGATGCTATTGTATACGGCGCTCTGCTCAGTCTTATGCTGGAGAGTAGTCAGCGGCAGACATATTTCCCAAAGACACCAGCCGTCGGGCTTATTGCGGGTTTGTGGATCGCGACCATTCTATCGCATCTCCCGCATACCTATTTCCAAGGGATGATAAATACGACGCCGGAGACATTTAAGGTCTGCTTCTTTACATTATTGTTGCTTGTAGTGATTGATAGGCCCGATCGGGTCCAGAAGGTTATATTGGTGTTTGTGGTTGGCGCTGTGGTTGTTGCCATTCATTGCCTGATGCAGCAGCGTGTCGGTTACGGGTTTGCGGGGGAGCAGCCCATGGTGTATTTTGATCCTCGCCGAGGCGGGTGGATTTCGAGGAGTTATTTTTTTGGAATATTTGGCGACCCAAATGACACCGCGCAATTGTTGGCCACAGCGATTCCGCTGGTGTTTGCTGTTCCCCGGAGATTCAATCCAATTACGGCAATGGCATGCGGTGCTGTTAGCTGGCTGCTTTTCTTGGCACTGCAAACGACCTTGTCCCGTGGTGGGCAAATTGCCTTGATTGTTGTCATAAGCGCTATTTTATTAATGAGGATGCCGACCCGATGGCTTCCTTATATAGCCGTTGCAGGGTTGCTGGCAGGACTGGTGCTTGTTGGGATAAAAGGGAGGGCTCTGTTAGATATGTCAGCGCGGGAGCGGGTTGATTTCTGGGGGTTGGCGAACCAGTATTTTAAGCAGAATCCGCTGTTTGGATTGGGGTATGGAATGTTTTGGCAAGTTGCCGGAGACAGGGCGGCGCACAACGCTTTTGTAAGTTGCTATACGGAAATTGGATTAGTGGGATATTGGTTTTGGTTTAGCTTGTTGCAGTTAGGAATGATCGGGTGTTGGCGTGCCAGGCGGACATTGAGAGCGGTGCGAGGTGAAGGGCAGGCTTATCTTCGCAGGGCGGCGGGGCTGAGTATTGCGGCGTTGGCGGGATTCTCTGCGGCGGGATACTTTCTCAGCCGCTCGTTCGCATTCCCATTTTATTTTCTCTTCGGGCTGTTGAATGCCATTCCGTTGATTGCCCAGCGTTATCTTCCAGAAGAGCATCCGCCGTTGGTCAACGGTCGCACAGATGTTCTTGGCATGGGGACGCTTTCGACGTTGGGAAGCGTAGTGTATATATACGTCACGATTTTACTTCTCAATCGTTAGTCGACCAATGGTGTGGAGTAAGGTTTCAATCTATTCAATTGGCTGGTGTTGCGTTCTCCAGTCCTGAAGATCTTTCAAGACGGCCCTATGAAGCTCGTCAATCGGCTGTAGTTGGGCGTTTAACGATTTGTCTGCGCGACTGATGGTAATAAAGGATAGCTGTTCGTGACTTGCCCAGGAGGGCTGCTTTAGCCGGAGGAAGGTTGGGAGGTCTGTTCTGGATGCATTCCATCGCGCGTGGGACCATCGTTTGAACGCGGAAATGGGGTGGAGCAAATCTTCCTTGGTAAATCCAGAGGGTATCCACCGTGGGTCGTCCGGAATGTCGACCCGAGGGAATGCCATTTTGCAGATATCTTCGCCTGTTGGGGTAAAGTCGCTGGCGCGGATCATGGTGGTTAACCAATAGGTTGATTCGCCGAGGGATGATGTGACTCTCCAGAACTGAGTCTGCATCGTGGAGTTGGTGTCGGTGAAAGCGAGCTGAACCGGATCAACGGTGTATCCCTTGATTTTCATGCACATGGGCATATTGTAGCCATGGACGAGTCTAATGGCGGCAGAGGAGGGTGGGATTCCTGAAGCCGCGCTATTTTTGTGGAGGATTGCCTCGAGCGTCATGATGTTCGGCTCGGCGGGGTCGACGCTGGTTACAGGAATATTAGTAAAGGTCCAACCGTCAATATTAGGCATGAACTCCAGTAAATCGTTGGTGGTTAGGGAGAAAGGTTCAAAGGGTTTCTTTGAGTGATGCGCCAGTATGAGCCATAAGGCGACCGCCAATGTGCAGGTAAAGATAAGCCACGGAATCAGTCGTTGTTTCACGGGGATAATAGTATCACAGATTGATTCAATCACAAGACGCCTGCAATATTCCAAAAAATGCCAATTGCGGTTTGAAAGTATTGACACGGCTAAAAAATATTTATATTTAGTAAATTTTAAACGCAAGGAGACAGTCAACATTCAAGCATCAAGGATGGCCATGATTATAGAGATGGAATTGGAGAGCGGGAAGGTGGACACGGATCATAGGGATGAGGAGAGGGGCTCTTTATCGGGCAAGCTTCGATCAGTGCTTACAAAGTGTGATGCCATTGATCAGGAAATAAAGAAAGTGAGCGACCAAGCGCTGGCTCCCAGCGAGATGGAAGAGTTTTCCGGTCGAGTAGCCGCGGTTAGGGCGTTGGCTGAAACCTTGATGGAAGATGGTGTCTGACGGCACTTCGCGCCAGCTGTGGACGCTTTGGAGTTGCGTCCCTGACAGAGGTGTCCACAATGCACCCAATCGCAGACGTGGCACCCCGTGCATAACGAATGGGCGTATCTCCGTGTTTTGGCATCCTTGAAATTCCCCTCCTCGTAGGGGCGTTGCTTGCAGACGCCCGCGGGTGCCGACAAGCGGCACCCCTACAAATAGGCAATTTTTACCCAAACTCGCAGATGCGCCCATGACGCATGTATGTATAAAGCGCTTGACGCAAGGTGTTAATCGCTGTATCGTTCAAAACATATTGAACGATCCATTTGCGCTCGCATAATGGACGGGGCGGGAGCGTGTATTAAGCGAAGAGCAGGTAGCGCATAGCGCCAAGGGATAAGCGGAGAGATTGGTGAGTAAAGAGTGCCGAATGCCATACGAGAGAATCCGTGAGCGGAAAGCGATGAGTGAGATGGCGTTCAGGTTTGAAGGGTTGGATGTTTGGAAGCGCGCAGTTGAGTTAGCTGGCTTGGTATATGTACTTACAAAAAAACTTCCGCATAGTGAACAATTCGGGCTTGTTGATCAAATGAAACGGGCGGTGGTTTCCGTTCCAGCAAACATTGCTGAGGGTTCTGCGAGAGATTCCAAAAAAGACTTTGCGCATTTTCTTAATATTGCGCGGGGTTCATTGTTTGAGCTAGTTTCCCATATTGAAGTGGCGGTACACCTTAATTATTTGGCGGTTGGCGATGTTTCCGGGATTAAGAACGAAGCCACAGAAATAGTCAAAATGCTCAGCGGCCTGCGGAGGCATATCCTTTTAAAGCGAACAGAGCGTCGAACGCCGAGAGCCGAGTGCTGCGAAATATAAAGATTCAGGCCACCAGCTTCATTGTTGGAAACATCATAGTGCTATGTGGTCAAATCTTTTTGCGAATTAATCGGCACTTGGCGCTCGTTGCTCCAAGCTATCATGAGTCCTACTGACGATCCCATTACCCGGCGCTTCATTGAAGAGGCTGGGGCAACGACCCAGGCTATAGGTGTTGGCCGGGTTGTCGGGCAGATCTATGCCTATCTCTATTTCAGCGAGGAGGCAAGAACGCTGGACGACATGAAGGAATCCCTCGGGATTAGTAAGGGCAGCGCCAGCATGGGCGTAAGGCAACTGGAGCAATGGGGGGCTGTGCAACAGGTGTGGGTCAAAGGAGATCGTCGTGATTACTATACAGCGAATGATTACTTTGGGAGCATCGTTCGAAATCTCATGTCGGATGTAATGGGGAAAAGGCTGGATGCATTGGCCAAGGCGCTAAGCGCGGCAGATTTGGAGATCAGTCGGACTCAGATCGCCGCGGTGGAGCGCACCTCCCACCGTGGGGAAAGCGAATTGTCGACCTTGGGCGCCCCGGCGTCATTCAATAAGAACCTGGACTTCCTGCAAGGACGGGTGAAAAGACTCAAGGATTTCCAGGAGAAGGTCAACAAGGTGTGGAGCAATCCGATTGT
>CAZDUS010000050.1:0-11862 GCA_964508705.1 uncultured Verrucomicrobiota bacterium
TCTCACCCTTGGCCACCAGCGCTTCCACCGTCTCATGCACCGTCTCGGCGCCGGACCCCATCACAACAATCACCCTCTCGGCATCCGGGGCCCCAATGTAATCAAACAACTTGTACTGACGGCCCGTCAGCTTTGCAAACTGATCCATCACCTTCTGGACTGTCGTCGGACAGGCGTCATAGTACTTGTTCACCGTCTCGCGCCCCTGGAAATACACATCAGGGTTCTGCGCCGTCCCGCGAATCATCGGACGATCCGGCGACAACGCGCGCTGGCGGTGCGCGAACACCAGCTCATCCGTAATCATGGATCGGATCACCTCGACCGGAACTTCCTCGATCTTCTGCACTTCGTGCGAGGTCCGGAACCCGTCAAAGAAATGAACAAACGGCACACGGGACTGCAGCGTCGCCGCTTGGGCGATCAACGCGAAGTCGTGCGCTTCCTGAACGCTCGCCGAAGCCAACATCGCGAACCCCGTCTGGCGTACCGCCATCACGTCGGAATGGTCACCAAAAATGGACAACCCCTGACAGGCCAGTGACCGGGCGGTCACATGGAATACCGTGCTCGTGAGTTCCCCGGCGATTTTGTACATGTTCGGGATCATCAACAACAACCCCTGCGAAGCCGTGAACGTGGTCGTCAGGGCACCGGTCGTCAGGGCACCGTGAACCGCGCCGCTGGCACCGCCCTCGGACTGCATTTCCACGACCTGCGGGACAGTCCCCCAGATATTCTTCCGACCTTCCGCCGTATATTCATCAGCCCATTCGCCCATGGCCGAGGAGGGGGTAATCGGGTAAATGGCGCAAACCTCATTGGTCGCATGCGCAATATTGGCCACCGCCTGATTCCCGTCCACCATGATCATAGTCTTATCCGCCATCGTCATCTCCTATCTGCATTGTTATATCGGGTTTGAGCACCCGATTTACGTCAAAACATACCTAAACAAAAACGCAAAAAGATACGCTTTCGCCATCCCCCACACAAGCCTTTTCCCGTCACTCCCCACTCCAAAATCCCATTACTTCGGACGAAGCGAAAACAATGACGTTGTAATGGTATAAGCCTGCTCAATAGGCATCCTTTTGAATTCATGCCCGCTCCCCCATGAATCCGAATAAATAACCTCCTTGGTCTTCGCGTTATACCCGATGATCAACCGCAGGTGCCCACCCTTGGCCTGCGCCAGCTTTTCCTCCGGAAACAACCCCAGCATCACCCCCCATACCAAGGGCATCCGATTGTTGATGTATTGCACAATCCTGTCGTTGAACTTATCAAGCCCGGCCTTGTTCCTGACTTTCGAATCCTTAAGCAATTCAGGATCCATCTCGCTATATACACCATTCACACTAATGACTCCGCTCGTTGGCAAAATGATTTCCTGCCGGTGCGCCCTTTTAGCACTGGTGTTATAGCCTTTAACCATTTTCTGAAAGGCCGCGAACGATATTTCCTCCAAAACATCAATGTTCACCCGCAACTCAATCGACATCCGTTGCAGTCCCTTCATCAATGAAATCGGATCTGTCCCTTCCGCTGTCTCCGCTATTTTGGCAAGTTGATGCTGATCCACTTTTGCGCCGTAATACCTTAACACCCGCTCTGTGGTTGCCACTGCGCAGTACCCCTTGGGCCCCTGATCCACCATTGGAATGTCAGCCAGATAAATGTCCCCTTGATCCGTTTTTGTCACCGTCTTCCGGCTCAATGCCATGGTGCTAACCTGTTGACCTTGGCTCGACAGGGTCAATCCGTTCTGCGGTAACAATCGCACCCGCAGGAATTCTGCAAGAAAATCGGACCCTTCCTGCTTCTTGATCGAGGCATCCCATTCCATCACAAACGCCACCCCGCCCGATTTCCAGACCTGTCTCTTGGACGGAAACCCCTTCAGTGTCGCAGGCTCACTGGATGTGGGAACCGTCTGCGTTCGCTGCGTGATCGCCTTCTGGGCTGCCTGGATCATCGCCAGAAACCCCGATTCACCCACCGCCTTGCAGTCCCCACGGTTGTACAGCGATAGTTGCACCTCCTGGGGCGTCCCCGCTTTCATCCAAATTATAGCCTCCGCCACAGGAAACCCCATGAACACCAGATTGGACGCCGCCGACCGGAGGGCTTCCTTTTGTGGAGACGTCCATCGAAAGCGATTCGCCCTGAGAAAATCCCGCTCCTCCTCTGGCCCTTTACTCCAAAAGTCCTCCGACAATACCGCCTTCTCCACGTCTTGCACAACCGGCTTGTCTTCAATCCCCTGCGCCCATGATTCCAAGGCCATTCCAGACAATATCGCAATTAATACTCGTTTCATAAGTCCTCTTGAACTACTCCTCTCCCCTCTCTACTTCATCAACGCCTTCAGTTTAATCCTCAACTGATCACGAGCGGGTTCCGCCTGAAGCAACACATGGCGCATCTTGTCAAACTCCAGCAGGTCCACGTTGTAGATTTCCGGCTTAATGTAGATTTCAGGAGGCACCGCCTTCAGTTTCTCGGCAATAATCGTGTTCTGCATGATGTCGAACATCCCCATGATGGACCTGAACATATGCGGCCGCTTCTCGCCCCCTTCCAGATGCCCCATTGCATCAATGGCCACCACCGCATCGCAGTCAGTAATAACGTCATGCGGTACAGGATTCACCCCGCCACCATCCATCAGCACCCGCCCCTTTACCCGGATAGGCGTAAACAACCCCGGCAATCCCATGCTGGCCCGAAGCGCCGGCACTAACGCTCCCGAATCCAGCACCACCTGCTTCGACGCCCAGAAATCAGTGGCCACAACCTTCAACGGTATCTTCAAGTCCTCAAAGTCAGACACCCCCATCCCATCGCACATCCGCTGAACAAACCTATCCCCCGTGAAAACCCCATGCGTCCCCAACTCAAAATCCTTGATCTCGATCCATTTTAAAATCGCTTTGATGTTCTTAAGCCCTTTCCGCGGCTCCTCGAAAGACCCCACGATGGACTTCACCTGCTTAAGAATGGTCGACGCCGGAATTCCGGACGCATAAAGCGCCCCGATCACCGCACCCATGCTGGTTCCCGCGATGCAGTGCGGACGAATCCCGAGTTCATCAAACACTTCCAGCATCAAGATATGCGCCAACCCCCTCGCCCCTCCGCCTCCCAGTGCAATTCCTATCTTCATCCCCTCAACCCTTCCTTCATCATTTCGGCCATCCTCTTCTTCAACAAATCCAACCCATCCTCGCGTAATGCCGAAATCGCTATCGCATCAGGAAACAGCTTCATCAACCCCGGCAATGCCGCCTGCGCCTCGGGCCGATCACTCTTGTTGAACACCATCAGCGACTTCACCTCATGGGCGCCAATCTCCTTCAAGGTGTCAAACACCACCTCGCAATGCTCCGTCACATACGGATGCCCCGTATCCGCCACATGTAACAACAGATCAGCCTGCGCCACCTCCTCCAGCGTGGACCGGAATGAGGCAATCAAGCCGTGCGGCAAATGCCTGATAAACCCAACCGTATCCGTCACCAACACATCCATGCCCTTTGGCGGGACGGCCTCTGTGTCGTCCATCTTGATTTTCGCAGGAAGATGAATCAACCGGCTCTTGGTGTCCAGTGTCGCAAACAACCGGTCATCCACATATGCCCCCGCCTCCGCCAAGCTGTTAAGCAAAGTGGATTTCCCCGCATTCGTATACCCCACCAGACTCACCGTCGGCCATTTCCGCCGCGCCCGCGTTCGATCTCGTCGATCCTGAATCTTATCCAGTTTGGCCTTCAAATCCTGGATCCGCGCCCGCATCGGCGCATTCCTGAGCTTCAACGGACTCTCCCCCGGCCCCTTCATCCCGATACCACCCGTGAACCGCGCTTGCTTCTCCGAAACCGGCAACCGGGAAACCAAATACTGTAACTGCGCCAGTTCCACCTGGATCTGCGCTTCCGCCGATCTCGCACGCCGCGCGAAAATCTGCAGAATCACCTCCGTCCGGTCGATCACCTTGACGCCAATCCCGACATCCAGATTGTTCACCTGCACCGGCGAAAGATCATTGTCGAATATCACCAGGTTCGCCCCGGTCTTCTCACAGACCAACTTGATCTCATCAATCTTTCCTGAACCCACAAAATACTTGGGATTCGGCGCGTCACGATTCTGGGAGATCGTCCCGACAACAACCGCCCCGGCCGTATCCGCCAGCCGCTCCAGTTCCTCCAGGGAATCACGTGCCGTCTCCCGTCCGGCTCGCCCAACCACAACTTGAACCAGCAACGCCCGCTCCTGGGCAACATTCGTCAATTGTCCTCGTTGTGTACTCATAATTCTCTATCCTTGCCCTCATCCTATCCAACCAAATCCAACAACACCAGCGCAGGGTTGTTGCCTCATTTTATTCTTTGCCTACTCAGTCACTTTTATTCATAATCCGATGCCGTGACAGAGGAGTGTGCCGTGCGGGGTGTTCCCGTAGGACTATCAACAATCCGAGGAGGCAATATGAAGAAGTTGGTCATGTGGTTGGTGATTATTGGAATTCTGGTGGCGAGCGTCGCCCCATCAATGGCAATCAACGAAAAACGCGGCGGTGTCATGGGCTTCATAGCCGGCTGTTGCTTCGGCATCCGCTCAGGTGCCGCTTACAACGATGGCAGGGAAATCCACTGGCGTGAATGGGTAATGCTGATCCCCTTCGCCAGCATCGTTTTCGCCATCTGGAACGGTGTCGATGGCGCCAACGGCATGCAGACGTCCGACTATGCCAAGAAATACGGCGCTTCCTACTACTAAGGTCGTGACAGGAACACTAAAGAGGATTCCGGGCATACTGCTCGGAATCCTCTTTTTATGTCTAACGGCTTCCACTCACGCTGGCGATCTGGCATGGGACCTGTATGAAGAGGGTAATTGGTCTGCTTGCTCCGTCGAAGCCCAACGCCTTCTCCTGAATGAGCCAACCAACGAATTCGCACGCTTCCTCCTTGCCTCCTCCGCCATCCGTCAAAACAGGATTTCCGATTCCATCCCAGTGCTTTCAAACCTTGCTGAACAAGCCACCACGCCGGAAATCCGCGCCAGAGCAGCTCTCGATCTGTCCCGCCTTCAAACCCTGAATGGCCATCCCCAAGAGGCATGGACCCTTTCCTTCTCCGCTCTTACCACAACGTCCGACTCACGCACGTTTTTTCAAGCCCTGTCCCTGATGCACCAGGCGCGTCGGCATTCCGGCATCGACCTTCAGATGGACTCCTCTCAGGAAATGCAATTCCTCACCTGCGAGCGATTGCTCCGCAACGCGCCCGAATCACTCCGACCTCCAACGCCGGATTCGCTCGCTCGCCGCATTGGAAGCGCCCCAGGCAAACTCATTGTCTCCTTCTATCGCACCTGCATTCGTCCCGTGCTAGGCGACCGTTGCTCCCTCTCACCAAGTTGCTCGGAATATCTCCTGCAGGCGTCCCACCATCACGGCCTCATCGCACTACCGATGATCGCCGACCGACTGGTCCGGGAACCCTCTGTTGTTGCCGCCTCCCGCCACCCGTCGGTGACCGGACGGCGCACCGTATACCTTGACCCCGTGGAGGCCCATGACTTCTGGATGGAAAACCCTTAACTCAATCGCCCTTTGCCTGACGCTCACTTTCCTCGCATGCGCCGCGGCCTCACACGCCGACGACACCACGGGGCCACTCCGCATGCCCATCACCCTAAGCCAGGCTGGCGATCACTCCACCGCGGCGCTCGAATTCCGCCGCCAGGCTCTAAACTCCTTATCTTTATCCAACAAGGCCGCCTTGTTCTGGTCGGCGGCGCATGAATATCATCGCGCTGGCGCTCACAAGATAGCGGACAAGATGCTGGATGCAGCGGAAAATGCCGATCCCTCACTCCTTGCGCCCGCTTCACTCCTTCGCGGAGAAACCGCCACAGCCATTCAGGATTGGCCAGCATCATCTTTCTACTTCCAAAGCCTCGCCTCCACGGCAGGCAACTCCAATATGACCCGTTTCGCGTCTCGACGCCTTGCCGTCTCCGAACTCCACCGCCAGAACATGGACGCCGCCCGTCTGGCGTTGAGCGGATCAGGCCCCGACGAAACCCCGTCCATCGCCGCTTTGGATCAATATTCCCGTGGCCACGATAAAAAACCCTGGATCGGCGGAGTCCTGGGCCTGATCCCCGGCCTCGGCTACGCCTACTCCGGCGAATACGCCAATGCCGGTCGTTCATTAATCCTTAATTCGCTCTTCATCTACGGCATGGTCAACACAGCTGAAAACGAAAGCTGGGGTGCCTTCGCCGCCATCAGCTTTTTTGAATTAACATGGTATTCAGGTAGTATCTACGGCGGTATTGATGCGGCCCACCGTTACAATCAGGACCGTCTTGATGCCTGCTCCCAAGGCATCATGAACAACGCCTCATTCAACCCCAACTACTCAACCCTCCCCGCACTCACCATTCAATTCCAATTTTAACTGGAGCCAAACCATGAAACACCTCGTCACCCTGCTCGCCCTGCTCACCATAACCCACACGCTTCCAGCCGCCACCTTGGTCGAAACACTTCTCTCCAGCTATGACCCTGTTCAAAGTGTCGCCTGCGAAGTCCGCCGGGACGCCGAATCGAAGGACAACAAGGTCCGCACCTTAAGCCGCGTCTACTTCCAGAAACCCGACCGTCTCCATGTGGATAGCACCTCACCCTGGACACGCCGCATCGTTGCCGACGGCACCAATTTCTTTAGCTATGTCGACGGCGAACCCAAAGGATTCTCCCGGCCAATAGCCCGCCTGGATCAGGACATGCTGATCAGTCTCCGCAAAATCCCAGGCACCGCCATGGATCACCTCCTCCGACTCAAGGGGTCCACGGAATCCAATCTGCCCCCCACCGAGGTCTTCCCGGTACGGCAGGCTTACGACACCGGGAAAATGACCGTGGTCCTCTCAATGGACTCATCTAACCGCCTTGCCCGTATCGAGTTCTTCGCCAACCGGGAAATGACACAAAAAACGGCTCAAACGGATTACAGCAACTTCAGTGAAATTCTGCCGGGCGTCTGGCTGTCAGGATTGCACCAGACCGTTCTCTGGATTGGTGGTTTGGAAAATCGAGAAACCAGCCGCTTTGATAATATCACCGTCAATAAACCCATTGCCCCGAATCTGTTTAACGCAGCCTTATTCTTCAAGAAGGTGGACTTCGCCTCCACCATTGAACAGATGTACGAATGAGTTTTGCGACTGTTATCGCCTGAGCACCCGCCTAAGCGTCGTCAGACATTCTTGAAAAGGATGCGCATCAAGCCATCCCCGCGCATCGCCCCAAGCCCGCCGCCTGGACAGTCCAGCTCGCTATACGCCGCCACCGCATCAGCCGCCATCCCAGGCATGCAGACCGAAACAGGCACCGGCGTCCTCGTATGCTTTCCCGTCCTTAGCGGCACCGGATGATCCGGCAAAATCGCGTAGGCCACCCCCGGCCCCGCCGCCTGCATCACCGGCACAATAATCCGCGCATCAAAATCCTCTATGGCCTTGATCTTGAGCTTCAGATTCTGCTCATGCGAAACCTCGTCAATGGCCTCCACATGCACATAAACAAAATCGTGGCGCTTCAAGGCCTCAATGGCCGCCTGCGCCTTGCCCTCGTAATTGGTATCCACATACCCCGTCGCGCCAGCCACCGGCACCGGCTCCAACCCCAGACAACGCCCCAACCCCATAATGACATCCACCGCTGATATCACCGCACCGGAAACCCCATACTTGTCCGGAATCTTCTTCAACGCCCCCGCCCTGCCACCGCTCCATGGCCATATCCCGTTAGCCATCGGCTTCCCCTCGGCGCGAAGCCTCTGGTTGACCGGATGCCCTTCAAGAACCGAAGGTGCCTCGGCAATCAGTTTCCGCAACTCGTCCACCGTTTCAAGCCCCTCATCCGTTGCCGGCAGAGGCAGATGCTCCATTACCTTCTGCCCATGATTGTCATCAGGCTTTTCCGTACGCACCTTCGGAGAATACTGTCGTCCGGATAACACCAGAATGTTCCGATAACTGACCCCTGCGTAAAATTTCACCGTCGGCCCTGCGAACCGCTCATTCAGCGCATCAATCAACGCCGCCGCGTCCGCCGGTGCAATATGCCCACCGGAAAAATCACGAAGCACCCCATCCACCACCGTGGTGAGATTGACACGGAACGCCGTGTCATATTCCCCAAGGACAACCCCGCGCCCCGCCGCCTCCAGGGGCCCCCGTCCACAATATTCTTCCGCCAGATTGCATCCCAGGACGGACATATTGGCAACTTCACTGCTGGTCGGGAATCCTTCTGGAAGCGTCAGCAGGGAACCAGACTGCCCTTCCCGCGCAATCCGGTCCATACCGGGTGTTCTTGCCACCTGCAAAGGCGTCTTCCCACCCAATTCAGGCATAGGCTCATCCGCCATGCCATCGCCAAGAAACACCACTGTCTTCCGCCTGATCATACCCGATTCACATCCCACATTCTCCCTCCTCTCCCTCTCCACACAGGGGCGAGGGTAAGAGGGAGGGCACCAACCTTCTGAATTCTGGATTCTGACTTCTGGATTCTAAAGTTTCCCTTATTTCCTCTTCACGGACTTGATCATCACCGTCTCAACCGGCACATCGCCCATATACCCACGGGTCCCCGTCTTTACCGCCGCAATCTTATCCGCAACGTCCATTCCCGACAGCACCTTCGCAAACACGGCATACCCGTAATCCCGCGCCCCATTGTTCAGGAAATCATTGTTGGTCACATTCAGGAAAAACTGCGTCGTGGCGCTATCCACCACGGACGTACGCGCCATGGACAAGGTTCCACGGTCATTTTTCAACCCATTCTTCGCCTCATTTTTGATCGGCGCCTTGGTGGGTTTCTGGTTCATCGCCTCATCAAATCCGCCGCCCTGGATCATGAACCCCGGAATCACGCGGTGAAATATCGTTCCATTGTAAAACCCGGAGTCAACATAGGCCAGGAAGTTGCTAACCGTAATCGGCGCCTTATCGGCAAACAGCTCAATTTCGATATTCCCCATCGAAGTTTCCATGATCACTACCGTATTATTCGCCACCGCATTCGTTGCCATTGTTGTCTCCTCAGCTAGGGTTATCCGGCCGGCCAAAACGCCCGCCACTGTTAACATACACATTACGTTCTTCATTCTCATGGTCTATTTCCTCCCAAAAGAAGTTCCTACGATAGCCAACCAACCAAAGAAGGTCAATGCCCCCCTCGGGTGTATCTGCAATTAGGCGTAATCTCGCGAATCTCAACCAAAACGGTTGGCCCCGCACCCTCCCCACTAGCCAATCTTTCCCACGGCAGGGCGATCTCTCCGAGGGAGCCGTCCCATCACCCTCACAACCACCAACAATTACTTGTCATAACCCACTGAATGACATACTATTAACGCCTTTTATGAAGCGAACCATCAGTCAACTCGCTTATGCATTCTTGATTGGGTCGGCATCCTTGACTCTTGCCGGAGGTGTATCAGACCTCTATCCCGGAACCCCGATTTCCGAATCCCCAATCCCCATCATCCCCCCTTCAGACCCGGCTGCCGTCCGCAACGTGAACGCCGTTTTCGGAGTTGCCAGCCCCGGATATCCTTTAACCGCACTCCCCACCGACGCCTCATTCGGCTCCCGACGCATGCCAAGCATCCTGAAAGCAACCACTTGGATGAAAAAAATGGCCTCCTCCACCCCGCCAGCCAGCGCCGAAGCCCTGATGCCCCAGCTTAAAGCCATCTTCGCCAGCGAAGGGGTTCCCCCCGAACTGGTCTGGATCGCGGAAGTCGAATCGCACTTCAACCCCTCGGCAGTCAGCCGCGCCGGGGCCTGCGGACTCTTCCAGTTCATGCCGACCACTGCGGAACGGTTCGGCCTGATTTCCCCCGCAGGCGATCAGCGCGCCGAACCGGAGCTTTCCGCCCGCGCCGCCGCTCGCTATCTATCACTCCTCTACAAGCGCTTCCAAAACTGGCCCCTCGCCCTCGCCGCCTATAACGCTGGCGAAGGCCGTGTCGGTCGCCTGCTGAAAAAGCACAATGCGGCTTCCTTTGACGAAATCGCCGCCCATCTCCCCCCGGAAACCCAGGAATACGTCCCGAAAATCATGACCACCCTCGTCCTGCGCGAAAATACCCGCCTCAGCGCCCTGCCCTCGGCAGACCTCAGTCCCACATTGAACTAATCTCCCACTCGCAGGGCTAAACCCGGTAGCGCAGGCTTTACTCCTGCGATCTACCTACGCGCCGTCCCTACCCTTGCGAAATTCACACGATGCCAAAACTCGGAAATGCGACTGGCTCGTATCCCGCAAACAATTAGTAATAGAGGTGTACTATATTGGTTCTCGTGAAAAGCCCCATATTGAGATTTCGCTCCAAGGCAAAAACGTGGCCGAACTCATTGATTGGATCAAGAAGAAGTTCGAGATCGCGGTGCTCATGGAAGAGCACATCAAATACGGAAACAAACAAGAGCATTGACGAGTCCACAGGGGTCACCGCGTCTCAACATTCAACAATGCCTCTGTTTCCGGAATATGCTCTTTGTCCAGCATCAGCGAAAGTCTAAAAACATCTCGCGTCACCGTCTTCTGTCTTCGGATTTGCACTTTGTCACAATTTCAGAATTCGAGCACCACCCGGCCCGCTCCATCCGTAAGAACGGTATCATTTGCCGGATCGTACGTCCCACCCCGGCAAGCCTTCGCCTTCACTCCAAGCGGATGGGGTAACCGGATCGAGGTCCGCACCGGTTTCCGGGCCGATTCGTGGAACCGGACCTCAGCTTCGATCCGCCCGTCGGCCACAAACGATTTCACTGTGAGGGAGAGCTTGCCAAAATAGCTGGCAACCTTTTCAAGCGCGATCTCCTTTCCATGTTCCAGCCACGCCCGCGGGATCCCAGCCAGAAGCCGGAGTTCGTTCTTTTCCTCCATCCACAGCATCCAGCGAGTCTGCATGAGGAACCACCCTTCCTCGTGCGTTTTATGCGGACTCGCCCCCCAGTAGTGCTCCCAGAAGGTGTAGGTCTCGCGGTCCGCCAGCGCCGCGAACTGGTTGTAGTACATCTTGAGGAAAGCCGCCACCTCCCCGCGCCGCAGGTGGGCATAGTCGTGCCGGACGTAGTACGGCTGGCTGAACGCGGCGTTGCGGAACGTGAACAACTCATGGTGGGTCTTCATCAAGCACTCGCCCATCCATTCGCCGGGGGCAATGACCTCCTGCAGCACCAGGTATAGCGGACCGATCAGGGAATCGCGGCAGGCTGGGGACCCGTGGCTGTTGCACGGGCTCCCATCCACATGCAGCGCGCTCGGCCCGCAACCCTCGGCCCAGGGCGGGCACGTCGGCATCCAACTCCCGTCCCCCAACGGAATGACAGGGGATTCGGCCATCGCCTTCTCCACGACCTTGCGGATATCCTTACGCCAGGCCGCCGCCTCGTTGCTCCAGCGCTTCGCCGCCGCCGGACGGATCTCGGCCAGCATCTCGCCAACGCGCTGCATGCCAAGGTACGCGTACCCGTTGAGCATGAACTGCCGGAAATGGTCCTCGGGATCGGCCACCTTGCCCTCGATCAACCCCATGCCCGCCGGCGTCTTGTTCCGCTCCCGCCAGGCTAGAAGGAACTCGCAGGCCTTGACCAGCTTCGGCTCCACACTCCTCAGCCATTTCTTATCCAGCGTGTAGCGGTAGTGCTCGCCCATGGACCACAACGCAGCGCCGGTTTCCAGCATATAGCCGCCGAAGTTCTGGATGAACCCGTCCTCGCGCTGCTTGTCGAGGAAGAACCGGAGGGACCGTTCCGCCA
>CAZDUS010000051.1:0-11685 GCA_964508705.1 uncultured Verrucomicrobiota bacterium
CCCACATGTAAGCTAGATAGTTCAACGCCTGATCGGCCTCCGGATCCAGCTCTATGCATCGTCCCAACAACCGCTCCGCCTCACTGAACCTTCCGGCCCGCTCACAAGCGCTTCCATACCAGAAGTAGAACGGTGACTGCAGCGAGTTGGACTCCCGTGCTCCTTTACCTGTCAGCGTCTCAATGCGGGCATATAACCTGATCGCCTCATCAAACCGCTCCAGCCTGCTGTACATCATAGCCAGAAAAGCCAAAGCCGCCGGATCATGGGGATTCTGCCGCACCGCTTCTTCAACCAACCTTAACGACTGCTCCGGATTCGTGCGCAACTGGATATTTGCCAGCCTCAAAACCGCCATCGTGTCGCCCGGCTTGACCCTGACTGCCCTCTCATAATAGCTGGCGGCCTTCTTGTTATCGCCATCATCCTCGTACAACTCTCCCAATAGCATCGCCGTCTGGAAATCTTCCGGATAGCGCCAGGCCAAATCCAACAACCGGGCTTCCGCCGCATCCTTGTGACCAGCCTCAATCTGCGCTTGCGCCAGTAATCCTTGGATGGGCCTTTGATCCGGATTCATTCTCGCCAACCGCTCAAGAAACGGAATCGCCCATTGCGGTTGCCCACCTATCAGATAAAGACGTCCCATGCTTTCGCAGAATTCAGACAAAGCCGCCTTTAGCTCCGCTTGTTCCAACGCCTTATCCACCACCTCCAGTGCCTGCTGGGGTTCATTTTCGGCAATGTAAAGAGAGGATAGCCTGATATACGGCTCACTCATCGTCGGCGACAGCCGGATCACTGTCCGGTATTCGCGCTCCGCCAATCGGCTTTGTTGATTGAGTTGGTAGGCAATCCCTAAAACCAGCCGGACATCCTGTGCCTTCGGATGATAAACAAGGGTCCGTTGCAGAACCTTGATCGCCTCATCGTATTCCTTCCGCGCCACATTCCCCGACGCCACCTTGAGCGCGATCTTCAAATTGGAGGGATCCGAGGCCGCAGTCTCCCGTAAATGCATCCGGGCGGCATCGGAGCCGCCCAGTGTTGTCTCAGAAATCAACGCCATGCTGTAATGGGCAAGCGCCTCAGCCATCCGCTCCTCCACCGTATTCGTCACGGGGGGAGAAACAGCCGAGGCGGCCCTGTCATTCAGCGTTGCACAACCAACAAAACCAAGAAGTGGAACCACCGCGAGCCAGTTATACCATGCTCGCATCTTGCGGATCCCTTCTTTACTTGTTCTTGTGGCGATTCGCCTTCTGACGTTTGCGCTGTTTATGCTTCGCCATCTTCGCACGGCGTTTTTTCTTGATCGATCCCACAGTCTACTCCTTTTTCAATACCTCGAACCTCAACCCGGTTGACTACCGGATCACCTTGTTCAACGGAAGCTCGATAATACCTTCCGCTCCAACACGTTTCAATTCCGGAATAATCTCCCGAACCACTTTCTCCTCAACAACCGACTCAATCGCCACCCAGTCCGGCGTCCCAAGCTGGTTGATCGTCGGCGCGTGCAAAGCCGGCAGGATCTTCGAAACCTGCTCCACCTTGCTCTTCGGAACATTCATCTTGAGCAATACCCGCGATTCGGCGGCCAGCGCACCCTGCAACAACAGAGCAATCTGCTCCACCTTCTTCCGCTTCCAATCATCCTGCCATGACTTCCGGTTGGCAATAAACTTGGTCGTGGACTGCAACACCACATCCATGATGCGCAGGTTGTTGGCGCGCAGGGATGACCCCGTCTCCGTCAACTCCACAATGGCATCCACCAGTTCCGGCACCTTGGCTTCCGTCGCGCCCCATGAAAATTCCACATCCGCCTGCACCCCGTGCTTGGCCAGATACTGCTTGGTCAATCCCACCGCTTCCGTGGCAATCCGCTTGCCCTGCAAGTCCTTGACTGAGTTAATCTTGGAATCGTTATGCACCGCCACCACCCAGCGAACCGGGCGCATCCCCTGCTTAGCATAAATCAGATCCGCAACCTCGTGTACATCCGACCCGTTCTCCTGAATCCAATCAAAGCCCGTGATCCCGGCATCCAGCACGCCCAGTTCAACGTAGCGGCTGATTTCCTGCGCGCGGATCAATCGCGCTTCTATTTCCGGATCATCCACATTCGGCGCATAGGAACGGGACCCCAAGGTGACCTTGAACCCCGCCTTCTGAAACATCGCAAATGTCGCTTCCTGAAGACTCCCCTTCGGCAAGCCTAACACCAATTTACTCATCACGATTCCTTTCCAGCATCAATGAAATCAATCTCCGCCGCCATCGCTCCTGCGTGGGGCAAAGCGGGCGGGATACTATGTAAATCAGGATTCAACGTCCATAACTATCTCGCCGAATACACTTCGCGGCATTCAGAATCCAGCAGTCAGAAGTCAGAATGGGAAATCACCCCGGATACTTACTTCTGAATTCTGGGTCCTGGATCCTGACTACTGAATATTACCACTCTCCCCTCAACCCTCACCCTCCGCCCGGCCAGCAACTGCAACGCTTCCGGCAGAGCCACATGCTCCTGCTCCTGAATCCGAGCATGCAACGTCGCCGGGGTATCCCCATCCAGCACTGGTACTGTCTTCTGCAGGATGATCGGCCCCGTATCCGTCCCCTCATCCACAAAATGCACCGTGCAACCCGCCACCTTAACCCCGTAATCCAGCGCCTGCTTCCACGACTCCACCCCCGGAAACGCTGGCAACAATGCTGGATGCAAGTTCACAATCCGGTGCGGAAACGCGGTCAACATCCCCTTCTTGATAATCCGCATGAATCCGGCCAGAACCACCACCTCAACCCCATACCGCCGCAACGTATCCACATACCTCTGCTCGCCCTCCCCCTCCAACTTGGTCTTGAACGGCGCCGCACTCACAAATTCAGCCGGAACCCCCGCCCCTCTCGCCCGCTCCAGAATAAAGGCATCCTCCACGTCGGACAGCACACAAACCACCCGGGCATTGAGCCGCCCCCCGGCAATCGCATCAAAGATCGCCTGGGTGTTCGACCCTTTCCCTGACCCCAAAATTCCAATAGCAAGCGGTTGATTCGCACTCATAGCCGCGCATCATAATTGGGGCCTTGACGGATAACAAGCCCCAGTGTTGTACTGATTCAAGGAATTCAGTATTCAGTAGCCAGCATCCTGAATTCTGACCACTGACTTCTATTCATATGAAAACAATCAAAATAGCAGGCGTTGACCGCACAGAAGCTATCCTCCCCTCCACTACCACCCCCACCACCGACCCAACCTCCTCACTACTCCAAGCCCGCAACGAAGAGGAATTCCTTACCCATCTTCTCGCCAAACTACGCACCGAAAGCGGTCTACATGCCTCCGCCTTAACTCCCCCAACTCGCCCAGGTCCCCTCGGTCACCTGCAAGGCGCCATCCGCCGCTTCCTCTGGAAACTCCTGCGTTACCAGCACGACCATATGGCCTTCCAGCAAAGCGCGATCAACTCACAAACCGCCGCCGCCCTGGAATTCCTGCGCGCCGAATACCAACGCGACCTCGACCGCCTTTCCCAACGCCTCGCCGCCCTCGAAGCACGGGGCCCCACCCCGCCCACCCCATGACCGCTCCCCTCCCTCGAATTGACCAACTCCTCGCCGGATTCGCCGAAGGCGACGCCACCTCCCTTGACGCCCTGGGACTGCAACACGTCCTCCGGAAACTAGGCCACCCCTCCGACATCTTTGTCGCCCCCAACCGCATCGGACCCGGCATGTCCTCACTCTGCCACCCCATGACCCACTACTCAGGCTCCCCCTCGGACATCCTTATCCATCATTACGGAGGCCAATCCCCCGCCACCGCTCTCTTCAACTCCACACCCGCCCGCCGCCTGATCCGCTACCACAACATCACCCCGGGCGAATTCTTCGACGGCTATGACGATCCCCTCGCCGCCAGCCTGCGCGCCGCACGCCACGAACTACCCCAAGTCCTCGCCAAGGCCGAAGCCGTCCTCGCCGCCTCCAAATACAACGCCACCGAAGCCCGTGCTGCGGGGGCCCACAAGGTGTTCGTCCTCCCCCTCATCCCATCCCCAACCCGCACCGCCATTACGCCCGACCCCGCCATCCTCCAACGCTACAGCGGCCCCCTCACCAATCTCCTCTTTGTCGGACGCATCGCCCCCAACAAACGCATCGAGGACCTAATCCTCGCCTTCGAGAGTTATCAGCAACGGTACAATCCCTTCTCCCGCCTCATCCTCGTCGGCTCCGAGCGCAGTTGCCCGCGCTACTACACCGCCCTCCGCCGCCTGGCCGCCGAACACATGCTGACCCACGTTTGTTTCGAAGGTTACGCGCTTGAAGCAGGACTCGAAGCCTGTTACCGCGCCTCGCACGCCTTCGTCTGTGCCAGCGCACACGAGGGCTACTGCCTGCCATTGATCGAAGCCATGGCTCACGGACTTCCCGTCATTGCCTGCAAAACTGGGGGAACCCCCGAAGCCATGGACGGCGCCGGTATTCTCTATAACGACCTCACCCCTGATGAACTAGCCACCCTTATTCACCGCACCCTGACCGACCCCTCGTTGCGAGCCACCATCCAAACCTCTCAACAAGCCCGTCTGGAACGCTGGACCACCCGCAACCCCGCCACCGAAGTGGCAACCCTCCTCTCCCACATCATATAGCCACCATTATCATCCCATATATCCGTCAAACACTACTGATCCGTTCGAGTAACACCCAATAATCATTCCAAGAATATGAAAACAAGATGCGTCTGGTGCGGCAACGATCCGCTCTACGTCTCGTACCACGATAACGAATGGGGCGTGCCGCTTCATGATGACCGGCTCCTGTTTGAATTTCTCATCCTCGAAGGAGCCCAGGCTGGCCTGAGTTGGATCACGATCCTCAAAAAACGAGAGAACTACCGAAAGGCTTTTGACAACTTCGATGTCGAACGCATCGCTAACTACAACCAACATGACAGCGCACGCCTTCTCAACGACCCCGGCATAGTACGTAATCGCCTCAAGATAGAATCAGCGATCAGAAACGCCAAAGGCGTACTAACCATCCGGAAGGAATTCGGAACGCTCGATGCGTTTCTGTGGCGCTTTGCAAATGGCTCTCCCATTCAAAACACCCGGAAACGTTTGGCGGATATTCCGGCAACTACAAAGGAATCCGACCAGATGAGCAAAGACCTCAAGAAACGTGGATTCAACTTCGTCGGCTCAACCATCTGCTATGCCTTCATGCAGGCGGTCGGCATGGTGAACGACCACACCACCGATTGCTTTCGCCACAAGGAAATCACCAAAACAAACCCATAGCATGATCACTGCCATCCAAGCAGACATCAGCACACTCGAGACCGACGCCATCGTGAATGCGGCCAATGAAACCCTGCTGGGAGGTGGCGGCGTAGATGGCGCCATTCATCGAGCCGCTGGCCCTGACCTCTTGAAAGCATGCCGGAAACTGGGCGGTTGCCCAACCGGCGAAGCGCGTATCACGGACGGCTACCTTTTACCTGCCAAGCATGTCATCCATACGGTCGGCCCCGTGTGGCGGGGTGGACAGCACAACGAGCCCGCTTTACTCAGGAGTTGCTATTGGCAATCACTCGAACTGGCGCGGCAACATCACCTCAACTCCATTGCCTTCCCATGCATCAGTACCGGCGCCTACCACTACCCACCCGCTCAAGCCGCATCCATCGCCCTACAGACCGTCTTGGAACACCAGCAGGAAACTGGTTATGACATGGATGTCACCTTCTGCTGTTTCTCGGAAGCATCCCTCTCACTCTATCGCCAACAGCTTTCCTCTTCCCTCCACCTAAACTACCCGCCAACTTCGCCTTTGCTCCTCACTCCGCCGCAACCCTCAAGACCTTGCGAGGCGGCAAGTGCATTGCCATACCCAACGCGTCTTCCGCCGACTCCTTTAAGCTCTCGCTGATCGTCGGATGAGCAAACACCACCTCCGCCATCTCCTGCACCGTCACCTTCTTATGCAGGAGCGCTGTCGCCGCGGCAATACACTCGGTGGCATTGTGACCCATCATGTGTACGCCCAGCAGTTCAGCGGTTTCGCGGTGACGGATCACCTTGACGAACCCCTCGGGATGGCCAACCGCCATGGCCTTGCCCAGCGCCGCCAACGGGAACAAACCAACGGCAATCGGAATATCAGCCTGCTTGGCTTGCGCCTGCGTCATTCCAATGGCCCCAATCTCCGGGAAGGTATACACCGCCGATG
Organism: uncultured Verrucomicrobiota bacterium; assembly: GCA_964508705.1. Lineage (GTDB taxonomy): Bacteria > Verrucomicrobiota > Kiritimatiellia > CAIKKV01 > CAITUY01 > CAZDUS01. Next base: position 6,253 of record CAZDUS010000051.1, read on the forward strand.
GAATCGGCGAAGTGAACGAGTGGGCGTGCCCAAGCGCATTCTCCACCGCCGCAATCCCCTGCGCCGAAGCCGCATGAGCCAGAAGACAACGTCCATTGGCATCGCCAATGCAATAGATGCCCTTGACTGCCGTCTCCAGATGATCATCCACCCGGATAAAGCCCCGGTCCGTGGTAATACCTACGGTTTCCAACCCGATGTCCACCGTGTTGGGACGTCGCCCGATAGAGAGCAGAACCCGATCAGCCTCCACGGTCTGCCCATTGCTCAACACAGCCTTGACGCTATCGCCCGCCGTTAGAGTTTCCACCTTGGTCCCCGTGAAACACTGGATGCCACGCTTCGTAAAAACCTTCTGCAGAGGGTCCCCAAGACTCTCATCCAGTTCCGGCAGGAGCCGTGGCATCATCTCAACCACCGTAACTTGAACTCCATATTCACGCATCATGCAGGCAAACTCACAACCGATCACGCCGCCGCCAACAATCAACAGGCGAGCAGGCAACGTCTTCCAATGCAGGGACTCATCACTCGTGCAAACACGCTCCGGGTCCGTCGGCCAACCGGGAATCCGGGCCGGAATCGAGCCTGTCGCCAGAATGATCTTCCCGGCTGTGATTTCCTCTTTACCGGACGGCGATTCTACCGTGACCTTGCCAATCCCGTTCAATTTGCCCCGACCTTGAAGCATCGTCACCTTCCGCGCTGTAAACAGGGACTTGATTCCACTCCGCAGTGTTTGCAAGACCTTGTCCTTACGGGCCTGGATCGCCGGCCAGTCAAAGGTCACCTCGCCTGACACTTTCACGCCCATCGTGGCCGCACCGCTGATGGAGTGAATCAATTCTGCGGAGGCAAGAAGCGCCTTGGAGGGAATACATCCCACATTCAAGCAGGTTCCTCCAATCAGACCCTGCTCAACAATCGCCACCGAAGCACCCAGTTGAGCCGCCTTCAGCGCCGCCACATAACCACCCGGTCCAGACCCAATAACAACAATGTCAAAGTGCTTACTCATCAAGTTCTCCCTGCTATCCAAATACTATATCTTCTTGCTGAACCCTGAACCCTACCTCCCCCTCCCTCACCCCAACAACGCCGGACTCTCCAGCAACTCTTTCACTCGCCCCATAAACTTCGCCGCCAGCAATCCATCCACAACACGATGATCCGCGCTAAGGTTCAGGGTCATTACCTTGCCAATCACCATCGCGCCATTCTTCGCCACGACTGTTTCCCGCATGGCTCCAACCGCCAGAATCGCCGACTCCGGCGGATTCACGATGGCAGCGAACTGTTCAATACCGAACATCCCGAGATTGGTAATGGTAAACACACCCTTGCCCATCCCCTCAATCTTTCCACCCTTGGCTGATTGAACCAGCCGCTTCGTCTCTGCCGCCAACTCCTTGATCGATCGCTTGTCTGCCCCAATGAGCACAGGCACCAGAAGCCCCTCGTCCATCCCAACAGCAATCCCAATATTCACATCATTGAATTCCAGCATTTCATCATTCTCAATCCGACTGCGGAACGCCGGAAATTCCCTGATCGCCGTGGCGCAAGCCTTGGTCACAAAATCATTGATCGAGCACGGATACTTTTCTTTTTCGATCTTCTGGAGATCGGACATCGGCCCGGCATTAATGGTAACCTGTAAATAAAAATGGGGAATCGTCTGCTTTGAAATCTGCAGGTTGCGGGCAATGGCTTTCCGCATCGGCGTCAATCCGCGGCGGGACACCCCGTCTGGCGTTGCGGCCTTGACCTGCGCCGCCTGTGCAGGAATATCCCGGGAAGTTATACGACCATTGGGTCCCGATCCCGCGCCAACTGAAGCCAGATCGATACCACGCTCACCGGCAATCTTGCGGGCCGCCGGCGAGGCTTTTACAGGCCCTCCGGATACAACAGGAACCTTCGGCGCAGCACCTGCCACAGGAATGGCGGGAATCACTGCACCCGCATCACCCATCAACGCAATACAAGTGCGGGGCATAACAGTCTTGCCGGCAGGCACCACAATCTTGCGAAGTACACCGGCATGTCCCGCCTCCACTTCAGCGATTGACCTTTCGGTTTCAACCAGCAGCAAGATGTCGGTCGCCTGAACGCTGTCCCCTTCCTTCTTCATCCAGCGCGCAAGGGTCACGCTCTCGACAACTTTCCCTACCTGAGGCATCAGCACTTCCTTCAGGACACCACCAGAAGCAACCGGTGCCGCCAACGGAGTTTGCGAAACGTGGGCGCCAACATCGGCGGGTATCGGCTCATTGGCATCACCGATCAATCCAACTTTGGTGCGGATGGGCACAAGTTGCCCCACCGACACAATGATCTTCCGCAAAATCCCGTCATGCCCGGCTTCCACCTCCACCACGGCCTTGTCAGTCTCCACTTCGAAAAGGATATCTTTTGCCTGAACCCGATCCCCCTCGCTCTTAAGCCATCGAACAATGGTCCCCTCTTCCATGGATTGACCCGCCTGAGGCATTTGTACTTCAAACATATGAATTTCTCCTTGATGACGCTGCTTTAACTATAGAAAGCGCCCACAAATCAACCAATATAATTTTTTAACCTCGACGAGGTTTTCTTCGATTCCGGTACAATCACCTTACAGATGGCTGGCCATCTGAAAAACATAAGTCTGCAAAGGCAACTGAACTTCTTCGGGACTCGGAACGCCGTAATTCCTGCGCCGCCAGGCTCATTGCAAGATAGTTCTCCACAGGAACGTAATCGGGAATGGAATTCCCTGACTGCCTCTATTCACTAGCGCTTCGCCACCTTGGCTTCCCAATACTTGCACCCCTTGTCCACTTGATAGGACGGGATCGGCTTGTTGGGTTGTTCAAGCTTGGCGGAAAAATAGGTGCACATCCCCAAAAATGCGGGACCGCCGATTTGCTGATAAGCGCAAGCCCAACAGGACTTCACCACCTTTGATTGATTTTGATCAGAACTCATGGCCGGCAATACTGCCAGAGCCCAAACATGCATGGAAGGTCAAATTGCCGCATAAGAATACTAATAATGCGAATACTAAAAATGCGATCTTTAACGACTTGTCAATACATCAACCTCTGGGTAATATGCTTACGTCGGCAGTTAGCACAATAGTCAGCACTTGGGGAGGTGCGGCATGAAGGGAGAAAAACTTATGGTTCGATCAACCTTGGGAGCCGGAAAATGGTTTCCCAGTGGTCGCTTTGAATTAAAGCACTTGGTGAACAATCTCCTTGAGGAGGCCGTCGTTCAGGAGGTGATGGGGCGGATCGTTTCAATCATCTCGCCTCATGCCGGCTATGTGTATTCAGGGCCAGTCGCCGCCAGTGCCTATAAGGCTGTTCAAGAAAATCTGGAATCCTACCCCGCCCCCGATCTTGCCGTCGTGCTTGGATTCAGCCACAAGGATGGATTCCGTGGCGTGGCATTGATGGATGGCAACACCTTCGCCACTCCGCTCGGACAAACCCCGCTGGATGTCGAGTCGGCCGCCTTCCTGACCAGCGCCGACCCCCGCATCACCATGGATTATCGACCTCACATCGGAGAGCACTCCGCGGAAAACCAAATCCCGTTTATCCAAACCGCGCTCCCCAACACCTCCCTCCTCATCGCGCTTATTGGCAGTCATGACCCCGCTATCCTCGACGCCCTGAACACCGCCCTCCAGAAGCTCGGCCGGAAAAAGAACATACTCGTTGTCGCAAGTTCCGACATGCTCCATGATCCAAATTACGAACTGGTCCGTAAAACCGATCAGGCCACCCTGAAGAAAGTAACCTCAATGGACATCACCGGCATCCTGCGGTCATGGAACTACACCCAACAGGTGTTCTGCGGCATCGCCCCCGTTGTGACCGCCATGAAGTATGCTTCACAACTCGGATGCAAGAAATCCACCGTTCTGAGATATCGCAATAGCGGCGACCAGTTCCCAGAAAGCCGCGGACAGTGGGTGGTCGGTTACAGCGCCGTCGCCTTCACCACCTGAAATCTCATGTCTTAAATCTGAAATTTCTTCTGGATTCTGTCTCCTGAATTCTGGATGCTCATCCCACAGCCATGTCAAACCTATCCAACCATCTACGCGTTACGCTAGTCCAAATCAACGCCGGACCCGATATCCAAGCCAACCTCGGACAACTGAAGCATCTGTTGTCCAGGGTTGGCTCAACGGATGTCATTGCCCTACCCGAAGTCTTTGCTATCCGGGGCAGTCATCAGGACTACCGCGACAGCGCCCAAAGCATTTCCGGGCCGCTCATCAACTTCATGGCCTCCATCGCCCACCGGCATAACGCCTGGGTGCTCGCCGGCAGCATCATCGAGGCATCCGGCCAGGGAATCTACAACACCAGCGTCCTCGTCAACCGCCGCGGCGATATCCAGGCCTCGTACCGGAAGATGCACCTCTTCGAGGCAGAGATCAGCCCGACCCAGACCATTCGCGAAAGCGACACCTATCTCGCTGGCGATACACCCGTCGTGGTGGATCTCGATGGCTGGCAATGCGGCATGGCCATCTGCTACGACGTCCGCTTCCCTGAACTGTTCCGCCACTATTCCGCCAACGGGGCGCAACTGTTCTTTATCCCCTCCAACTTCACACAGAACACCGGCAAGGACCACTGGGAAGTCCTACTTCGGGCCCGCGCCATCGAAAACCAATGTTTTGTAATCGCTCCCAACCAGTGCGGCTCAGATCCGCATACCAAGGTGGAAAGTTACGGACACAGCATGGTCATCGACCCCTGGGGCGATGTCCTGACCAAAATTGAGGAAGGCGAAGGCGCAGTCACGGTCACCCTGGACATTCATAAACTCGACCAGACCCGCCGGCGCATACCTGTCCTCTCCCACCGCAAACTATAACTCCCGCTCATCGGTTCCTTATGACTACTCCAAACGAAACCTTCACCGTTCTGACCACTTGTGGACGCGGCATCGTCCCGTTCCTCAAGGAGGAAATCACCGCCCTGAATCTCCCTATCCTCCGTGAGCTGGAGTCCGGCATCGAATTGAAGTGTACGATGCCCGACATCATGCGCCTGAATCTCTTTCTCCGCACCGCCAACCGCGTTCTACTGGAACTGTCAAAAGGCAGGGCCCGCGATGCGAATGAACTATACACCCACATTCACAACCTCCCGTGGGAAACCTTGATCCCCGATACCGGCTATTTCACCGTAGCCTCCTATGTAGATACCCCGGCCATCCGCGACAGCCGCTTCGCCAACGTTAAATGTAAGGACGCCATTGTCGACCGCTTCCGCGAAAAGTTCGGACATCGCCCCGACTCCGGCAACGAACGTTCCGGCGCCGTGGTCTTTCTCCATTGGGTCAACGATGTCGCAACAGTCTATCTGGATACCTCCGGCGAATCCCTCTCCCGCCGCGGCTACCGCAAAATCCCCATGGAAGCCC
>CAZDUS010000052.1:0-11112 GCA_964508705.1 uncultured Verrucomicrobiota bacterium
TAGCATATAAATAATGTCGTGACTGTTTTCAATCAAGAGGCGGAATTTCTCTTCGCTTTCGCGAAGATGGATTTGCTGATCGCGGATGTTTCTGTCCGTGTTGCGAAGCAATGCGTAAATAACGCTCAAGAATAATGCGAGCATTACCAGGCATACGGTGGCGCTGAGGGCAAGCAGGTGCGAGAAGGCCCTTTGTTCCTCGGTTATGTTACGAATGATAAAAAGATCGCCGATTTCGTTGTTGTGGGCTCCGTATATCGGCGAAGAAGAGAGGATCCACTTTTTGGAGTCGAAATCGATCTCGCGGCCCAATTCACCGTGGCCATGCTTTGACATTGAATCATGTTGTTTGATGATGTGATTAAAAGCAGTGGGCAGGTGTCCGAGCGAGTTGTGGACGATCACGCTACTGGGCAGATTGTCCCATGCCGTCTTCCTGTTGCTGGCCAGAAGTCCCTCTTCCCATTCGGTCCGGCTAATGTTGTTTTTTCTAAATGTTGCAACGATGTGGGTGTCGGTTTGATTGCGGATGGTGTCGAATGCATTAGTAATTTCCATGCCAAGTTCTGCGTAACCTATCAGGCCATTGTCGGTGAACACCGGTTGAACTACACGAGCTATAAAATCGCCATAGGGGCCCAGTTTGACACTCGAAGCAGTTTTTCCTGTTCGTTCGGCCTCTAGCGCAGAATGACGGCTATTGATATCGCCTCGTTTCTTGGGGCTGTGAACACGTAATAGGCAGACGCGGTTTGTGTCAAAAAAACTGAAGTGGGTGATTGCGCTTTCTTGCGACATGGCTTTGAAGACAGGCTGCCAAGTTGCCAACAGGGTATTGGTGTCGCCTGCGCGGAGGGCCTTTTGAGTGGAGGCATTGGCGGCGATAGGGAGTAACGTGGTTCGCAGTAAGGATTCTTGCTTATTGAGAGTTTGATGAAGGGCGCTGATGAGGTTGGAGTTCAAAGTGGATATGTCGCCTGCCAACCGCTGGCGATGTTGCAGAAAAAGCAGAAGCCAGACGCCTCCTAATAAAGTCAGAATCATGAATGTCAAAGGGGGTAACAGACGCCGGAGGACTGGTTTGGGAGTCCTGCCGGAACGGTTAACCGACAGGAATATGACCAGGGCGCCAATCAGAATGACAAGTATTAACCCGATAGTTAGTGATGATTTTACCAATAAATCCCAATTCCAATGGTTAGCTTCTATATCCATGCCCAGAACGGCAACTACCTCTCCTGTGCTATTGTCCAGCAAAGGCACCAGGGCGGAAATCCATGTGCCCCATCTATCGGTGACTGGTCCAACGACAGCCGCAGCCTTGTTGTTGAAAACGCCAAGATAATCATCGGAGATCTCGTCATAGATGTGACCGGGAAGGGTGGGGTCCGTCGACCCAATGGATTCGCTATCCATATAGAAAAAAACGCTACCGTCCGGTTTGCGACCCATGAGGTAAAACCATTTGCATCTTGGATTTGCTTGGCCGATGGCAATGAGTTGGTTTTTGAGTTCATGGTATGCTGGGTGTTCAATGTCCCGCTCGGTGCCTGAGAGAGAGCGCACTTTATCGATGTTTATCGACTGCGCGACGAGCCGAGCCTGCAAGAGCAACTCGCTTCTAAATTCATTGTTAGTATGCCGGAGGGTGAGCCATGAGCCGACCACCAGCAGAGCCAGGTTGACTGCAATGAACGCAGGGAGCCTTGCAAGTTTGCGGCGCAGGCGATACGGACGCTTGCCTGTCATTGGCTCTCCTTGGGGTAACTATCCACGGCGGAGTTGTACGGGAGGGGGATGCCGAGACGCAAGGCCAGTGAGTTGACTTCGCGCTTAAGTTCGCCAATGCGTCTTTCGCGGCCTAATGTAACTCCCTGCCAGCGGCGAAGCTCTTCCATCTGCTTGGCTGATTTCTCGTCCTGGTCTTTCCTGTCTGTAATATCTGACGTGACGGTGAGCAGGGCCGGCCGTCCATTGATATCAATAATTTCTCCTGTGATCCACCCGTATAGCGTCGATCCGTTCTTCGTGCGAAACATCATTTCCATACCGGCTATTTTCCCGTGTGTGTCGATTTCGTTTCTTAGCCGGGCACCGTTTTCGGTTGTGATCCACTTTAATTCAACGGCCGTATGTCCAATGACTTCTTGTCGTGTGAACCCCGCCGCCTTCAGCGATGATATATTCACATTCAAATAGGCTCCAGTTTCCAAGTCTGACAATGCGATCCACACCGGGGCATCATTGAATAGTTTGGCGAATTTTTTTTCACTTTCTCTTAGGGCTGACTCGACCTGCTTCTGAATGGTCATGTCCTGTATAATGCCTATCATCTTGTGAGGTTGGCCGTTGGCGTCGTATTGCAGTTTTCCCCAGCCATGAACCCACCGTTCGTGTCTGTCGTTGTGGCGGATGATCCGGTATATCTTGTCAAACGGTTGCTTTCGGGAAAGGACATCATTTTGAAAGTAATCGTGCATAAGTTCGCGGTCATCAGGGTGTACCATTGCCAGCCATCCTTCGACCGAGTGGGGATAAGTTGAGTCTATGCCAAAGATGATGTCCAGTATGTCGGAAGACCGCCATATTCCGGTTTGGATATCCAGAACATAAGTTCCCATTCCGGCGATTCTTTGTGATTCTCGGAGGAGATAGGCAATTTCCTTCAACGCTTCGGGGGTATCAGGGGTGTTTTGATCAAGATAGGCATTTCCCGCTTGTTCTTCATTGATGTCATGAGTCGTCTTCATAAATGATCCATCAAACTGCCCCATGTCCACAGGCCTAATTTCGGAAAAATTAAGCATAAGATGGCTGTTTGAGCAATTGATTTAAGGGTGCTGCTGTGGTGACGAGAATCATTTGCGTATGATAGGGTAGACTAATTCATGGTGATTATTAGTATGTGACATCGAGAAGGGCGGGATACATGACGATTAAAGAGTTGGTGTTTAGAAACAGAAGCGTGCGCAGGTTTAAGCAGGGGGTGTCCATCAGTGAGGCTATGCTAAGGGAATGGGTTGATCTAGGGCGGTTGTCGGGTTCAGCAGGCAATCGTCAGCTATTGCGCTTTGTGTTGTCGGCCAATCCTGTACTCAATGAAAAAATATTTCCCTGCCTGGCGTGGGCGGGATATCTGACGAATTGGGCAGGGCCGGTGGAGGGGGAACGACCATCGGCTTATATTGTGATTGTGGCAGAGACGGAGTTGATAAAGGGATGTATTTGCGATCACGGGATTGCGGCGCAGAGCATCCTGCTGGGGGCTGTGGAGTCCGGGTTTGGGGGCTGTATGATAGGTTCTATCAAGCGGGAACAATTGTCAGAAGTACTGGGATTGCCAGCGAAGTACGAAATTCTCCTGGTGATAGCCCTTGGAGAGCCTGCGGAAACTGTCATTGTGGAACCTGTTGTCAATGGGGACATCAAGTACTGGCGAGACGAGCAGGGTAGGCATCATGTCCCTAAATACTCTCTGGAGGAGATTCTTCTTCATGGCGATCGGTGAAGCCTTGCTTTGGGTATCGGTATTTCCTCGATAATTGCGAAGTGTGAAAAGGCTTTGACGTTTACGCCGTGTTTCCGCATTGTTCCCAAAATTCTAAACGTAACTTCAAGTTGCTTTCTTTGGGAGGCCTATGAAAACAACTGCTGCCGCTTGTCGGATGTTCTTGAACGTTCTTCTCTTTCTTATTGCAGGGACCGCCTTTGCCGGTCTGCGCGAGACTGCTTCGCAGGGGTGGCAGACGACGATGAACGGCAGTCGGCCAACGCCGAAGGATAATACGGCTCTGCCGCCGGGGATAAAATCAGCAGCCGACAACAAAAGCATGCCCGGTGAGATTGTTGTTAAACTCCGCAAAACGTCGCAGGCGGCCACCGTGTTGGAGCGTGCGGTGGTCCAGAAGAAGGAGTCCCGACTGGCGCTTGCCGAGACGAACGAGCTTAGTGGTCTTCTCCACAAGCATCGAATGACATCTGCCGGAGCCGTTTTCGGCCGGGCTCGGAGGGAAACTGGAAGCGTTGGGATCAAGGCGAAAACAGAGAAGGATATGAAGCGCGACGGGTTGTTCCGATGGTGCCGTCTGCAAGTGCCTAGTGACGTCGATTTGAAGCAAGCGCTTGCTGACCTTAAAGCTAACCCGGCGGTAGAATACGCGGAGCCGGCAATTGAGTGGCAATTAAATGATGGCGTGGAGCCGCCCATTACCGGTTTGCCGAATGGCAGTACAGACCCGCAGATCAATCAGCAATGGCATCTTACGGCTGTAAAGGCCCAGGCCGCGTGGAATTACCTCAAGGATCGAGGTGTGCCGGCGGGGGGTAACCGGGATGTCGTGGTGGCGGTGATTGACACGGGTGTGGATTACAACCACGAGGATCTCATCGGGAACATGTGGACGAATCCGCGCGAAATTCCTGGCAACAACATCGACGACGATGCCAACGGGTTTGTGGACGACATCCATGGTTGCAGCGTGGTCTCCGATGCCCGCAGTCACGCCGGGGACCCCATCGACCTGCACGGCCACGGCACGCATGTGTCCGGTGTCATTGCGGCGACGGCGTTCAACCTGAAGGGCGGGGTGGGGGTGGCGTTCAACGTACAGATCATGGCGATCCGTGCCGCCCAGTATTCGGGGGCGCTCACATCGACTGATATTGCCGAGGCTATTCTCTACGCTGCGGATAATGGTGCCGAGGTTATCAATATGAGCTTCGGTGGCTACCAGCGTTCACAAGTTGTTGAAGATGTGTTGGAGATGGCGTTGAATCAGGCGGTGCTGGTCGCGGCGGCGGGCAATGACGGGTTGAATGCTTATGATTTCCCCAGTTATCCTGCGGCCTTGCCCTACGTGCATGGAGTCATGGCCGCCTCCAGTGAAGGTACACGCGCGTGGTTCTCGAACTATGGATATGATCTCGCCGCCCCCGGTGAGGACATTTTAAGCACGCTGCCAGGGAACCAATACGCCGCCTGGAGCGGCACATCCATGGCCACCCCGGTGGTATCGGGCATTGCCGCCCTGATGAGGTCATATTTCTGGCAGCGCGATATTTATTCGTCACGGTTCCTCATGGGTGGATTGTGGAACTGCGCGAATCCCAATGTGGACGCCTTAAAGGCTATTTCGGAACTTCCGGCGCCGGGAGTAAATGTGCTGGAAACCTGGTTGTTTGATAATCAAGCCATCAGTGAACGCAACGATGCCGACGGGAAGATCGACTCCGGCGAAACCCTGCATCTAGCGGTTGAGGTGATGAACCGCTGCGGACAGGCTGAAAATGTGGTGGCCACCCTGAAGGCGCAGGCGGAGGGCGCTGCCTTTGAGGACCCCTACGTTACGATTCTCACGAACGCCGTTAACTTTGGGGAGATCGGTCCGTTCAACACCACGGATAATGGGTTCATCTATAACGCGGGTGGAGTCATCACAGGGGTGGAGCGTCCCTTCGTTATACAGGTGGCCAGTAATTGCCCCAATGACCACGTCATCGAGTTTGAGATGACTGTTACATACGAAGATGGTTGGAATCCGTCCGTCCCTGGACCGTATGAAAGCGTTAGCCGTTTTCGCTATGTGGTGCAACGCGGAAAGAACGTCCCGCGGGTGATCAGCACCAACACTGTGTTGGCTGCGGACGAATTCTGGATGGTTGCCAGCCCGGTCCTGGTTGAGCAGGGCGCCACCCTTACCATTGAGGCTGGGGCGCAGGTTCAGTGGGGCGGCATCAGCGACGATCCTTATAATCCCGGGCCGCAGGCAGGGAATATGATCGTCCGTGGCAACCTGAGGGTTGAGGGGACGAGTGAGCAGCCGGTGTCGTTTTTCCCTTCCTATCTTGTGGCCGGACAATTGGTGAACATCGCGGTTGATGGAGGCACTGCGGATATGGCGTATGTCAAGGTGCGTAATCCGAATTTGACGGGTTTTCGCAACATTGATCACGTTTATTTCGACTGGGATTTTGGAGCCTCCACGATAACGGCTGAAGCGATTAACAACAGTGTGTTCCATAAGTTACGAGGGGGCGGGACCCTGTCCGCCGCGTATTTTAACCGCTGTCTTTTTGATGCCGGCTGGCTCGCGCCAAGCGGGACACCGCGTCTCTTCAACTGTGCCTTCCTGCAGGACAACGAGAACAATCATCCGTTGAGTCTCACGGTTCCCAAAACCACGGACAAGCACGCCTTCGGGGGAGTGTATCTGGGGAATTACAACGGCACTGAATTTACCGGATGGCGGGGTATCCATCATGTGGTGACACGATCCAATGACACCTATGCCCTTTTGCCCGTTGAGTCTACCACGTTGCAGGAGGCCGAATTGATAGCCCAGTACTTTGGCGGGCACGTGGCGAGCATTACCAACGAGGAGGAACAGGCATTTCTGGAAGGGTATGTGAACCAAATGCCCGGAGTGGGTTACGATGGTAACTCGACCTTCATTGGAATGACGGATGATCCAACCTCGCGCACCTATGGTTGGTTGGATGGGGCCCCGACGAACTATACGCACTGGTCTCCCAATTATCCCATCGTATTACCCAAATATTCAAAGCATGTGGTTTCCTTCAGTTGCCTGGGGCGCTATGCGGAGAATTACCTGGGGACATGGCGCAATAGCGAGATTGTCATTTCCACGAGGGGTGGATACGGGGGTATTTCATGGGGGCTCATGTTTATATTGAAACTACCGGGGAGCTGGACCGAGCCCCAGTTGAATGCGCCGGTAACCAGTGGCGAACTACTGACATATGTGCGGGAGCGAATGCGTGGGGATGTGCGCTACAACGCATTCCTAAGCAAGTATTGGGATCCCAATGTCAGCCACTGGATGCGGATCATGGCCAACAACTACAGCCCCCGACGTACCTATGCCGCGATGTTTGACAATTACTGGGGCACGGATATGACCGGGCTGATTGACTATGCGATCAAGGACTATGTTGATGACTTTGTCAGCTCGCAGATTGAATACCAGCCGGCGGCTGCCCATGGATTCACCACCACCTATCCGTTTGCAGAGCGGGTCTTGATTAATGGAGTCACAGCTGAAACGGTGCCGCAGTTGAGCGGGGGACGGGCGGATTTCACGATCAGCTTCAACCGCGACATGAACACCAATATTGAACCGTATGTCACCTTTGGTCCCAGTGCTCCTCACACGGACTTTTCGGTTACCCCGCGCGATGTCGATTTCCATGAGATGACGAATGGCTGGTTGAATGCCCGTACATGGCAGGGGTCCGCCTGGATTACACCGGTGACGGGTGAGGGCTATCAATTGATGAGGATTTCCGGCGCCGTTGCGGCTGATGATCCCTGGCTGGTTTCCGGTTATGACGTGGGTCGATTCCGCTTTGAAGTGCGGACTATGGAAGTTTTGGCTATGACGCTACAGGCCGTCGGTCAGGAAGGCTCGATTCAACTCACTTGGCAGCAGAACGATTACGACCTGCTGGCCGGTTATAACCTGTATCGTGCCGACAGCACCAATGGGACATGGACGCGCCTCAATGATACGGTCATCCCGCCGGGAAGCGAGAGTTACGCGGATACCAATGTCCCGCCGGCGGTGAGAAAATATTACAGGTTTACCGTGTTGACGACGGACATGACTGAATCGGACCCTTCTGGGCTGGCTTCCGCAAGCGCGCTTGATACCATCGCGCCTGTGCTGACGCATATGCCGATCACGAGTGCGCTCCCTGCGCGGGGACTGCGGATTTCCGCAACGGCGACCGATAATCTGCGGGTAACTGATGTTACCTTGTTTTACCGGCTCTCTGGCAGTGGCTCCAACTTCACAGGCATGGCCATGGTCAATGTGATCTCAAACGATTGGGCGGCGACGATCCCGGGTTCAGTCGTTTTATCGCCCGGGGTAGACTACTATATCACCGCTGGCGATGGCATTAGCGAGGTGTTCAGTGGAACTCCCGTCCTGCCGCATGTCGTATTCGTTAACAATGTGCCATCGTTGACGTCGGTCACCCCTAACCATGGCCCCGGTGCAGGAGGTACGGTTGTCACATTAGGCGGCACACTATTCGAGTCGGGGGTGAGCGTGCTCTTCGGCGGCGTGCTGGCGAGTAATATCACACTGATGAGTGGGAACCAGTTGACCTGTGTGACGCCGGCGCATTTCCCGGCCTTGGTGGATGTTACCGTGGTCAACACGAACGGTATGCAAAGCACGCTATTGAGTGCATTCCAATTTGAGCAGAGCGGAGTGCTGGTGGCCATGCCAGTTACAAACGGCACCTATGGCGCGCAAGTTGAAGTGGCCTTGTCGGCGGCGAATGTTGAAGGCTTGCGCGCAGTGGATGCAACACTGGCTTTTGATCCCACCGTGCTATCAGCGGTGGACGCGAGAGTGGGGGCGTTAACGGCAGGCTGGGCCTTGTCTGCCAACCTTGGCACGCCCGGGCGAGCCGTGGTGTCATTGGCGAACGCCAGCAGCGTTTCCGGCAGCGGCCCGCTGGTCATCCTGCGCTTTAACGTCATCAAGGCGCCGCCGGCCTCCTCGGCTCTGACGATTGAAAGTGTGTCGCTGAATGACGGGGCGATGACGGCGACGTGTAGTGACGGCGAGCTGACGGTGAACGGTTTCTTCAGTCTTGCCGGAGCTGTTCGCTATTTCAGCGACAGCAAGGCGGTGCCTGAAACGGCGATCGCGCTAGCCGGTGCGGGGAATTTCCTGACGCTGTCGGCGACCAATGGAACGTTCTCCATCACCAATGTCCCGACCGCCGGCTATGTTATGACGCCTACGAAGACCAACGATGTTGTTGAAATCACAGGGTACGATGCCTCGCTTGTGTTGCAGGCGGCGGCGGGATTGTTGGTGCTTTCGTCGAATCAGGTTCTTGCGGCGGATGTCAACCGGAATGGAATCGTTTCGTCCATGGATGCCTCTTATATTTTAGAGAAGTCCGTAGGTCTCATCGAGGGGGCATTCCCGGGCGCCGGATGCTTCTGGGAGTTTACGCCTGCGCAACGCAGTTATGGTGCCCTCGTAAGTGACCTTTCTGGACAGGACTTTACGGCGATTTTGATTGGGGATGTGTCTGGTAATTGGCTTCCACCAGCAGGCAAAGGGGTTGCCTCGTCAGGCTTTAAGGGGCAAGGGGTTGGCGTTGTTAAAACCAGCGACGAAACGGAAACGACCGTGATTACGGGGATGGATAACGGGCCTTTGCCGGGGGGCAACGGCGAGCAGAGTGCGCGTGTGCTCCTGAAGGCAACCGAGGCTTCTGTTTACAGCGTTGACCTGGTGCTGAATTATGATCCAACCAATCGTACAGTTGCCGAAGTGAATCGCGGCAGTCTTGCAGGCAGCATGGCTTTGGCTGTTAACACCAATCAGGAAGGTGTTGTGCGTGTTTCCCTTGCGGGTGCCAATCCTGTAGCAGGTAATGGCTCATTGATTGTTATGAAATTTGCAGGTGGTGACCCGGTTTTGTGGCAGATTAGCCAGGTGCGTATAAACGAAGGAATGGTGTCAGCTCTGCCGGACGCTTCGCTCGCGGCTTTTGATACGGATGGTGACGAACTATTGGATGTGGATGAAATTGAGTTGTTTAATACGGATATTGATCGCGGTGACACGGACGGCGATAAAGCGGGTGATGGCGCCGAAGTCCGAGCGGGGACTGATCCGCGTAGCAAAGAGGATGTTTTCGCAGTTGTTAAGACGGATTCCATTGGCGAGCTCAATCGTGTTGTTTGGTCGGTAAAGGGCGACAAGTCCTATCAAGTCATGAAGAGTTTTGATTTGCAATTGTGGACTAACGCTCCGACTGGAATGGGAGCGGACCAGCAGAGCCTGAGAACGGCAATCACGAATGGTCTGCTGAACTATATTGACCCGGAGACCGATTCGAATGGGTTGGGTCCGATATTTTATCGCATCCGATTGGTTGAGTAACGAGAGCTCGAGTCGGCGATTGAAGCGATCTAGAGGGGGGCACACCAGACGTGCTGAGAGCCCCCGTCGCTGGATTGGTGCTGGCAAAAAGAAAGGCGTGGCAGAGGCTGGTGGCTTCTGTTATACAAAGCCACGAATTTTGCAGGACGGGAATATCATGAATGTACAGGATGTTATTGTATTAAAGGATCAGGCTGTTGCCGAGGCGGCTCAGGCCGCGACCCTGAATGATTTGGAAGCAGTCCGCGTTAAGTATCTGGGCCGCAATGGTTTGTTGCAGGGGGTCATGGATCAATTAAAGACGGTGTCCCCGGAAGAGCGACCGGCGTTCGGCAAGAGCGTCAATGAGTTGAAGCAATCGCTGACCCAGCAGGTGGAGACTTCGAAATCCCGACTGCAGCAGGAATCCAGATCATCGAATCAACAGAGCTTTGACGTCACGCTACCTGGTGCGTGGAGGCAGTTGGGGACAAGGCATCCTGTGACGCAGGTGATTGAGGAAGCTATCGCGATTTTCGGCATGATGGGATTTACCGTTGCCGATGGGCCGGACATTGAATCGGAATGGCATAACTTTGACGCGCTGAACACACCGGATGATCATCCATCCCGCGATACGCAGGATACGTTCTGGCTGGCGCCAAAAACTCTTCTGAGGACACAGACCTCGCCTGTGCAGATTCGCGTGATGGAGGGGCAGAAGCCCCCGGTACGGATCATTGCGCCGGGACGTTGCTACCGGCGGGATACCACGGATGCCACGCACAGCGCCAATTTTCACCAGATCGAGGGGCTTTATGTGGACAAGCATGTCAGCATGGCGGACTTGAAGGGGGATATTACGTTTTTTGCGCACAGGATGATGGGGCCGGATGTCAAAGTGCGATTCCGTCCGCATTTCTTTCCGTTCACCGAGCCGAGCGTTGAGTATGATTTTTCCTGTCATGTATGCGGCGGGACAGGATGCCGCGTCTGTAAAAATAGCGGCTGGATAGAGATTTCGGGGGCAGGAATGGTAAACCCCAAGGTGTTCCGCAAGGTTGGTTATGATCCGGAGGCGTGCATGGGGTATGCGTTCGGGATGGGTGTTGAGCGGATTGCCATGATCAAGTATGGCATCGAGGATATCCGCATGTTGTACGAGAATGACATCAGGTTCCTGACGCAGTTCAGGTGA
>CAZDUS010000053.1:0-10702 GCA_964508705.1 uncultured Verrucomicrobiota bacterium
GAACCACGGCGCCCACGACGAGTCGGTAGCGGCAAACATGTCGTCGCGCGCCTGCGTGTAGTCGTCCCAGCGGGTGAAGGATTTGACGTCCATCGACGTCAGCTTCCAGATCTTGCGGCCGTCGTCGATGCGGTCGCGAAGGCGGCGCTCCTGTTCCTCCGGACTGACCTCGAGCCAATACTTGAGCAGAATGATCCCGGACTCGACCATTGCGCGCTCGACCATCGGCGCGGCGCCAAGGAACTTCTTTGCCTGCTCGGGGGTGCAGAAGCCCATCACCCGTTCCACCCCGGCGCGGTTGTACCAGCTGCGATCGAAGATCACGACCTCGCCCGCCGCCGGAAAGTGCTCGATGTAGCGCTGGACATACATCTGGCTCTTCTGGCGCTCGGTCGGCGCCGGCAGGGCGACGACACGGAATATGCGCGGGCTCACGCGCTCGGTGATCGCCTTGATGGTGCCGCCCTTGCCGGCGCCGTCGCGCCCTTCGAAGACGATGCAGACCTTGAGCCCCTTGTGCACCACCCACTGCTGCAGCTTGACCAGTTCCACATGCAGGCGCTTGAGTTCCTTTTCGTAGGCCTTGGTGCCCAGCGCTTCCGCCGCGGATTCACCTGCCTGAACTTCCTTGCTCTTTTTTTTGCCAGCCATGATTGACTCCTGGTGTCGTAATGAAAACTTCTTGCCCCGGCTATTTCCCGAAGAATGCAGGGACGATATCCGTGAATAATATCTGGACGATGATTGTGCCGGGAAAGATTCGTATCGGCGGCGAATCGATCTCGTTTCCGCGTGATTCGCCGTGTCGCCGGCGCCGACTTTTCGGGGCCGATCCGGGCCGTCAGGCAAACCCGAAAGCTACAGCCGCCGCAATCGGCGCATCCATGAACGTCCGTCAGGTTGCGGCGACCGGCGCCGTGCCGCCCGGGGCAGCCGGCATGGCCAGGAATTGCTCGATGGCCGCATGCGCGTTGTGGGGCATGCGCTCGCGGCCGAGGCGTTCGGCCAGCCCCGCGTGGCGCACGGTTTCCAGTACGGCGGGATTCAGCCCGGTCAGCCAGAGGCTGACGCCCTGTCCGGCGAACCGTTGCTCGCCCTCGACCAGCATCTGCAAAGCGGAGTATTCGATGTCCGGCACGCCGCTCATGTCCATGACCATCACGCGCGGCTGGTTCTTCGCGATCAATGTCTTTATCCGGTCGGCCACGTTCTGTGCATTGACGAAGAACAGGCGCCCTTCCGGTCGCACGATGAGCAGGCCGGCGAAGGTCTCGTCGTCGGGATGCTCTGGCGAGACCGGACGCAGCACATCGACGCTGCCGCGCTTGCGGCCGATGACATGGACGCGGGGGTTCGCGGCCTGGCTGGACAGCCCAATCAGCGACACGATGATCGCCACGACGATGCCCTGTAGCGTGCCGAATATCAGCACGCCGAGGCAGGCGATCGCCGCCCAGCGGAATTCCATGGTGCGCACCTTGCGGATGGCGGCGAACTCCAGCGGCTGGATCAACCCCACGGAATAGACGATGACCACCGCCGCCAGCGTGGCGTTCGGCAGCAGGCCCAGCAGGGGCGCCAGCAGCAGCATGGTCGCGGCCGCGGCGCTGGCGGTGACGAGAGAGGCTTTCTGCGAACGGGCGCCCGCGGCGCGCACGACGGCGGTCTGCGAAGTGCCGCCGCCGGCCGGCATGGCGCCGAGCAGCGCGCCGCCCAGGTTGGCCACGCCCGTGGCGATCAGTTCGCGGTTGGCATTGACCGGGGGGTCCCCGCTGGCCATGAAGGCGCGTCCGGCGGCGATCGACTCGGTGAAGCTCATCAGCGCGATGCCCAGCGCTCCCGGCACCAGTTGCTCGACCAGCGCCAGGTCCGGCAGGGTCAGCGCGGGCAGGCCCTGCGGAATCAGGCCGACGGTGGAGACGCCGGCGGCATGGAGGCCGAAGAACCAGGAAGCGGCGATGCCGCCGCCCACCGCGACCAGGGGCGCCGGAGAATGCGGCCACAGCTTTTCCATGCCGAGCAGCACGATCAGTGTCGCCGCGGCCACGGCCAGCGTGAGCGGGGCGGTGTCGGGCAGGTGCTGCACCACGCTGAGCACATCGTGGAAGAAGCCCTGCTTGGTGATGTGCAGGCCAAGGAGTTTCGGCACCTGGTCGAGCACGATCACCAGGCCGATCCCGGCCTTGAAGCCGGTCAGCACCGGGGTGGAAATGAAGTTGGCGACGAAGCCCAGGCGCAACACCGAGGCCAGCAACAGCATCACGCCCACCAGCGCCGTCAGGGTCGCGGCGGCAGTGAGCAGCTTGGCCGGGTCGCCGTCGGGAACCGCGAGGCCGAGTTGCGTTGCGGCCAGGATCGCCAGCGTGGTGGTGGAACTGACGCTGAGCACGCGCGACGAGCCAAGAAAGGCATAGATCGCCATCGGAATCAGGGCGGTATACAGGCCGACGGCGACCGGCAGGCCGGCAACCGTGGCGTAGGCCATCGCCTTGGGCAGGACCACGGCCGCTGCCGTAAGGCCGGCAACCAGGTCGAGGCGCAGGGTATTGGCTACGGGTTGATTTTCCATGCTGTTCTTCGGCCGGTATATGCGTCTGCTGCGCAACGGGGAGACGGTGGATTGAAGCGCCCAACGCAATCAGCGGCGTCGCGGCTGGAAACTGCAAGGGGTCGCGCAAAGTATCCTCGACCGCGTTGCTTCCGGTCAAGCTCTTGCATTGATCTCGCGGCGCCTTGAATCATCGTGCTGCCGCTGCCCGAAAAGTCGGCGCCGGCGACACGGCGATCCGGCGCGGACGCGCTCACGTTGCGCCGCAGACCTCAGGACGATTAATCCTGAAAATCTCATTTGACACAGAGGACACAGAGAAAACCGGGAGAACACAGAGGGTTTCCCAGGTCGGGCGCCCCACCCGTCGGGTGAAGCCGGTTCTCAAGGATTTTCTCTCTGTGCCCTCTGTGTCTCTGTGATCTCTGTGTCGAAAGCGGCTTTCATCTGCGGACTCCAGGGAAGCGCTGAATAAGCCGTCACACCGGCGAAAGCCTGTGTCCAGTGCCTTGATTTGCCTGGATTCCGGCCTTCGCCGGAATAGCCTGCCCCGGACTCGATCCGGGGACGATTTTGTACTTGATCAGTGTTTCCCTAGGTTAATGACACAGGCAGGCAACCGAGCTTTGCATGGGCCGATCCTTATCGGGAAGCCTCCATGGCAAGTGCCGGCCGGGTGTGCAGCGCGGGAACGAAGTGTGTGTCGTGATCAAACCGGCCGGGAAAGCCGGTCTGCCTCGGCTGGGCGCTTTTCTCTTTCTTCTTAAAAAAACGACAATACGGCCGCCAGACATAGTTTTTTTGCGCATTCGAAACACGGGCCGCCGCCGGCAGGTGTATTCTTGCCCGATAAGATGCGTTGGATTCCAGTATCCATGGCCGGGCAATCCGGTTGATCATTTAGGAGGAGTGTTGCATGAGACAAGAGTCAGCAGGTTCGCGTACCCCGCAGTTTCGCCGCAGCAGGATCGGCATTGCGGTCACATTGGCGCTCATGGCCGGGGCGCCGGTCGCCTTCGCCTTCGAGTTCAAGTCGGAGTCGGGTGAAATCACCGGCAGTTTCGACACCACGCTTTCAGCCGGCGCGCTGTGGCGGATGGACAAGCGCGATTCGAATCTGATCAGCATTGCCAACGGCGGCACGTCGCGCGACCCGAACTCGGAAGACGGCAACCTCAAGTACGACAACGGCGAGCACGTCTCGACGGTATTCAAGGCAACCCACGACCTCGAAGTGAAGTACAAAAACTTCGGTGCTTTCATGCGCGCCAGCTATTTCTACGATCCGACCATTCACAGCAAAAACAGTCTGCCCTCAAAGGCCGTGGACGAACTCGGCAGCGGCGCCGAGATTCTCGACGCCTATGTGTACGGCGCCTTCGACCTCGGCGGTCGCAAACTCAACCTGCGGCTGGGCAAGCAGGTGGTGAGCTGGGGCGAGAGTACCTTCATCCAGAACGGCATCAATGTGCTCAACCCGGTCAACGTCAGCCGCCTGCGCGCCCCGGGTTCGGAACTGAAGGAAGGCTTCATCCCGACGCTGATGGTCTATGGATCGCAGGAAATCACCGACGGCATGTCGGTCGAACTGGCGCTGCCCGCCGAGTGGAAGGAAACCAAGATCGACCCGGCCGGCTCCTTCTTCAGCACCAACGATTTTGCGTCCGAAGGGGGAAATATTGCGTACACGGGGTTTGGCCGGCGGAATGACCTGAACGGGGCGGCGGGTATTTTCCCGCTCAACAGCACCGCAGCGCTCTGGGCGCCGCGCTCCAAGGATCGCGAGGCAAGCGACAGCGGGCAGTACGGCGTGGCGCTGCGCTTCTTCCTGCCCGAGTTGAACAACAGTGAACTCGGATTTTTTCACGCCAACTATCACAGCCGCACGCCTTTCGTGTCGGGCTATCGGGGCGGCATCACTGCAGCGGGGACGATTTCCAACAACCTGACTGGCCCCCAAGCCGGGGCGCTTGGCGTGGCAGGCATTCCCGCTTTTGCGATCGGCAATCCGGCTTGCACCGCCCTGAATATTCCGACTTTCGGCGGTTTGCATACGGCAGCGAACATTGGCGCTCTTGCAGCTGTTGTCGGCAGTGTGGCCGCCGCCACCTCTCTCTCCGCACTTAACGCTACCAACGCCGCCTGTGCTACCGCTGCCGGAAGATCTGGAACCTACTTCGTAGAGTATCCGGAAGACATCAAGCTGTACGGTATGAGCTTCAATACCGCGCTGCCGGGCGGCGTTGCACTGCAGGGCGAGTATTCCTACCGCAGGAACCAACCACTGCAATTGCCCTCGGCCGAACTGCTCGGCGCAGCCCTCGGCATCGCCAACCAGCTGACCAGCACGAATCCGGCGACTGCGGCGGGTGTCGCCTACGGTACCGAGATCAGCGGCTACCGCAGGGTGAAAATGCATCAGGTTCAGGTCACCGGAACCAAGGCTTTCGGCCCGACCTTCGGCGCCGAGCAACTGGTGACGGTCGGCGAGGTGGGCTTTACCCAGCTCGACCTGCCGTCCAACCTCAAGTTCGCTGCGCCGGGTTGCCACTTGCCGCAGCCGGGTTCGTCGGCGACCAGCGCCTTCAACTCCAATTCGACCAACTGCTTCGCGACCGAGAATTCGTGGGGCTATCGCCTCGTCGGCCGGCTGGACTATCCGAACGCCATCGGCGCGGTGACGGTTTCGCCACGCATCGCCTTCTCGCATGATGTTCATGGGCGGAGCCCGACCTTCAACGAAGACAACAAGGCGGCGACCTTCGGCATCGGCTTCAATTACCAGCAGAACTGGCAGGCGGACATCGGCTACACGACCTTCTTCGGTGGCGGCAGCGAATCCGGTGTCGACGTGCCCAGTGCGGCGTCGGGTGCGTTGCCAGCCGGCCAGTCCCGCAACTACTCCAGCGGCACCAACGCCTTGAAGGATCGTGACTTCATCGCGATCAGCCTCAGTTATTCGTTCTGATCCGTCCATTCGACCAAGCGATCCAAGAATCAGGAGATTGAAGAAATGAAAAAAACCTTTTCCCTGCTGGGCACTGCCTGTGTGCTGGCGTTCGCCGGTACTTCGACATTGGCACTGGCGGCCGATGCCTCGGATCTCGGCAAGTCGCTGACGGCGGTGGGCGCGCAAGCCGCCGCCAATGCGGCCGGCACCATTCCGGCGTTTGCCGGTGGCCTGACCAAACCGGTGGCCGGTTATGTTGCCGGCGGCCACTATCCCGATCCGTATGCGTCCGACAAGCCGCTGTTTACGATCGATGCGAGCAGCGCCGAGAAGTACAAGGCGAACCTGACGCCGGGCCAGATGGCAATGCTCAAGAAGTACCCGACCTGGAAGATGAGCGTCTATCCGACGCGGCGCAGTGCCACCTTCCCCAAGGCCGATCTCGACGATGCGGTCGCCAACGCGACGCGGGCCAAGCTGTCCCCCGGCGGCAACGGGGTCACCGGAACCACGGCCGGCGTACCGTTCCCGATCCCGAAGGATGGCCTGGAGGCGATCTGGAACTCCACCCTGCGCTACAAGGGCGACAGCTACGCGATGACCTGGAGCCAGGCGGCGGTGACCCGCGAGGGCTCCTACACGCCGGTGCGCTTCGAGTACGAGTACGACTTTTCCTACGGCAACCTCTCGAAATCGGCGAAGGATCGCGAACCGAACAAGCTGACCAATTTCCTGCAGACGGTGACGGCGCCGGCGCGCCTGGCCGGCCAGATCCTGCTGATTCACGAGACCGTGGACCAGTTGAAGGAGCCCCGCGCCGCCTGGACCTACAACCCCGGTCAGCGGCGCGTGCGCCTGGCGCCGAACGTCGCCTACGATAATCCGGGCACCGCCTCCGACGGACTGCGCACCAATGACGATTTCGGCATGTTCAACGGCGCCACCGACCGCTACAACTGGAAGCTGGTGGGCAAGCAGGAACTTTACGTGCCCTACAACTCCTACAAGCTGTCGGGCAACCAGTTGAAGCTCGCCGACGTGCTCAAGCCGGGCCACATCAATCCGGACCACGCGCGCTACGAACTGCACCGCGTCTGGGTGGTCGAGGCGACGCTGAAGGAGGGCACCAGCCACATTTACAAAAAGCGCACCTTCTACATCGACGAGGATAGCTGGATGATCATGGTGACCGACAAGTACGATGCCCGCGGCGAACTGTGGCGCGTTTCGGAACAGCATTCGATCAACTTCTACGATGTACCGATGGCCTACGGCACGATCGAGGTGCACCACGACCTGCAATCCGGCCGTTACCTGGCCATGGGTCTGCGCAACGAAGAACCGAAGGTCTACGAGAAGATCAAGCGCAGCGCGGCGGACTTCACGCCGGCCGGCCTGCGCGGTATCGGCACGCGTTGATGGAGTCTCTCCACCAACTCCCTCCCCTTCAAGGGGAAGGTCGCATGCGACGTTTGCGATTGGGGGGCTGGGGTGGGGATGGTGGATTTTCATGCCGACGGATAACCCCATCCCCCTCCGGGCCTCCCCCTTGGAAGGGGGAGGAGCGTGGATCCCAGCCGACCTCCCCCTTGGAAGGGGGGGAGGAGCGTGGATCCCAGCCGACCTGAGTAGATACGAATGAACAGGATCATCGGACTTCTGTTCACGGCTTTTGTCGTGCTTGCGGCGGGCTTTGCCTTTTCGGCACGTCCGCTGCCGCCGATGCCGGCTACGGAAACCCATATCCGGAATGCCTTGCTGCTCGACGCGCAGCGTGGCGGGCAGCGCCTCGTCACGGTGGGCGAGCATGGTTACATTTTTGTTTCCGACGATGCCGGCGGTAAATGGCGGAAGGTTTCGACGGGCACCGATGTCACCCTGACCGGCGTCGCCTTCGCCGATGCGCAGATCGGGCTTGCGGTCGGACACGATGCGGTGATCCTGCGCAGCGAGGACGGCGGCAACTCGTGGAAGGAAGTTTTTCGGGATTCGAAACAGCTGCGGCCGCTGCTTCGCGTCATGTTCGCCGATAAACAGCGGGCCATCGCGATCGGCGCCTATGGCGCCTTTTACGAGAGCATGGATGGCGGCCTGACCTGGGCCGAGCGCCAGATCACCACGGAAGACCGCCACTTCAACGCGCTCGCGCGCCTTGCCGATGGCACGCTGCTGCTGGCCGGCGAGGCCGGTACGTTGCTGCGCTCGGTTGACGGCGGCACGCACTGGGAAAAGCTGGCATCGCCTTATGCGGGTTCATTTTTCGGACTTCTGCCGCTGGCCCAGGGCGGCGTCCTGGCCTTCGGCATGCGCGGCAATATCTTCCGCAGCGAAGATCGCGGGGCGACCTGGCAGGCGGTGGTCGCGGGCAGCGACAGTGCGCTGTTCGGCGGCCTGGCCAGCGATGGCCTGGTCGTGCTGGTCGGCCAGAACGGTATCGTCCTCGTCAGCCGGGATGATGGACGCACTTTCAAGCGCGTATCGACCAAGGCCAGTCGCATCCTGAGCGCGGTTCAGCGCCCGCAGCAGCAAGGTGGGGAAGACGGAGTTCTGGTATTCGGCGAGGGCGGTGTGGCGCGCATCGCGCTGCCGCCGGAGGGGCGGCAATGAAAACGAACGAGGCGAACGCGGTCGTTCGCTCCATCGGCAACCTGCTGTTTTCCTGGCGCCGCAGCTTTCTGACCCTGTTTGTGCTGATCACCGTCGGGCTGATCTGGTCGGCGACGCATCTTCGGGTCGATGCGGGATTCGAGAAGATGATCCCGCTCAAGCATGAGTACATGCAGACATTCACCGCCTACCAGAAGACCTTCGGCGGCGCCAACCGCGTGCTGGTGGCCCTGCGGCAAAACGAAGGCGACATCTACAACCCCGAGTTTTTCCGCACGCTCAAGGCGGTGACGGACGCGGTGTTCTTCATCCCCGGGGTCGATCGCGCCACCGTGACCTCGCTGTTTACGCCGAATGCGCGCTTCATCGAGGTGGTCGAGGACGGCTTTGCCGGCGGCAACATCATTCCGGCGAATTTCAGCGGTACCGAAGCAGACCTGGCGACGGTGCGCGCCAATGTGCTCAAGTCGGGGCGGGTCGGCCGCCTGGTGTCCAACGATTTCAAGGGGGCGCTGGTCAGCGCCGAACTGCTGGAGATCGACCCGACGACCGGCGTCAGGTTGAACTATGTTGCAGTGGCGGACCAACTGGAGAAAATCCGCACCACCTATCAAAAGGCCGGACTCGACGTAAACGTCAAAGAGGCCGGCCTCGACGTAAACATCATCGGCTTCGCCAAGGCGGTCGGCGACATCACCGAGGGCGCCCGCGCCGTGCTGCAGTTCTTCGTGGTCGCCTTCGCGATCACCGCGGGGCTGCTGTACTGGTATTCCGGATCGGCCAAGCTTTCCGCGGTCGCCCTGGTCTGCGCGATGATCCCGGTGGTCTGGCTGCTCGGCGTGCTGCCGCTGATCGGTTTCGGCATCGATCCGCTGTCGATCCTGGTGCCCTTCCTGATCTTCTCGATCGGCGTCAGTCATGCCGTGCAGATGACCAATGCATGGCAGATCGAGGTCTTGAACGGGCAGGACGGCCTGGCCGCCGCGCACAGCGCCTTCCTCAAGCTGTTCATGCCGGGCGCGATGGCGCTGCTGGCGAATGCGCTGGGCTTTCTGGTGATCCTCTACATCGAGATCGACATCGTGCGCGAACTGGCGATTACGGCCAGCCTCGGCGTCGCGCTGATGATCGTCACCAACAAGATGCTGCTGACGATCCTGCTCTCGTGGATGAGCCTCTCTGCGGCGGAAGTCAAGCGTGCCGGCGGCAAGAAGCTCGGCGCCGACGGGCTGTGGATGGCGCTCAAGGGCTTTGCCGAGCCGCGTCTGGCGCTGCGGGTGCTGCTGGTGGCGGGTTTGCTGTTGGCGACCGCCACCTGGATGGCGCGCGACCTGCGCACCGGCGATCTGGGCAGGGGGATTCCGGAACTGCATGACGACTCCCGCTACAACCTCGATACCGCGGCGATCGTCGATTCGTTCTCGATCGGCGTCGACGTGCTGTCGATAATCGCCCAGTCGCGCAACGTCGATGGCGCCTGCACCGATCACGAGGTCATGGGCCTGATCGACCGCTTCGAAACGACGATGAAAAACGTGCACGGGGTACAGGGCGTGCTGTCGTTGCCCGGCATGGCGAAGATCGTCAATGCGGGATGGAACGAGGGCAATCCGCGCTGGCGCGTGCTTGCGCACGACCCGTCCATCCTCGCCCAGTCGGTGACGCCGATCGACACCAGCACCGGGCTGCTCAACACCGACTGCAACGCGATGCAGGTGATGATCTTCACCAACGACCATCAGGGCACGACGATCGCGCACATCATTCGCGAGGTCAAGAAGTTCATCGCGGCAAATCCATCCGAAAAACTCGAATTCAAGCTGGCCTCGGGCAACGTGGGCGTGATGGCGGCGACCAACGAGGCGGTCGATGCCGCCGAAGTCACCATGCTGCTGCTGCTCTTCGGTTCGATCAGCCTCTTGTGCCTGATCGAGTTCCGCTCGTGGCGGGCGACACTCTGCATCATCCTGCCGCTGACCATCGTCGCCGTGTTCTGCAATGCCCTGATGGCCTTGCTCGGGATCGGCCTCAAGGTGTCGACGTTGCCGGTGATTGCTCTCGGGGTGGGGGTCGGGGTCGATTACGGGATCTATCTCTACGAACGGATGGCGAACGCGCTGGCGGAAGGCCGCAGTCTGCCCGATGCCTTTTACCAGGCGCTCCGGCAACGCGGTACGTCGATCGCGTTTACTGCCGCGACCATGGCCATCGGCGTGGGTACCTGGGCCTTCTCGGCGCTCAAGTTCCAGGCCGACATGGGCATCCTGCTGGCCTTCATGTTCCTCGTCAATATGCTCGGCGCCTTGCTCCTGCTGCCGGCGCTGGCCGCCGTGCTGCTGCGGAATTCACCCCAGGAAGCGGCAGCGGCGGCCCGGACAGAAGGCTGATCGAGACTTTTCGCGATAGTTCGGCGGTCCCTTGGTGAAGGGCGCAAAGCCGGTGTTGGCCCCCGGCGGGGCCGGTTTCAGCCGGCCATGAGTGACTTTTCAGGCCTGCGCGGCAAAGCGCTTGTGCGCCAGCTTGTTTGAAACCCGACCTGATTAGCAATGAACGTCAGCCAAGCGCGATCTCCTTCCCCTTCAAGGGGAAGGCCGGGA
>CAZDUS010000054.1:0-10495 GCA_964508705.1 uncultured Verrucomicrobiota bacterium
AACGCGGCATGAGCCTATTCCCGCCTTTGCGGGCGTTGTTCGCGCGAAAGATGGTGAAGCGGGGGATGAGGCGGAAGGCGGGAAGGACGGTTTAACTCTGTCATCCAGTTGGAAGTCCACCCTTGCGGCCCAGCCGAGTTTGTGCCGAGTTTGTGCCGTGTTTTTTTGGTGTTTTCGGGCAAATTGGCGCTGATGGGTGCAAGCGTGCAAAATTTGTAAGTTATTGCTCTTCAAAGCGTTGCGAAACAGCGCTTCATCGCGCAAGACCCAAAATTTCCGATTAGAAATCCGATGCTCTATCCAGCTGAGCTACGGGGGTACAAAAGCGGTCGAATCATAGGTTGCCATCACTCCCGCTTCAAGCCGAATCAAACTTAATCAACCTCTATTCGGCAGTCGATTATTTTTGATTCCACCCTTGACTCCCTCCGCCCAACTCGCCACCATGCACGCCTATTCTGAATTCCGGACTTCGAATTATTACTGTCGCTGCGGCTGTAGCCTAATGGACAAGGCATCTGACTTCGGATCAGAAGATTGCAGGTTCGACTCCTGCCAGCCGCGCCAATTGTATTTTCAAATCTGGCTTGAACGCTTCCCTCCCATTGTGACATCATCTTTTCTCGGTGTGTTTGGCCCTATCCGGAACATCAAAACGAAAGCATAAGCGCCTGAAATCCGGCAGGGTGGTTTCGCGTAAAGTCCGCCACACCCGGACGGAAATATCGAGTCTGTTATGCCTAGTTCGTCTCACGGTCGACGTGCGCCAGTGCATGTTCTTGTCGTCAATGCCGGCAGTTCATCCCTTAAGTTCACCATGTTCAAAATGGACGAGGAAAAAGTGCTCGCCCGCGGCATTGTTGAACGTATCGGCCAAAATGAACCTTTTCTGAAATACGAAAAACATGACGGCGTAACATTCAAGGAACAAGCACTCATCTCCACCCACGAGGAAGCGCTACGCCTGATTTGCAACCGCCTGATCAATCCTGAAAGTGGCGTCCTGAAAAGCCTCTCCGAAGTGGAAGCCATTGGACACCGTGTTGTCCACGGTGGCGAAACGTTCCATGACTCGGTGATCATTACCGACGCCGTCAAGCACACCATTGAGGAATGTTTCGGGCTGGCTCCTTTGCATAACCCACCCAATCTCAGCGCCATTGAAGCCTGCGACCGCACTTTCAAGGATACCCCTAGCGTGGCCGTTTTCGACACGGCGTTCCATCATGGCATGCCGCCATCCTCTTACCTTTACGCCATTCCATACGACTACTACACAAAGTACGGTATTCGTAAGTATGGTTTCCATGGCACCTCGCATAAATTCGTCGCCTACTCCGCCGCCACCCTGATCGGCAAGCCTCTCGGCGAATTGAAGTTAATCACCGCTCACCTCGGCAACGGAGCCAGCATCACCGCCGTCGAACGAGGGAACGTGCTGGATACCAGCATGGGAATGACCCCGCTGAACGGCCTCGTGATGGGCACCCGTTGCGGTGATATCGATCCCGCTGTCGTTCTTTACCTCTCCCGCCGTGGGATGACTCCCGATGAAATCGACAAACTGCTCAACAAGTGCAGTGGCTTACTGGGAGTTTCCGGCATCGGGAGCGGCGATATGCGGGACAACATTGCCGCCGCCGAATCCGGCAACGTCCAAGCCCAACGCGCCATTCGAATGTTTGTTCAGCGCCTGGTCGCCTACATCGGATCCTACCACACCATCCTCGGAGGGGCGGACGCCATCGTCTTCACCGGTGGCATCGGAGAGAACAGCGTCGTCATCCGCGAGCAAGTCGTTGAACGCCTCGCCTGCCTGGGCTGTTTCCTTGATCAGAATAAAAACAGCAAGGCCATCGGAAAACCCGGCGTTATCAGCACACCGGAAAGCACACTCAAGGCCATCGTCATGCCAACCAACGAAGAACTGATGATCGCCCGCGAAACCGTCCGCTTGCTGACGGTTCCTTGCACCGCCACCCCCATCACCAATTGCGCTAACAACCATTCCAATAATCACTGAGGACCATCAAATGCCGCTATTGGACACCCTGATCCCCAAAGCCCGCTCCGCCCGTCGTAAATTGATTCTAGCAGAAGGGCAGGACCCTCGAGTCATGGCAGCCGCCGCAACTATCGCCAGATCCGGCATCGCCGCCCATGTTACCGTTCTTGCCTCACCACAGGAGGCCGCAGTCTCAGCCGCTGGAATCTCTTTTGACGGCCTGCCAGTTACTATCCTTGACCATACCTCCGCACCCGAAGCCAGCCGCCTCGCCCAATCGCTCTACAAGCTCCGGCAACACAAAGGCATGTCACGGGAAAAGGCCGACAAGCTAGTGAAAGACCGCCTTTATTTCGGCAATATGATGGTGCACGAAGGGCTCGCCGATGGTCTCGTCGCCGGCAGTATCGCCTCTACTCCCGACATGGTCAGGACAGCCTTCCACTGCGTTGGAACAGCTCCCGGCATCAAAACCGCCAGCAGTTTCTTTGCCATGGATCTCGCCAAGCCAACCCCGGCTGGTGATTCCGTCCTGTTTTACGCAGACTCCGGCGTCAATCCGAACCCCACCGCCGAACAGCTTGTGGATATCGTCGTCTCCACAATCCACTCCTATAAGGCGCTCATCGGCGGCCAACCTCGGGTGGCTCTGCTTTCATTCTCCACGCGCGGTAGCGCGACCCACCCGCTGGTGGACAAGATGACACTCGCCACACGCATGTCAATCCAGCGCGTGGCTGAATTAAAACTCGACGCGGTTGTGGACGGTGAACTTCAACTTGATGCCGCCATCGTCCCTTCCGTTGCCGCCAAGAAATGCGCCGACAGCCCGCTCAAGGGTGCCGCCAACATCCTAATTTTCCCAGATCTTCAAGCAGGCAACATTGGCTATAAATTGACCGAACGCCTCGCCGGTGCCACGGCCTTCGGACCAATCATGCAAGGCCTGGCCAAGCCAATCAACGACCTGTCCCGCGGCTGCAGTGCCGATGATATCGTCGGCGTCGCCACCATCACGGCATGTCAAAGCATGGATACCTGAGTTTAGAATCAATGGTGGAGTTATCCCCCTACCCCCTCTTCCCAACCAATTCCACAGCCATCTTCTGCAATCGCGTGTGCCCCGGAAACCGCCGCTCCATCATCCGGTAGGCCCGGTGATGATGCGCGCGTCGCCCTCCATCCTCAACCGAGGGTAGCGCCGCATGCAGCATTTCATGAAACACAATATACTCCACCAACTCCAACGCCACCGATTCATCATCCAACGCAGGATTGATCCGTATCACGTTCTCCAGACGGCTGTACGACCCGAATCTCATGATTCTTAAACGCGCCCTCCCCTTCTTAGCCGTTCCCCGCCGCCCCCACCCTATCCCACACTTCACCTTCCCGTTAAAAAATCTCTGATTCACAGATTCAAAAATGGCTCCCAAATCATACACCTTCCACTTTGCCACCATGATCGGCAACACCGCTCCCCCTGTCCCTTCAGGGGCGAGGGTGTCATTCGTTTCCCCTTCCCCATTCTGACTTCTGATTTCTGACTTCTGACTTCCTCCCCCCATCCCCCTCACATACGCCTGCACCACCAGCCATTCATGCCTTGATCGTTTTACCAGGTACCGGCCCAAAGCTGTTATGACCGCCTCTGGAGCGCTAAGAAATGCCTCGTGAATCCGCACTCTGACCCCTCCTGTGGCATCAAAACGCGCCGATACCATGGACACCCGGTTGCGAGTCACCACCAACTCCTCAAGACGACCACCATACCGAAGCAGTTCGCCCTGCAGTTCCTCACGAGAACGCGCAGACCGTTCGAACATCATCTCAAGTTGAAGGGGTTTATCCTTGTTCATTGGAATCTATACGCGCAAAGCAAAAAATGAATAATACGAC
This sequence comes from uncultured Verrucomicrobiota bacterium, assembly GCA_964508705.1. Classification (GTDB taxonomy): domain Bacteria; phylum Verrucomicrobiota; class Kiritimatiellia; order CAIKKV01; family CAITUY01; genus CAZDUS01. The sequence continues at coordinate 3,905 of CAZDUS010000054.1, forward strand.
TCAAAGTATCTTTTGGAAAGCTTCAGCAGAAGGGCGAACCATTGCGGTAAGCCGTCTTTAACTTGCCATTGAGCGCAATGGCATGTCCTCCACCTTCTATCCCTCTCCCCCTTGACTCAGGCTTCAGGTTAATCCTTCAGCCATCCCATCCCCCTACTTACCCACTCGCGCCTTCAATGTGGACATTAATATCTGCGGGTTAATCGGTTTCTGTAACACACCGGACAAACCAAGTGCCGAATAATCCGTGCTGGAGTTCAACCCATCCCCAACCGAACTCAGCATATAGACAGGCGGGATCGTCCCCAACGCCCTGATTTCCTTCACAAAATTCACCCCGGAATCCACTTCCTCCATCATCAAATCCACGACCACAAGATCAGGCTTTACCTCTTTATACTGGCGCACTCCCTCCTCCGCACTGCCGGCAGTGGCCACAGTGTACCCGCCGCTCTCAATAATCGTTTTCATTGAGTCCAGAAAATCCGGATCATCATCCACACACAAAATCAGAGGCTTATCCCTTTTCATACCGCTCTCCTTTCGAATCACATCATCCCATCATCCAAATTCATCTCGTCATTTTCGAGGCAGGTTGCATCCCCAACCCTGGTCAATTCCCTTTCCGCGACTGTAAGCCTAACTGCCTATCAACCTTACAGCCTCTTCCTTCACAAACTCCACCGCCTCCTTCAAATTCCCCGCCGCCTTCGCCGATAACCCTTCCCCGAACTCATTAAATTCATAACCCCGAATCCCCAGCAAATATGCGCGCGGCTCCTTCCCAAACAACGTCTTAGCCAACATCAGCACTTCATCAGGCTCCACGCTATGACTGCTAAATCCCGGCGCTCCACCCGCCTTGATCGGCTTGAATTCAAACGGCTCAACCCCATTCGCCGACGCATCCGCGAACACCACCACCTCATGCCTTGACACTACTTCCGCATCCTCAACCGTCAACTGGTAATCCGAATCCACGTCTAACCCTTCAATGCCCGCCTCCTCCAACGCCTGTGCCAGCATAGGCCCCAACCCGTCATCCATCCTCCCCGGATTCCCAAATCCAATCAACAACACTCTGCTCATCCCCTTAACCCTTTTCCCGTCGATCCACCAATTGTCCCTCATGATCAAACAACTCGACCACTAGCGGCATACGCCCCACGGCATGCGTCGCGCAAGACAAACAAGGATCATACGCCCGAATAGCCACCTCGATATGATTCAACATGCCTTCTGAAATCTTCGCCTGACCCGATATGTGATCCGCCGCTACCTTCTGCACCGCCAGATTCATCGGCGTGTTGTTGTTCGTTGTCGATACAATCAGGTTCGCCATCGTCACCTGATCCTTATCATCGACCTGATAATGATGGAACAGTGTTCCCCGCGGCGCCTCAATCAATCCCACGCCCTCGGATCGCCGTTCTCCCTTGACCACCAAATCCGTGCCTTGCAGGTCCTTGTCATGCAACAACTCGGCAATCTTCTCGATCGAATGCAGCGTCTCGATCATCCGCGCCCAGTGATAAGCCATCGTGATGTTATTCGGCTTGCCGTTCGTAACCGCCATGAACGCCTTCCTCTCCTTCTCCGCCTCCGGCGTATCAATGAAGTCAGCCGTATTCAGGCGCGCCAGCGGTCCAACACGGTACCACCCCTTCTCCGGCCCAAGGGTCTTAATAAACGGGAACTTCATATACGACCAGTCCCGCACCTCTTCAATAAGGTAATCCTTGTACTTCTGATAATCGACCTGGTCGAAAATCTTTCCACCCTGCGAATCAATCGCCCGCAAATTGCCATGATAGAGATCCATTGCCCCATCAGCCCGCACCAGCGACAAATGATTGGAATCAAACGATCCAAAAGGCGCAAGCTTCGCCAGATTCTCCACGGTGTAATCCTTGGCTAACTTTACCGCACTGCGCGCCCATACCAACATCTGGTCCAGATCCTTGAGAAACTCATCCCGCTCGGTAATGGACAGATTCTTGTTCACTCCGCCGGGAATCGCCCCGGTACCGTGAATCTTCTTGCCCGCCGTGGCCTTGATGATCTCCTGCCCATACTTGCGCATCATCACACCCTGCACCGCCAGGTCGGGGAACTTCCGCGCCACCCCAATCACATTCCGGATCACCACATCGGCGTCAAACCCGAACAAAAGATCGGGCGAACACAGATGGAAGAAATGCAGACTATGCGATTGGAACATCTGCCCGTAATGCATCAGCCGCCGCATCTTTTCCGCTGTGGGCGTCAGCTTGTCCGCGCCGACAATCACATCCATCGCCTTGGCCGCCGCCAGATGATGACTGACAGGACATATCCCGCACAAACGTTGCACCAAGACTGGAATTTCCCAATAGGGGCGCCCCTGGATAAATCGCTCAAACCCGCGGAACTCCACAATATGGAGCCGGGCTTGTTTAACCTGGTTCTTCTCATCGAGCAGCAGGGACACCTTGCCGTGCCCCTCCACGCGGGTTACAGGCTCAATGATCACTCTCTTTAACGCTTTTGTGCTCATATTTACACCTTCGTGCTCTTCGTGTCCTTCGAGGTTAATCTCCTCAGCCCCCTTCACTTCAATCGTACTTGATCAATTCATAGGGCAGTTCAAGAGGCTTATTGGTCAACAACGCCACCAACGCCTGCCAAATCAAATCTGCGGACGGCGGACACCCCGGCAAATAGTAATCCACCTTCACCACACTCTGTATCGGATACACCTTATCCAGAAGCAACGGCAGTTCCTTGTCGTTCGGGATCACTCCCTTGGGATTGTAAACCGTTGGCCCGCCTATGTAAGCCTCCTGCAAACATTCCTTCAGCGGCACCGTATTCCTAAGCGCGGGCAACCCACCCATGACAGCGCACTCACCCACGGCAATGATGACGTCGCAATGCTTCCGGAAATCCCGCAGGACCCTCACGTTCTCCTCATTGCAACATCCACCCTCGATCAACCCCACCGCGCACCGGTCAGTGAATTCCTTGATGTCGTTAATCGGCGACTTGTTGAAGTCCACCAAGTCAATCAACTGGAGAATCCTGTCATCAATATCGAGAATCGACATATGACATCCAAAGCACCCCGCCAGGGACGCTGTCGCAACCTTCGGTTTCACTGTAGCCATCGCCATCCTCCACCTTCATTGTTTCCAAACTCAATAAACCATACGGGCATAAGGGGTTCTCCGCTTCTCCCAACATTCCGAATTCTGGATACTTCCCCCCATCACTTCTTCTCAATCTCCGAGCCTATCGGCGCCTTGTCATACGTCCTCTGCCCATAGGGAATCGCATACCCAATCCGCTTCTTGATGATGCATCCGACCGGACACGATTCCGCCGCCCTATCCGTCACCTCGGCTTCGGTGGACCCAAGCCCATCCTTGGCATCCACGGCAATCCGCTTATGCCCACCCCTTCCCACAAACTCAAACGCCGTCTTACCATCCACATCGCGCGAGGCATTCACACAACGGCCACACATCACACAACGATTCCTGTCGATCATCAGGTCCGGATGTGAAGCATCCACCTCGCGTTTCGGGAACATATACGGGTATCGCGGCGCCATGATGCCAAGCCGATACGCCAAGGCCTGCAACTCGCAATTGCCGCTCTTCTCACAGAAGGGACAATAATGATTGCCTTCCACGAACAGCATCTCCACCAGATTACGGCGGAACTCCACCATGGCAGGCGTGTCATTCTCCACCACCATCCCCTCCGCCGCCGGCTGGGTGCATGCCGCTTGCGGCCGGCCATTGACCATGACAGTACACACCCGGCAACTGCCACGCGGTTTGAGCCCCGGCCCCTTGCATAGCCGTGGAATATAAACCCCACTAACGTCCGCCGCCTCCAATATGGTCATCCCCGACTTGCCGTGAACCGTCTTTCCATCAATGGTAAAAGTGACCTTCTCACTCATAACGCCTCCCCTTCCGACTTCTGACTTCTGGACACTGGATTCAAAAATGCTCTGACGGACGTTTAGCAATCCCCTCGGAAATCGCCAACGCCGCCTTGATGTCAAACCCCGGCTTAAACCCATCCTTGTCCGTCTTGACACGCTTGTCATAAACCGACCGGAACGACTTCAAGGTGCTCAACACCGGATTGCACGCCGTCTGGCCCAACCCGCACCGGCTGGTCACCTTCATGGTCTGGCCCAGCTCCTGCAAGTAATCCAAATCCGTCGGCTCGCCCTTGCCGGCCGCGATCCGGTCCAGTGCCTCTTTAACCAACCGGTTCCCCACTCGGCACGGAGTGCAATAGCCACAGCTTTCCTCGACAAAGAACTCATTAAACCGGCGCACCACATCAAGGATATCCCGCTCCGAATTGAACACGATTACAGAGCCGCCGGTCGCCAGATCGTCATAACAAATCGTGCGCTCAAATTCAGCCGGCCCCACCATCTGTCCCGATGGCCCGCCCACCTGAACCGCCGCCGCCTGCTCGCCGCCCACCATCTTGAGTAATTCCTTGAGCTTGATCCCGAACGGAACCTCATAGACGCCCGGTTGACTGCAATCGCCTGATACGCTCAGCAGTTTCGTCCCGGGACTACCCTTGGACCCCATCTGAGCGAACCACCCAGGCCCCTTGTCCAGAATCCTCGCCACGCAACAGAAAGTCTCCACATTATTGACGTCCGTCGGGCAACCAAGATAACCCTTCTGCGCTGGGAACGGCGGCCTGTTCTTCGGATCCCCGCGCAATCCCTCGCAGGAACTGATCATTGATGTTTCCTCGCCGCAAATGTAGGCGCCAGCCCCCATTTGCACGCGAATATCAAAATCGAATCCCTTCTTCCCGCCTATGGTCTTGCCCAGCAAACCATTCTGTCGGCGTTCCGCAAGTATATGTTCGAGGTACGCCCTCAAGTACGCATACTCCCCGCGTAAATAGATGATTCCCGTCGCCGCGCCGATCGCATATCCGGCAATCGTCATCCCTTCAATCATCAGGCCCGCGCATTCCGTCAACACCACGCGATCCTTGAATGTGCCAGGTTCTCCCTCGTCGGCATTGCAGATCACATACCGATCCGTCCCGCTCGACTGCCGCGTAAAGTCCCACTTCATCCCTGCCGGGAAACCCGCCCCACCCCGCCCGCGCAAACGAGAGGTCTTCACGTCCCGGATCACCTCCGCCGGCGTCATCGCCAAGGCCTTCGCCAACGCCACTCCCGGCTCAAATGCATCAAAGATCACTGGTCCTTTGACGCGAATATTGTTCTGCACCATCGCGCGAACAAGATCATGTGCGTTGTTCCCGTCCCCTCTGGTCTTCACAAACTCCGCCGCGCCACCCTTCGCCTTGATCTGCCGGGCAATCGTGCGAGCCTTGTCGCTATCAAGATTCGTCACCACAACGTCATTCACCAGAGCCGCAGGAGCCTGATCACACATCCCTATGCACGGCGTCCACTCCAGACTGATCTTCCCATCAGCCGTGGTGCCTCCTGGCGGAATACCAAGTTCCTCGCTAAACACCGCCGCCACCGCTTCAACCCCGTTCATGACATCCACAACGTCATTGCACAAACGAACAACCGTCTTCCCCTTGGGTGTGGACGACAGGAACGCATAGAAGGTGACCTGGCTCTCGACTTCCACGCGATGCATTCCGAGTTCGCCAGCGATCAAGTCCAAGCTCTCATCGCACACGCATCCATATTCAGCCTGAACGGCGCGCGCCACATCCATAAGCCGGGTACGGTCTTTACCCACATGACGGCAGGCTTGTTTGATGAACTCTTGTTGCTTCTTATCCATAGTGTCTCCCCTCTCTAAATCTGTGTAACCTGTGTCACGCACAGGCGCTCTCGATTTTCAGACGGTAACAGAACAAAAGTCACGGCCAACAACGTTGCTCTTCATACTCCTCCTTTTAATTTCCATCAAGCGATTTGACCGCCAATCTCGTTAATTCGTCAAATCAACCAATCCAACCTATTACATCAAGTTGATTCCATTGACTCCCTTCCCTCTGTCACGTCCTGATTTCCGTTTGACACTTATTTGGTATTGGCATGCTGAGCTTGTCGAAGCATCTCGCTCCCTGTCACATCCTCCCCTTTCCCTTCCCCCTCCCCCAGGTGGAGCGAGGTGCCTGTCCCGCCTTATGCGGGATCCCTAGCGAGCCGTCTTATTCATCCCTTTGCCATTATCCTGAACCCCGAACCCTCTTCTCTGTCTTCTGACTCCTGGATTCTCTTTTTTGCCGTTTTTTCTTGCGACCACAAGCCTTCATGTACATGATACGCGTCCTTGTTCCGGAGCGGGTTCGTTTCAGCGGATTCTTGCCGGGCACATTCTGGTGGGATTCCGGAGCGGTCAAACGGGGCAGACTGTAAATCTGCTGGCTATGCCTTCTAAGGTTCGAATCCTTATCCCACCACCATCCTTCGCTCGCAGCGCAGCAAGAGTGAAGGATGTCACGACGTAGCCCCTGTGAAACAGGGCGAAGGCGGACTTATAAATTAGCCGCTGCGAGTCTACGGCTTGACATGGCTCTCGGCCATTAACGGGGGCAGACTACTTTTCCTAGGCACACATCACTCTA
>CAZDUS010000055.1:0-10044 GCA_964508705.1 uncultured Verrucomicrobiota bacterium
AGGGGTCAGCCCTTGAAATAAAAGATAGCAGGGGTAGAGGTTTTATGGCACTGTTCTGGCATGGCAAGACAACTGAGAGTGGAGTATCCCGGGGCGATCTATCATGTCGCCATGCGGATGTTGGGCGACTGGAAGAAAGAAGAAAACCATCTGTTTGAAGATGATGCGGATCGTGAACGCTTCCTGACCGCCTTGGCTGATCGGGTAGAGCAATACAACATCCGGCTATACCTATACTGTTTGCTCACTAACCATGTTCATCTGGTCTTTGAGACCCCGGAAGGAAACTGTTCAAAGTTCATGCAGTCGCTTTCGACAGCCTATACGGTGTATTTCAATTTGAGGCACGGCCGCCACGGTCATTTACTGGACGGGCGCTATAAGGCAAAACTGGTAGAAGGCGATGACTACCTGCTGACTTTGTCGCGGTATGTGCACCTGAATCCGGTCCATGTAGGCGCCATGAAAGACAAGCCGATCCCTGAACAAATTGACTATCTGCGCCAATACCGGTGGAGCAGCTATCCTGCCTATATCGGGCAAGTCAAACCACAGTCCTTTGTGGACTATGGGCCAATGCTGGAGGAAATGGGAGAGAAACGCCGTGAACAGGCGAAGCATTACCGCGAGTATGTAGAAAGCGGGTTGGCAAAGTCGGATGACGATTTCAAGGTGGCGCTGAAAGAATCGCGACGCAGTGTTGGTAGCGCTGGGTTTCGGGCGTGGGTTGACGAACTGTACCAGAAACTTGTCGATACCCACCGTTGTCCTGAAGATGTCGCTTTCCGTCGCATTACTGAACCGCTCGCGGCTGAAAAGGTTCTAGGGGTGCTGGCGGAGATTTTTGAGGTTGAAACAGAAGCGTTTTGCAGGCGTCGCCGTGATTCGTCATTGCGCGGTGTGGCGGCGCGATTCCTTTGCCGATATGCCGGGCTTACCCAGCGCCAGGCGGCTGAGGTGCTGAAAACGGGGAGTGGCGCGGCAGTCAGTCACCAACTCAGTCAACTGGCTGTGAATCTGGAGAAGGACCGGACTCTGCGCCGCCGTGTTGAACAGGCCGAAGCCCACTTGGCCAAACATCGTCAGGGTGCTCAGTAAAACGCGAAGGGGAAACCATGACGAACAAGCCTCACCCGCAGTGTTTTATTAATATTCGGACCAGCCACCGCTAACTTCAGCAGTGATTCCCCATTCTTCTCGTACTTTGCGACTTCCTGTAGAACCCTCATTCCCCTCAATCCTGCCAAAAGTGCAACTGCTCTCTATAGGTTCATGCATATTGCAATCCTATGACACTCGCACCCGCTCCACATCCCCTGTCCAAAAACGCTCCTCTGCTCCGGCGATCGTGCGAATCCTCAACCGACCTATTTCATCAACCCCAAGATAAGCGCCTTCCACAACCCCATCCACCCCGGCGACCGTGACTCGACGGCCCGCCAACCAATCGTGCCGCCCCCATACCGCCCATAAAGGATTCAACCCCTCTTCCCTCGCCCGCTGCACCCATCCGCTAAACCGCTTCGCCAACACAGCCAAAACCTTCTCTACGTCATACAACTTTCCCGTAACCACCCGCATGGACACGGCGGGCCGGTCCAACCCAACCTCCGTAAAATCCTCTGCCGTCAAATTAACGTTCAGCCCCACACCCACAACATAATCTCCGCCCCCCTTACCCTGCTCCACCAATATCCCCGCCAGCTTGCAGTCATCCACCATGACATCGTTTGGCCATTTCACCATGCCCCTGTTGATCCCATGCTCCCAAAGACAGTCAAGCACAGCGCAGGCCGCCAATTGACCAAGATTCGCCGCCAGCGGAATCATGGAAACATTTCGTACCACCAGCGAACAAGTGAGACTCCCGTTCTCCACCGAACTCCAAACCCGCCCCAGTCTTCCACGCCCACCCGTTTGCCGCCGCGTCCAAACCACAGCGCCATCCCCTAATTCATCCAGATGACCCAACGCCCATGTATTGGTGGAAGGTAACTCCTCAAAAAAAATCATCCGCCCATTATCACTCTTCACTCTACTCCGCCCCTTCCCCGTATCTCTTCTGGGTTCTGGATTCGCTCTCCCCTTCACACTTCATAATTCATCCTTCATACTTATCCCCCCGCCATCCCCTCCCTCACCCTTCCATCACCAGCAACCCACCCAGCACCGCCAATCCGGTTCCCAGCCACCAGCCCAATGTTGAACAGTTAGTCAACAGCAACTGCGTAACCAGAAGCATCAGGATCCCAAGACAGATCAGGCCCCCTCCAACAAGTTTAGGTCGCATATGCCGCGACCAATATCTGGATCTAGGAGTCACCGACATCCCTCCACATTACCCACCTCTACACCGCACCAATAACACTCTAATTGGGCACACTGTAGTCCCGCCCGCTCCTCATTTCCAGTTCAAAGCTCTTGTCCGCCAGTCCCATTCCAGCTACTTTGTCACCCATGAAACCGACGAAATGGACCGCCGACAAGATCCGAGACCTGAAAGACAACGGTAAAGTCATTTGCCTTACCGCCTACGACTACACCACCGCCCGCTATGCCGATGCCGCTGGCATCAACCTGATTCTGGTGGGCGATTCCCTGGCTTCCACCGTGCTAGGCTATACCAGCACCATCCCCGTGACCGTCCGCCAGATGCTTCACCACACCGCCGCCGTCACCCGCGGAACCTCATCCGCCATGGTCATCGCCGATATGCCGTTCATGTCCTATCAAGTCTCGCCCGAGCGCGCCCTCATCAACGCCGCCCGCTTTGTCAAGGAAGCTGGCGCCGATGGCGTGAAACTGGAAGGCGGCAAACTCCGGACCGATGCCATCCGGCTGATTACCCAGAACGGAATCCCCGTTCTAGGCCACATCGGCCTAACCCCCCAAAGCGTCCTCCAAACCGGCGGCTACAAGGTCCAGGGCAAAACCGATGCCGCCGTGGATCAATTGCTGGAAGATGCCCGCGCCATCGAACAGGCTGGCGCCTTTGCCATTGTCATTGAATGTGTCCCCCGCCAAGTCGGGGCCCTCATCACCAAGGCCGTGAAGATCCCCACCATCGGCATCGGCGCCGGCCCGGACTGCGACGGCCAGATTCTGGTGTCGCATGATCTGCTTGGCCTCTCGGGCACCAAGGTCCCGCGCCTCGTAAAATGCTATGCCGATCTCGGCTCCCAGATAGCCACCGCCTTCTCGAACTACCGAAAGGACGTGGAATCCGGCGCCTTCCCCGCCGAGGAAAACTGCTACGGATAAGTCAATATCTGCTCCATTTTGCTAAGCTTTTGACAGAGCGCCGCCTCTTGCCTTGCCCGTTGCTCCATACACTTCACACTGATTGACTCCGCCGCATAATCCATCTCGCCCGCCGCCGTGCCGGCTTCCTGTAACGTCATCACCTTTCCATCACCTCTCCCGTCAAGACTTTGTTTGATGGGTGACCACTATCGCCCCTCATCCAGGGATGTGGCGCCCTGCGACCCTTATGCGCCTTCAGACATCTTGATTTGTTGCTGGCGCACATCATAAAGTGAACCCATTCATGCAAAAGCAAACGAACCGATGGATGGGACTGAGTTTGATCGGCATCCTCAGTTTCATAATCGGTTGGCAGGGACGGGGCGGGGGAAGCGAAAGCTGGGTGTAATCTTCCACCCAGTGGACCTGCATATGATTTATCGGTGACGGCAACAGCAGATCATACCGTTGTACCGGTTGGCTCAAATGTGACTTTCAGTTGTACTCCCTCAACCTCCGACGGGTTGGATTTACCACCAGCCAGGTTAAGTCGGGTCAAACCTAGAAACTAGAAAATAACGCATTGCTCGCCCGCTTTAGTCAGACGGCCTGGGAGTTTTTTAAGGCTTCAAGCACCTCGACGTCGGCCAAATCTTTGGTTCGTCCTGAGGCTTTTTTGTTACGCATAGCCCCACCACCAAGCGCACAAACAATGCCTGTTCCTCAGTTTCTTGCTTTGCTATGGTTAAGACATGAATGCAGTTTTTGAAGCAGCCAGGGAAGTCTGTGATTTTATGGCGGCCCAACAATGGCGCTATTGTTTGATCGGCGGACTGGCCGTTCAGCGTTGGGGCGAGGCACGATCAACGCAGGACGCAGACTTGACGTTGCTCACCGGATTCGGCAAAGAAGAGGGTTACGCCCGTACTCTGTTGGCTCGCTTCAGTAGCCGTCTCGACAATGCGCTTGAGTTTTCACTGAAGAACCGGGTTCTCCTGATTCGCGCCACCAATGGCAAAGATGTAGATATAGCCTTCGGCGCCCTCGGTTTTGAAATCGAGATGATCGAACGGGCCTCGCTGTTTGAGTTTGCACCCGGCATGACCCTTCCAACCTGTTCAGCCGAGGATCTTTTTGTAATGAAGGCATTTGCAGGGAGGCCCCAAGACTGGTTGGATGTGAAAGGCATCGCCATCAGGCATGGTGAAAACCTGGACCAACCCTATCTATTTAGGCACTTGACGGAATTAGCAACCCTCAAGGAATCACCGGAAATTATCGACCAAGCCCGCGCCATCCTGCGAGGTGCAAGATGAAGAGACCCACCCGGGAAGAAGAATTGGCCATCGTAAGGCAATGGATTCAAGCCGCTCCAGCTCTTGCCGCGCAACGCCACAAGGAACTCCGCGAACGTTCCTATGACTGGACGACGGTTGACGCATTGCTTGACATGGGTTCCCGATTCGGGCGCCCTCGTTTTGCCGAGGGCATGGTGGAAATGCAACGGCTCTTCCACCGCGCAGCCTCTCAGTCGAAGCCTGTGTAAAAGGGCTTGCGGGGTCTCAACGGCGTGTTGCCCAAATCGAGATTCCTCGACTTCGCTCGGAATGACACTCGCAAACGTGTCGAGTTCCAGAAGAAGTTGTCATGCTGAGCTTGCCGAAGCATCTCGCCGAAGGCGCACTTTTGATTTGGAAAAAAATGGGGTCCTGTGGTGAGTGGTTAACAACACATTGATCTGCCTCACCATTCGCACAACGCCACCACCCGCTTCATAAATCATTGTTGGATCATGCTACCCCGCGACAGTAACTTACGCTCTATTTACTATTTACGGCCCCGTCACCTTCCCCGCCGCGGAATACTGCTACGGGTAAGTCAATATCTCCAACCAGCGCACCCCTTTGGCCCCCACTCGCCACCGCGCCGCGTCTCGCTGGACCAGATGACATCCATTCCGCCCCAGCACTTCCGCGTTCGCCGTCAGCACCACGGGGCCCCTTCCTCCAACCTTTCGCTTCTCCGCTTCCGACGCCACCCGCCCCTTCAATGGCGTCCCGTTTTCGGAACAAGACAATACGATCCACCCCGCTCCACCATCCACGCCCTCCCACAACGCGGGATACCGCCTGAAATAATCACAAGTATGCCTAACCGGAACCAACACCTCGAAGGCCACTGGAATCTCGCCTAGAAAATCCTTCAGCTCGAAATCATCCCGCTCCTTCTGCGCGCGGAAAAATTCAACCGGATTGAGCGCCAGCATATTAAATCCATTATACAATCCGTGATCCGGCTTTAGCCGTTGCGCCCGGTACCACTCCCCAAACCGCGAGTTGGTCAGCAATCCAACCTCAAAATGAAGATGACTGCGACTCGCGGGAAACGCGGACGACGAGGTGTTACCCATCCTGCCCAGCGTCATCCCAGCAGTCACCTCCACGCCACTCCGGATCGTCGGCTCGACAGCCGCCAGATGCGAGTAAAGCGTGTAAACTTCACCCAGCGGATCATCATGAACCAGCACGACATAAATTCCGTAGTTCGAATTCCCAGCCACCCGGTTCACATACCCAACCCTGCCCTCCGCCACCGCATACACCTTATCCATCGGCAACCCGCGCCGATCCCTCTGGAGAGGCGCAATATCAATCCCTTCATGGAAAGACGAAGCCAGCCCCTGCCCGGACTTCACCGTCCGCACCGATCCATACAAGGCCGACTGGATATTCCCCGACGCCGTTGGCTGGAAGACCCCGACCCTCGGCTCGTCCAACAATCCCTGTTGATCGGTTGGGAACACCACCTTCCGAAAAGCCGACACTTTGGGAACAGGCATCTCCGGTGCGGGTTGAGCGCTCGGCACACCTCCCGGTTCATCAGTTCCGCGGAACATCCACACCCCAACCGCCACCACCGCCACAATAAAAATGACAATCATTACCCGCATAACCACTACAAACCCCAATCAATTTTCATACTTCCATTCCTGTACCCTGAACCCTCTCCCCCTACCATCCCATCGTCATCGCCAACACTTTCGCTCCCACAATGACAATCGCCGCCAGCAGAACATAGATGAAATAATACTTCAGCCGCGCCCCATCAAGCCTCAAGCCGATCCGGGTTCCATACCAACTGCCAAGGATTCCGCCAGCTACCATGAACCCGCAAAGCGGCCAGTCCACATTCCCGCTCCACACATTCAGACCGCTCCCAATCAGTGACGAGATCCAGATGATCAGCAAACTTGTTCCCGCCGCCACCGCAGGCTTCTGCCCCACCAGATACAGCAACGCAGGCAACCAGAACACCCCTCCAGCCACACCCGGCAAACCAATCAGGAACCCTATCCCTCCGCCCAACATCAACACCGCCGGCAACGACAAAGCCCCCGCCGTCACCGTTGGAAATATCATCCAAGGCCCCATCCTGAAACTCACAAACGGCGGCAAGACTCCCTGCGCCGCCACTTTCATGCGATTCCTCCGGTAATCAACAAAAAGCAGGATCGCCACCCAACTCAAGATGGCAAGGAACATCCAAAGCAATGCGTACTCCAACAGGCCTTGATCCTTGCCTGCCAAGTGAATCGGCGGCACCCCCTTCAAATACTGCAAGAGTCTCTGCCCGAATATCACCCCGGCCGCACTGCCAATACAACCCATGATGGCCAGCTTGTGATCCACTGTCGCCGTGCCACGCCTCTGCAACAGGCTCACCGAACTCACGGCCAGCACGACCAGCAAATTGGTGCCCACCGCAATGGCACCCGGCACTTTCAGAAAAATCACCAGACAGGGAATCAAAAGGATGCCGCCCCCGACGCCAAAAGCGCCGGTCAACATTCCGGTCCCAAGCGCCATCAAGCAGGCTCCGAAATATACGAAAGACTCAAAATGCATAAGATCCTGTTACTACTCTTTCAGCGCCAGACCGTCCATTCTTACTTAACAAAAAAGAGACGCCGGTCACCCGGCGTCTCTTGCGGTACTCACTAAAGGCTCAATTCGCTCAAGCCTTCGGCTCAGTCGTCACCACTTCCCCCGTGCACGGCGCCATCGCCGCCAACTTCTGGAGCATGTCAAACTTGGCCAACACCTTCTTGTCGGCAATCGCCATCAACTTGTCCGCATGCTCCGGGTTCATCTGCTTCAACACCCGGAACCGATTCTCCTTCATCGCATGCTCGCTAAAGGACATCGTCGGCGGCTTGCTGTCCAACGCCAGCGGATTCTTGCCCTGGGCCGTCAACTCTGGATTATGCCGGTACAGCGGGAAGTGTGCCGAATTCACGGCATCCTTCTGCCCCTGCATCCCGGAAGTCATGTCAATGCCATGCGCGATGCAATGCGAGTAGGCAATAATGATCGCCGGACCGTCATACTGCTCGGCTTCCATGAAGGCCTTAACGCACTGCGCGGGATTAGCGCCCAACGCCACCGTGGCCACATAGATGTTGCCGTAGGTCATGGAGATCATCCCCAGATCCTTCTTCATCGAAGGCTTGCCGCCAGCCGCAAACTTCGCCACCGCGCCCATCGGCGTGGACTTCGAGGCCTGACCACCCGTATTGGAATACACCTCGGTATCCAACACCAACACCTTGATGTTGCGACCGGATGCCAACACATGGTCCAAACCGCCGTAGCCGATGTCATAAGCCCAGCCATCGCCGCCAACCACCCAGACGGACTTCTTGACCAGGTAATCAGCCACCGAGTCCAACTGTCCGCACAGATCACACTTGCACGCCGCCAACTGCTTCTTCAACGTGGCCACACGCGCCCTCTGCTCTTCAATGCCGGACTGCTGCGACTGGTCCGCCGCCTTGATGGCCTCAAGCAACGCCTTGTCGATCTTCGCATCGCCACAAGCGCCACCAAGGATCTTGTCCACCATCTCCAGGGCGAACTCATTGAACTTATCCACCGCCAGCCGCATCCCGAACCCGAACTCGGCGTTGTCCTCGAACAACGAGTTGGCCCAGCACGGACCGCGCCCGTCGTCACGCTTGCAATAAGGAGTCGTCGGCAGGTTGCCGCCATAAATGGAGGTGCAACCTGTCGCGTTGGCAATGTACAACCGGTCACCCACCAACTGGGTCAAAAGCTTGATGTAAGGCGTTTCGCCGCATCCCGCGCAGGCGCCGGAGAACTCGAACAACGGCTTCACAAACTGACTGCCCTTGACCGTGTCTTTCTTGTAGAGCTTCGTATCCGTCTCGGGAAGCGCCAGGTAGAACTTGAAGTTCTCCGCCTCGTTCTCGCGCAACGGCAACTGCGGAACCATCATGATCGCCCGCTTGCCTGTCTCCTGCTTGGTCGCCTTGTCGCGTTCGCGGCCCGGACAGTTCCACACGCAAGCGCCGCATCCCGTGCAATCTTCCGGAGCGACCTGCACCGTGAACTTCAAGCCCGCGAATTCCTTGCCCTTGGCATCCGCCGACTTGAACGTCTTCGGGGCCCCCGCCAAACACTTGCCGTCATACGCCTTCACGCGGATCGCCGCATGAGGGCACACCAGCGAACACTGACCGCACTGGATGCACAGGTCGGAATGCCACTCGGGAATATCAACCGCAATATTACGCTTCTCGTACTGAGTCGTCCCCGTCGGCCAGGTCCCGTCATCAGGCATCTGGCTAACCGGCACACTGTCACCCTTCTGCTTGATCAACGTCGCCGTCACCGTCTTGACGAACTCAGGCGAGTCGGCAGGCACCACGGCTGGCATCTTGACCTTGCCGGCAACCTTCGCAGGAACCTTAACCTCCTGCAACGCCGCCACCGCCGCATCCACCGCCTTGAAGTTCGACTGAACCACGGCCTCGCCCTTACGCCCGTAGCTCTTCTTGATCGCCTTCTTCAGACCTTCCACCGCTTCCGCCTGAGGCAGAACACCGGAGATCGCGAAAAAGCAGGTCTGCATCAGCGTGTTGATGCGCGCACCCAACCCGAGATCAGCCGCCAGCTTGATGGCGTCGATCACGTAGAATTTCACCTTCTTATCAATGATTTGTTGTGCCAGCTCGTCGGGAAGATGATTCCAGACCTCTGTCGCGCTGTAAGGACTTGCCAGCAGGAAGGTTGCGCCAATCTTGGCATTCGCCAGCATGTCATACTTCTCCACAAACGAGAAGTTGTGGCAGGCCACGAAATCAGCCTTCGTGCAAAGATACGGACTGCGAATCAAGCCCGGCCCGAACCTCAAATGTGAAACCGTGATCGTACCGGCCTTCTTGGAGTCATACACAAAATAACCCTGCGCTGAGAAATCAGTGTCGTCACCGATGATCTTGATCGAGTTCTTGTTCGCGCCAACCGTGCCATCAGAACCCAACCCGTAGAACATCGCCTCAATGCGACCCTTGTGCTCCAACTGGAACGCGCGGTCAAAATCGAGACTCAACTTGGTCACATCGTCATTGATACCCACCGTGAAGTGGTTCTTTTGCCCTGTCACCAGATTGTCAAACACCGCCTTCACCATGGCCGGCGTGAATTCCTTGGAACCCAACCCGTAGCGTCCACCCAGCACCAACGGATAAAACTTCGTCTGCATCAGCTTCGAGCTCTGGGCTTCCCCAATCGCCGTGCGGACATCCTCATACATCGGCTCGCCGATCGAACCGGGCTCTTTCGTCCGGTCCAGCACCGCTATGGACTTCACCGTCGCCGGCAACGTCTGCACAAAGGTCTTGATATCCCATGGCCTGAAGAGGCGAACCTTGAGCACGCCAACCTTCTCACCCTTGGCCACCAGCGCTTCCACCGTCTCATGCACCGTCTCGGCGCCGGA
>CAZDUS010000056.1:0-9918 GCA_964508705.1 uncultured Verrucomicrobiota bacterium
ATGTTCTGGTCGCCGGCCGACTGGGCGTGGACCGGTGGCCTCTTCGACGCCCTGCTGCCGAGCTGGAACTTCGGTCAGCCGATACTCGGCTATCGCGGCCGCTTCGATCCGGACAAGGCCTTCTGGCTGATGGAAAAGTACGGCATACGCAACAGCTTCCTCTTTCCCACGGCGCTGAAAATGATGACGAAGGCGGTGCCGCAGCCCAGGGAGAAATACGACCTCGTCCTGCGCAGCATCATGAGCGCCGGCGAGACCGTCGGCGAAACCGTCTGCGCCTGGGCGCAGGAGGCGCTGGGCGTCACGGTGAACGAAATGTACGGCCAGACCGAGATCAACTACATCGTCGGCAACTGCGCCGCGGTGACGCCGCCCAAGCCGGGCGCCATGGGACGCGGCTATCCCGGACACCAGCTCGGTGTGTTGGACGACGAGGGCAATCCGGTGGCGCCCGGCGAAATGGGCGAAGTCTGCGTCCGGCGCAGTTGCAACGGGGAGATGGACCCGGTGTTCATGCTCGGCTACTGGAACAACCCGCAGGCCACGGCGGAAAAATTCTTCGGCGGCGGCATAGCCGATCCGCAGGCCTGGGGCCGCACCGGCGACCTGGCGAAGATGGACGGGGATGGCGCGCTCTGGTATCAGGGGCGCTCTGATGACATGTTCAAGAGCGCCGGCTATCGCATCGGCCCCGGGGAAATAGAGAACTGCCTGGTCAAGCATGCGGCGGTGGCCAATGCCGCCGTGATCGGCGAGCCCGACGAGACGCGCGGCACCGTGATCAAGGCCTTCATCGTGCTCGCCGCCGGACAGATGCCATCGGCCGAACTCGAAGCCTCCTTGCAGCAGCATGTGCGGCAATACCTCGCGCCCTACGAGTATCCGAAGATCATCGAGTTCATCGACGCCCTGCCGATGACCACCACCGGCAAGGTGCAGCGCCGGCTGCTGCGCGGGCGCACTGGCGCCTAGGATTGGCGCAGCGACGGGGCTTGTCACCTTGCATCAGGATGGGTTGTCGTGAATACGGCCTGGCTACGTCGGAGAATGATGTTTCAGCCAGTCGCGCATGGCATCGTTCATGCGCGTCTGCCAGCCTGGGCCGGCGGCGCGAAATGCTGCCAGCACCTCGCGATCGAATCGGATCGCCACCTGCTCCTTGGTCCCTGATCCTGCCGGACGGCCGCGCCGCTTGCTTGCAGATGCGACGCCGGCGGCCAATTCGGCAGCCGTGGCCGGTCGCTCGTCCTCATTCTTGCCGTCCCAGACGAAATCCTGTTCGGGCCGAATGGCGCGCACGGCGGCCAGCACATCCTTACGCGTCATCGCATTCGTTTTCGAGCCAGTCATCGTACA
Organism: uncultured Verrucomicrobiota bacterium; assembly: GCA_964508705.1. Taxonomy (GTDB): domain Bacteria; phylum Verrucomicrobiota; class Kiritimatiellia; order CAIKKV01; family CAITUY01; genus CAZDUS01. The sequence continues at coordinate 1,357 of CAZDUS010000056.1, forward strand.
CCTCGCGTTCTTCCTTGCTTGCCCGGCGAAAGCTGATCACGCGCGTTGCGCCGTCGCGCTCGGTATGCACCACCGTCAGCACCGCCAGAAAGCTCAGCGCGTAGGAAATCGACTGAATTCGGCGCTCGCCTTCGCGCAGCACCGGAATATCCAGCCGGTAACGCGATTCCAGCACATCGCCGGCCGTCGCGAAATCCAGGCCATGCCTTGTGAGGTTCTCGCGGCGCTTGGGTTCGTCCCAGATCAATCGCGCTTCCATGGCAATAATTGTAGATGCGTTAATCAGGCAAATCAAGGAATTCCTGTAGATGCGTTTATGGCCTACCCGGCAAGCCGATCACAGGCAGGGATATGCATGCCATGCAGCGACCCACGTCACCTCGGTAGACCAGAAAGTCGGCGCTGGCGGTACGGCGCTTACCGGCTCAGGCTGAACGAAAGCTGGCGGTGATGACGAAACGCCAGCAGGGAAATCGTCGCCCCGGCCAGCGCGTAAAGCATGAGGTAATCGCCGCCCAGGTACTCCCGTATCTCGGCGGCGGGATCGATGCGACGTAGCTTTGTGCGCAGGCGGGTGGCGCCAGTCCGTACCTGTATCGATCCGCAAGTGCCGCATTGCTGCCATTGAACAAGCCTTGGTTTTCGGTGAACGTCGGCTTACTGGCGCAGACGCCTACTCACCCTATCGGCCATGAAGAGACACTCACTGCGCTAAAAGACTGCACTATTGAACGCCTCCTTTCTGTGGTGACGCGGACATTCGCTCGTCAAGATCAGGGCCGCGCAGGCGAACCAGATTGGGGATTTCTCGCCGAGTAGGGCCCCACCACGGTTCCTCACGGCATCAGCTACTTTACCAATCGGGTCCCACCTGTCTTGGCTGAGTACATCTATTCGTATTGAACGAAATATCGCCTAGCCGACTGCGCGCGGAGACGGGGAATCTAGTAGTATCTTGATGATATATCCAATGGTGTTTATAGTTATGGAATTGAAAGCAGATAGAAAAGAAAGCTTGGTCGATGTCGCCTGCCGAGAGTTGGCCGAGCGTTTCGTGACATTGAAACTTCAGCCTGGCTCGGTCTGGAGTGAAGCTGAGCTAAGTGCGCTTATCGGGATTGGCAGGACTCCAGTGCGGGAAGCCGTGCTCAAGATGGCCTCTGACCAATTGGTCACTGTGATAAGGCGGGCTGGCATCTTGATTTCGAAAATTTCTATTGAAGAACAGTTATTCGTACTTGAGACCCGGCGCGTACTCGAGCAACTGGTTTCGTTACGCGCGGCCAAACGTGCGACTGACGAAGAGAGGGCCAAGCTTACCGAGTTGGCGACGTCAATTGAAACTGCAGGCACGAGTGGAGATGTGCTCGCCTACATGAAATACCACTTCAAGATCAAACCGTTTGTCGCGCAATGCGCCCGCAATCCGTATGCGGCTCGCGCTTTGTTTCCACTACATACTTTATCGCAGCGTTTCTATTTTGCGTACCACCGCGAATTCGACAATCTACCCGAGGTCAGCCGCGCCCATGCACACCTAACGCGGGCGATCGTCTCGGGCGACGAGTCTTCGATAGCTACCTTTAGCACAGAGGTCGCCGACATCGCTGAAAATTTCACTCGGGATTTATTTCACCGTAATCGCTAAGCCTTACCGGTAAGGTTGCAATGCAGCACTTGCTGCATTTTTTTGTTCTTGCATTGCTGATATATTACTGGTATGTTGATAATGTTTCATGCAAATACTGATCGTTCTGATAACTACGAAGGAGGAGACATGAATAACCATCGCCGTAAGTTTCTGAAAGCAACCACCGCAGCTGCAGGTGCTTCGATCTTAGGCATGCCGGCCATCGTGTTGGGCCAGCAAACCATCAAGTGGCGCGTGCAAACCCTGTGGGCCGCCGGTGAAAACACATTCAAGATGTTCGGTGAGTTTTGCGAGAACGTGAAAAAAAACACTGGTGGTCGCCTCGAAATCACACCTTTCTCTGCTGGCGCAGTAGTCGGTGCATTTGAAACGCTAGACGCAGTCGGTCAAGGAATACTGCACGGACAATCAACTTATCCCGGTTACTGGGCCGGAAAGGAGCCGGCACTGGCAGTAATCGGCGACTTTGCCTTTGGCTACACCAATCCGGCGCAGCAAGACGCTTGGTTAAACGAGAAGGGCGGCTTGCAAATGATTCGGCAGGTCTATCAGAAATTCAATGCCTATACCATCGGTGCAACCTGGTGGGGCGTCGAATCGCTTTCAAGTAAGGTGGCTATCCGCAGGCCCGAGGACTTCAAAGGCATAAAGCATCGCGGCGCGCAAGGTTTGGCCGCTGAAACCATCGCCAAGATGGGCGCATCCATCGTGGTGATTCCAGGCGGCGAAGCCTACTCTGCACTAGAGAAGGGTGTGGTCGATTCTGTCGACTGGTCCACCATCTCAGTCAATGCCAAGGTCGGATTCTTCGAGGTTGCCAAGTTTGCAACCTATCCCGGCTTTCATTCGATGCCGATGCAGGATTTCACCGTCAACCTTGCTGCATGGCGCGCGCTGCCAGACGACGTTAAGAACATATTGGAAAAAACGTGGAGAGAATTCTCCGCTCATCAGGTGAAGACCATCGCTGGCGACGACATCCGTGTTGCTGCTGAGTTACAAAAGAAGGGAGTCGAGCTGGTCGACTGGAGTACCGCCGACCGCAACCGTGCGCGTGAGCTGGCACATGGCGTTTGGGAGGAATGGGCCAAGAAGAGTCCTCTTGCCAAGCAGGCAGTCGAGTCGCAAAAGGCCTATCTGCGTGAAATAAAAATCGTTGCTTGAGAATCGAATGGAATCCTTCATTCGCACGGTAGGGCGCATGAACGAGTGGGTCGGCCGCCTGGCTGGCCTGCTCATTCTTGCGGTCGTAGCCATCATTCTGCGCGAAGTCATAGCGCGCAGCTTTTTCTCTTCTCCTTCGCTTTGGGCTGATGAATCCATGACATATCTGGCAAGTTTCGCCTATGTCCTGGGTGGCGGTTATACGCTTCTGAACAGGGGGCATGTCAGGGTCGACATGGTTTATGAGCGGCTTGGACTCAAAGGCAAGAGGGTCTGTGACCTGATCGCTTTTGTGCTGTTCTCCCTCTATTGCTTCACCCTAATCTGGTATGGATCAGACCTTGCAATCACTTCGTTCGACCAGAGTGAAAGTTCGGGAACTCTGTGGAATCCACTCGTGTGGCCGGTGAAATTCGCGATACCGATCGCGGGCGTGCTGTTGTATCTCCAGGGTGTCGCAAACCTCCTGCAAGACCTCTACGAAGAACGATAAAAGGCCGACTATGTCGATAGCAATCATTACGTTGTTGTTGTTTTCGGCGTTGGTCGGTGCCTTGGTGGTCGGCGTGCCGATCGCCTTCGCGACCGGTGCCGTGGCAGTCGTGTTTGGGGTTTGGCTTTTTGACTTCAATACCTTGAACTTGGTTGTCAGCCGGGTCTTTACCCTGATGGGCAACCAAATTCTAGTTTCCGTCCCGCTCTTCATTCTGATGGCGACCATACTTGAAAAGGCCGGGATCGCCGAAGACATCTTTAAGGCAGCCTATATCTGGTCCGGCAAACTGCGTGGCGGTTTGGCAGTCGCAGTGGTGATTTCGTGTGCGCTGATGGCGGCGATGGTCGGCGTTATCGGCGCAGAGATCGTGACGATGGGTGTAGTGGCTCTGCCCGCAATGCTAAAACGCGGATACCAGAAATCGCTCGCACTGGGCTCGATCTGCGCCGGTGGGGGCTTGGCGACACTGATACCTCCCAGCGTAGTGCTTATCATGTATGCGCTGGTTGCTGGCACTTCAATCGGCCAGTTGTATATGGCGGGCATTTTCCCGGGGTTGATGTTGGCCGGGATGTATATCCTGTACATCATCATCGTCAGCTATTTCAAGCCTGAAATCGCGCCATCAGCACCGCCGGAAGAGCTGAATATTTCGCTGTCCCAAAAGCTCGGCTATCTGCGCAACCTGATTTTGCCGAGCCTCGTAGCAGCCTCGGTACTCGGTTCGCTCTACTTTGGATGGGCAACCCCGACGGAAGCGGCCGGAATTGGTGTAGTCGGCGCACTGGTGGCGGCCCTGGTGAATCGTCGCTTCACTTGGTCCCACCTTTTCTCCGCCGTGGTCGACACGACCAAGGTTACATGCATGCTCTACTGGCTATTCTTCGGGGCATCGGCGTTGATCGGCATCTATACGCTGGCGGGCGGCACGCAGTATTTGAAGGAATTGATTTCGGGCCTGCCTATCGGCAGATGGGGAATCCTGATCGTGATCAACCTGATCTGGATAGTGCTCGGCTGCTTGATCGACTGGATCGGCATACTGTTGCTGACTGGACCGATTTTCATACCGGTAGCTGTTGCTCTTGGTTTCGACCCGATATGGCTCGGGGTATTGTTTTGCATGAATATGCAGATCAGCTATATATCGCCACCCTTCGGACCGGCAATGTTCTATCTCAAAGGGTGTGCTCCCCCTGAAATTTCAATGGGCGATATCGTCCGTTCGGTCTGGCCCTTCATCGGCATTCAAGTTGTCGCGCTCGGAGTGGTTATGGCTTTTCCGCAGATTGCTCTATGGCTACCGCAAACCATGATAGCGAGGTGAACTCATGAAAACTGCAAGTAAGCCGAGAGATCAACGTCCCGCATGGAACATGGAAACCGACGTTCTGGTTGTGGGTGGGGGTGCGGCCGGTGTCGCGGCCGCGCATACCGCAGCGCGACAAGGGCTGAAGGTACTGTTGCTCGAACGCTACGGGTTCTGCGGAGGGGGGGCGGTAGCCGGCATGTCCGGTACGCTTTGCGGCCTGTATCTCGCCCATGAAAGCCGTAGTGCTCAGCCGCAGCGTTTGGTGCATGGCTTTGTAGACGAATTCATCCGTGTGATGAACGAGCGCAACGGATTGACTCCGCCGGTGCGCTACGGCCAGACCTATACCCTGGTGCACGATCCGCTTGTTTGGCGCGAATCGGCCGAAGCGCTTTTGGCCAGCCAGAACGTGCAAGTGCTGTATCACAGTATCGTCACAGACGTGCTGATGGACGGCAATGAACGGATTGGGGGTGTCGTTGCCTACACCAAGCAGGGGCGCCTTACGGTACGCGCCAAGATCACCATCGATGCCAGTGGCGACGCTGATCTGGTGGCGATGGCAGGGTTTCCGTTCCAGGTAGGTCACGAGGGTCAGGTTCAAAACCCGACCATGATCTTCAGGTTGGCAGGGGTTGATGTCGAGCGCTTCCTGGCTGCTTATGGCGCCGACTCCATCATGCCTGAGCAAGTGATGAAGCTGATACAAAAGGTGAACGCCGATGCAACCTACAAGTTACCGCGTGCCAAAGTATTTTTGTTCCCGACACCGCGGCCGAATGAGTTGATCTGCAACTGCACCCGTATCGTCGGACGCGATGGACGCGAACTGAATACTTTGATTGCGCGGGATTTTGCCGAAGCCGAAATCGAAGGCCGAAAGCAAGTACGCGAATACGAGCGCTTCTTCCGTGACCACCTGACGGGATGTGAAGATGCCTACCTGAACGATACCGGAGTACAGGTGGGAGTGCGTCAGACAAGGCAAGTGGTCGGCATGTCCTTGTTGAGCAACGACGATGTGGTGACTGGGTCCAAGTTCAGTGATGGCATCGCGCGTTCGCCCTGGCCGATCGAGTTGCACACAGGCGAAAAGCCTCGTCTTTCCTGGCTGTTTGATGATTACTACGAAGTGCCTTTGGGTTGCTTTGTGCCGCAGGTGGGGGAAAGTTTGCTGGTTGCTGGTCGCTGCCTGGCGGCCCAACACGAAGCAATGGCGTCAGCCCGCGTCACTGCCCAATGCTTTAGCTACGGCCATGCGATCGGACATGCCGCCGCGCTGGCGATCACTGAAAACCTGCCGATCCGGAAGATCAAGGGCGAGGATGTTCGCCTGCTGCTCAACCGCGACGGCGCCCAACTGGACAACTGAAAATGTTAGACATCCGAAGCGAGGGACAAGTCGCTATCCTTACCATCAATCGCCCGCAGCGCCGCAACGCACTTTCCGAGGAATTGGTTGGCGAGTTGAAGAGGTGCCTGCACGAGATCGAAGCCAACCCGGAGTTGCGTGCCACGGTGATTACCGGGTGTGCCCCCGGTTTTTGCGCCGGCAGTGATCTGAAGGAACTGGCGACCATGAATTTGCGTGGCATGTGCGATCACGAGGCTGACACCGCACGATTCTGCCGCTCCATCTCACAGATGCGTAAGCCGGTTATTGCTGCCGTTGAAGGCTTCGCCTTGGGTGGCGGCTTTGTTTTCGCCGCAACTTGCGACATCGTGGTGACCGGCGTCTCCTGCCGCTGGCATTTGCCGGAAGTGAAGATTGGCTGGATCCCGCCGTGGGGACTGGAAGCGCTGGTAGCGCGGCTCGGACCTGTGGCGGCGCGCCGCTTCGTTTGGGGTGGAGAGGAAATATCCGGTACCGAAGCCTATCGTGTCGGTTTGGCTGATTACCTGTCCGACGACGGAAAAGCATTGGACATGTCCATCACAGTTGCGCAGCGGCTCGCGGCCTTGCCGGATGTGGCGGTTGCATCCACCAAGGCTTATTTCGCGCTTCACACCGGTCGCGACGGTGAAACCGGCGACATGAGTGCGAACAGAATGTTTGAAGAAAACTGCAAACATCCCGTAGCCAAGGCAACCCTGACGAAATTCGGAGTTCGTTCATGAGCAAAGTATGTTCAGCGGCGGAGGCCGTGTCCTCAATTCGTTCCGGCCAGACCGTCGCCAGCGTTGGCGTAATCGGTTGGATTACTCCGGATGCTTTGCTGAAGTCGCTTGCGGACCGCTACGACAGGGAGCAGGGTCCGAGCGATCTGACGTTCTATTTTCCCTGCGGTACAGGCGACGCAATGGAAGTGGCCGGCATGGATCGGGTTGCGAAGAAAGGCTTGATGAAGCGCATCGTCGCCGGATCCTATGTCAATCCCGTGAACCCAAAAACAGGCGAGCGGCCGAAATTGATGCAGCTGATACGAGAGAATGCTATCGAGGCTTATAGTTGGCCGATAGGCGCTTCAATGCAATGGCTGCGTGAAGTCGCTCGGAAAAGTCCAGGCTACCTGACTGAAATTGGCCTCGGAACCTACATCGATCCTGTCAATGGGGGAGGCAAGTTCACCGAGCGGGCAACCGAAGACCTGGTGGAAAAGATCAATTTCAAGGGCAAGGACTTTCTCTTCTATCCAACTTGGAAAATCGACCACTGCTTCATCCGCGCAAGTTCATCCGACGAGTTCGGCAATCTGTCTTTCGAAGACGAGAGCTTGATTTCTTCTGCTTTGGCTCTGGCACTAGCGACCAAAGCTTGTGGCGGCACCGTGATCGCCCAAGTCAGAAATCGGGTGGCGCGTTTTTCGCGCGCGGCCGGTCAGGTGCGCATCCCAGGTGTATTCGTCGACAAGGTGGTTATTGTGCCCGACCAGATGATGGTCACCGAAACGCCTTTTGATGCGCGGTATCTTTCGCCCAAGGACATGGATTTGTCCAGCTTGCCCAAGCTGCCATTCGGGCCCGACAAGATCATTGCGCGCCGAGCCTATATGGAAGTGCCGAAAAAGACGTTGACCATCCTCGGCTTCGGCGCCGCATCTGACATGCCGCTAGTGATGGTCGAGGATGGCATTTTGAATCAGGAAAGTGTTTCGGACTACTGGTTTACCACCGAGCATGGTTCGTATGGAGGTGTGGTGATGACGGGTTGGCAGTTCTCAGCCAATATGTGGCCGGAAGGCTTGGTCGACGGTGTCACCCAGTTTGATGCGATTGATGGCGGGCTGTGTAAATGCACCGCCTTGTCATTTGCAGAGTTCGATCAGGCTGGCAATGTCAACGTCAGCAAATTCGGCACAGCCAACCCCGGTGCGGGCGGCTTTATCGATATAGCACATAATGCGAAAAAGCTGATTTTCGCGGGTACCTTTACAACGGGCGGTCTACGTGTTTCATTTGACGGCAATAGGCTACGCATCGATAGCGAAGGCAAGAGCAAGAAATTCGTCAAGCAAGCAGGCCACATTACTTATCCGGTAAAGCAGGGCGTTCTCGATCGCGGTCAGCAAGCAATGCTAATCACTGAGCGCGCGGTATTCAGCGTCACGATCAACGGCCTGGAATTGATAGAAATCGCTCCAGGCATCGACTTACAAAAGGATGTGCTGGACCAAATGGGGTTCGCGCCTAAGGTCAGCCCCGTCTTGAAGACGATGGAAAGCTGGATATTCTCAGACAGCTTGGCGGTAGCAGCAGCGTAACGACGTGATAAGGCAGATGTGTGACTTAGTGCATCGGGCACCATGACCGCAAACGTATCCAGAAGAACAATGCGCGCCGTATTGGGGTGGAGGTGAATCGATCCCTTCAATCCCAGCGGGCGTACTGCGTTCGTTAATCCAAGGTGACTTGCCAGCAAGCGTGCAGTTGCTTGAGTGGCTGGAATAGATTCTAGACCAGCCGGCCACTATGCCATAGTCCTGTGGCAGCAGTGGGCAC
>CAZDUS010000057.1:0-9342 GCA_964508705.1 uncultured Verrucomicrobiota bacterium
GTCGTAGTCCCAGCGCCCCTGCTCGGCCGGAGGGCGCGGGCCGACCGGGAAACGCGGCTCCGGGAGGTTGGATGCATGGGGAGACGGGCCGCACATAGGCCGCCGGGGACAGACCCTGAAATTGTTCCTGCTCCGCTGCGTCCAGCTGACATCATGAACAAACTGTACTGTTCAGGCGTTTTATTTTTTAAACGGCCAATTGCTCAACCAGCCAGGAGGCGGCATTAACAACATGAACCCCACCAAACGAGCGGGGTTGCCGCCTCCCGCTTGTCCTTGGTGTGCACATAGTGCAGACTGATATCCTCCCCTTGCGTTTCCTTCAGGAAATCCACATGTTTGCGGAGACAAATCGCCACCGTATTTTCCAAGCGGATGAATAGGTATCCTGCACTCTATGATCCAATAGCACCGATCACCTATCCCTAACCCGACATACCCGAACTCAGTTATAGGCTCCAAACTCTTTGGCACTATCTATCAAAGCAACGATGTTCTCCGGCGGAGTACATTCCGGAATAGCGCAGCCCGCATTCAGGATGAAACGTCCACCCGGCTTCCATTGCTGGATCAACACCTTGGACGCCTCACGGACCTGCTGCGCCGTCCCTCGCCCAATCACGCCACTGGGGTCAATATTGCCGAATAATACGTGACCCGGCCCCACCGCCGATTTTGCCTGAATCGCATCGGTCTTGTAGTCCAGCTCGAACCCACAGGCAGGATAGGCCGCGAACTGGTTTAGAATAGCCGAGGTATTGCCGCAGACATGGATCACCGTAAAAACCCCGTCCTGGGCAAGATCCCGCACCAATCGTTCGTGATACGGTCGCGCAAAGACCTCAAACATCTGCGGCGACACCACATCCGGCCCCGCCGGACTGTCGCCCAGGGAGGTGAAATGGGCGCCCGCTTTTTTCAAGGCACGGTGAACCGCCAGATGGCTTTGATGGCACACCTCCAACAGGTCACGAATCGCGGGGTTGTCGGGATCACCGGCAAGATCAAGAAGGAAGTCTTCCGTCCCCCGCAACAACCCGGCCAGCGAAAAGGCCGCTTGATCAGCATTACCCCGGATGGAGACTTCGTCGCCTACCTCCCGAGCAAGAATGCGAACAGCCTCCAACAGCACAGGTATGCGTCCGTCACGTTCCGGATCCACCACACGAAGTTTACCGACATCGCTCAAATCACCGATAGCCGGCCCGCAGATGTGGCCCGGGGCGCCGGGCGTATGGTTGCGTACCGCCCCCATTGCCTCCGCCAGCAACGTCGTGTCCAGATCGACCAGAATACAGTCGTGCCCGTATTTCTTCAGCGCATGAAGGTGCGCACGGGCCGTCATCACAGGATCTGAAAGATAGCGCTCTAACGGAATGCCCGCCTCTTTGGATGCCAAAAGGAAATTATGGAGACATACCGGAACGCGGTCCGGGATACCACCACGAAGAACGGTCTCAACACGCTGTTTCGAATTCATATGTGCCTTTCTTTTCAGAGATCATTTCCCTTGCCCCAATGATAGCGGCCCGAAAGCTGGCAACGAACGCTCGGCTCCGTCGGTTATGTTGCAATAGGGGTTCACCCCAAACCCATAGACCAGTTCCATGGCCTTCAACTCGTCACCAGAGCACCCGCACCTCAATCGTGCCTTATCCCCATCGAGATCAACCCTGTAAATGACTTTCGTGGGAATACCGTCCTTGATGAGTTCGAAACCCCATGGACGGCCAGATGCACACAAGTAGCCTTGAACATTCCTGAAGGCAACCACAATCTGAGTCCCCCAATGCCGCTCATCAGCGAAGACCTTGACAGCGCCCAACTCCAAAGGAGGCTCAAGACTCTTGGGCGCGCGGATCAAGGTCAACATCGCCTCGGCAAAACGAGCGCCCAACTTGGTCTGGGCGGGCCCACTCAGATGAACTAGATCGTCAAGATCGGGTACAAATCCCCATTTTGAAGCGCTGAGGCCGGTCAGATCATCCAAGCGGACCTGTTTTACTGTAAGCGGCGCCAAAAGGAGACAAACCCGTCCCACCGCGAGTGAGCTCAACCGTTCGCGTACGCCGTTACGGGTTCGGCGCCGTAATCCCAACAGGAAACGGCCGGCCGGTCAGTTTCCTGGTGAAAATAACAACGATGCAATCGCTCGCGGGAATTCATGGATTCATCCGGCAATGACGGTCAATCCCAGCCAGCCGAGGACAAACTCCGGTCCGGTCGAATTGGCTGTCAATCGCACAGACTCGACAACTTCGCCAGGCACCGGATTGCGCCAGCTCATGGAATAGAGCGCGCCGGGACGGCCACCCAGATCGCCAAGCCAGGCGAGGTCGCCACCGGGCAGGGGATGAGCGTCGGAACGCAGACCCTCTCCGTGCCGGAGCATATCACCCACATGATAATTCATGATTACCGGAACCTCAATTTCACGACCGCCGGTCATTTGCACGATGAAGCGTGCGGCGTCCACGCCTCCGGCGTTACGGACACCGTCACCCCGGATGGCGAGCAGGAAGCCAAGGCCTGTCGCGGATCGTCCCACCGGAACTGCGGCACTTGCGGATGGATGGCGGGCGCGACACGCGTGGGGATGTTCCAGCACGACACAACGAGAGGGGTTGATGTCAAAAGACCAGCCGGACGGTGAATGGACGCGCGAGGGCAGCCGGTTGAGTGGCATACGGTCATCCGTTGCCGGTGCGCCCGGAGGCAACTGCACCGGCTCGGCGTTTCCGGAAGGATCAGGTTCCAAAATCACCCCGGCCCGCATCCGCCGGACCTCGGACTCCACGCGTGCCCAAAAAAGCGGGCTTTCAAAGGAGGGTGTCTCCGCAGACCAAAGGCTCTCGGCCGCGTAGACATGATTGGTGAGGCAACCGTGACCGCATGCGCCGAGAGAGATTGGATCCGCGCCGGCCCAGGTCGTGAGAACATAGCCCTTGCGATACGATTTTCCCTTGAGTTTGCGCTGCAGCGGCTTGTCACGAAAGAGGGTCGTATACCCGCCGGCCAGGATTTCCTCGAAACCTAGATTCACTTGTTCGTCAATCGGACCGAGATGGCTCCGTGGCGTCCAGTTATGCAAAATGACATCCTTCGGCAACATTGGCGCCGCGAGATGAGTTCCATGAAATTGCCCGTTATGGGTGGCAATCAGGTGGTCGGACCACATGTGGGTTCGAATCCCCTTTTCCTTGAGAAACCCATGCATCCAGCAAACATCCTCCGCAAAAAGTTCGGCGCCGCTCTTTCCCCGGCAACGCGGGCACTTCCCGATGACCCGCACCTCATCGTGGCCAATGTGGACAGCCTTGGGCTTGATCAGGGCGATGGCTTCCTCGAGAAGTTCCTGTACCAGCACACGGGTAGCCGGATTGGATGGACAATGGTCCATGAGCGCCAGCGAATCGGGATCCTCGGCCAGCTCAGGATGCGCCGAGAGGTACCAGGCACCATGCGACATGGTTTGGATTTCAGGAATGACCTCAAGCCCAACCTCACGCGCTTTCGCAACCATCTGAAGTACATCTTCCTGATCCACAAACTCTCCCCCACCGGCCGTGTCGTGCAGAGTATGCGGATTATAGCGGCCCAAGTCTGCCCTGGCCCGCGCGATCAGCGCGCGAAAAGGCTCTTCCAGTTCCGGGTGACTTTTGAAGCGCATGAATGGGGAAAGCTGGAGGAAAATCGTGTTGCACTTGAGCCCCTGGGAAAGGTATTCGAGGTAACGCAAAAAGAACGGAAGGTTCTTCCGGTTCGGCAGGAAGAGATGTATGCCGCGCAGATCCGTGTCCGGATGATCCTGAATGGCAATGGAACGCAGGCCGAAGCCTCCTGCAATTTTACCGGCCAGGCGCACGATCGTGCCCACAGCCATGAACAGGCCGGCGGAAGAGACGGCCCGGATCCGGGCACCCTGCTGATCGCAGAGAATGGCGTGGCTCTCCGGATGTTGATTGGAAAGTTCCGGTAGTGGCGCATCCGGTGAGTCGCCCACCATCAGGCATGCGACAGGAAGCCTGGCTTCCCGTACGGAGAGCTTCAGTCCCGTGGTTTCCTCCAATCGCCGGGCGAGAAGCCGGGCCGGCTCAAGACCGTCGGCGAAAACGAAGATCGCCATCCTGTCGGTCAGCAGGCAGGGCTTTTCGCCCAGGGTCATTTTCTGCGGAGTCGGATAAACCGCAAGAACCGGATCGCCCCAGATTTCCACCGAGGACAGGCCGATTCCCTGTCGACCAGTCAACCGAATCCGCACCTCACGGGCGCGGTGGCCATCCAATTGGAAAAGAATCTCCTCCGGTAACGAGGACCCGCGTTCTGCAGAGAGAAGATTCGTGGATTCCGGGCCGCCGGCAGTGGGTGAAAAACAACGGAGTTCGGCCCGCGTAATTCCCCGCAAACTCATGTGTGGATCATCGTGGAAGGAGAACTCGGTCGGGGTGGCGAAATGCCGCAGAATGACCCGCTCCACCACGCATTCTTCACCGAGATCGAAAGCCAACTCCACTCCATGGGGTTCGAGTTGACAAGGATCCCATTCCACGCGTCCCGGCAGGGACTGGGTGAGCGCGCCACGCTCGAAAGGAATCCAGCCCGTCGCGCCTCCGGAATCGGGAACGCGCATCGGAAACTTTTCAATCTGAAGCCCGGGGCGAAAAAAAGAATAGAACGCACCGGGCAGATGGGCGGCGGGAGAGCGGTTGGAAGTAAGGCAATTCAAATTGGAATTTCAGATTTTATTTTCGGTTAAGGCATTTGGTTAGGTTCGATGATCGTCTGATTCAAATACGGATTTCCCCTTCACCTTGAGGTGGGAGGGGCTGTTTGGCGCCGAAGCAAAGTAATCGCCCGTCCTTCATCGAAACAAACAGCCGTCCATGGGCGACAGCCAGGCCATCATACATGGGGTTACCGGGGATGGCGATCTCTTGCAAGAGCGCGCCGGCTGAAGAATAAATCTGGAGACAGCCTTTTTTCCCGTCTTCATCCGTCCCGGCGATCACCACCTTGCTGCCGGATACGATCATGGAGCAAGGAATTGTCCTGGGAGATATATTGACGGGTTTGCCAGCGGAACTTTTCACATGGATAGAATTGGACTTAAAGGTGAAGGCGGCCGTAAGATCCGGAGTGAAGGCCAGCAGTTCGCCGGTGGCATTTTCATAACGCCAGTTCATGGTGCCTTTAATTTTTCCTTTCCAGGTTGCGCCATCGACAAGCCGTATGCGGGCCGGCCCCTTGACTTTTTCCGGATGACTGGCGATGAGCAGACGGCCTTTGATTCTTTCGGCTGGCACCGCAGCCAGGCTGTTTTCCTTGTGTGTCTTGAGGTCCAGTTCCCAGCCCGATATGTTGGGGAAATAAAGGAAGTTCCCATCCCGATCCAGCGCTGGAATATCCGTAAGCGCAGAATATTCCCTGAGCGTTTTTTCAAACAGCAATTCACCGGTCAGCACATGGGCGGCGGTGATTTGGACGCCATCCGGATCGGCGGATGACCGTCCCGAGGCAAAATACACCACGTCCCCGAAGGCGAATGCGTTCAGGACCGGCCACATGCTTTCAGGCTGGCCGTAAGCCATGATTTGCCGTTCCATATTTCTTGCACGCAATCTCCACGCCAGTGTGCCATCGGCCGCACTTACAGCGTAAACGCATCCATCCTGCGAAGCGATGAGGCACAACCCGTGGTGCAGGGTGGGCGGAAGGTGGACGCGCCCGCCTGCGGTAAAACGCCACTTCTCCCTGCCGTTTGAGATGTCCAGAGCCACTGTCTGCCGCCGGTCAGGAAGGGAGACATAAACGCTGTCCTTGCCCACCGTCGGCGGCGAAATCGGGCCGTTCCAGGCAGGATCATTTTCATTTTCAGAAGAGACGGGATTTACCTTGGCTCTGGACAGCATGTTTTCCCAGAGCAGGGTGAGTTTGTCGGGAAGCGTTTCTGCCGTACCGTCACTGCGACGTGCATTGTGACGGTAGCATGGCCAGCCCCCTTCATCAGGCACGGGGGAGGCCTTGGCGTGCTTGAATGCGGGGCCTTTTTCAAGCCGCAGGCATGGCGGCATGTTGCCATCCGTTGAGCCAAACCCCTGGTAGCCGGGGAGATACCATGAATGACAGTTACAGGGATGCGGCATGCCGTAGAGCATGTTGTTGGCCGGGATCACGCCGAGATTGCATGCATTGCGAATCATTGGGATCTGGAAATCACCCTTGCCGGAGGCAAAACCGACATAATGACCGGAAAACATGGCCTGTTCGGTTGCCACTACCCGCGAACAATGGGGTATCGTCCCACCGGGATTTTTCTTTCTGATCTCGCCAGTGGAGGGATCCAATCCTAGATCAAATCTTTCATCCTTGTTGTCCTCGACATAGTGAACGGCCCAGATCAATCCATTCCAGAACCATGCATCCGAGTAGGCGGCATACCGGAACTTGGTCGCCCGCATCTGGTTGTCCCTGGACCATAGGGATTTTCCATCCCTGGCCGAGAATGCATACAGGCCACGGCCTCCGGTGACGATCAGTGTGTTGTTTTTGCAAAAACGCAGGTACAGGATGTTCAAGGGGGGCTGTGCCCTGGCCACATCCTCGGTCCAAGGCGGAGAGATATTACGCCAGCGTTCAGCGCCGGTCTTCAGATCCAACGACACAATGCCAGCCGGTTTACGTCCGACGTCGAGGCAGTAAAGCGCTTCGCCCTCGACCACGATATCCTTGGATGCGACCGTGGCTTTCCAGAGCTGTTTGCCTGTATTGGCATGAAACGCCAGAATTTCCGTGGGCAGGCCCAGTAGAAGGGTTTCACCGGTCAGGACCAGATCGCGCGGATCACCCGTCCCCTCGAATGTTCGCAGGGTTTTCCCGGTTGCGGCATCCAGGGCCACAGCCTTGTTTTCGAAAACCGTGAAGAGGCATCCAAGCCCGGCGGTGAAGGGCAAAGCATTGCCACCGGGACGGCTGGCGGAGACACCGGCGGAAAAGCGCGCAACCTTGCCCGCCCATTCCGGTTTTTCATCCGGAAGCGCCTGATAAGGAAAAAGATTGGGGGTTTCATATTCACCCTGCCATGACCGCTCCCAAAGGAGCATGCCGTTGAATGCATTCCGGGCGTTCAGCACAATGGTCTTGGATTTCTTATTGTCGGGGCTTATGCAGTAAAACATCCGTCCACCGGCGGAGGCCACGGCCAAAGACAGGCCACTCCAATGTCCGCCGGCAATCCAGCGAAGTTCCCTGGCATTACCCACTGTATCTGTGGAAACCGCATTGCCCGAGGCATCAAAGCGGTTATGCGTCCACTCGGCCATGCCCGGGGGAACGGTTTTGACAGTGCGCGCCCACTTCCCATTGGCGCGCGCAAGGATGACACCCCGAGGCATCAGTACGCGTTGAATTTCGCGGAGCGCATCCCCGTCCGATGCTTTCCCGCAGATAACCATCAGGTTTGCGAGATTGTCGGAGTAGGGCAGACGTTGAAAGGAGGAAATCCTGTCAGCAAAGACACGCTGGCCGCATCCAGCCGACGCAATTTTTTCCCGGGCCTGCTCCGCCAGTCCATCTTTCTCCGAAAGGATCTGAACCACAAATTGGGGAGCCTGTCCCAATTCGACAGCCAGCGCGACATCCTCCCCACTTTCAACGAGGACGATGCAGAAACCGCCAGAAAGCCCGGCGGCTTCGACCAAGGGTGAATTCGTGACGGCGCCGCCCGCATGGATGCAAGTCAATAGATTCCAAGACAAGGTGGCGATGGACGCCAGAAAACAGGCGCATTTTGAATGGATGTTATTTTTCATTTCATTTTTCTTTTCATGGAATGTGATGCCAGAGGGGCGGATATTCTTCCGGCGCGAAATGGATGGGATGATCGGGATGAATGTCGCGCCAAAAGACCTCCTCCTTGCGCGTCACCATTTTATTGGGTGGAACATCCCGCTGGACCAGCACGCCGGGCCCGACCACGCTGAACGGGCCGATACGGACCCCGCCCATGAGCATGGCGCCGGCGCCGATGAAACACTCGTCGCCCACAGCCACTCCAGAGAGGTGGGTCTTCTCAACCTTTCCCTTCACAAACATCCGAAACGGCGGGTCGACGAGCTTCACCGTTCCGGTCACAATGCCCACGGAGATCTTTGTGCGGTTGCCGATGATGCCCGCGAGGTGACTTGCGTGAGGGAAACCAACATGTTCCATCAGCATTCCACCGAACTCAGCGGCGCGGCCCAGTTGACTGCACGCGCCCATCACCCCGTAAAACTTTGCCCCCGGTCCAACCCGTCCGTTGGGGCCAATAATGGTATGGTCCCCCAGCACAGCCCCGTGATCAATTTGCGCGCCCTCTCCGATCCAGACAAACCGTCCAATTCGTACATCTTCACCTATCATGGCTCCCTTGGCAATGGAGACCGGCCCCTTGAAGACGACGCTCCGCGCGACCCTGGCGGCACGAGAGATCTTCTTGCCGCGGAGTTTTGCGGCCATCCGCGCCAGAATGACATAGTGCGCGTCGAGCAGGTCATGCGGCCGATCCACTCCGACCCAGGCGCATCCGTTCTTCGCGGCCGATTTCTCAACAAACCCACCAGTGCCGATAAGCGGAGCCCGTTCCCCGAGGTCAATTTTACGAGAATCGTTCCCGCAACGCGTTGCCAGATCCTCAAGTTCTCCGTCCCGCCCGAGCAGGCGGCGGGCAGACGGCGGAAGACCGAGGATGCCCAAATGAACCGTCTTGATCAAGGAAGGTTCAACAGACAGCATGTGCCCGACAACACGCACACCGTGCCCGGAACCGTCCGCCAGGAGCGCCGCAAGCCTGCGATAAACCCCAACATCGCCAAGCACCGTGTCCACGGGGACCACGAGCGCCGGACGGTCTTTTTCAGTCCAGGCCAAGGCAATCGAGGCGATCGGGGTTGATGCCTCTTTCTGCCAGCGAAGTTTCAGGCCGGCTGGAATCCGTCCCCCAGCAGTCCGGTAACGCTCCTCCAAATCCGCGGAACCGGAGACCACCATGTCCGTAAATCCGTTTGCATGGAGATCCAGCAGGAGATGTTCCAACATGGGGCGCGTGGCGAGCGGCAGGAGCGCCTTGGGCGTGGTGAAAGTGAACGGACGAAGCCGTCTACCTTCCCCGCCGGCCAGGATGATGATGTGAGGCATTTGTTTGGGAATATTCACTTAGATCTCCGCATACGCGACATTGTTCCCCGCGGCTAGCACCAAGAGCCGCCACGGCCATCGGTCCGCATCTGTTGTCCCTTTTCATGGAACCTCCTTGCCCGTGGAAAGTGCCGCGGGGAAGGCCTTGTCGTACGGCTCGAAGGCGTA
>CAZDUS010000058.1:0-8626 GCA_964508705.1 uncultured Verrucomicrobiota bacterium
GCGACTTCACCTGCCGCTATTATTTCCCCTCCCTGACAAACAGTTATGCCTCGCTCACGAACACCTTCTTGATCGGCGCGCAGAATTCTTCGGGCGGCGAGACCGTGCTGTACACGAACGCGCTCTCAGCCATACACTCCTTTTTCATGCCAGCCTTTGAGCTACGTTGGAAGTCCCTTGCCGGGATCGACCCTGAAGATCCAGACCAGGACGACGACAATATCACGTCCGCTGATGAACTTTTTATCTACCGCACTGACCCGCGCCATTCCGATACCGACAATGACGGACTCTCCGATCCCTTGGAAATCGCCAATGCGACCAATCCGCTCAATCCGGATACGAACAGCGACGGCATCCCTGACGGTGTCGACCTCACAGGTTATTCGCTTTCAGATACGAACCTTGTCTTCAGGCTGATCAACGGCATTGCGCCAGAAGTTAATCTGTCTTTGGATTCAGATGGAGACGGCTGGGCCGATTGGCTGGAAGCGCGTTTCGGTACAGCGACAAACGATGTCAACTCAACCCCTGAAGGGTCAGATGCGCTCTTCAGCGTCACCGTGACATTGGCAACTCCGCCAGCTGTCCCAGGCGTGCTGGCTGTCGGGACGAAACGGTGCATGGTCACAGCCACGGGCTTTTGGACTTTCTGGCTGGCCTCGGGCCAAGCGCACCCTGTGACTTTCACCGCGCCACACGGGGCATCAGCCCCCTTCGCAATAACCCTGAATCGGCCTGATGCATTGCGTTTCGACATACCCTCGCCAGACGGCAAGGGCGGTAATTTCGGCAAGGTCGCCCTACCGTTCATAACCGTAGAGCCGTCCATTGCTGGTTGCTGTCATAAAGTGCGGACAGCGGAAGCCTGCGAGACCTACACCGCTTATGTCACGCCTCAGATGTCTGGCACGTATGTTTGGGATCTTGACGGAACGTGGTCCACCACTGCTCCAAATATAGTCGTTGCAGGGCATGACGTGAACTGGGGGAGTCTACGGTTCACACCCTCTGGGGCTTCTGCGTATCGGGAGGTTTCGGTTGAAATCAAAAACCACTGCCCTAATTTTGTGGATGAAGCACTCACAGGTGCAGGCGGAATACATATCCTTTATGCCAATACGGATAACGACGACGGAGATTCCAAGATTGACAATGTGGATAACTATGTATGGAACGAAAATGACCTGCTGGCAGTGACGCCCTACACCCCTCCTCAGTCTTGCTGCGCCTGCGCCTCTCATAGTTTGACAAACTGGACGTGCAAGCTGTATGCACTCTCTGACAATCTTCGCATCTATCAGAATGCCGACAGGACGATGCCTATATCCCAATTGTATCAAGTCGCGCCTTCCCAGACCGTCTACGTGGAAGGGCTCGTCTCAAGTACGACAACCGATGTAGACTATGTGGACTGGAATATGGAGGGGCTTACAGATGACGGTACAGGTGGGCTCGTTGCGACAAACTATATCGTTCGAAGCATCTATACCGTGATTGACCTTCAGGCCGCGCCCGTGCGCTTAGAGCCCGTAACAGTTGCCGCAAACGAGCAAGGGTTGATTCTCAACCCCTGCGGCGTGGCTACAAACGGGCTGGCCATGTACAAATTAGATGTCGTGCCCGCAGGAATTGTCCCTGACAACGCGATCCACTGGAGCATTGCCTCGGGAGATGTAAACTTCTATCAGAGCTACAATACGGGGCGAACGGCGATCATCCGAGGCGGGAATACAGCAGACTCGGATTTCAAGCTCGAAGTCACTGTGGATGGATTGCCTTCAACTTATAAGCCTTATATCTTCGGCAGAGTGCTCCAGCCAACAAACGTACAGGTACGCGCTTATGTCATCTGCGATTCCAATGGCGTCGCGGCTGTCAGCGACACTACCATTAACGCTTGGATCGCAGAGGCCAACCGCATCTATCGTCAGGTCGCCATGACGTTCACGTTGGCAAGCGTGAACGTTCTCACAAACAAGACCGAGTGGTTTGATATTGACAGCAGTGAAAAATTCTACACCATGGCTTCATTTACAAACATGACTGGCGGATTGGAACTGTATTGTGTTAGATATATGTATGCTAACGGCCTTCACTCGGGACTGAATCTGGCATACGGTGATCCAAGGCGTGGTTTGGCAGTAAAGGCAGATGCAACACTTCAGACACTATCACATGAAATTGGCCATGCGACCGGTCTTTTTGACATGTATGATTATGATCCTGGAGATGGGTTGGTTTCAGAAGACAAGACGAATCCGCAGAATTGGAGCGGGGGAACGGCTACGGGTTATCATACGCCATCGCTCGTGTATCGTGACCTAACTTACAGAGTGCTCATGAGCGCACCACAAGAAACAATTACAAGAGGGGACATCCCTTTTTACTACCTTACGGGTCTATTAAACACCAATAGAATTCCAGCAAATGTCGGGCTTAACCAAATGAATTTAAATGAATTACAACACTGAGATGGAGGCTGTAATGAGAATTTTCACAAGCATTACCATAGTCTGCTTAATGTCTATTTCGGCACTTGCCGAGCAAAGTATTGATGATGCAACACTCAGAAGATATTTACGAGATAACTTTGTTGCAGATGAAAGTATGAGCTGGAAAAAAATTGACGGGTTCAAGGATCGGTTCGCAGTCACGGACGATCAGCTTCACCGTGTACTCTTGGACATCTACGGCGAAGCCGAAGGCAAACGGCACACACTCACTCCTAAAACTCCTGCATGGAATAACAATAACAGGAAAATAGAAGGTGTGCTCGGCTGGCTTCCAAAATGCGGCGATATTCCAGTGAAAGAGTTTTTGATGAGTTACGCGACAACCAAGGAAAATGACTCGTGGCTTCGTCGAACTGCAATACTTTCTTATCTTAGAGAAGCAAGTGCCGAAGAGGCTAAAAACGCTCTTCTACGTTTTCTTGTAGAAGAGGATCGGATGGACTCACAAGAACGTTCTTCAATCTGTGAACGTGCTCGAATGGTGTTCGTCGATGCCAGCCCTGAGAAAAAGGAAGCTATTCTTTTCTCTCTTATTGTCGCATTGTCGCGAGAAGATAATAAATGGCTTTTCCGTGTTTACGATAATATCCTATGTGAAATGAGCAAGGATTATGCAAATTCGCTTCAGCGACGTGAAATCCTGGAAAGATTGATCAGCGCTCCCTCGCTTTGCAAGGTGGATGATTATGTGATGCCTGAGCTTCAGGAGAAGTTGATGACGTTGAAAAAAATGCGCCTTATTACTAATGTGAGTACAAATCTTGAAACTATAAAGGCGCGAAACTTCAATGTACCGCTTCCGACAGGTGAAACAAACGAACTGATGAGTATCAGTACCGATTTGCAGGGGGGAGACAGTGTAGAACCAGACACGGATAATAAGAGTTCAGTTGGTAAGCTTGTAGTTTTAGGTGGTCTGTTGGGTATCTTACTCGGTTTTGGCTTATGGAAGTTCACGCGAAAATAAAGGTCTCAACAAACGCACAAGGGCTAGTTCTCAATCCCTGCGGCGTGGCTACAAACGGGCTGGCCATGTACAAATTAGATGTCGTGCCCGCAGGAATTGTCCCTGACAACGCGATCCACTGGAGCATTGCCTCGGGAGATGTAAACTTCTATCAGAGCTATAACACGGGACGAACCGCGATCATCCGAGGTGGAAATACAGCGGACTCCGACTTCAAGCTTGAGGTCACGATAGATGGGCTGCCAACCACCTATAAGCCATATATTCTGGGCAGGGTACTTAATCCCACAAACGTGCAGGTGCGCGCCTACATCATTTGTGACACCAACGGCGTTGCCGCTGTCAGTAATAGCACCATCAATGCTTGGATTGTGGAGGCTAATCGTATCTATCGCCAGGTGGCGATGACGTTTACGTTGGAAAGCGTGAATTCCGTGACTAATCAGGACTGGTTTGATATTGCAGACCAAACGGAGTTTTATGATATGGCCTCCTATACAAACGAAGTGGGCGGACTTGAACTTTACTGCGTCAATTCCATCTACGGAAACACAGTTGGTCTCTCGAATCCATCTTCGGTATCTGGTGCAAGACGAGGAATTGCAGTAAAGAACGGTGCTGCCCCGATGGTGTTCGCCCATGAAGCGGGGCATGCTTGCTGGCTAGATGACATTCCGGTATGGATGAGTGATAATTCGCCTATAACCCAAGAGAAGGCGGGCTCTTTGAACTGGAGCGGCGGTACTGATACGGGGTATTATAATCCAGCCCTTTCTCACATGAGTCTCGTGCGGCGGTTACTCCTGTACGGCAAGGACTATGACTTATCCATTGATATACCTTTGGGATCCGTGATGTCCAAGATGGACGAAGAGCCTTATCTTGAAACATCGTTCGCGGTTGGATTGCGTGAAAACATGACTCGGAATCCCGAACATTGATTAGGAGGAATATGCGATGAAAACAGTTGTTACTGGACTTTTATGGGCGATCTGTCTTTTTGCTTCGACATCTTTGTTGTCATCTGAAACGGAAGACCGTACCGTGACTGAAAAATACCGGGTGGAGTATCAGGATCCTGTCAAATTGAAAAGTCGTTTACTGAATATGCTTTCTTCCATCGAAGGATACGATGGGGCGAAGATCGAGCGATTAAAGCAACGATTCGACATATCTGACGAGATCATGCGCAGCGTCGCGATGGAAATTTATAATGAGTCTATAAAAACGCTGAGCGAAAAGAGTTCGTCCAGTAATGACAGAGTACTGAACACCTATCGGGGTCAAGTTGATATCGCCCTGTTCTGTCTCGGACTTAGCGCGGATCAATCTACGAAGCAGATGCTCTTGGCTTTAGTGAAAGACAGTGCAACGGAATCATCGTTCCGTCAACAGGCGATATCATCCTATCTCCGCGCTGCCGACCCTGAAGAAGCGAAGAACGCCCTGATCCGTTTCCTTGTCGAGGGAGAGCGGATGGATAGTATGGCAAGGTTAAATTTGTATGCGTATGCTAGAACAGCTTATGATGTGGCCTCGCCAGAAAAAAAGCTGCAATCCTTGCCGCGCTTATTGCCGCCGCCAATAAAGAAGAAGGCAAAATCGAATTTATGAAGGTTGATAAGATTCTGGCCGAGAGAAGCGCAACTTATCGGTACTCTCGTGAACGCCTTGCTATGCTTGAACGTCACAGCCTAGCACCTCCGACAACTAATCTTTACACAGACAGGGACTTGAAGGCGGCGCTTCAGGAATGTCGAAAGTATAAGACACATACAAACATCAGCACAAACCTAGCTGCCCTGAAAACGAGGAACTTCAACCTGCCACTGCCCGCTGGTGCGACGAACGAGCTGACTGATCCCGTCCCGGTTCCGCCAGAGGTTGAATTTTCAAAAGTTGGAGATGAAAGCAAGGACCCCGTCTCTATGGAAGTCATTGTTATTGTTTTGCTTTTAGCCACGGCTGGTTTTTCTGTATGGAAATCAAGAAAAAGCAAGCATCAGTAAGTTCAGTGACTAGTTGAGAGTTCGGCCCGGAAACACCTGAGTGAGGTCGTTTTTCACCTTTCCCCATTCAAATTGAAATGGTATTGTATGCATGACGTTTGTCTAAGGGTGAGATCTGTTTTTTGTTCAGTGGACAGACTGTTCGAAGGAAGGTGAATGACAATGACGGCACGGGAGTTTATTATCAAATGGAAGCAGGTCGAACTGAAGGAGCGTTCGGCTGCCCAGGAGCATTTCATTGACCTCTGCCATTTGGTTGGTCATCCCACGCCCGCAGAGCTTGACCCTACAGGTGAAACGTTCTGCTTTGAGCGCGGTGTTTCCAAACATGGCGGCGGCGAGGGGTTCTCGGATGTCTGGAAGCGCGGCTTCTTCGGCTGGGAGTACAAAGGTAAGCACAAAGACCTGAACGCCGCCTATAACCAGCTCCTCCTTTATCGGGATGCGCTTGCGAGTCCTCCTTTACTCGTTCTCTGCGACCTCGACCGGATCATCATCCACACCAACTTCACCAATACCGTCTCCACCCGTTACGAGATTGAGCTTGCGGAACTCGGCGAACCCCGTAACCTTGAAATTTTACGCTCTGTCTTCTTCTCTCCTGACAAGCTGCGTCCGGGGCAGACCAGCGAGGCTGTCACCCGGCTGGCCGCTGAAAAGATTGCGGACATCGCGGAGTCCATGCGCAAACGGAATCTAGATGCGCACGCGGTGGCCCACTTTCTGGACCGCGTAGTCTTCTGCATGTTCGCAGAAGACATCAGCTTACTGCCCACCGCAATCTTTACGCGCATCGCGCAGACCGCCGCAAAGGAGCCGGATCGCTTTTGTTTACTCGTCGGTAGCCTTTTCAAGTCCATGTCAACCGGTGGCGATTTTGGCGTGGACCGGATTAAATATTTTAACGGCAGTCTCTTTGACCAGGCGGATGTCCCTGTCTTGACCGCCGATGAGGTGAGTCGCATCGTCGCTGCCGTGTCCATGGACTGGAGCGCGGTTGATCCGACCATTTTCGGTACGCTTTTTGAACGCGGCCTCGACCCCTCCAAGCGTTCTCAGCTCGGGGCTCACTTTACAGGTCGCGAGGATATTTTGCTACTGGTCAATGCGGTGATCATGGAACCCCTTCGCAGGGAGTGGTCAGAAACCCGCGAAACGGTCTCCTGTCTGCTGGACACGGGCAAGAAGAAGCGTGATGATAAAAGTGAAAAGCGTGAACTCTCCTCCTCCGCGTTAAAGAAGGCGCGGATGGAAGCCTCCAGCCTCTTGCACGGCTATCTCGTACGGCTCCAATCTGTCAAGGTGCTCGACCCCGCCTGCGGTAGCGGCAACTTCCTCTATGTCACGTTGCAAGCGTTGAAAGACCTTGAAAAAGAGGTTATTGTCTTTTCGATGGACAACGGACTGGGTTCCTATATCCCGCTCGTCGGTCCGTGGCAGCTCTATGGCATTGAACTCAATCCTTACGCCCATGACCTCGCCCAGATGACCGTCTGGATCGGCTGGCTGCAATGGCTCAAGTTCAACGGCTTTGGTTCCCCACAGGAACCCATCCTCCGCGCCATCCCCGCCAACTTCCAATGCCGCGATTCAATCATGAGTGTCCGTGACACAGGGGAGGTCTCCGAACCCGAGTGGCCCACCGTGGACTTCATCGTCGGCAATCCGCCCTTCCTGGGCGGTAATCGCATACGCTCCGAGCTAGGTGATGGCTACGTCGAAAATCTGTTCCGCCTGTACAAAGATCGTGTGCCTGCCTTTGCGGACTTGTGTTGTTACTGGTTCGAAAAGGCGCGGGCGCACATCAAGGTGGGGAAATGCAAACGTGCAGGTCTTCTCGCTACCCAGGGTATCCGTGGCGGCGCGAACCGCGAAGTCCTCAAGCGTATCAAGGATAGCGGCGACATCTTCTGGGCCATCTCAGACCGCGACTGGATTCAGGACGGGGCCAACGTGCATGTCAGTATGGCAGCCTTTGACAATGGCTTTGAGACCAAACGTGTCCTAGACGGTCAGATCGTCTCGAAGATCAACCCCGACCTTACCTCATCTGCGGACGTGACATCAGCAATGCACCTTGTAGAAAATCAGAGCATCTGCTTTATGGGCCCATCCGCCAAAGCGCCGTTTGATATTGATTCTGAAATTGCGACAGCTATGTTAGCGGACACTGGCAACCCGAACGGTCGTTCGAACTCGGATGTGGTTCGCCCTGTTGTCAGTGCCGTAGACATTGGCCAATCCTCTCGTGGCAAATGGACAATCGACTTCGCCTTGATGCCACTTGAGGTGGCCGCGAAATATGAGAAGCCTTTTGAGTATGTGAAAACCGTTGTCTTGCCTTCGCGTGAACAGCGGCGTGATGATTATCGCGGCATGTGGTGGCAATATGCCCGTCCGCGTCCGGAAATGCGTAAAGCGTTAGTTGGGATGAAACGTTATATCGCGACACCTGGGGTCTCAAAACATCGACTCTTTGTATGGATGACTTCCAATGTACTATGCAATCAAGGCACGTTGGTTTTCGCCCGTGACGACGATTACTTCTTCGGAGTCTTGCATTCGCGCATTCATGAAGTTTGGGCCCGTGCGCAAGGGACACAACTACGCGAGGAGGAGAGCGGTTGCCGCTACACACCCACCACTAGTTTTGAGACCTTTCCGCTACCACGTTCCACCCCTGAGCAAGCGGAGGCGATTGCTTCCGCCGCCCGCGAGCTTGTTGAACAGCGTGACCGCTGGCTGAAACCCGAAAACGCATCTTCGGCTGAACTCAAGAAGCGCACGTTGACCAATCTTTACAACGCGCGACCCACTTGGCTCGATCTTGCGCACAAGAAACTCGATGCCGCCGTTGCCGAGGCTTACGGTCTTTTGCTGTCTTTTTCAGATGACGAAATCATTTCACATCTACTTGCTTTGAATTTAAGTCGCTCATAATCGCTGACAGTTTACGTGATTAGCTTGGTGTTTTTGAAGGATACCCAACGACAAGTCAAGGGGCTGGAACGCAATCGTGTTATCCAAGCGCGTGGTACGCGCGTAAAAAACACCTGTTTTTCTTCACGACAAGGTCCCAAGCATTTGATATGCTTAAAATCTTTTTAGCCGCACTATTTAATTTTAAGGATGAA
>CAZDUS010000059.1:0-1313 GCA_964508705.1 uncultured Verrucomicrobiota bacterium
TGAATCTGGTTTTGAAATCTGCTTTGGCTTGTTCACTCATGAATGAACGGTGAATGAGATCAATGATTGTGTCCTTCTTGATTTGAAATTGAGCCAACAGTCGTTCTGCACGTGCGGGGTTGATTTCGTAAAGTTCCGCGAGTTTCAGGAAATCGGTTCGGCCATAGAATGCGTTTTGCCGAAAAAACTCACTTTCATAAGAGTCGAATAGGTCAAGGGCTGTACGACTTTCATCGGGGAAGTGTAACGACGTGCAGATAAGATCATAGGCTGGCGTCAGGATGTAGTCGCCAAATTCGCTCATGTAGAGCGAAAAGTTCTTCATGTGCGCGTCGCCATTTGAGAACACATAGTTGAAGAGAATCCGCGCAAACAGTTTCTCGCCTTCCACGGGATAGGCCTTGCAGTACTGCTTGAGAATACGGCCCACTTCTTCGTAGCTGCCGTCGTATTTGTAGTTCCGCCCGGCGGTTTGTTCGGAGCGGTTGGAGAGTTGGCAGAAGTCCTCCTGGGCAATATTGATTCCGGCGCGCCGGTCAAAGCGGCGGGTGATGTAGGCCAGTTCGCCATCGGCAAAGGCGATGCAGGCATTGACTGCCGTGGTGATGCCGAAAACCTGCGATGCGATCTGCATGGTGAGATGTTCGTTGGCCGGGACATCGTTCTTAAAGCGGGGGATGTCGGCGGAATGGACTGGCTTAAGGATGTACTCGCCATCCTTGTCGGTCGGGACGAGTTTGCCGCGGATCAGTTTCAGGGAGATCTTATCCTGTATGCCCGAGATGGACATGTGTTCCGCTGACTTCAGCCGGAATTCAACCACGTCGGCGCGATTGAAGGTGAGGCGGCAAGGGAATTTCCGGTTGCCGCCAGACAGAAGACGTTCGGCGACGGGGCTGTATCCCTCGTGTTGAATCCCGGCAAGTGTTGACATGCAATGGAACATCTAGGCCTCCACTTCTTCCATCACGGTGACGTTCCCAATGGTATCGCTGCCGGCTGTTTTCAGCAGGCGGCTAAAGTGATCGTTCTCGTCCAGTTTGAGTTTGCGGCACTGTGTATCCTTGAGAATGCCCTCGGCCAGGAGTCCAAAGAAGAAGGGGAACAATACCTTGGAGGTGAAGGGCTCTGAGCGTTTTGGAAGGGTCAGGCTGATCGAATGCGTTTCCGGTGATGCCAAATACGCCGCGTCATAGGTGAACCGGTATCCGTCAGGGAGTTCTTCAATGTGTCCGGCAAGAACCCCGCCACAATAGACTTTTCCGCTTCTGTTCACGGTTCAATTACTCCTTGATCTGAATACGAAGTTCCAT
>CAZDUS010000059.1:1413-8558 GCA_964508705.1 uncultured Verrucomicrobiota bacterium
CCTTGGTGATTGACGATGGATGGGTTGGGGCACAATAATTCTCACCCATTGTTTCAGATGAAAGAGGGGGTGTATGCAAGAGGTTCCAAAAGGTTTGAGATTACATATCGGGATTTTCGGGCGGCGGAATGTGGGGAAATCTTCGGTGCTGAACGCCGTTACGAGGCAACCGGTTTCGATTGTTTCAGAGACGGCGGGGACAACGACAGACCCGGTTGAAAAAGCGATGGAATTGTTGCCGTTGGGGCCGGTGTTGTTTGTGGATACGGCCGGAGTGGATGATGTCGGTTCGCTGGGTGAATTGAGGGTGGCGAAGACGATGCGGGTGGTTGAGCGGACGGATCTGGCGATTCTGGTGGTTGATGCGTGGCAGGATTATGAGCAGAGGCTCATGGAGTTGTTTCGGAAACGTAAGACGCCGGTCGTGGTGGTTGCGAACAAGAGCGACAAGCGGCCTGCGGGTGAAGTTGAGGCTCAGGCGCGGGCGGACGGGGCGACGGTGGTGGTTACGGCCAGTGCGTTGAAGGGGACCGGGCTTGATGATATCCGGATGGCGATCATCAATACGGCGCCGGAGGAATATTTGACCGCGCCCAGTGTGGTGTATGACTTGATCAAGCCGGGGGATCTGGCGGTGCTGGTGGTGCCAATTGATTTGGAGGCGCCGAAGGGGAGGTTGATCCTGCCGCAGGTGCAGACGTTGCGGGATATTCTGGACCATGACGCCTATGCGGTGGTGGTTAAGGAGCATCAGTTGGCTGAGGCGCTGGCAGGGTTATCCAAGCCTCCAGCTATTGTGGTGACGGATAGTCAGGCGTTTGAGAAGGTCATGGCGGTGACGCCGCCGGGGATTCCGCTGACGGGATTTTCGATTTTGTATGCGCGGTTCAAGGGGGACCTGAGCGAGTTTGTGAAAGGGGCGGCGGCGATTGACCGGTTGAGGCCAGGGGACAAGGTGTTGGTGGCGGAGGCCTGCACGCATCATCCGACGAAGGATGATATTGGCCGGATGAAGATTCCGCGGTGGCTGGAGAAGAAGGCAGGCGGGAAGCTGGACATTACGGTGAAGTCCGGGAATGAATATCCGGCGGATATCAGCGGGTTCAAGTTGATAGTGCATTGCGGGGCGTGCATGTGGAATCGGCGGCAGGTGTTATCGCGGATGGAGCAGGCGAATGCGTGCGGGGTGCCGATCACGAACTATGGGATTGCGATTGCGCATAGTCTGGGAGTGCTAGAGCGGGCGTTGAGTCCGTTCCCGGAGACGAAGCGATATTATGAGGAGGCGATTAAGGGGGCGTGAAGCGTGAGACGTGAGGGGTGAAGAGCGAAGAGGCGATTAACCACGAAGTTCACGAAGAGCACGAAGGAATGGGGATATCTGACGGATCGGATAGATCGGGCGGATAAGCATATGAGTGGGACTATGGAAACGACTTTAGCACGAGTGGAAAAGACTCATCGGGCGGGGGCTGATGAGGTGCGGGCGCTTTTGCTGAGTACCGGGGGGGAGGCTCAGCGGCTTTATGAGGCGGCGGACCGGGTGCGGCAGAGGTTTATGGGCGACGAAGTGTATCTGCGTGGCATCATTGAATTCTCCAACTATTGCAAACGTAGTTGCGACTATTGCGGCATCCGGCGTCCCAATCGCGAGGTGAAGCGATACCGCATGACGACGGATGAGGTGGTGGAAATTGCCGTGGAGGCGGAGCGGCTTGGGAATACAACCGTGGTTCTGCAATCGGGCGAGGACGTTGCGTTCACTTGCGAGAAGGTTTGCGAAATGTTGCGGGGCATCAAGGGGAAGACGGGACTGGCGATTACACTCTCGATTGGCGAGCGGCCGCTGGATGAGTTGCGTCTGTTCAAAGCGGAGGGATGTGACCGGTATTTGCTACGGTTTGAAACATCGGACAAGGCGTTGTTCCAGAGTGTGCATCCGGATGATGATTACGATGAGCGGATACAGTGTTTGCGGGATATCCGGGCGGCGGGGATTCAGTTGGGGAGCGGATTCATGATCGGTTTGGCGGGCGGGACGGTGGATACGATTGTGAACGACGTTCTTTTCGCCACGTCGCTGGAGTTGGACATGATCGGGTGCGGGCCGTTTTTGGCGAGTCCGGGGACGCCGCTGGGCGAGGGGGTGGAGGCGGGGATGGGACGGATGTTCAAAGACACGAGTATTTACTTCAATGCCATTGCGATCTTGAGGTTGCTCAATCCGAAGGCACATATTCCGGCGACGACGGCGTTTGATGCGTTGCAGGCGGATGGGCGTGACCTGGTGTTGCAGCGCGGGGCCAATGTGTTTATGCCGAATGTTACACCGCAGAAGTATCGGGAGCATTATCAGCTTTATCCGAACAAGCCGTGTGTGGATGAGGATAGCGGGCAGTGTTCCGTGTGCGTGAGGGGAAGGGTGGCGCGGATCGGGAGGAAGATCGGGACGGGGCGGGGGGATAGTAGGAGAGGGGAACGGGGGGAGGGTTCAGGAAGGGGACGCGTGAGACGTTAGCCGTGAGGGGAAAGAGAATCCTGGAGTTAGAATTCATGAGTTTAGCGCGAATACGAAGGGGTGGGAACTCTGTGAAGAGGGAGGAGGGTACGGGGTTCAGGGAAGGATGGGGAGAAGAGTGGCGCTACGAAAATTGCGAAATACATGAAATCGAATTACCCAAGAGGGGTTAGGGGAGAGTGTTGAGGGTTACGCCAGCGAGGACTTGGTTGACGTCTTGACGGGAGAATGAACCACCGGCGATTGAGAGTGCGTTCGCTGAACCGGCGGCCACGGCTTGACGCAGAACTTCGGGATCGGGTAACTCCTGAAGCATCGCGGAGGCCATGCCGGCGAAGAAAGCGTCGCCGCTTCCTATCGGGCTGATGACCTTGATGGGTGGTGGTTGAGCCACCCAGAGGCCGGAATTGCCTGCCAGCACGGCGCCTTTTGCACCCAGGGTCAGGACAACTTTTGAAATACCGAAGGCCCGGATGGTTTGGGCGGCTTGTGCAGAAGTGTTGATATCGTCGAATTCATTCCAGCCAAGCAGGGAAGCGGCTTCGATGACGTTGATCTTTATTACTTCGGGAGCGGCGGCGATGGACGCGCGCAAAGGGGCCCCACTGGAATCCACAAAGACCCTCCGTTTGTCCCGGTTCAGCGATTGAATGAGTGAGCTTAGTACTTCGGGAGGTAAGCCGGGTGGAAGGCTGCCGCTCAGGCATACGGCACGGGCGTTCGCGGCCAGGGTGAGGATATCGGCTTGCAGTCGATCCCAATCCGGCAGGGTAATGGTGGGGCCGGCTTCGTTGATCACCGTGACCGATTCCGGGTTCATGGAAAGAATGATGGTTGAGACGCGGGTTTCACCGTCGATCCAGGTCCACTGCGCGGGGATGCCATCGCGGATTGTGAAATCGGCAAGCAGACGGCCTGTGTGACCGCCCAGGAATCCGGCACACATGGAGTTGCCGCCGAGGTTACGGACGGCTCTTGCGACGTTGATGCCTTTCCCGGCGGCGGAGAGGGTGAGTGCGGTGCTACGGCAGACCCGGCCGGGATGGAAGGCGGGGATGGTTTGGATGCGGTCAAACGCGGGGTTTGGCGTGACGGTTAAGATCATGGGTTTGATCAGGCCGGGATGGTGAATCGGAATTCGGTCCACTCGTTAGGGACGGATTCAACCTCGATATGGCCACCGTGGGCTTCGACAATGGTTTTCGTGATGAAGAGTCCGAGGCCTGTGCCCTTCTGGTGCCGTGTGGATTGACTGCTCAGCCGTGAAAACTTCTTGAACAGGGAATTGATCTTGTCCGGCGGGATTCCTTCGCCCTCGTTGCGGACGGCAAACTGGAGGTAGCGGTCCAGAGCCGTACACTTCAAGACAATGGTGCTGTCCCGGCGTCCGTACTTGATGGCATTG
Source organism: uncultured Verrucomicrobiota bacterium (assembly GCA_964508705.1). Lineage (GTDB taxonomy): Bacteria > Verrucomicrobiota > Kiritimatiellia > CAIKKV01 > CAITUY01 > CAZDUS01. The sequence continues at coordinate 5,337 of CAZDUS010000059.1, forward strand.
CTGACGAGGTTTTCGAAGACTTCGCGGATCATATTGGTGTCGCCCTTGATTTGCATCGGTGCGATCTGGTTGTCCAACTTCATGCCATGCGCCTCGATATCCGGCTCATGGGTCATTATCAGCGGTTGGATGATATCCTCGGCGAGGTTCAAGCTGTCGATGACGGGGTTAAGGTTTCCGTTTTCGATGCGGGAGAGGTTGAGGTAGTGACGGACCATTTCGACCAGCCGTTTGATGTTGGCCTCGATGACGCCGACGGCTTTCTGTTGTTTATCGGTAACGGGGCCGATGAGGGAGCCCTTGAGGAGGTAGGTGTAGTTCAGCATGGTTGAGAGAGGGTTCTTAAGCTCGTGTGAGACGAACCCGAGGGTTTCCATGTAGGCGCGGTTGGTGGAGGAAATGGCTTCGTTGGTCTTGGCCAGTTGGTCGTTGGCTTTTTTCAGGCTGTCCTCGCGTTCGGCGAGTGTTTGCATCATATCGTTGAAAGTGGCGACCAAGTTCTCCACCTCGACGCAGGAAGCGTGAACTGGGACAGGATCTGGGCGTTCGCCGTGGCGCATGGAGGTTGAGGCTTCGACAAGTTTATGGATTGGGGCGGCGAGGCGGGTGGCCATGATATACGCCAGCAGGAGGGCGACAAAGAAGCCGATGGCGAGGAGAGCGGCATAGCGGAGGATCATGCTGCGGCCCACGTCGGTAAAAGGTTTTTCCAGCAGGCCGACGTAGAGCATGCCGATGACATTACCGCTGATATCGCGGATGGGGTCGTAAGCGGTGAGGAACCAGTCGTTGACGACGAAGGCGCGGCCGATCCAGGGTTTGTCGTTATCGAGGACGCGGTCGCTGACTTCCTTGGAGGCGCGGGTGCCAAGGGCACGGTTGCCGTTGGAAAGGCGGACAGTGGTGGCGATGCGGCAATCGTCGAGGAAGAGGGTGGCGGTGCCGATTGGATTGCCATTGTACTCCTCGTTGCGGAAGACGATGTCCTTGACGCGGTCCACGAGCTCGTGGTTGCGGTTCAGGAGAATGCCGCCATAGATGACGCCGACGATCTGGGTGCCGTCGATGACAGGGGTGGCGCAGATCATGGCGAGGCCACGGCTTTCCTCGTCCTTGGCGCGAGGTCTGGAGTAGCGGGTGTCATCCAGTTTCATAAGGGCGCGCTCGACGAGGCCGTTGGCTTCCAGGGCGAGTTCACTTTGGCTGAGGACTTGCATGCCGCGGACCGTTTCGCCGCGGAGGGCGCGGGAAATGGCGGGGTCGGCGGCGCGGAAATCGCCCTTAGCATAAGGTGGGGCGGCGCGCAGTACGACCTTGCCATCGGTGTCAACGAGTGACAGGAAATCCAGTTTGAAGCTAGAGCGGACGATTTCGAGGCGATTCCGGACATCCTGATTTTCCCAGGCGTGGGTGCTACAGGCATCGGCGAGGAGTTTTTTCCCGGCGACCATTTTCAGGATGGTCTCGATTTCCGACTGTTTGAAGCGGTTGACTTCCCACGCGCTACCGAGGTCGAGATTGACCCGGTTTTGAGCCTCATGGAGTACCCGGGTGCGAATTATACGGATACCGAAGAAGGCGGAAAGAGATCCGATGATGAGAACCACGACGGCAAAGGCCATGAATAATTTTGTGCGTAACATGGTCAATACTCCTGCTAACAGGAGAATAGTCCATTATGGTAACAGGAAGGTCAAGCAGATGCGTTAATTTGTTGACGGATTAACGGATAAGGGGGTGAGGAGTGTCGGAATGATGGATGGTATCAGGCGGAATGGGAGTCGGATGTCGGGGCGATGGCCTTGGGGATTGGTGTCATGGTAATGACCAGGCGTTGGATGCCGCCGCGGCGGACTTGACTGAGGGAGGAGGTGACCATGACACTCCGCTTGATGCCCTTTGGGGTCACCAGTTCGAGACTGCCCAGCCAGAGGCCATGCAGGGAAGGGGTATGGATCATGGCGGTGACAGCCTCATAGGAGGAGCAGTAATCGCCAATCATATGTTTGAGCACCTCATGCTCATCCTCGACGTTCAGGAGCTTCAGGAACGCCTCGTTTGTGAATTCGATGCTACCTTCGGTGCTGCAGACGACAATGCCGGCACCAGCGTAGCGGATGGCTTCCTCGCTCATCTCGCGTTGTTCCCGCACCTTTTCACGACGTTCGATGTTGCGGATGGAGAAAATGAGGTCGCCTTCGTTCAGGAACCGGATTCTGCTGATGGCAATTTCCGAGGGGAAGGTGGTTCCATCCTGGCGCCTGCAGGTTCCGTTCACCACCGTGAAGCGTCCGGATTCAGCGTTAGTTTGCAGTTTGTAAAGGACGCGCGCGTTAATGCCGACGATGAGCGCTTCGCTCTGCATGCCCCAGAGTTCCTTGTTGGTGTAGCCTAGGAATTGTTCGGCGCGTGCGTTGCTGGCCAGTACGTTGCCGCGCTGGTCGAATATGATGACGCCATCGTAGAGGCCGGCCAGGAGATTTTTATAGAGGGAAATGTCGCGGTTTTTCTGTGCTTGGGCGGTGGCTGGAGGCGGTGCGGATGGGGTTAGCGTTGTCGGGGGTGGAGGCGCGGGTGTGGCAACCGGCACCGAGACGACGGGTTGGGGTGAGATAGCAACGGGTTTTACCGGAGCAGGGGCAGGAGCGGGTGTGGGCTTGGCGGGAGCCTGAACTTCCTTTGGCTTATTCCCGAAGAGTGATTTAAACACAATATCCCCTTTTCTTTACCCGTGGCTGAAAACTACTCAAGATCAGACAGGTCGATACGAATGGTCATTGAAGACCGGTTCTTGGTGGGCTCGGATGATCCCGTGGCCAGATTGGATAAATTGGTGGTGGTCTTCTTTGCGGATTCGGCGAGAGGGACTGTGAGTCCGGTCCCGCAGGTTGGGCATTCGACATTCATGCCAACCATATCGGCGGGAGCCTCGATTTCCTGACTGCAGGCCCGGCAGACAAAAAGAATGAACTCCGACAGTGAAGAGGCGGCGGTGTGGCTATGGATCGTCTTGTTGGCCGCTGCATCGGGCTGCCGTTCCGGAATCTTGTTCTGTGCCTTGCAGAAGGGGCATTCTCCGTTCTGGCCAGCGGCGGAAGGGGGGGCGGCCAGCATGCTGCCGCATTCCGAGCAGGTGAAGACGATCTGTCCATCTTCGCGCGCAGGCGGCGCAGAGGGCGGAGCGGCGGAAGGGGAAGGCTGTTGTGGTGCCGGTATTGCGGA
>CAZDUS010000060.1:0-8434 GCA_964508705.1 uncultured Verrucomicrobiota bacterium
AAGCTTACGATTATCGGGTGTTGGACCAGTCTGTGTCTGACATTGTGGAGACGGCGAAGCGAACAGGGGCGAGGGTCGTTGGACCGATTCCTATGCCGACTCGAGTGGAGCGGTACAGCGTCAATCGCAGCGTTCATGCTGATAAGAAATCGATGGAACAGTTTGAGATCCGCACCCATAAAAGGTTGTTGGATATAGTGGAGCCGACGGCAAAGACGGTGGATGAGTTGAAGAAGCTCAACATGCCGGCGGGTGTGGATATAACGATCAAAATTTAAGTGGATGGCCATGCAAGGGATACTTGGAAAAAAGATTGGTATGACACGGGTCTTCGGCGAGGAAGGTAGCCAGGTTCCTGTGACTGTACTTGAGGTTGGGCCCTGCGTCGTCGTACAGCGAAAGACGAAGGCTCAAGATGGTTACGAAGCTTTGAAAATTGGGTTTGGCCCAAAGAAAGCCACTCGAACCAATAAGGCCGAGGCTGGCGAAGTCAAGGCTATTGGCGGAGTGGCTCAGCAGTATCTGCATGAATTTCATGTAGATGCATCAGAGGCGGTAAAAGCTGGTGATGTTGTTACTGCGTCTGTCTTGGAAGGGGCTGCCTATGTGGACATTACGGGGATTACCAAGGGGCGTGGATTTCAAGGTGTAGTCCGACGGCACGGAATGCGCGGTGGGCCAATGACTCACGGTGGTCACTCCAAGCGCAGGATTGGTTCAATAGGATGTCGTTCCTACCCTGGTCGCGTCCATAAGGGCAAGCGGATGCCTGGTCACATGGGGCAAGTCAAAGTGACGACTCAAAATCTGAAAGTTGTTCAACTGCGCGCTACGGAGAATCTTCTTCTGGTGTGTGGTGCGGTGCCGGGTGCGGCAGGTGATCTCGTTGTGATTCGTAAAGCATTGAAGAAGGCGGGGAAGGTGAAATGAGCAAGTTGTCCGTCTATGATATGAAGGGCGCTGCTCTTGGGGAGATTGAATTCCCAGAGGCGTTGTTAACAAAGCATGGGCAGCAGGCTGTGCATGATGTTGTTGTGGCTTATCAGGCCGGCATGCGAGCTGGTACGGCGTCCACTCTCGGGAAAGGTGCCGTTAATGGTAGCGGCAAGAAGCCGTGGCGTCAAAAAGGGACAGGCCAGGCGCGGGCAGGCTATAAGCAATCGCCTGTGTGGAGAGGCGGCGGCGTGGCGCATGGACCTCATCCCAGATCGTATGCGAAGAAGGTGCCGATTAAGGTGGCACGGCTGGCGTTCCGTCGCGCTTTGAGTGATATGGTGCGTGATGGTCGGGTCCGTGTTATCGATCAACTTTCTTTGGCTGAGCCAAAAACGAAGGCAGCCCTAGCCTTTATGAAGTCAATGGACTTGGATGGGGCTCTGATTATTGTTGATCAGCTGGATAAGAATCTGATTTGCGCGGTTCGCAATTTGCAATCCGTGGAGGCTACGACGGCGCAATCAGTCAGCACCTATCAACTGCTTCGTTATCCTGTCGCTGTTGTTACAAAAGCTGCAATGAAGCTGGTGTTTAAGCGTCTTGAAGGCAAGACGGGGAGGGATGAATGAAGAACTCATTGTCAGCTATTAAAGGTTTAAATATTACTGAGAAGGGTACGCAGATGGCGGCCCTGAACAAATATTTATTTAAAGTGGATCCCACGGCAAACAAGCTTGAAATAAAGCAGGCTGTGGAAGACTTCTTTAAAGTAAAAGTGGTGAAGGTGCATACGATGAATTATCTTGGAAAGAAACGTCGTGAACGCACTATTCACTTCGGCAGGAAGCCCGATTGGAAGCGGGCGATTGTCACATTGAAGGACGGCGACAAGATCGATCTGGAGTAGGGAGCAAAGCATGGCTTTGAAGACTTTTAAACCGATAACACCGAGCTTGCGTGGCACGCAACTGTCGGCGTTTGATGAAATTACCGCGGCAGCGCCAGAGCGCTCGTTGACGAAGGTTCAGAAGAAAAATGGTGGGCGTAATGCAGGTGGCTGCATTACGGTCCGACACCGTGGCGGTGGCCATCGTCGGAAGTTCCGCCTGATTGACTTTAAGCGCGACAAGCATGGTATTCCTGCGAAGGTCGCTACGATCGAGTACGATCCGAACCGGTCGGCGCGTATTGCCTTGCTAAACTACAAAGATGGCGAGAAACGTTACATACTTGCTCCGCTTGGGCTTCAGGTAGGGACGGTTTTGATGTCAGGGGCTGATGCGGAACCGATTCCAGGTAATGCTTTGCCTCTTGGCAAGATTCCGCTTGGTCTCGTTGTGCATAACATTGAGTTGACGGTCGGCGGTGGCGCGCAGTTGGCTCGCAGTGCTGGTCAATCTGCCCAGGTCATGTCACGTGAAGGCGAGTTCGCCAATGTTAAGTTGCCGTCCGGAGAGATAAGGCTTATTAATGTCAACTGCATGGCCACGGTTGGTCAGGTTGGCAATGCTGATCATGACAGTGTTCGCCTCGGGAAAGCTGGTCGGAAACGCTGGTTGGGTATACGTCCGACGGTTCGCGGCGTAGCAATGAACCCAGTCGATCATCCGATGGGCGGAGGTGAGGGGCGCACGTCTGGTGGTGGGCATCCGGTAACTCCTTGGGGTCAATTGACCAAGGGTAAGAAGACTCGTGCCGGTCGGAAGTCATCTAGTAAATTTATTGTAAGTCGGAGAAAATAATCATGGGCCGTTCACTAAAAAAAGGGCCGTACGTTGAAGACAAGCTCTTGCAGCGCATTGAGAAAATGAATCATTCAGGCGAGAAGCGCGTTATTAAGACGTGGTCACGCCGTTCAATGATCGTGCCTGAGTTTGTCGGGCATACCGTAGCGGTTCACAATGGTAAGCAACATATGCCGGTATATATTTCTGAGCATATGGTTGGGCATCGGCTTGGAGAATTTGCTCCTACGCGAATATTCCGTAAGCATGGTACTCATACGGATAAGACAGTTGCGCTGAAGTAGTTTTTGAGAGGCTGTGCTCTCGTGACAGTCCCGCAAAAGTGGGAGAGGTTATGAGTGGTCAGTTTTGGTTGGCGTTGATAGTGTGGTTTGCGTGTGGTTGGCTGGCTGTTGCGGATGATGAAATTGAGCGGCTGCAGCAGAGGGTAGTTTGGCTGACGGATTCGCTGGCTAGCGCCAGGGCAGAGATTGATTGGTTGAGGGCTTTGTTGGGTCGAAACGGAAGTGAAGATCCTTCGAAGGTTGGAGGAGGAATCCTTACGATGGATTCCTCGGTGAGGAATTTTGAATTTAGAATTTTGGAGGTGAACGAGGAACTGGGAATGGTTGTTGTTAATGCGGGGCGTAAGATGGGGTTGCGCTCGGGTATGCAGTTAACAGTAATGCGTGGTGGTAGAGCAATCGCCAGTCTCAGGATAATCGATGTTCGTTCAGTGATTGCTGGTGCGATGATTGAACGGGCTGGCCGGGATTACCCGGTGGTGGAAGACAGGGTTGTGATGGCGACCGTCTCCAAGAAGTAGGAGCGAAGGCAATGGAAGTTAAAGCAGTAACAAAGTATGTGCGGATGTCTCCGCGTAAAGCGCGGGATATGGCGCGCGCAATACAGGGTCTGCCTGTGGCGCAGGCCTTGAAAATTGCACAATTTAGTGAGCGAAAGGTTGCTGAACAATTGGAGAAGACGATTCGTTCGGCAGTCGCAAATGCGGAAAATAACGCTAAGCTGTCGGCAGACGACCTCAAGGTCAAACAATCGACCATTGGGGAAGGTCCGGCGATGAAGCGGTTTTGGGCTCGTTCACGAGGGATGGTGAGCCGGATCCGGAAGCGGACCAGCCATATTACTATAGTGTTGACGGATGAAAAGTAACCGGCAGTTTGCCGGATGAGTGGAAAGGAGCGACGTTTTGGGACAAAAAACCAATCCAGTTGGACTGCGGATTGCAGTTAGCAAGGCGTGGAAATCGCGCTGGTTTGCTGACAAGAAATCCTGTGGGACAATGCTAATCGAAGATCTCAAGATTCGCGATTTAGTGATGAAGCGGCTGGAAGCGGCCGCCGTGGCGGATATTATTATTGAGCGTTATGCTAATCGAGTACGTGTGACGATTTGTACGGCTAGGCCGGGTGTCGTTATCGGACGGAAGGGGCAGGACCTTGATCGCATCCGTGAAGAAATCACGAAGATGAGCGGGAAGGATATCTACCTGGAGATACGTGAAATTCGCAATCCAGACACCAATGCCCAGTTAGTGGCGGCGGGGGTCGCGTTGCAAATGGAGCGCCGTGTTTCGTTCCGGAGAGCCATGAAGCGCGCTATCAAGATGGCGATGGATCTTGGCGTAAAGGGTATTCGAATCAAGGTGGCTGGCCGTTTGGGCGGGTCTGAGCTTGCTCGTACGGAGTGGTATAAGGAGGGAACTATCCCACTGCATACGCTACGCGCGAACATAGAGTATGGTTTTGCGGAAGCTCATACGACGGCCGGTAAAATCGGCGTCAAGGTGTGGATTTGCAAGGAAAAAGAAGAGCCGGAAAAGGCAGTAAGGGGACGAAACAATGCCACTTATGCCTAAACGTGTGAAGCACCGTATGGTGCAGCGTGGAAGTCGGCGTGGGGATGCGCAAACCGGGAATACGCTGGCTTTCGGCGAGTATGGTTTGAAGGCTTTAGACCGTGCATGGGTGAAGGCCACTCAAATTGAGGCCTGTCGTGTGGCGATGAACCGCCATATGAAGCGTAGAGGGAAAGTTTGGATGCGAATTTTCCCCGATAAACCTGTCAGCAAAAAGCCACTGGAAACAAGGCAAGGTAAGGGAAAAGGGGCACCGGAGTTTTGGGTAGCCGTGGTTTTGCCAGGTACGATGTTGTTTGAGATTGATGGTGTTCCGGAGGTAATGGCGCGAGAGGCTTTGCGTTTGGCGGCAGCTAAGTTGCCGATCCGGGTAATGTTTGTGAAGCGGCACCGATAAGGGGCCTAAAACGAAGGATGCGGTGAGCCATGAAGGCCGCAAAAATTAGAGAATTAAGTGCAATAGAAGTGGAAGAGCAGTGTTCGGATATGCAGCGGGAGTTGCGTGCCTTGAACATTCGCAAGTCGGCGAGTCAGGTTGAGCAGCCGTCCCGGATCCGTAGTCTGCGGCGGGATATCGCCAGGGCCAAGACGGTTGCCAGGGAGCAAAAGAGTCAACGGGGTTGATTATTATGGCAGACACAGAGACTAAACGCAGCCTACGCAAGGAGCGCACAGGCGTTGTTGTTAGCGCCGCGATGCAGAAGACCATTGTGGTGCGTGTGGAGTTGAAGAAGCGACATCCCTTGTATGGCAAGGAAATGAAGCAGTACAAGAAGTTCCATGCGCACGACGAGAAGAACGAAGCCAAGGTTGGCGATCGGGTACAGATTGTTGAAACGAGACCGCTGAGCAAGTTAAAGCGATGGCGGCTGGTTACGATACTGGACGCCGCTCGCAGCGAATAATACGGAAGAAAGACCATGATTCAGGAAGAAACAAATCTTGATGTGGCGGATAATACCGGCGCACGTGTGGCGCGATGTTTCCGTTTAATCGGTCAGAGGAAGCGATTTGCTCACATCGGCGATGTGATCCGAGTTGCTATCAAGGAAGCGCAGCCGGCCGGTATTGTGAAGAAAGGCCAGGTTTGCAGAGCCATCATTGTCAGGACCTCGCAGCCGATTCGTCGTCCGGATGGTTCAACGGTCCGGTTTGATAATAATGCGGTGGTGCTGGTGGATGAAAAGTTGAATCCACTAGGGACAAGAATATTTGGACCGGTGGCCCGCGAGCTACGTGAAAAGAATTACATGAAAATTATCTCGCTGGCGCCCGAGGTGCTATAATAAGGGGCTTATGAATATCCGACGAAATGACATCGTAATGGTGACCCGTGGCCGTGATCGCGGCAAACAGGGTAAAGTTTTACAAGTGATGGCTGAAGCGGGGCGCGCTGTGGTTGAAGGTGTAAATCTGGTAACCAAGCACGTTCGTAAGTCGCAGGACAATCCTCAAGGTGGTATTGTCCGTAAGGAAGCGGCGATTTCGCTGGCCAATCTCATGTTGTTCTGCGCGCAGTGCAAAAAGGGTGTACGCACGCAACGCGTGATCGAGGGCGGAAAGCGTATTCGTAAATGTAAACGTTGCGGTCAGGCGTTTGAATCGTAAGGTGTGCTATGATTGGACTTAAGCAAAAGTATAAGAATGAGATTGTTCCGGCATTAATGAAATCGCTGGGATGCAAGAATGTGATGGAAGTTCCCCGCTTGCTAAAGATCACTGTAAACATGGGGTTCAATTCCGCGGTTGAAAAGGATGCGATCAAGGCCATTGCCGAGGATTTGGCGGCAATAACTGGCCAGCGGCCGGTAATTACCAAGGCGCGGAAGAGCATTTCAAATTTCAAGCTTCGCCAAGGGATGCCTGTTGGGGCGAAGGTGACGTTACGCGGTGACATTATGTATGAATTTGCTGAACGTTTGATTCACGCAACTTTACCGCGCATTCGTGACTTTCGTGGCTTGAGCCCGAAGGGGTTTGATGGCCGTGGGAGCTATACTTTTGGGCTCCATGAACAAACTATTTTTCCGGAGATTGACCCGGATAAATGTAAGAAGGTACAAGGTATGAACGTGACGATGGTCACGTCGTCGCCGATGGATAAGCGCGCGCGCGAGTTGCTCACGCTTTTAGGTGTTCCATTCGCGAAGTCGCAGAAATAGATCACGTCAGGAGGGATTACGTTTGGCCAAGATATCACAGGAAGTCAAAGCGAGTCGCACGCCGAAGTTTAGTGCGCGTCGCTATAACCGCTGCAAGCGCTGTGGACGACGACATGCTTACATGAGAAAGTTCCAGGTATGCCGCATATGTTTCAGGGAGTTGGCCTCGAATGGATTGATTCCCGGGGTAATTAAGGCGAGCTGGTGAAATGGAGAGTCTATGAGTTTGTCGGATCCAATTAGTGACATGTTGAATCGTATACGGAATGCATCATCAGCGGGGCTAAAGGCGGCTGAGGTGGACTATTCCACGTTGAAAAACGAAATTGCCGCAATCATGAAACGGGAAGGTTTCATTCGGGATGTGGCCGTAGAAGGTGAAGGTCTCGGGAGGACCCTGCGACTTGTCATGAAGTACGGCTCTGATAAGAAGCCTGTAATTACCGGGTTGAAGCGCGTTAGCCGACCTGGATTACGGCGCTATGTGGGATTTGATGAAATTCCCAGAGTGCTTGGAGGGATGGGGATCGCCATCTTGAGCACTCCGGCTGGCGTTATGACGGACACAGAAGCACGCGCGAAGCGCGTTGGAGGAGAGCTGCTTTGTCAGATATGGTAGGCAAGCGCCTTCAGGAATGTCGGTAAAGCATAGTTGGAGCCTTGAACGTCGAGGCTCATAATAGGTGTTAAAGAGGGAACGAGAATGTCAAGAATCGGCAAGAAACCGGTGGTAATCCCAGCGGGTGTGACCGTGAAAGTGGATGGTCAGCGCGTGTCGGTCAAGGGACCAAAGGGTGAATTGGAATTGATGATGCCGCCACTAGTCGCGGTTGAGTCTAAGGATGGATCTGTGCTTGTTTCGGCCCGAGAGGATTCGACGGCAGGACGAAGTCAGCATGGTTTGTCGCGCAGTCTGGTCGCGAACATGATTGAAGGAGTGTCGAAGGGTTATTCGATCGAGTTGGAATTGCAAGGGGTTGGATTCCGAGCGGCGGTGCAGGGTAGTAAGATAACCATGACGATCGGGTATTCAAATCCAATTGAATTTGTCGCTCCTAAAGGGATAACGCTTGCCGTTAAGGAAAGCATTATCACGGTCAGCGGTTCGGACAAACAGCAGGTGGGTGACGTTGCGGCCAGAATACGGTCCTACTATCCTCCTGAGCCCTACAAGGGAAAAGGAATTCGTTACAAAGGTGAACATGTCAAGCGTAAAGCCGGAAAGACGGTGGCCTAACCTATGAAGACAGGTGATCGTAAAGTAAGTAGGCAAAGACGGCATGCTCGTGTCCGCAAGGTTATAAGTGGCACGGCAGAACGTCCGCGGTTAAGCGTAATGATTTCGAACAAGCATATTTATGCGCAAATCATAAATGATGAGATGTCGAAAACATTGGTTTCGGTTTCTTCGGCAGGGAATGATGCTTCCGGCAAGAAGAATATTGATGGAGCAAAACAAATTGGCCAACGCGTTGCGGAATTGGCCAAAAAAGTGGGAATAACGGAAATCGTTTTTGACCGGGGTGGTTTCAAGTATCACGGCAGGGTTAAAGCGATTGCTGACGCGGTGCGTGAAGCAGGTTTTAAATTTTAGCACGCAAAGCAATGAAAGGTCAGGCAGAAGTGACAAAAGTACGAACAGTGGTTGAAGTCGGGTCGGCGCCGTCTTCGGATGTTGAGGAACGCGTGGTGTTTGTCAATCGCTGTGCAAAGGTGGTCAAAGGTGGCCGCCG
>CAZDUS010000061.1:0-8269 GCA_964508705.1 uncultured Verrucomicrobiota bacterium
AAAGACTCAAGGATTTCCAGGAGAAGGTCAACAAGGTGTGGAGCAATCCGATTGTAAAGATGCTGTTGAAATAGGGGGGGGATGCGGTAGAGGTTTTTTCGTGAATTGAGGTGCTTAATGATCAGGATTATCGCAAGAATCAAAAAGAGAGGCGCCGCAATACTTTGCCGCATAGGGTTGAATGGCCTTTACTGGCGGCTTAAGAAGACGAAAGATTCCTGGGAAACCAGAATGGGGTACCGCCTCTTAAGGCAGTATTACGATACCGGGTGTAAGAATCATGCTTTGATCATGGGCGAAAGCGACCCCCGGAAGCGCATTGCTCTATACAAAAAAATGTACGACGACGCGTTTGGCTTTATTGATAAGCATTTCGGGATTCAAGCGTTCGGGCTTGGGTTTGATGGTCGGATGGTGGACGAAAATAGCGGTGTATTCCGCGGGCGTATTGTTTTGGACTATGGGTGTGGATTTGGGCAGTCGACGGCCCTGATAGGGAAATATGCAAAGAAAGTCATAGGACTTGATGCCTCAAAGGTGTGCATTGAGGTTGCCCGAAAAGAGAACGGGACGCTGGCCAACGTCGAGTTTGTTATCAGCTCCAGTGTTTTACTGGATATACCCGACGCCACAATGGAAGCTGTGTATTCCAATGATTTGTTTGAGCATTTACATCCTGATGACGGGGTGACGCATTTAAGGGAGATCTATCGTATCCTTGTTAAAGGCGGACAGTATTTGCTCTGGACTCCGCCTGCAGAGGTGGGGCCGTCGGATGGGACGAAATGGTTCTTTCCCCGAGGATGTGGCTTCAAGCCGATTTGCGGGCATCTGAAGGAATACACCGGGGATGAATTGTCAGCCTTGGTTCGACAAGTTGGGTTTTCAAAAATAGAGTATCCGCGGCCCGGTCAGAAAACGTTCTTATTGATGACGAAGTGAGGATGTAAGGTAACAAGGAAATTGGCTTAGCGTTGAGTTACAAGAGCAACGGACAGCATCATGGCAACTTTGAATAATGATTCAGTGACGACATTGGCTCACACCGTTGTGATTGAGCCGGTAAAAGGGGCGGTTCCCCTTAATCTTCGCGAACTTTGGGAATACCGCGACCTGATATGGTTCTTTTTGGCGCGTGACATCAAGGGTCGCTATCGCCAGATGGCATTGGGGCCTCTATGGCTTGTTATGGGTCCATTGCTAAACATGATTCTTTACAGCATCATGTTCGGGCAGGTGGCCAAATTGCCTTCGGAAGGCGTGCCTTATCCGCTGTTTATCTATTCCGCTCTTCTTCCCTGGACATTGTTCGCATCGGCATTGACGGCGGCCTCGAATAGTCTTTTAGGTTACCGTGATCTCATTGCGAAAGTTTACTTCCCTCGTTTGTCTATTCCGATTGTTGGTGTTTTGGCGGCGGTTGTTGATTTCGCGGTTTCGTTTGTGATTCTGCTTGTGATGATGATGGTCTATGGCTTCTGGCCTGGGGCGGGGTTTTGGTGCCTGCCGTTTTCGCTATTGCTGGCCGGGATGACGGGGCTTGCCGTTGGTCTTTGGTGGGCATCCTGGATCGTACATTACCGGGATTTGGCCACTGTTTTGAGCTATCTGGTCAGGGTGTGGATGTTCGCCTCTCCGGTTGTGTACGCCTCCTCTTTTGTGCCTGAGCATTGGAGGTTTTTTTACAGGTTCAATCCCATGACTAACGTCATTGAAAGTTTCCGCTATGGTTTGCTTGGGGTTGGTCAATATTCCGGGACACTGATGTTGCTCTCGTTTTGCGTGGTAACCTTGTTGCTGATTGGCGGCGCTTATCATTTCCGGAAGACGGAACGAAGCATTGTGGATATTGCCTGATGCGCTTTGATGGGCGGATGGGCTATGTATATTAAAGCTTAATGGATAAATGAAAGCACCTATGACGACACCAGTCATTTCTGTAGATCATCTCGGGAAAAGTTACCGGATAGGGCTGCGTGAAGAGAAGGCGCAGAATTTGCGGGAGGCGTTCCGACGGATGGCCGTGTCACCGTTCCGTCATCTCAATGCCCGGCTAAGCAAGGCTAGCGACTCGGAGATCTTGTGGGCGCTGAAGGATGTTTCCTTTGAATTGCAACAGGGGCAGATTCTCGGGGTTATTGGTCGCAACGGGGCGGGGAAAAGCACCTTGCTTAAGATTTTGTCCCGCATTACGGACCCCACGGAAGGGCGGGCGGTGATCCGCGGGCGTGTAAACTCATTGCTGGAGGTTGGGACTGGCTTTCACCCTGAGTTGTCCGGGCGGGAGAATATTTTCATGAATGCCGCCATGCATGGGATGAGGCGGGCGGAAATCAACCAGAAGCTGGAAGCCATTATTGAATTTGCTGAGATTGCAAAATTTGCGGATACACCGGTTAAGCGTTATTCAAGCGGAATGTATATGCGTTTGGCCTTTGGCGTGGCGGCCCATCTGGAGCCGGATATTTTGGTTGTTGATGAAGTGTTGGCTGTTGGAGACGCGTCGTTCCAAAAGAAGTGCATAGGGAAAATGAATTCCGTTGCCCGCGAGGGGCGCACGGTCTTGTTCGTCAGTCATAACATGCAGGCGATAAGCGGGTTATGTGGGGAAGTGTTGTGGCTGGATGGCGGGCGGATGCATCGGCTGGGGGAAACGCGGGAGGTGGTTGAGCAATATCTGGAAACAAAAATCACCCATGAAGCGGTTTCCGAATGGCCATTGGATCAAGCGCCGGGTGGCGAGGTGTCGAGAGTTCTCGCCGTGCGTGTGCTTAATGAGAAAGGCGAGCCAGCATACGATCACGATATTTCACGGCCTATCAATCTGCAATTGGATATTGCTGTCCTTAAGCCTGCGGTACAATTGAATACCAGTTTTCATGTGTTGAATCATCAGGGAACGTGTCTATTTGCCATTGGCAGCGCCTATGATGCGGAATTGGGAAGCCGTCTCTATGAACCGGGATGGTATCGTTCTGAATGTCAGATACCCGGAAATTTACTTAATGAAGGGGTTCATCAACTCAACGCGCTTGTGGTTCGGGATCAGCTCAATATTGTGGCGAGGGCGGATGAAACGGTGGCTTTCCAGGTTCATGATTACGGAGCCCGGCGAGGCGGGTTTACCGGACATTGGATAGGCGCCGTGCGGCCATTGTTGCCTTGGAGTGTTCAGCGGAAAGGAGACCTGTAATGAAAACAGTTATCTTGTGTGGCGGAGCAGGGACCCGGCTTCGGGAGGAAACAGAGTATCGTCCGAAACCCATGGTGGAAGTGGGGGGGCGTCCGATCCTTTGGCATATCATGAAGATGTATGCCGCCTCTGGTCATCGCGACTTTGTTGTGTGTCTGGGGTATCGGGGTCAGATGATCAAGGAGTACTTCTTGAACTACGAGGCGATGAATAATGATTTCACGATTTGCCTGGGGCGTTCGAACCGGATCAGTTACCACGGAGCACATGAGGAGCAGGATTTTAATGTGACCCTGGCGGAGACGGGTGCGGATACGATGACGGGTGGCCGGGTGAAGCGTGTGGAATCGTATATTGATGGCGATACATTCATGGTGACCTATGGAGATGGCGTAAGTGACGTGAACATTCGCAAATTGATAGCCTTTCATAAGGCGCATGGTCGTTGGGCCACGGTGACCACGGTGCGGCCCACATCGCGGTTTGGAATGATCAAGGTGGATAAGAAAGGGCATGTTGTTGATTTCTCCGAGAAGCCGAAGCTTTCCGGGTGGGCGAGTGCTGGTTTCTTTGTCTTCAACCGGAGGGTTTTGGATCATCTGGTGGAGGATGCATCCTGCATATTGGAGAAGGAACCTCTGGAAGCCTTGGCTCGAAAACGTCAACTGGTGTCGTATCAACATGATGGATTTTTCTTTGCGATGGATACATATCGTGAATACCTCCATTTGAATGAGTTATGGAACAGCGGGAAGGCGCCCTGGAAGGTGTGGTAATGTTCGGGAATTCATTTGCCGGGAAACGAGTTTGGATCAGCGGGACGACCGGATTCAAGGGAAGCTGGTTGGCGGAGTGGTTATTGCGGCTGGGAGCCGATGTTCATGCGGTAGCACTCCCGCCGAATACCAATCCATCCCTGTTTGAGCAACTCAATCTGGAATCCCGGATACACCAGACGTATGGCGATATCCGTGATCTTGCCTTTGTGCGCCGCAGCCTGGAGGAGGCCCAACCGGACTATGTATTTCATCTGGCCGCCCAGGCGCTGGTGCGTGAATCCTATGTGACGCCCGTGGAAACCTTTGCCACGAATGTCATGGGTACGGCGCATGTGCTGGAAGCGCTTCGCTTTCTGCGAAAACCCTGCGCCGCTGTCATGGTGACCACGGATAAGTGTTATGAGAACAGGGAACAGAACCGTGCTTACAAAGAGGATGATCCGTTGGGAGGCCATGATCCCTACAGCGCGAGCAAGGCGGCGGCGGAAATCACCATCGCCTCCTATCGCCGATCCTTTTTCAAAGGGCATCCTGTCCGCGTTGCCAGCGTTCGGGCCGGGAATGTGATTGGGGGCGGTGACTGGGCCTTGGATCGGATAATTCCCGACTGTGTAAGGGCCTTGTCGGATGGCAAAGTCATTCCGGTCCGGAATCCGGTAGCCACCCGCCCCTGGCAACATGTACTTGAACCCCTGAGCGGATATCTTTGGCTGGCTTCGATGTTGGGGGGTGCGGATGACCGTCAACGATGCTCGTTGGAAACGGCGTTTAATTTTGGTCCAAGGTCGGAAGCCAATCGCACTGTGCTCGACCTGGTTCAGGAAGTTTTGAAAAGTTGGCCGGGGCGTTGGGAGGATCAGAGCGATCCTCGTGCGGTGCATGAGGCGCGATTGTTGCATCTTGCGATTGAAAAGGCCCATGACGTGCTTGCCTGGAGTCCAGTTTGGGATTTCCCGACTTCTGTAAGGCAAACGGTGATGTGGTACCGGGAGGTTCGCGACGGGAAGGGGCAAGAGAACGTTCGTGAGTTTACGGGTCGCCAGATTGATACCTATGAAGCGGATGCGAGAGTCTTGAAGTTGGCTTGGACGGCGCAGTGATTGAGATAAGGATGGCATAGCAATGAAATGCAAGGTCAGTGATGTAGTTGCCGAATTCCTGATTGAAAAAGAGATGGATCAGGTTTTCGGGATTATCGGGTCGGCGATTGGCCATGTCTTTGACTCGATCGGGAACCGGGGGCGCCCCGAGATGATATGCGTTCATCATGAGCAGGCGGCATGCATGGCGGCACAAGGGTATTATCGGACGGCTGGCCGCCCGACAGCGGCGATTGTCACGGCTGGAGGAGGATCATCCAATGCCATAACCGGCGTTTTGTCAGCCTGGATGGATTCGTTGCCGTTGATTGTGATATCGGGGAACGAGAATTCGAAATTCACCCATTCCGACAATCCCCTGCGCATCTGGGGTGTGCAAGGATTCGACAGCACGGCGATGGTAAGCCGTATAACGAAATACACGGCGCGAGTGCTTGATCCCGGCAGAATCCTCTATGAACTTCAGAAGGGATATTTCATAGCGACGCAAGGCCGGCCGGGGCCTGTATGGATTGATATTCCCATCAACATCCAGGGGGCGATGGTTGAAACGACCACGCTGGAGCAATTTAATCCGGAAGCAGAAGGGCACCGCTATCTTCCAGTGGTTGATGAACGCGACAAGGTGAACGATAAAATCCGGCAAATAGCCGAATTGCTCAAGAAGGCAAAACGTCCTGTTTTCTGGCTGGGGAATGGCATTCGCTCGGCAGGTGCGGCGAGTGAGGTCACGCGATTCATTGAGCACTTTGGTGTGCCCGCCCTGATTACATGGGCGATGATTGACACGGTGGATTCAGGGCATCCGCTTGTTTACGGGCGGGCGGGGTTATACGGCCAGCGCGCCTCGAATTTTGTCCTGCAGAATGCTGATCTTGTGATTGCGATTGGAACCCGGATGCCCTTGCAACAGGTGGGGTATGACATTTCCGAGTTGGCGCGGGAGGCCAAACTGGTGGTTGTGGACATTGACCGGAGCGAGTTGTGGAAATATCAGGCGAGGTATGATTTGACGCTATGCGCTGATGCAGGCGGGTTCATGCGTGAGTTGATGACGGCAATGCCATCATTCAAGGCTCCGGACGAGTGGCTGAATCGTTGCAATCGGTATCGCCGTGAGTATCCGGTGATTGGCACTGAGCATCAGGACCGCGAGGGCTTCATCAATTCCTATCGTTTCCTTGATCGAATGTGTGACTTCCTCCGTCCCGATCAGGTGATTGTCACCGATGCTGGCACGGCTTTGCTTTCCGGACACCAGGCCATGAGGATCAAGCCGCCCCAGCGGTTATTCACATCGTTGGGGCTGGGGGAGATGGGGTATGGATTACCGGCGGCCATCGGGGCTTCCATCGGGCGTGGGCGGGGTGAGGTCCTGTGTTTGAATTGTGATGGCGGCATGATGATGAACCTTCAGGAATTACAGACGGTGGCGCATTATCGGTTGCCGGTGAAGATACTGATATTCAATAACGATGGTTATCTGATGATCAAGCACACCCAGAATGCCATGTTCAAGGGAAGGCATTATGCGGTGTCGGCCAATTCCGGGGTATCCTGTCCTGATTTTGGTGCATTGGCCGGCGTGTTTGGCATGAAGGCGTTTTCCATTTCGACGTGGGCGGATGTGGATGCTGTGTTGCCGGAGTTTTTAGGAGGAGAGGGCCCTGCCATTTGCGAGGTGGAGATGCACCCTGAGCAACCGATGCTACCCAAGTTGTCGCTGGCGGTGCAGGAGGATGGGAGCATAGTGTCGCCGCCGCTTGAGGATTTAAGTCCGCTGATTCCGCGTGAGGAATTGCGGAGGAACATGGTGGTGGGCATGCATCCGAAGTCGGTTCATCTGAAGATCTGATATGTCGAAACGCATATGACAAATTCCAGGAAACTACGAGTTGCGATCATTGGCAGTGGTAATATCGGGACGGATCTCCTGATCAAGGTGAGTCGTTCGCCGTTGCTGGAATGCGCGATGTTTGTGGGGCGGAACCTCAATTCACCCGGTTTGGCCAAGGCTAACGCCATGGGGGTTCGGATTTCCGACCGGAGTATTCAGGCACTGGCGGAGGAGCCGGATGCTTATGATCTTGTGTTCGACGCCACCTCAGCGATGGATCATGTAAAACATTGGGAGGTGTTGAAGAAGTTGGGGAAAGTTGTGATAGACCTGACCCCGGCGCGGATTGGGGCGATGTGTGTTCCGGCCATAAATCTGGAGGCATGCCTGGGGCAGTCGAACATCAACATGGTGACCTGCGGGGGGCAGGCCTCCACGCCGCTGGCGCATGCGATTGGCGTGACCCATGAGTCGGTGGAGTACATCGAGGTCGTTTCCAGCATTGCCTCGCGCAGTGCCGGGCCGGCCACCCGGCTGAATCTGGATGAGTATATCGAGACCACGGAAGGCGCTATCAAGCAGTTTTCTGGGTGCGCGCGGGCAAAGACCATTCTTATTCTCAATCCGGCGGTGCCCTGTGTGAACATGCAGACAACGGTGCTGGCCAAGGTGTCGAAGCCCAATATTGAGGCGTTAAGGATGGAAGTGGAAAAGGTTGTTACCCGGTTGAAGACGTATGTGCCGGGGTATGAATTGTTGCTGGGGCCGATTTTTGAGGGCGGGCGGATTGTCATTATGGTGAAGGTGCAGGGATTGGGTGATTATCTGCCGAAATATTCCGGGAATCTGGACATTATTAATTGTGCGGCTATAGCCACGGCGGAAGCGTTTGGACGACGGGGGTAAGAGGGCGGGGATTTAGGCGCAGATGGGGCGCGGAAAGAATCGCCGCAGGGGACTGCGCCTCCCACATTGAAGAAAGAATGGGGGATCGCCGCAGGGGACTGCGCCTCCCACATTGGGGAGGGAATTGAATGTAGGAGGGGCGCTCCGCGCCGCGAGGGGAGAGGGGAAACGTGAGGTCGGAAGTCGGAGGGCGGGTGATTGATCGGGGGAGATGTGGCCGCGGATAACGCGCAGAGGAACGCTGATGAGGGAGGGGGAAGGGAAATATGAAGTATGAATTATGAAAAAGGGAATGGGGAATCGCCGCACGGAGTGCGCCTCCCACATTGAAGAAAGAATGGGGGATCGCCGCAGGGGACTGCGCCTCCCACATTTAGGTGAAGGAAGGAGGAGGTTGACATGGGTAAGCGAATATTGATTTCTGATCCGACGTTGCGCGATGGCAGTCACGCCA
>CAZDUS010000062.1:0-8256 GCA_964508705.1 uncultured Verrucomicrobiota bacterium
ATATTCGCCCGCCGCGCCTGGAACGCCTCAAAGTTACTGCATGACGACACTTCCAGCCACGCATTCTGCCCCGGCGCCCACAACTCAATGTCATAGCATTTCGCCGCTGCAAAACTGATGTCGCCCGTGCAAAGACTCAGGACACGGTAATGCAGACCCAACCTTTGCAACACATCCTCCGCATTCGTAACCAACGTCTCCAATTCATCATACGACGTCGACGGCTCCACAAACTTAACCATCTCCACTTTGTCAAACTGGTGGACCCGGATCAGCCCGCGCGTCTCTTTGCCCGCCGCCCCGGCCTCGCGCCGGAAACACGGCGTGTAAGCCGTCAAATACACCGGCAGTTCCCGGTCAATAATCTCATCACGGTAATAATTGGTCACCGGCACTTCCGCCGTCGGAATCAGCCAGAGGTCATCCGTGGCGTGGTACATATCCTCCGCCATCTTCGGCAACTGCCCCGTTCCGACCATGGATGCGGTGTTGACCACAAACGGCGGCAGCATTTCCGTGTATCCATGCTCCTTAACATGCAAATCCAACATGAACTGGATCAATGCCCGCTGAAGCCGCGCACCCTGCCCGAGAAACAAAGGGAACCCCGAGCCCGTCATCCGTGCGGCCCGCGGGAAATCAAACAGCCCAAGCGCCTCTCCGATTTCCATGTGCCCCTTGGGCTGGAAAGAAAACTCACAAGGCTTGCCATAAACACGCACCACCTTGTTATCCGCCGCATCCTTGCCAACCGGCAGACTGGAATGGGGAACATTCGGAATACGCAGCAGATTATCCTTCAATCGCGCTTCGAGGTCACGGACTTCAGTATCCTTCTGGGTTATCAAGTCCCCCAGTTCACGCATGGCCTTCTGCTGGACTGTTGTGTCCTGCCCCTTCCCGCGTAACATGCCAATTTCCTTGGACACCACATTCCGCTGGTTCTTTAACGCCTCCGTCTCGGTGACCAATTTCCTGCGGCTGGCGTCATCCGCCACCACGGCATCCAGAAACTCTGTGCTGTGTCCCCGCGCCGCAAGGCCATTCCGGACCACATCCTCTTTTTCACGAATCAACTTGATGTCCAACATATCTCACCCCGATGTTTTCAGTCTTTGCAAGAATGGCTCGCATGCTACACAAGCCAAAACGAGTATGCAACGGCCACCCACACCTGTCCAAAATAAAGTTTATCGATCGCAGACGCACAGGCCCAGCATGGAGTTAGTGATCATAATGACCGCGCCATATTCATTATCAAAGGCCACCCCAAGCCGCATCAGTGGGCCTTGCCAACCATCGCCGTGCTGACCAGATAAGCAGTATACCCCACGAAACATGCCAGCAACACAACACCCTCGACACGATTGATGCGCCCCGGCCCCCGAAATCCATAACCAATCACGAACAGCGATACAGTGACCACAGCCATCACCAGAATGTCCCGGCTCAATATTTCAGCCTCAGCCTTCAGCGGCTGAATCAATCCAGCTATGCCTACAACCGCCAGCGTGTTAAAAAGATTCGAACCCAGTATATTTCCCAGGGCTATATCATGCTCCCCTTTGCGCGCCGCGATTACCGACGACGCCAGTTCCGGCAGCGAAGTCCCAACTGCAACAATCGTCAGGCCGACAATCAGATCACTGACCCCAAATCCACGGGCCATTTCCACAGCCGCCCAAACCAGGATCCGGGAACTGATAATCAGCAGCACCAGCCCTGCCACCACCCAGAAAATGGCGCGGCGAATAGGCATATCATGCTCTTTCAGTTCCTGCTCTACCTCACTGCCCAGCGCGTCTCTCTTCCCTTTAAACCCTTGCCGGAATGTCCACACCATCAACCCGCCAAACACGGCCAGCAACACTGCGGCATCGATCCGGGTTATCTCACCATCCATCAATTGCCAAGCCGCCAAGGCGGTTACCGCCGTCAGGACAGGCAACTCCTTGCGCAAGACCTGGGAATGAACCGTAATGGGATTGATAAGCGCCGATATTCCCAAAATTAGGGCGATATTGGTAATATTGGATCCGTAAGCATTCCCGAGCGCAATGCCAGGATTCCCCTGCGTGGCGGCAAGCGCCGAAACCATCATCTCCGGCGCCGAGGTGCCAAAGCCTACAATCACCATACCAATCAACAACGGCGGCATACCGAAGTGACGAGCCGCCGAAGCGGACCCATCCACAAAACGATCAGCACTCCAGACCAACAACGCCAACCCGGCAACAATCGCAACTATAACCAGTGTCATATCCATTGCATTCCTCTCTTTCTGATTCCTGCCAATTCACGCCTGCCATGTGTTTACTCATGCAAAGTCTGGCGTGACTTGACCGTAATCCGGCGGGCATGTTCGTTATCCATGGTTTCAAAATAGAGATGAACGGTATCGGGGGGGAATAAATCCAAGGCCCGCTCCGCCCATTCAACCGCCGTGATCCCTTCAACCTCGAAATACTCCTCCAGCCCCAGCATCAAGGCGTCATCAGAATTGCGGATTCTATAGAGATCCACATGCACCAAAGGACGGATCCCCTTATATTCATGCACTAAGGTAAACGTGGGACTGGTCACCGGTCGGTCAATCCCCAGCGCTGCCGCCAACCCCTGCACAAAACAGGTCTTCCCGCCACCCATATCCCCATGCAATGCCAGCACCACTCGCCCCGTAAGTTGCTTCAACAGATGCCGGGCCAGTTTGTGTGTATCCGCCACACTGCGCGATTCAATAACAAGTTCGTTCATCTTGGTTCCCGAAAATGTTCATATCCCCTGATTGCTAACGGACCTACCTTCCCTTTCCAAGCCAATTCCACCTTACCCACCACCTTTGTCACCTTACCAATAGCCGTACATTCCAACTGAAACTTTCTCCTCCATGCCGCTTCAAAGCACGCCGCCTTTCGAGCGGACACAGTAAATAATAATTCAAAATCTTCTCCATCACTCAAAGCGTGCTCCAATGCCGTTCCGTCCAGTCCCTTAGCCCTCCCTGCTCCCTGCATTCCAATTCTCCCTCGGCACTCGGCTCTCTTTTCTCCCTGCTCCCTCCCCATCCGGCGCGCCGCACCCGACACCGGCAGCACTTCCGCCTCCACGACCACACCCACCCCGCTAGCCTTTACCAACCGCGGCACGTCAGCCGCCAGCCCGTCGCTCACATCCATCATCGCCGTCACCCACCCGTTCTCCCTCAACCACTGCCCCTCCGCCACCCTCGGCTCAACCTTCAAGTGCCGCCCCAACAAAGACCCGCCAAGTTTTCCGGTAACGTAAAGCCGGTCGCCGGGCTTGGACCCGGACCGCAACACCGCCTTGCCGCGCGGCACTCTCCCGACCGCAAACACATGCAATTCCAACGCCGGTCCTCGCGAGGTATCCCCGCCAACAATTGCCACCCCATATCGACTCGCCATCGCCGCCGCCCCGCGATACACCGCCTCAATCCGGGCACACGACATCCCCGCCGGCGCTACCAGATCAATTAATATCCACAGGGGTTCCCCCCCCATCGCCGCAATATCACTTAGCACCCGTCCCACTGCCTTACGCCCCACCAATCCCCCCGCTGCAGTAGCCTCGAAATGGACCCCCTCAATCACCGGATCACTTTTCAGCAACAAGTCAAAATCACCCCCGTGCGCACCCCGCACCACGGCACAGTCATCACCGATCCCGGCCATCACATCACGCCGCCCCGGCACCAGCCGTGCAAGCCGCTCAATCAATCGGTTTTCCCCTATATCCATCACAGTCTTCACACTTCATCCTTCCCCATGCGCCCTATCCGTTAAAAACAACGAAATCACCGCGCCGACCGCCAGAAACGCCGCCCCCACCATGAAGGAATATGACGCCGCCTCTTGCGCGTGGTGGTCACGTAACCACGCAATGATCTGGGGCCCCACGATCCCTGCCGCCGACCAAGCCGTCAGTACCACCCCATACACGACCGGCATCAATTTGCCACCAAACACATCCATCACGAAGGACGGCATCGTCCCGAATCCACCCCCATAGCAAAGCAACACATAGCAAACAAGCGCAGCAAAGACCCACGGATGCCCCACTTTGGCCAGTAGCAGGAACACCACCACCTGCGAGAATAACATTATTCGAAAAGTCTGTATGCGCCCGATCCGATCCGATAGCCCGCCCCAGAAAAACCTACCTGCTCCGTTGAACAATGAACTCACCGCAATCAATGTCGCCCCATAGGCCGCCAACGTCGCCCCAGCCATTTCTGGACTATGTTTCCTCAGCAAATCCTGCAACAGCGGCGATTGAAATCCAATCAACGCAATCCCCGCGACAATATTGCAGAAGAATATCGTCCATATCATCACGAACTTCCAAGACAACAAGCTCCCGCCTGCCGTTACCACCGCCTCCTGCTTCTTACCTTCGTCCCTATACCCCTCGACCACAAAACCCGGTGGCGGATTTCTCAACAATGAACCACAGGCCGTGGCTATCACAATAAACACTCCTCCTAACAGTCCAAACACCAACACCAGATCCCCGCTCGCAATCGACATCAACACCGGGGCCAGCACCTTGCTCATCAACAATGCACCCAATCCAAACCCCATGATAACCATCCCGGTCACCAGTCCTTTCTTGTCAGGGAACCACTTCGCCGCCGTGGCCACTGGAGTAACATATCCCAACCCCAACCCCGTCCCGCCTATCACCCCATACCCCAGATAGAGCAATATCAACGACTTGAAATGCAACGCCAGCGCCGCCACCAGCGTCCCCCCCCCAAACAACACTCCTCCACAAATCGCCAAAGCTCGGGGCCCGTATTTCGTCAGATTCTTCCCACCCCAGGCCGCCGCCAGACCCAAAAAGCAAATAGCCAGACTGAACACCCACGCCACCTGGGTATTGTTCCAGTGGTAAGTCTCCACAAGCGGTTTCTGGAAATAACTCCACGCATACACCGTCCCCAAACACAACTGCAACGCCGTTCCTGCCGCCGCAATCTTCCACCGTTTCATTCCCATACTGCCCATAACGCTCCGTTCCGTGCCTGCATAACACCTCTTCATCGAACATGACTTTTTATTATGCTCAAGATCATCTTATCAGGTCAATGCCATCATCTTCATTACATACCAATGGCATTCCGAATAAATTTATGACAAAAAGGACATTCAACCAACCAAACCATCATGAGAGAAAAACTTAGACAAACCCTCGAGGCCGATTTTTCAGGCAATCAACCTTTTCGCACCATGTGGCGCGTCACCCGCCCATTCCGTCAAAATCTGGTCATCAGCGGCATATTCTGCGTCCTCAAGCACATTCCCGTCTACGTCTTGCCCATCGCCACCGCCGACATCATCAACACAGCCACCCGTCACAACGAAGGCGGCCTGCACCGCATCATTGTCGATGTCTGTATTCTTCTTATTGCTGTGCTGTTGAATTTCCCCAACACCTACATCCACTTGGGTCAACTCTCCAAGGCCATGCGTGGAATCGAACGGGAACTACGGGGCGCCCTGGCTCGCCGACTCCAACAACTTTCCGTCTCCTTTCTCCACACCAACGCCACCGGCAAACTCATAACCAAACTGGTCCGGGATGTTGATATCCTGTTGGGTTTCTATAATCGCACATTCACTACCGCCATCGAAAGCATTCTCACAATATGTGTAGGCGTCGGCACCGCTATCTACAAGGGACGCCCGGAAATCCTGATCTTTTATCTAGTAATGATACCCATCGTTACCTTCCTGATCCAAGGCTTCCGGCGCCCACTGGAACGCGCCAACCGCGAGTTTCGAGAAAACTTCGAACGCGCTTCTTCCCGACTGGGAATCATGCTCAACATGATGCCGGTTACCCGCGCTCACGCCGTTGAAAACGAAGAGTTGGACCAGGTCGAGTCCAGATTGGAAGGCGTCTTTCATGCCGGCGTCAACGCCGACCGTATCAACAGCATTTTCGGCACCCTGCACTGGGTGTCGTTGGAAATTACCATCGTCCTATGCCTCGCCCTTTGCTCTTGGCTGGCCTTGGAGAACAAAATACCGCCAGGCGATATCGCCCTCTACACCTCCTTTTTTGCTGTCATTCAGCACGCGGCCCGCAATCTGCTGGGAAATTGGATGATCGCCATGCAGGGCAAGGAAGCCCTTCGCTCACTCGCCGAAGTCTTGGAATGCCCCGATATCGAACGTAACGAGGGCCGGGCTCCTGTCCCTCATGTGAAAGGTTCCTTCCGCTTTGAAAACCTTACTTTCATTTATCCCGGACGGACAGAACCAGCGTTAAACAGCCTGAATCTTACTGTGCCTGTAGGCGAAACCATCGCGTTTGTGGGCGAATCCGGCTCAGGAAAAAGCACTGCCATCAGTCTGATTATCGGCTTTCGCCGTCCCACCTCCGGCAAACTTCTGCTCGACGGGCGCAGTATGGAGGAGCTTGACCTCCGCCAGTACCGCCGTTTCCTCGCCGTGGTGCCTCAGGAAACCCTGTTGTTCTCAGGAACCATTCGCGAAAACATCCTTTACGGCTTGCCGTTCGCCAGCGAGCAGGAACTCCTCCGTGTCGCAGAAGCCGCACGGGTCATGGAGTTCGCATCCGACCTGCCAAACGGCCTCGATACCCCTCTGGGCGAAGGCGGAGCCCTGCTTTCTGGCGGTCAACGTCAACGAATCGCCATAGCCCGCGCCCTAATCCGCGACCCGCGCGTCATCGTGCTGGACGAAGCCACCTCCGCCCTGGATACCGCTTCCGAACAAGCCATACAGGAAGCCTTGGCCGAATTAACCAAAGGCAGAACAACCTTCGTTGTCGCCCACCGCCTGTCCACCATCCGCAACGCGAACCGCATCGTTGTTCTGCACGAAGGCCGCATCGTCGAGACCGGAACATGGGCTGAACTGTCTGCCCTCAACGGCCACTTCACAGCCATGAAGGGACATTTCTAACCTGTCCGGCCAGAAAGATTCACCCAATTAAAATCTATCGCTCAGCTACACGAAACGATTGTCCATCGGCTTCTGGTTTTGATATGTATTAGTCGAACTAGGAAAACGGGGGTTATCATGTTTCTTTATTACATTAACAGTGACGGAAAACGGCAGGAAATACAACTGGCAGGGAAAACCTCCGTAACATTCGGACGCTCCCACGAAGCCAGTGTCTCCATCCCCGACAACCGCGCATCCAGGATCCATGCCGAAATCCGACCTTGGAATGATGACTATGTTATTAAAGACCTGAAGTCTCGTAACGGCATCCTCATCAATGGCGAAAGGGCCGATATCGCCATCCTCAACCCCGGCGACACCATCCGCATCGCAGGTCTGGACTTTCACGTCGCCAAGGGCGCCAACAAAGGCGCCGAAACCATTGTACGGGAAGTCACCCAGGAACTTGATCAGGGGAATAAGGGATATCGAACCATCCTGCGCGAAATCGTCAAAAGCACGGAATCCAAGCCAAAACATTGATAGCGCCTTTTCCCGTTTCACCAGCCTAAGGAAGGAAAACGCCCATGAGTTGTATGATCGGCTTTGATAACGATCTTTACCTCCGTGAACAAACTTCCGCCATCCTGGAGCGAGTCAATCGCTACGACAAACTCTATCTCGAATTCGGGGGCAAACTCCTCTTCGATTACCACGCCTCGCGCGTCCTCCCAGGTTATGACCCCAACGTAAAAATGCGCATGCTCCATCAGCTCAAGGATCAGGCGGAAGTTATCCTGTGCATCTACGCCGGCGATATCGAACGCAAGAAAATGCGCGCCGATTTCGGAATCTCCTACGATACCGACGCCATGAAACTGATCGACGACCTGCACGACTGGGAAGTCAATGTCACCGCCGTGGTCATCACACGCTACGACAACCAACCCGCCGCCGACCAGTTCAAGAACAAGCTGGAACGCCGCGGGATCCGCGTCTATACCCATCGCGCCACCCGCGGCTATCCCTCCAATGTCGACCTGATTGTCAGCGACACCGGCTATGGCGCCAACACCTACATCGAGACCACCAAACCTCTCGTCGTCGTCACCGCCCCCGGCCCCGGCAGCGGCAAGCTGGCCACCTGCCTAACCCTTCTCTACCACGACCATCGCCGTGGCCTTAAAGCCGGTTATTCGAAATTCGAAACCTTCCCCATCTGGAACCTCCCCCTCAAACACCCGGTCAACATCGCCTACGAGGCCGCCACCGCCGACCTCGGCGACGTCAACTTGATCGACCCCTTCCACCTCGAGGCCTA
>CAZDUS010000063.1:0-8111 GCA_964508705.1 uncultured Verrucomicrobiota bacterium
AGGATAATGGCAATGGTGATCCTTCTCCTTGCTGACGCCTTTTGCGGCCTGCGTTCATACGCTGACGACCGACAACGGCAGGGAGTTCGCAGAGCATGAACGATTCGCCCGCACTCTCGATGCCGACTTCTACTTCGCCCATCCCTATCCCTCCTGGGAGCGCGGTGCCAACGAGAACATGAATGGACTCATCCGACAGTTCTTTCCAAAGAAGCTGCGCTTCAACTCCATCACCCCTCAGCAGGTTGCCTTCGCCACACCGACTCAACCATCGCCCCGGAAAATGCCTCAAATTCGAAACCGCTCACGAGATCTTCATGAAACAGCTACACTCGCGTCATAACGTCGTTGCACTTCAGACTTGAATCCGCTGTTTTGCCTAACCAAAACAAAAGGGGAAAAAATGAAATCACTGTTGTCGGGACTTGTAATGCTGACGGTCGCGCTACCCGCGTTGGCCCTTGACGATAAGATCACCTACACCAAGCATATCCGGCCCCTGTGGATGGACCAATGCGAACGTTGCCATGGCAACGACTCGCCCTACCTCGGCGACTTCGAGAAAGACAAGAAGCGCTACGAGGACGATGACAAGGGGCCGCGCATGGACACCTACGCCGACCTGCTCTTCTTTGCCGCCTGGCCCGACACGGGCGCCCTGATGCGCCGCCTGGATGACGGAACTCATACCAAGGACGGGAAACCAGGCAACATGTACAAACGGCTGGGCAGGAATCAGGAGCAACGTCAGGCCAACCTCAAGCTCTTCAAGCAGTGGATCGGCGAAGACGCCTGGATCATGAAGCGCCCCAAAGACGTCACCAAAGAAGATCTGCTCAAGTTCAAGGCCGAGTACTGAAGCGCAACCGGGCAAGGGCCGGGATGAATTTCCTGTCCGTTAGCGCGTCAGAATCCAGCTGATCAGGTTCTCGATCCGGGCAGCGTTGCGGGTCTTGACGATGCCATGCTGTTCCTTTTCGCCGTCGATCTCCACTTCACTGGCGACGGTAACGTGCCGGGTCAGCTTGGTCATGGCATCCGCATCACCCTTGTATTTTGCGGCGACTTTGACGAACGGCGGGCCGGCCTTCTGTTTCTCGACATGATGACACTTGATGCAGCGGCTCTCCTCGAGCAGCGTCATGGCATCAGCCTCATCGGCGGCCAGGGCAGGCGCAGTTTGCAGCGCAAGCGCCGCGAGGCAGACGGGAATCGACAATTGGCGCATGAAGAGTTTTCTGATGTTGGGTTGGCGGATTACGGCAGGCTACCGATATAGACCGAAACCGCGCGGGTTTCGAGTTCGGTCAGCTTTGCAGCGATTGAATGCATGATCGAGTTGTCGTTGTTGCGCGTACGCTTGTTGAATTCCTTCAACTGGGTTTCGGTGTAGGCCGGGTGCTGACCGGCCAGGCGTGGCAATTGTTCGGTGCCATAGCCCTTCGGGCCATGACAGGAAGCACAAGCGGCCACGCCTGAATAGCTGTTGCCCCGGGCGAAGATGTATTTGCCCACGCCGGCGAGATCGACATCGCCCGGCTGGCGCCCACCCGCCTTCTTGCTGGCATAAAAAGCGGCCAGGGCCGCGATATCGCCATCCTGCAAATCCTTCGCCATGTCGTTCATGGTCTCGCTGATACGACGGCCATCGCGAAAATCCTTGAGCTGTTTCTGCAGGTAATCCGGATGCTGCGCGGCCAGGCGCGGATAGATGGCGCTTGCGCTCTCGCCTTCGGGACCGTGACACAGCGCACAACGCCCGGTGATGATGTCCTGCACGGGTTTGGGCACGGCAACCGGCTTGGCGGATTGGGCCATTGCGGCAAGCGATATGCCAGCCAGGACCATCATCAACGAACCTTGAAATATTTTTCGCATTCAGCATTTACCTTTCAGATAATCAGACTTTGGCGGTGCTAAGGATAGAGAATGGAAAGTATGGCTGACGCCAAGTGCAGCTGTCAATCGCCAGCATTGTCCAATGGCGGATGAGTCCAAGCGGGGAGCGCCGTCGGCAGAATCGGCGCTCAACACGCGACGGCCGAGCCGTCCAAATTCCATCTGTCCCGCGGTACGCTTTGGCATCGGCGGAACCCCGTTAATATTTGGCTTAGACGCCTGTATTAACGCGCCTCACGGCTGTTCCGCCGACCTACTTTCGTGAAATATTCGGGCCAACCAATACAAAGGGGAGAACATGAAATCACTGTTGTCGGGACTTGTAATGCTGACGGTCGCGCTACCCGCGTTGGCCCTTGACGATAAGATCACCTACACCAAGCATATCCGGCCCCTGTGGATGGACCAATGCGAACGTTGCCATGGCAACGACTCGCCCTACCTCGGCGACTTCGAGAAAGACAAGAAGCGCTACGAGGACGATGACAAGGGGCCGCGCATGGACACCTACGCCGACCTGCTCTTCTTTGCCGCCTGGCCCGACACGGGCGCCCTGATGCGCCGCCTGGATGACGGAACTCATACCAAGGACGGGAAACCAGGCAACATGTACAAACGGCTGGGCAGGAATCAGGAGCAACGTCAGGCCAACCTCAAGCTCTTCAAGCAGTGGATCGGCGAAGACGCCTGGATCATGAAGCGCCCCAAAGACGTCACCAAAGAAGATCTGCTCAAGTTCAAGGCCGAGTACTGAAGCGCAACCGGGCAAGGGCCGGGATGAATTTCCTGTCCGTTAGCGCGTCAGAATCCAGCTGATCAGGTTCTCGATCCGGGCAGCGTTGCGGGTCTTGACGATGCCATGCTGTTCCTTTTCGCCGTCGATCTCCACTTCACTGGCGACGGTAACGTGCCGGGTCAGCTTGGTCATGGCATCCGCATCACCCTTGTATTTTGCGGCGACTTTGACGAACGGCGGGCCGGCCTTCTGTTTCTCGACATGATGACACTTGATGCAGCGGCTCTCCTCGAGCAGCGTCATGGCATCAGCCTCATCGGCGGCCAGGGCAGGCGCAGTTTGCAGCGCAAGCGCCGCGAGGCAGACGGGAATCGACAATTGGCGCATGAAGAGTTTTCTGATGTTGGGTTGGCGGATTACGGCAGGCTACCGATAGGGCGTCAAGGCGTATGCCTTGACGCCGGGTTCGTCATTGGTGGCCGCCGCCGAAAAACCCGATCGCGATCAGCACCAGCAAAGTCAGGCCGAAGGCGATCAGCAGCAAGCCGAGGATCCTCGAGCCGAGCGTGAAGGGCCGCGACGGCGCATCGACGAGGTACTTCTCCAACTGGCCGGTTTCGATCAGGCGCTGATACTGCGCCGCATGCTCGTGCCTGAATTCCTGCAGCGACTGGGTGCCGGTGAACATCACCACGTCCGGCGGCGGCAGCTTGTCGGGCCGGAAGTGGTTGTTGAAGAAATGCACCGTGAACAGGAACACCGCCGCAAGGAAGGCTTCTTCACCGTGCACCACTGCCGCTACGTTGAACACCCAGCCCGGCAGGTAGTTGGCCACCACGTGCGGAAAAGCCAGCATCATGCCGCTGCCGCCGATGATGGCCATGCCCCAGAACACCGCCCAGTAGTCGAATTTTTCCCAGTAGGACCAGCGTTCGATGGCCGGACGCAGACCCTTGCCGGCGAACCACTTGAACATGCCGACGATGTCTTCCAGGTCCTTCCAGTTCGGCACGAATGAATCCGGGCCGAAGAACCTGAAGGTCTTCCAGTTGCGCAGGACGTTGACCGATACCGCGATCAGGTGGATGAAGAAAATGCCGAGCATGGTAAATGCCGCGATCCGGTGCACCAGACCGGCCATTTTCGGACCGTCGAGCCAGGATACGACCGTCTTGGCCCAGGCGGTTTCGGAATAGAACGGCACCATCCCGGTCAGCACCAGCGTCATCACGCTGAGCGCGAATGCCAGATGCGCGAGGCGCCACATCGGGCCGAAGCGACGAACGTGTTTGGCAGCGAACTCAGCCGGCAGGTCGCCGGTGCGGATATGCGGTGCAGTCTTGCCCTCTTTGCGGTCCATGTACTCGCGATACCACCAGAAAATGGAATGCAGCCAGAAGAAGGCGAAGACGCCGACCAGCAGCGCAACCATGAACTTGGTGGTGAGCCAGATTTCCGGATAGGTCGCGAAATCATCGCTGGTGCCATGCGGGCTGAAACTGACGAAACCGGCCGTGGCCAGCGGCACGTCCTTCTTGCCGCTGTGGCATTCCTGGCAGGTTTCCAGGCGGTTGTCGAGGTGCATCATCGACTTGGGGTTCTTCGACGGCTCGACGTCATGGCTGCCGTGACAGTTGGAACATTTCGCCGTGTAGGTAAAGCCAAGTGTACTGACCTTGCCGTGATAGGTCGCGCGATAAGACTCGTAGGCGTCCTCGTGACAGCTGCCGCAACCGGCGGTGACCGCCAGCTTGAACTGGTTCGATGAACTGTTGGCGACATTGTGCGCGGTGTGGCAATCGGCGCAGTCGGCCGATTTCACATTGCGCTTCTGCTTGATTTCCCGGCCATGCACCGACTTGCCCCAGGTTTTCAGCTGATCCTCATGGCAACTGCCGCACAGGTCGGACACGCCAAGGTGCCATTCGGTGCGCTCAGGGGTGCCGCGCGGCGGCACGTTGAAGCTGTGCACGTTGTGGCAATCGTTGCAAGAGGCATTGGCTCTACTGGGATCATCCTGATTCGGCCGGGCATGGAAGGAGCTGCGGTAGGACTCGATACCCTCTGCCACGTGACGCATGCGCCGCCGCTCACCGGCGGTTTTTTCCTGCGA
This sequence comes from uncultured Verrucomicrobiota bacterium, assembly GCA_964508705.1. Classification (GTDB taxonomy): domain Bacteria; phylum Verrucomicrobiota; class Kiritimatiellia; order CAIKKV01; family CAITUY01; genus CAZDUS01. Next base: position 4,749 of record CAZDUS010000063.1, read on the forward strand.
CGCGGCCTCTCCCAGCTTAAGGTGGCACTGCACACAATCGGGCCGCTGTTCCCCGATGGTTTTTTTGTGGGGAGTAGCGCTATCGTTGATATTCAGGTGGCAGGCAATGCACTCCATGTCGGCGTGCACGCTCTTGTTGAATTGCCCGGGGTTAACCGCAAGCAGCGCTCGCCTCTCGCCGTCCGCAGCAGGGACTTCCAGCTTGCCCTTCCTGCCGTCATGGCAGGAAAGGCAGGTGGCATTGTCCAGTCCGGTCACCGAGTCCTTGGCGGCTGCGGCGCCAGACATGCCGAACACGATAAAAAACACCACCGGCGCAAGACATCCTGCAAGCTTGCCGTACATCAGAGTCCTTCTTAAAACCCGGCCGGCCGCCGCAGTACCGGCGCCTTGAACCGGATCACAGCGACAAAATCCATTGCGCCAGGTTTTTGAGCTTTTCCGGATCCTTGGTCTTGATGATTTTGTGGTTCTCTTCGGTGCCGTCATCGAGTTTCACCGTGGGGCCAGTGGTGATGCTCTTGATCACCATTGCCTCGCCGTCGGCTTTGCCTTTGTATTTGGCTGAAATCTTCTTCAGCGAAGGGCCCGTCTTGGTCTTGTCGATGACGTGGCACTTGACACACTTATTGGCTTCCATGAGATCCTGGGCCGCCACCGCATCAATTGCAGCATGCGCCGGGGTCAATCCCGTCAGGGCGAGCAACATGGATCCGCTCAGTAAGCGGGCGATAGTATTTCTCATGAAAACTCCTTGGCAGGAAATATCGTCATCGCGGCAGCGCTGACGGATTCAATCAGCGGTTCTTTAGCGTTTGTCCTGCAAGGTCTGGGTATAAGTCAGGATGTCGATGGCTGTTTTCCGTTCAATTTCCCGCAGGGCGGGCATGGTGTCATCGGGATGGCCGTTGAGAATGTTGTGCAAGCTGTGCCACGGATCATCCAGGGACGCGCGTCCGACATGACGCTTGGCGACAAAGCGGCCTTCAAGGCCATGGCAGCCGGCACACATGGTGCGATAGTGAGCGCCGCCGCGAGAAGCATCGCCGCGCGCATTGCGGGTACGGGGATCGATTGCGGCATCCATATCGATCTGCCCGAGGCTGACGAAGTTCGCCAGATCGTGCAGATCGCGGTACTTCAGGACCGCGCCATAACGATGGGTGCTGTTACGCATAATCGCCATGATCTGCTCCGGATCAACTCCTATCATGGCGCGGATGCCCTTGATACCGGTCGCATGATTGCCGCTGGCATACTGGCCCTGGTTGCCCTTGTAATCCCAGCCGTGGCACTCCTTGCAACGCCAGGTTATCGGCGCGACATCGGCATAGTAGGCCTTGGGTGGATAGGCCGGGTGCGGCAAGGCCTGCCGCTGACCACCCGCCTGCGCCTGCCAGTCGTCGTAAAGCCGGCCACCATTGGCAATCGAGGCCGCCAGGTTGACACTGGGCAGGGTTTGCAGGAACGCCAGCATTTTTGTCGCGGTATCTTCCCCGAGGGTACGCAGCGCCGGCATGCTGCCCCCGGGATGGCCGTTAAGCGCAACGTGCAGAACTTCGGCAGGGCGCTGCCGTGCCGAGTCGCCCAGTGGCGGCACCTCACGCAAACTACTGCCGTCGAGCCCATGACAGGCGGCACAGACCGTGGCAAAAATCTTCCCCGACGAACCTTGGTCGGCCTTCGCCCGGCGCGCAGACTCGACCAACTTTTGCATGTCGGCCTGGCCGCTACTGACGAAGTTGGCCAAGTCGATACGATCGCTCTCGTGCAACAGGTTTTCGTAGCCGTGGGTGGCATCCTTCAGCAGCGCAACGATGGCGCCGGGGTCACCGTTCTGCCGAGCGCGGATGCCGACTATGCCATGCTTGCCCTTGTAGTCCCAACCATGGCATTCAACGCAGCGCCAGGTGTCGGCAGCGGCGACACGCACCTGCCTGGTCTTGAAGGCTGGATTGGGGTGGATCGGTTGCCGTTCTTTCGACTCCGCGCTCCAGTTGTCGTAGAGACGACCACCGCGCACGATCGACGCCGGGTCGACCACAACCGCCTGCGCCGCGACAAGGCTTGACACAAGAGCCGCCACAGCCGCCAATACTGCCCGTTTCACATCCATCTCCCTCGCGTGTCCTGCTACCTGGTATTTCGCTACTGAATGGTGGTTTTCAAACCACTATTTCTGTCCTTACCGGATTACAGCCAAACTGCGGCAGCCCCGGCCTGGGCAACGTCAAGGTGATCAGGGTTGCACCACATCACTTTCCCGCCTGCATTTTCGCCTTCAGCTCCGTGGGCCCATCCGGACCGACCGGTTCCTTGTGCGCAATGCCGAAGTGACATTCGATGCAGGTCAGGCCCTCGGCTTTCGCCTTGGCGTGGCGACGCTGCGCCTTTTCGGTCTGCAGGCTCGACGACATGGCTTCCAGGGTGTGGCAATTGCGGCATTCGATGGAGTCGGTGGTCAGCATGCGCCGCCACTCGCGTGTGGCCATCTCGTAGCGATGGGCTTCGAACTTCTCCGGGGTGTCGATGACGCCGGTGATCTTGCCCCAGACTTCCTTGCTCGCCTGGATCTTGCGGATCATCTTGTGCGTCCAGTCCTTTGGCACATGGCAATCGGAACAACTCGCGCGAACACCGGTGCGATTCGAATAGTGGATGGTCTTCTTGTATTCCTGATAAACGTTGTCGCGCATCTCGTGACAACTGGTGCAGAAGGTCATGGTGTTGGTCGCTTCCAGGCCGGTATTGAAGCCGCCCCAGAAAACGATGCCGCCGATGAAAAAGAAGCTCCCTACCGTAAGCAGCGAATACTTGACGTGCGGTTTGCGCAATGTCGCCCAGAAGCGGGCCAGCCAGCCGATCTGCATGATTCCCGTGCCCGCCGATCAGCGCGACAGGATCCATTGCACCAGGTTCTTGATCTTGGCCTCGTCGCGGGTCTTGACCGCACCGTGATCTTCTTCGACACCGTCGATCTTGACCTTGCTCGGCACCGTGACGTGCTTGGTCAGCTTGGCTTCGGCGTCGGCCTTGCCCTTGTACTTGGCGGCGGTTTCCTTGAACGAGGGGCCGTCCTTCTTCTTGTCCACGCTGTGGCATTTGGTGCACTTGCTGTCTTCCAGCAATTTCATTGCGCCGGCCTCGTCGGCGGCATGGGCAGGAACGGCAATGACCAGCAAAGAAGCAAGTAAGACCAGGCGGCTTTTCATGATTTCGATTCCCCTCAATTGAATTCGAGCTGCCTTGGCTTGTCGCGTCCGGTCACATTTCTGTGATCAGAACGGCTTCGGCATCCACTTTTATATTAAGTGATTCTGGACCTCTTTCGCAACGCACCCTATCAGCGGGGGCTTAAAGTTT
>CAZDUS010000064.1:0-7886 GCA_964508705.1 uncultured Verrucomicrobiota bacterium
AGGGGAATACAAGGGGCTTGATCTGGCGGGTGATCTTCGCCGATATCTTGGACCGGTTTTGCCGCTGAAGGCAGTTAGGAAGACACAGATGGAATAGTTCGGTGTAGGTACAGGGAACAAGGGACAGGCTATTAGTGAGCTTGTCCGCTCCAAAGCTGCTGGATTGGCGTATTTTGTCGTGATCTTGACGTTCATTCCTGCCTCTGTCAGACTTCTCCTCGTGATATCGCTCATCCAAACCGGTTCTGGCATGCTTTCGGCCTGTGCGGGCCGGTGCTAGCCGAAAAGCGATTTCTTATCCATTTAAAGCTGCCATGACGACGGTCACAGAAGTCGAAAATGCGGAGGAGCATCTTCCTTCCAACGATTTGAGTCAGTTTTGCAACGGGCGTTTGAACTCGCTTGTAAACGAATCCCGGGGCGAACATAAAACGGGGCAAATCCGCCTCCTTCTGTTGTTTTTTTTGCTCACGCTGGGAGCCTGCGGTTTAATACCCGTCAATGCCGTAGAGGTTGTAAACAGCCTGCAAGACGTTCAGGTGCCGGCACAGGGTCAGGTTACTCTGAGATTGGCTCTCGCGCAGGCCGCCAGCGGGGAATCCATTGTTTTTGATCCTACTCTGAACGGATGCACTATCGAACTCTCCATCGTGGGTGAAGAGCACTCTGCTCTCGTCGGCGAGTTGATGGGAGGGTCGAACGCTCCCAGCGGATATATCTCTTATCTCATCGGCTATTATGAGAGGGACTACGGCCGGTCTGCTCTTTATGCACGGAAGGATGTCGTGATCGACGCCTCGGCTCTTCCGCTCGGCATTACAATCAAATGGGGCGGCGGTGACGCGAATCCGGCCCGTGTGCTGGCAGTGTACGGCGATTTGACGTTGAAGAATGTATCCATCACCGGTGGCCGCAGCGTATCGGTGGCATTGCCCAACCCATCCGGAGACTATCCGCAGAAATCAACCCGTGCGCGCGGCGGCGGCCTTGCAGTATGGGGCGTCGCGCATCTGGAAAAGTGCCGGCTGTACGATAACACCTGCTTTCAGGTGTGGAATATGCCGGTTCGCGAGACCCGGGAAAGCGGCGTGTTCGGTGGCGGCATTTATGCGGATATTGTCGAGATCAGCGACTGCGTGATTAGCGGGAATTCGGTGGCAGGTGCCGGAGTCTCCGGCGGCGGCGTGTTTGCGGTAGGCGGCAGGGATGCGAATAAATCGCAGTCGACCATTGATCGGACGGCCATCACCGGCAATTGCAGCACCGGAATTTTTGCTTACGGCGGCGGCGTTTATTCTGATGGCGGAGGCATTGGAAAATTGAAGACGCTGAAACTGCAGAACTGTACCATCGCCGGCAACCGGGTCGGTATTTACGGGCCGACGTTTCTCTATGGCACCGGATACTGGCGCGGCGGCGGGGTCTATATGTCGAACGGGTATATGATTCTGCAAAGCTGTACGGTGGTCGGAAATGAGGTTTACGGTGTGCCGCGAACTAATGAACTGGGCAAGCTGAATCTCGCAGGCGGTATCGCGGCGACCGTCGGGAATGCGCACGCAGTTGAGTCGATGACCATAGGCCACTGCATCATTGCCGGCAACACCGTCCATAAACTTGGCGGCGAGGTTTATCACGAGGACATTTTTACGGGATCGCTGTTTGAATTTATCAGTAAGGGGTACAATCGGATCGGCACCATCAACTTCAGTCAGATTCTCGTCCCCATCGGCCAAGAGGACTGGTACTCACTGTGTCGCAAGCACTATCCGAAAAAGGGAGATCGGGACGGGATCAGCCTCGCCGACGTGCTCGACCTGACGAACGGAATTACCCGTTCGGCTGATATCATTTCGGTCGGAGCAGATGCCCCGGCTCGGGCAGTGCTCCGCTATGCCCCCAAAGGGAACGCCATCGATCAAGTGCTGCCATGGCCCGATCAACTGAATAAAACCCGGGCCGAGTACGTGATTTCCCCCGGGGCGACCAACAACTTTCTGAAAATCATCCTCGGGCGGATCGAAAATAGATACAATCTTTCCCATTCCTTCGCGTCTTCGTTCACGACAAACTTTGAAGCGTTTCTGGCGACCGTGGACAGCGATAACATCCAGACCAACGGTGTTCAGCCCTACACCGATACCAATGGAGTGCCGATCCTGACGCTGGCTGCGACGAAGTGGTTCTACTCCATCGCAACCTGGCCTTCGCAACTCAGCAACTACCCTTACATCGAGTTCTGGCATCGGCTGGACAGCGCTCTTGCAGCCGAAAATATCACAGGAATGGGCCCTGAACTGCTGGGCGACGACGCATGGCAAGCCCTTTTCAATGGCGGCTACCTCATCGAAAACACCGGCATCGATTTTTCCATCTGGACTGAAGTCTACTTGACTGAGCCCTCCACCGTGGATCAGACCGGTGCTGCCCGTCCGGTAAACGGCCTCGGGGATATCGGCGCCATTGAACGCCAGCCTCTCTCCGGGGAGTACACAGACTTCGACGGCGACGGAATCCCCGACCATCTCGATGAGGACGATGATAATGACGGGCTCACTGACTCCGGTGAAGCGGCCATCGGCACCGATTCGAAAAACACAGACAGCGACGGCGACCGCGTTCGCGACCGCGATGAAGTGATCGCTGGAACCAACCCCCTTGGGATCAACTCCCTGCTCAGATTCACCGGCCTCACTCTGTCAGACGACCAAGTAGCCCTCCAATGGAGCAGTGCATCTAACCGCACCTATTCGCTTTGGTGGACAACCAATCTGACCGCAAATATCTGGGAGAGAATCGACAGTTCCATCACCAGCACTGTCCCTGCAAATGTCCATACAGCGGAGGCTGCGCCGGGGTGCCGGTTCTTCAAAGTGATCGTGGAGTAGACTCCGCAGAAGCAACGCGACCTTCGACTTTGGGATTAGCGACAGGCAAATAGTGTGAGAACTACATTGCGATTTGTGAATGAAGACTTATCAAGTATATTGGTAATAACCAAAAAGAAGGGAAGACGTATGGACAAGCTGAACATTCAACTCTGCCCGGAAACGGGAATCTGTTCCATTATCAAGACAAATGGGACAAAAGTGGACCTGATGCCGGATGAGGTAAAGAGCCTGAGAGCGGCATTGGTCAACCCTGATTCAGCGCGGCAAGTTGTTGCGGAGGTGGACGCAAGCTTCGCGGAATCGCTCGTGCCGGAAGAAATCGATCAGTTGGTCGCCAGTCTGAAGAGGCCAGCGCCTGGAAAGTAAAGCACCCTTACGTGATCCAAAAGGGGTACGCCGGATGATGAAGAAAGGCTCCCGTTTGGCATTAGAGAGTTCACGAACAAGTTGGGTATGCTAGATTTCTGGACGAATTCAGCGGGAGGAAAGTCAGGATGATCCTTCGAGATTTAACCAGTGAAGAAATGAAAGTGGTCGAACGGGTTGGGCGTCCGATAAAGGCGGAGAAAGGGGACTGGATTCTGAGGGAAGGCGACGCCGGGCATTCTTTTTTCCTGATACTGAGCGGACGGGTGGAGGTACGTAAGCGGCTTGGAGGGGATAAGTACAGGAAGCTGGTTGAATTGGGCCCTCTGGATATTTTTGGAGAAATGTGTTTTTTGGGAGTCGAGTCGCGGTCGGCCGGGGTGGTGGCACTGGAGCCCACGATGGCGATGGAGTTTGCATGCGGGGAATTTGAGAAGCTGATTGCCGCGCATCCATTGATTGGACTCAAGCTCTATCGTGGCATCGCGCGGGAGCTGGCTCAACGGTTGGCGCAGGTGGATTCAGACTTGAAGGATGCCTTGATCTGGGCGCTTGGTGATAGGAGCAGTTCGGTGGATCCGAATGTGATATCCGCCCGTAAGTTGACTTTGGCTCCCACCGAATCTGGCAATGGCGGCAAGGCGAAAATCGTGGTGGTATGAACGTCAGGGATATTCTTTTCGCGCATCGCCAGTTGAAGGCGCATTTTGAGGCCGCGCGGAGTCCCGTGGCGGCGTTCATGAAGTCGCGCACGAATGATCCTTATCGGGTATTGGTCGCCACCATCCTGAGCTCGCGTACAAAGGACCAGACCACGGAAGTGGTTTCGAGTCGTCTTTTCCAGGCGGCGCCGACGGCGGATGCGTTGCGAGGAATTCCGCTGGCCCGGATGGAGAAGTTGTTGTATCCGGTTGGGTTTTTCAGGACCAAGGCACGGTTGCTGAAGCAGCTGCCGGAGGCGCTGGATAATCTTTTTAACGGGCAGATTCCCGATACGGTCGAGGCGTTGGTGCGCTTGCCAGGTGTTGGGCGGAAGACGGCGAACCTAGTGGTGTCGGAGGCGTTTGATAAGCCGGGAATTTGTGTTGATGTGCATGTGCACAGGATTTGCAACCGGTGGGGATTGATCAAGACGGCAACGCCGGAAGAAACGGAAATAACGTTACGCAAGTTGTTGCCGGGCAAGTACTGGAAGACATGGAACCGTTATCTGGTGGCATTCGGACAGATGCTGTGTACTCCAAGGAATCCAAGGTGCGCTGAGTGTCCTTTGAGGGGGCGGTGTGATGTGGGGATCCGCCTTCGCTAAGGCTACGGCGTGACATGGGGGAGACGGCTCGCTAGGGATCCCGCATAAGGCGGGACAGGCACCTCGCCCCACCGGGGGGAGATGGGGGAATGGTTAATGGTGGATGGTTGATGAGGGGGAGGGTAAGTATGAAGGATGAATTATGAAGTATGATGAAATGAGAGAGTTTAAATTCCGCATAATCATTTGTGTTTGTTTAACGTGGGTGTGGTTTGTTCTCTGTTCTGATTGCAGGGCGGAGGAGAGCGGCAATGCCTGGTATTTTGCACAGATCAGCGATACGCACTGGGGAGTCAAGGGTGGGGTGGTGCTGACGAGGCGGGCGGTGGAGGCTATCAATAAATTGCCGGTGGATATTGCGTTTGTCGTGCATACGGGGGATGTGTTTGCGGATACGATTCGCAAAGAGGATGTGGTGAAGGAGGGGTTGGAGGTGATGCGGGGGCTGAGGGCGCCGGTGTATTACATACCCGGGAATCACGATATTCCGCCGGGGGATACGCGGGAGACGGAGGCGTTGTTTGTGAAGCACTTCGGGAAGGTCAGTTCAAAGGCCGAGGTGCGAGGGGTGTTGTGTCTGTTCATGAATTCCGAGTTGCGTGACGGGGACGAGCGGACGCCGGCGCGGGCCCAGCAGGATTGGATTGATCGCGCTGTGACGCGGGATGAGCAGAGGCCGGTGTTGGTGTTTATGCACAGGCCGCCGGTTGCGGACCGGATCAACGCCAAGACGATTGAGGACTGGGGTGAGGAATGGCATCCCCGGTGGAAGCGTTTATTGGACGAGCATCCGCAAATCAAGGCGATGGTTGCCGGGCATTTCCACCGTGATGAATTGCATTGGATTGGCGGGGTCCCGATCTATGTGGCGTCATCGGTGGCGTCGTTCTGGGACCGTCAGCCTTCGGTGCGGCTTTACAAGTATGAGGGTGGCCGGTTGTCGTACTGGACGATCTACCTATGAAAAGGGCAGAGCCCGGAAAGGAGTAACCGGGCTCTGCCTCTAGCTGCTTTGCCGCCGCTGGGCGCCCCCAGAGGCCAGTGGACCTTCAGGCTTATGCCGGATACTATCCAGCGCCTTACTTATGGCCTCACCAACCAAGGGTCGCCTTATGATATAGCATGGGGTGTGCCATCGTGAGTTGGAGGGGTAAAACGTGGTATTTGAGTTGATATTGGCTGTATTTCTTCGCTGAAAAGGCAGAGATGTGTCTTGTGTGAGACATACATGGGACACATGGAACACTGAGTAGTGGAGCAGGTATTGAACCGTTGACCGGGGTGTGGGTCGGATATAGCATTTGCGACGGGATGGAGAGGTAAATGATATTTGGAAGGAGAGGTTTATGATTCTTGATCATATTGACAATGCGGAGCGTTATTATTCGATGTATCCTGGGTTTAAGGCGGCATTTGAGTGGTTGAGGGAGCACGCAGGGGTGAAGCTTCCGGCGGGAAGGGTGGAAATCGAAGGAGACCGGCTGTATGCCTCGGTGGTGACGGAGAACGGGCGAGGTATGAGTAAGGCTCGTTTTGAAACGCATCGGCGTTATATTGATATCCAGTTCATGGCGCAGGGGAGTGATGTGATGGGTTGGCGTCATTTTGTGGAGGGGGAGATGAAGGGTAAGGGATATAGCGAGGAGAAGGACTTGGAGTTTTTTGAGGAGGTTCCCGAAGTTTGGGTGACTGTTCCTGAAGGGCATTTTGTGATTTTCTTTCCGGAGGATGCGCATGCTCCGATGGCGGGCGAGGGGGCGATGAATAAACTGGTGGGGAAGGTCAGGGTTTGATGGAGCGGGAGTAGCGCATAAGGGATCCAATAGTGGTAATATAAAATTGTGATGAAGCTGACATTGGTCATTGGATGGGCGTTGCTAACTGGCGGCATGTGTGCCGGAGAGGAGCGTTTTATGCCTGATAAAGGAAAAACCGGGTCGTCGACTTCGATGGTGGTGACGGCCCAGGCCATGTTCGGGTCGGGTTGTTTCTGGTGTTCGGAGGCGGTATTCCAGAGGTTGCCCGGAGTTGTGAAAGTGGAATCCGGGTATTCCGGTGGTCATGTGAAGCATCCCGCATATCGGGATGTTTGCGAAGGGACGACCGGTCATGCCGAGGTGATTCGCGTGACGTACCGGCCCGATATATTGGGGTACGAGACGTTACTGGAATGGTTCTGGAAGTCGCATGATCCCACGACATTGAACCGACAGGGGGCGGATGTGGGGACGCAATATCGTTCCGTGATTTATTGTTACACCGAGGAACAGAAGGCGATGGCGGAGAAGTCCAGAAAGGCGCTGGACGCTTCCGGCGTATTCAAGACTCCGGTGGTTACGGTCATTGAGATGGCGGGTGAGTTTTATCCGGCGGAGGATTACCACCAGGATTATTACGATCGCAATCGGGCGGCACCGTATTGCCGAATGGTCATAGAGCCGAAGCTCAAGAAAATCGGCGCAGTGAAGTAAGCTGCGGGTAATGGCTGGGTTTGACGGGCGGGGAGTCAAACTATAGAATGCGCGCGATTTTCAGGGATGTTGTTTTGTTAAAATATTCAGTGAGGCGGAAGCATACGATGAACAGAGTGTTGATTATCGGGGCAGGTGGAGTCGGCGGGGTGGTGACGCATAAGTGCGCGCAGAATCCCAAGGTCTTTTCGGAGATTTGTCTGGCCAGTCGCACGGAATCCAAATGCAAGGCGATTGCGTCACAACTCAAGAGGCGGATACAGACGGCGTCCCTGGATGCGGATAAGCCTGCGAACACGATCCGGCTGATCAAGAAGTTCAAGCCCGATCTGGTGATCAATGTGGCGTTGCCGTATCAGGATTTGGCGATCATGGATGCGTGTCTGGCCGCCGGGGTGGATTATCTGGATACAGCCAACTACGAGCCTCTCGACAAGGCCAAATTCGAGTACAAGTGGCAGTGGGCTTACCGGTCGCGCTTCAAGCAGGCAGGGTTGACGGCGTTGCTGGGTTGCGGGTTTGATCCCGGAGTGACGAATATTTTTTGCGCGTACGCCCAGAAGCATTACTTTGATGAGATTCACACTGTGGACATCATGGATTGTAATGCGGGATCCCACGGAAAGGCGTTTGCGACAAACTTCAATCCCGAGATCAACATTCGCGAGATTACCCAGCGCGGTAAGTACTGGGAAAACGGGGGATGGAAGGAGACGGATCCCTTGTCAGTGCATCAGTCGTTTGATTTCCCGGAAATCGGGCCGAAGGAGATGTATCTGATGTATCACGAGGAATTGGAATCCCTCGTGAAGAACATCAAGGGGCTCAAGCGCATCCGGTTCTGGATGA
>CAZDUS010000065.1:0-7156 GCA_964508705.1 uncultured Verrucomicrobiota bacterium
GCTTCGCTGGTGTGGGTGTAGTGGCGGGTCATCGCCGGGTTGGCATGGCCGACAATGGCCTCAACTACTGAAAGCGGAGCATTGGCCTCACGGCACATGCTCACGAAGGTATGGCGCAGGGAGTGGAAACCCACCTCCACAACAGCACGCTTGCCAGTGGACACCTTGCGCTCCTTGCCGTCTGGTCCCTTTTCAATCAGGCGACCGGTCCCCGGCTTCTGCGTTTTCACTCCGCATGCCTCAAAATGAAGATGAATGCGCTTCGACAGTTCAGATGAGCTTTTGAGATACAGATCCGCCGACTCGGGCAAAACATAGTCACGTCGGTTTTTTACCGGGATCTCCTCCAGCATGGTTCGCAAGGTCTTGTGCAGGGGCACCAGTACCGGCTTCGGGTTACGGCGTGCCGTCTTGCTGGGGACCCGGCGGATGATTCCGCGTTTGATATCCACCTCTCCCCAGCGAAGCGTGGCGCAATCGCCCAACCGCAACCCGGTATAGATGCCCAAGGCGAGCAAAAGGCGCATTTCGCCCTTGGCTACCAAGCAAACCGTCTTGAGTTCCTCGATTGTGAGTTCCCGGCGCGAGACTGAGATGACACGCTTGCGATTGATGTCCTCCCAAGGATTCACAGACGGACGGGTCCGGTCCCGAGTCACACGGAAGATCAATTCCAAGAGGCGAATGTGTTTGTTGAAACTATTGGAGGAGAGGCCGATTTTCCCCAGATGTACGGCATATCCCGCCGCAATGGCTGGTGTGACATCCCGCAATGCTGGTTTATCAGCGTGATTTTTTTGCATCCAGTGGGTGAAGCTGGCGAAATAGCCGGAGTAATCACTCAGGGTGCGCTCGCCGGAGTCCGGACGGTTAGGGCTTTCCATGTAGGCCGCCCACGCCCGATCAAAGGTAATCGCCGGGTTGCGCTCCTCTTCGATCTTAGCGACTTCCGCCTTGCGTCCCTCGATTTTGGAGGCAATGTTCTGAAGGACGGAGGTTTCATCGCCGGTGACAAACGGCTGCATGATCTCTGCACGCTTGTCTTCCGCCTTCTTTTTGTTGGTCTCGCCGGTGGTCCGCATGAACAGTTTCCCGTTCACACGCCATGCCACATAATACGTGCCGCCCCGCTTAAAAAGATATCCCTGCCGAATTCTCATGACCTGCCTCCCGAGTGCGCGTTTTCTTGCGTTTGATGGCGCGATTATAGCGGGGAGGAGCCGCGAAAAGCTAGCACAAAGCTAGCAGTTTCACTTAACTCGTTGATAGTGAACGCTTGCATACGGACTGAAAATCCGCGTGTCGTCGGTTCGATTCCGACCCTCGCCACCACCTCACATTTCCAACTCGCCATGAGGAGTCACACGGCATAACGCGGCGGTGGAATCCGTTACGCGAAAACACCAAGGCGGACTCTCCGTCCACGTGCCGGTGTTCACATACCTCACACCATCCACCTGCGTGTCCTCCGCTTGATGAACATGCCCGCACACCACCACGGGATACCCGAGCTGCCGCGCATGACGCACCGCATGGTTCCGCACATACCGGCTCAGCACCCCGTGAAGCCACGCCCAACTCTTTATGTACTGCGCAATATGAATGGGCTCAGCCCCCATCATCACTCGCAACCGATGCAAAGCCTTGATGAGATATACCAATGGCTGATATCCGGGGATGTATCGATGCAGATAAAAGCCATGCAAGGCACACAGCCGCGCCGGCACCGTGAATTGCGTAGTGAATTCCACCTCGTGATCCCCGCCAGGCCTGACATTCTCATCGTGGTTCCCATCAACCCATACCACTCTTCTGCGTTTCGATTCCCTCAATAGCCGCTCCAACGCCATCTGATGGTCGGGAGGCAATTTCCGCCGCGAATGATCCAAAGTGTCACCATTCAGCACCAGCGTCGCGGACGCCGGCAACCGATCAAGAAACGCCTCCAATAAGGACAAGGGACAATGAGGCGAACCGAGATGTAGATCGCTGGTGATGCAAAGATCCATACCTCGCTAGTCCCTCGAACGATATCGGCGACTGACGTCCTGATACGACTCGTTGTCATTGATGAATGCCAGCGCAAGCGCCATCATGGCCGCCAGCAACCAGGTCGTCGCTGGAATCTGAAGATTGAAATCGCCACCGGAATGCAACACCATGGCCGCAGCGGCCAGCAATGCCGCAGGCAAGACAGACGTCTCCACCCCCCGTGACAAATCCGCCGCCGCCCGTTTCCATCCACGCAACAACGCCATCCCGGACCGGCCTACCGCCCAAAGGAAAAGGATAACGCCAACCAGCCCGTACTCTTCGAGTAACTGAACCCAATCGTTGTGAGCTTCATAAGAATGAAAACTATTATTGAGAAACCGCGGGCGAATTCCCTTTTCCCGATCACCATCTGCACTGGGCGCGAAATGCGGCCAAAGGTTCTGGTGCATCCCGGGGCCGATCCCTATCCACGGAGAACTCATCCACCCTCGCAAGGCCGCCGCCGACATTTGGTATCGGTCAGAGTGCTCGAGCTTCGTCCAGGGGTACTGTTTGAATCTCTGCACATAACTCGTTCCTGCCACCACCACCCCAACCAACGCCACCAACCCGACAACCAATCCCGCCAAACGAATCATCAACCTCTGCCGCGGTGACCAAGCCATCACGCCCCACCATAGTGCCAACCCCAGAATTAACACCAAGACAAACCCGCCCCCTCGCGACTTACTGAGACTAATCCCCAGCACCGACACCGCCGCCAACACTGTCATACCCACGCGCCGCCACGTCCCCGCCCCCTTGGCCGCTATAACAGCAATCGCAATGCACAACGCCAATTCCATTATCCCCGCAAAATGGTCAGGACAATAATAACTCCCTGTCGCCCGGTAATGATCTTGCTGATAATGAGGGAACCCCGGCATCCAAAGCACTTTGGAATTGTTGGCCAGAAAATGATTCCCGATCCCGTATAACCCCAAAAGCAGGAAATTGAGCGGCAAAATCGCCCACAGCTTCCGGCGGTGTTCCGGGTTTAATCCAACCACGATCACTAACCCCGTCAGGAACGGAGTGATGTGCAACAACAAACTTCGTTCAGCATCCATGCGCACTGGAGCCTGCACGGCGCGAATCACGGCATACGCCAGAAACGGCAACCACGATAGAACAATCTGACCAAGCCACGGCGTCACCGCAAGCCTGGCAACCCCGAGCCTGGCGGAAAAAATCATCCTCAACCCCAGCCCTCCGCTCGCCAGGAATATAAGCCCGACGAATGGCCAGAAATACCACGCCTCCCAGGCGCCAAACAACCATGCCCCCCCCAGAAGAATCACGACCGAAAGGATAAAAAGCACATCGCAAATCACTAAGTCGAATCTTCTCATGTGGAACATTCGCTCCTCTGGTCGCCTTGCCCCGCTTGCCGTGCCTTCCACATCGTTTGCCTCGCAACCCCCATCAAAATCCGCACATCATCCTCGGTTAGTGGCGCTCTCGAGAATATTCGCCGGACCCCCAGCATCATGTGATCTGCCTTCTCTTCATCCATAAACCCGATCGCCAATAGCATCTCTCGCCACATCTTGAACATTTGTTCCCGGGTCCGCGTGGGACATTCCAGGGTCTTCTCCTCTGAAGGATCAAACACATCGGCCGCCACAAATAACTCATAACAACAAACCATCACCGCCTGCGCCAGATTCAACGAGGGATACTCCTCTGACGACGGGATCTGTATCATGTTTGTGCAGATAGCAATCTCCTCGTTGGTCAGCCCCCATGTCTCCCGACCAAACACCAGCGCCACCTTGTTCGCCGCAGCCGATTCCAGTATTTGAGGAGCCCACTCCCGGGGCGTCTTGGCATGTTGCCGATACAGCCCTAACCGAGCCGTAGTTCCCATCACCAGCCCGCAGTCAGCCACAGCCTCCTCCAGCGTGGCTACCTCTCGCCGCCCTTCCAGTATGGCGTTCGCCGCCACAGCCATCATTCGCGCTTCCGCATAATTCAGCGTCGGGGACGGTGCCACCAGCGTCAGGTCAGAGATTCCCATATTGGCCATCGCCCGGCAGATCGACCCCACGTTCCCACCATATAACGGCCCCACCAACACCACCCTGATATTGCTCAATGACATCGTCGTTCCTGCCCTATCACATTGCCTTTCCATTAAGAAGCGATACTCATAGCGGCTTTTACAAGTGATTGCAAACCGAAGAACAGATCGCGGTGGACGACAAGGGTAGCAACCGTCCGGGTAGGCCTGTTCGTCGAACGGCTACACAAGCGCTGATCACTACTCACGGTCAAATGAGATAATTCCGACTTCTGAATTCTGAATACTTTCCCCGTTCAGGGAATCGTCTTCTTGGTCAGCTTGATCAGCAACTTCCACAACTTCTCGGACGTTTCCCCCTCCAACAGCGCCTCGCGCGCGTCTGCATCGGAAAACGTCTCCGCCAACCCCGCCAACACCTTCAGGTAAAAGGCGCTTGCCGCCGTCGGAATTACCACGAAGAAAATAATGCGCGACAATGTCTTGTCATGCCCGTCAAACTTGATCCCCTTACTGCTTAACCCAAGGCCCAGCGTCAATCCGCCACCCTCAACCCGGCGAACATGGGGAAATGCCAACCCGTGATCAACGGCTGTGCTGACAATGGCCTCACGCTGAAGTGCCGCCTCGACCAATTTGTCCGCATCATCCACAAACCCGGATTCCTGCATCTTCTGCGCCAATTCCCGTATGGCATCATCGCGCGTTGTCGCCTCAAGTTGGGGAATCATCAAGCTCGGTGCTGAAAACCGCGCGATCCCGACCTTGCGGGGATCACCACGCCTCGGCGCCGCCCCAACATGACGGGGCAACCCATCCTGAAAATAAAGGATACGCGTGCAGATCGGGCAGACTTGAAGCTGGGTAGAAACTTTGACCGCTTGCACCAAGCTCGTCGGAATCTTCATCCCACACCCCGTGCAAATACCATTGGTCATCGGCACCGCGATCACCAAATCACGCTTCTGCATGCGCGTGACCAATCCCTGGACGTCCGGCGATAATTCTTCCGTTAACGTGCGAATGGAAGACTCCAATTCATCCAGCCGATGCCCATGCCGATGAGCCTTCTGCTCCGTTCGGATCAAGGTTAATTCCTGTAACTGAATCAAATGGTTAATCTTCGGATGCATGCTCTGTACCCTTTCGAAAAAATCGCCACTTCAGCGGCCTCGCTCGTGCCCCCACACGCCTCGGCTCGTACCTGAACGAAAGTGGCGTACCTGGCAGGAATCGAACCTGCAACCTTCTGATTCGTAGTCAGATGCTCTGTCCAATTGAGCTACAGGTACACCTTGGAGTCAACGGGGGACAGACTATAGGGACTCAAATTGCATTTTGCAACACCCATCCATGAATATTTTGCTACTATGACTCGCCAAGGAGAGCGCCATGCCTGAAATTACAGAAGATATTGATGTTATTCGCAAACAGCTCGGAACCAGCTTGCTGATTTTAGGTCACCAATACCAATCCCCGTCCGTGCTTCATCACGCAGACGTCATCGGCGATTCATTGGAGTTGGCCAGAAAAGCCGCCTCCAGCACTGCCGAACGTATCGTCTTTTGCGGTGTCCACTTCATGGCGGAATCAGCCGACATCCTCACAACCCCGCGCCAATCCGTCTATATGCCCGAAACCGGCGCCGGTTGCCCCATGGCAGATATGGCCGATGCTTACGTCGTCGACAAGGCCTGGTCGTTCCTCCAACAAAACGGAGGTGACTGGCTCCCCATCGTCTACGTCAACAGCACCGCCCGCGTTAAGGCATTTTGCGGCCGCAACGGCGGTAGCGCCTGCACCTCCAGCAACGCGCCAAAAGTCTTTCAATGGGCGCTGGACCAGCAAAAGAAAATCCTCTTCCTCCCCGACATCCACCTCGGCGTCAACAGCGCGCACGATCTCGGCATACCAGACGACCAAATCGCCATTTACGACTACCGCCAGCCAAATGGAGGCCTAACTCCCGACGATCTTAACCGGGTTCGCGTTATCGTATGGGGTGGTTATTGCCCCATCCACGTCAACTTCACCGTGGCCGATGTCCAAGCGGCCCGCGCCAACTGGCCCGACGCCAAAATCATTGTCCATCCCGAGTCCCCGAAGGAAATAGTGCGCCTCGTGGATGCGCATGGCTCCACCGCGCAAATCATCACTTATGTCCGCAATGCTCCCGCCGGCTCTACCGTCGTCATTGGAACTGAGTCCCAGCTTGTTAAACGCCTCGCCATCGAACACAAGGATCGCCTGACGATCAAGATGCTTCGCGGATCGTTCTGCCCTAACATGGCCAAAACCAACGAGCAAAACCTGCTTCGCGTCCTCCGGGACTGGCCTGAAAAAAACAGAATCTCTGTTCCCCAAACCCTGGCGCAGGAAGCTCGCCTCTGCTTGGAACGTATGCTAGCCCTCTGATGACTAAATATTGGATATGCTCCTGGATAATAACTTGAACTCAGCCTTCAAATTACACTCCCCCTACAAACCAACCGGCGACCAGCCCGAGGCCATCACCGCGCTTTGCCGCGGTCTGGACACCCCCGCCAGCCATCGCTTTCAGGTATTGGAAGGCGTCACCGGCTCGGGCAAGACTTTCACTGTCGCCAACGTCATCGCCCACCACGGACGCCCAACCCTCGTGGTTTCCCACAATAAAACGCTCGCCGCCCAACTCTACTCCGAGCTAAAGACATTCTTCCCTGATAACGCCGTGGAATATTTCGTCAGCTACTACGACTACTACCAACCCGAGGCCTACATCCCGCAAACCGACACCTACATCGAAAAGGACGCCTCGATCAACAAGGAGATCGAGCGCCTCCGCCTCTCCGCCACCAACTCCCTCCTCGCCCGCGACGACGTCATCATCGTGGCCTCCGTCTCCTGCATCTACGGCTTGGGCTCTCCCGAGTACTACCGCAACATGGTCGTCGCCATCAATCCCGGCGAAACCATCGACCGCGATGAACTGCTAAAGAAACTGGTAACCATCCAATACACCCGAAACGACTATTCTCCCGAACCCGGCACTTTCCGCGTCCGGGGCGATACCGTCGACGTCTTTCCCTCCTATTCAACCAAGGGTGTCCGTCTGGAATT
>CAZDUS010000066.1:0-7132 GCA_964508705.1 uncultured Verrucomicrobiota bacterium
CTTACCACCCCTATCTTCTTAAGAGGGGGGTCACGATGTACCCGACCTCGCCCAGAAAGCTTGAAATGACTGTTGACAAACAGTGTATGGAACCGATATACAACGCATCTACATCGTCTAGCACGGTTATTCCTTTTACAAGTTCAACCCCTGAGATTTCCTTTCTCGTTCAGGTAGCGGGTTAGCAATCAGTTGGCTGACATCGGGGGTAAGCGCTCAAACAACCC
Source organism: uncultured Verrucomicrobiota bacterium (assembly GCA_964508705.1). GTDB lineage: Bacteria > Verrucomicrobiota > Kiritimatiellia > CAIKKV01 > CAITUY01 > CAZDUS01. The sequence continues at coordinate 228 of CAZDUS010000066.1, forward strand.
ATTCATGTTTACCATTGCTATAACCGGAGGAATTGCTTGCGGGAAAAGCACGGCAGCAAGCTATTTAGACAGGATGGGCGTGCCTGTTTGCGAGGCGGATGATTTGGCGCGCGCCGTATTGAGAAAAGGGGAGAATGTTCGCGATCAGGTTGTCGGTGAATTTGGGTCCGCCATACTTGGAGCGGATGGCGAAATTGACCGAGCGGCGCTTGCGACGGTGGTGTTTAATAACCCCGAGAAACTTGCGCGGTTGAATGAGCTGACGCATCCCGAGATTATGCGGCGGTTGAGGTGTTGGGTTGATGAGCAATCGGCTTATCATTCCGAAGTGGCCGCCGTAATCCCGCTATTGTTTGAGGTGCGTGATGAGGATAAGTGGGATGTTGTGGTGTGTGTGGCGACGCAGGCAGATGTTCAACGAGAACGATTGTTGGCGCGTGGGATGACAAGGGAGGAAGCGGAAGCGAGGATTCGCTCCCAGCTTCGCATTGAAGAGAAGATGGAGCGGTCCGATTACGTTGTGTTCAACGGGGGCAGTGAACAATTGCTTCAGGAGCAGATAGAGAGAGTGATGCGGTCAATCCGCGGAGGTTAATATGGACGAGAAACATGATCAGCAACAGCAACAGGGTGGTGGCGGTGGTGGTGGTGGCGGGAATCGTAATTATCGTGGACGCCGCATGCGTGGCAGGCACCACCCGCAACAGATGAGGGATCGGAGTCGTATGGGACTACCTGTCAACGATGAGGGACTGGGTGGCAATGTTGGCGGCGGGGCTAACCCGATCGATCAGGGTCCGCGCAACGGAGATTATGTTCCGAGTCAACAAGCGGGTGTTCCAGGTGGCTATGTTTCGCCTGTTCCGCAACGTCCGCAGGGGACCCCGCAGGCGTTAAGTCTTTTTGAATTGCAACAGAAGTCCGTGCCCGATTTGCATGTGATGGCCGATAGTTTCGGGTTGGTGGAACTAGGCGCCTTAAGGAAGCACGAGTTGATATTTGAAATCATGCGGGCGAACGCCAGGCTTAACGGATCATTGCACGGGCGGGGTGTTCTGGAAATCCTGCCGGACAATTTCGGGTTTTTGAGGTCGCCCAGCTACAACTATTTGCCGTGTCCTGAAGATATTTATGTGTCACCTTCCCAGATCCGGCGCTTTGCTTTGCGGACGGGGGACTTGGTGGAAGGCGAGATTCGCTCACCCAAGGATAAGGAGCGCTTTTTCGCGCTGACCAAGGTGGACAAGATCAACGGGGGCGATCCCGAGAAGCATAAGGGCAAGATACCCTTTGAGAACCTGACGCCGGTATTCCCCGATAAGCGGTTTATCCTGGAGCGGGAAAAGGAACCATCGGAAGTTTCCATGCGGATTCTGGATCTTTTCACTCCGATCGGGATGGGGCAACGCGGCCTGATCGTGGCGCCGCCTCGCACGGGCAAGACGGTGTTGATGCAGAAGATTGCCAACAGCATTTCCACCAATCATCCCGACGCGCACCTGATTGTTCTGCTGATTGATGAACGTCCCGAGGAAGTGACGGACATGGAGCGGAACACTAAGGCGCAGGTTTTGAGTTCCACGTTTGATGAGCCGCCGGACCGGCATGTGCAAGTGGCCGAAATGGTTATCGAGATGGCCAAACGGATGGTGGAGTGTGGCAAGGATGTGGTGATCCTGCTGGATAGCATTACGCGTCTGGCACGGGCATACAACACGTTGCAGCCGCATAGCGGAAAGATACTGTCGGGCGGTGTGGATGCCAATGCCTTGCATAAGCCCAAGCGCTTCTTTGGCGCAGCCCGCAATATTGAAAACGGGGGCAGTTTGACGATTATCGCCACGGCTTTGATTGATACCGGGAGCCGGATGGATGAAGTGATCTTCGAGGAGTTCAAGGGGACGGGCAACATGGAATTGTGCCTTGACCGGACCTTGGTGGATAAGCGGATATTCCCGGCGATCAACATTGAAAAATCCGGGACTCGCAAAGAGGAACTCTTGCTCCATCCCGATGAACTGAGTAGGATTTGGATTCTTCGTCGTGCCATCAACGGTGTTCCGCCGGTGGAGGCCATGGAACTAATTGTGAACCGGCTAAAGAAGACGAAGATGAATGCCGAGTTCCTTATGTCGATGAAAGAGTAGAGGGTTTTGGAGTCAATGAAAACAGCAGTTGAACAAACAGGACCGTGCCGGAAGGTTGTTAAAGTCGAAGTTCCGGCGGATGTGGTGACCGCGGAATACAAGAAGGTGGTCAACGAGTTTTGCAAGCATGCGCGGGTAGCGGGATTCCGTGCTGGCAAGGCGCCTGCCGCCATAGTGGAAAAGCAGTTCGCCAAGGATCTTCTTAAGGAGACAAGGGAGCGCATGGTGCCCCGTGCCTACCAAGAAGCCTTGAGGCAGGAAAAACTGACGCCCGTGGCCGTGGTGGATGTCAGTGAAATCCAATTGGACAAACAGCTTCCGTTATCTTTCAAGGTCACGGTGGATGTGGTGCCGGAGTTCAAGATTCCGACTTACGCGGGTATTCCCGTGACCAGCAACCCCGTGGAAGTGAAGGATGAGGAGGTTGAGAAGGTCATCACCAATATGCGGGATCGTCAGGCGCGGTTTGAATCTGTGACCGGTAGGGTGGCAGGCAAAGGCGATGTGGTCGAAATTGACTACGACGCAACCTGTGAAGGCAAGACGATGAAGGAGCTTGCGCCAGCCAACGCCGAATTGGGCGAGGGCAAGGATTTCTGGGTATTGGTGGGAGATAATATGCCTTTATTCCTGCCGGGGATGCCTGCCAAGCTGGAAGGTATTGAGATAGGCGGTAAGCGTGAGATTGAGATCGTTTTCCCGGCAGATTATCGCGTTAAGGAAGTTGCCGGCAAGACGGCGGTTTATTCGGTGACGGCGCGCGGAATACGGGAGCGCCAGTTGCCTGATGTGAATGATGAGTTTGCTAAGTCGCTCGGTACTGAGTCGGTTGATGATTTGAAACAGAAGATTCGCGAGAATCTTCTTGAGGCCAACAAGATGACAGAGCGGAACCGTCAGCGCGACGAGGTGATCAAGTGGCTGCTGGAGAACACTGACCTCAAGGATCTTCCCCAGTCACAGGTTGAGGAAGAGGCTCGGCATATCATTCAGGATGTGGTGCAGGAGAATGTCCGGCGCGGAATCAGCAAGGATGAGATTGAATCCAACCGCGAAGATATTTTCAATCGCGCGGCCCAGTCTTCATCCGAGCGGGTGAAAGTGAACTACATTCTCAACCGCATTGCGGACGAGAAGGAGATTTCGGTTGCAGGCTCGGATGTGGATGCGCGAATCGCCGAAATGGCAGTGCGTTACAAGATGCCGCCGCAGAAGATGCGTGCGGAATTGGAGAAGCGTGATTCGTTGCGGGCCATTTATGGGAATTTGCGCCTGGAGAAGACGCTGGATGTCTTGATGGCGGATGTCAAGGTTACCGCTGGGTGAGAGAGCCACCCCGACAGGGGTGGCAGAGACTGATATTGGACATTTAAGGAGACAAACGGATGCAGACCAGAAATCAGATGCTGGTGCCGATGGTGGTGGAACAGACGGGGCGCGGGGAACGAGCCTATGATATTTATTCGCGCCTGCTTAAGGATCGAATTATCTTCATTGGATCGGGAATTGACGATGACGTTGCCAACCTGATTATCGCGCAGATGTTGTTCCTTCAGAGCGAGGATGCGGAGAAGGATATCAGTTTATATATCAATTCGCCTGGCGGGTCGGTGACGGCCGGGATGGCGATTTATGACACGATCCAGTTCCTGAAGTGCGAAGTGGCAACGTATTGCGTGGGGCAGGCGGCCAGCATGGGTGCGGTGTTGCTGACAGCTGGTGCCCACGGGAAGCGGTTCGCGCTCCCTAACGCACGGATAATGATTCATCAGCCTTGGGGAGGGGTGCAGGGACAGGCGTCTGATATCAGCATTCAGGCAAAGGAAATACTGAGGCTTCGGGATAGATTGAACGGGATTCTGGCACAACACACCGGCAAGTCGTTGGATGTGATCGTAAAGGATTCCGATCGCGACTTCTTTATGTCGGCGGATGAAGCCAAGGCGTATGGCCTTGTTGATACCGTGCTGGTAAGTCGTAAAGTGGCGTCGTAAGGCGTTGAGATGTTCAATAAGAGGCGAACGCCGTCGGGGAGGCCTGCTGAGATAGGACAGGTTACGGTCGCCGTCATATTTTAGTATTTTGGAGAGAGATCATGGCCAAGGGTAAGCAAAAAGATCCGACCTGCTCATTCTGTAATCGTCCGCCGGAAATCACAGGGAAATTGCTGGCGGGCCCCAAGGATGTCCTGATTTGTCGTGACTGCGTAACACTATGCGGCGATTTGTTTAAACAGGCTGGTGGTGCTGAGCCGTCCGTTCCGAAGCAGGTGCAAGAGACGCCACTGGCCGTGCCGAAACCCCACGAGATCTTCGAGTTCCTAAACCAGTATGTGGTGGGGCAGGAGCACACCAAGAAGGTGCTTTCTGTGGCGGTTCACAATCACTACAAGCGCCTGCAACAAGGGGACCACGTTGAGGCGAACAAGGCTTTCAAGGATGTGGAAATTGAGAAAAGCAACATCCTGCTGATCGGGCCAACGGGTACCGGTAAGACGCTGTTGGCGCGAACGCTTGCGCGATGTCTGGATGTGCCATTCAGTATTTCGGATGCGACGACGTTGACCGAGGCTGGCTATGTGGGCGAGGACGTTGAGAATGTGCTGTTACGCCTCTATCAAGCGTCAAACTTTGATGTGAAACGCGCTGAGCGTGGAATCATCTATATTGATGAGATCGACAAGATTGGGCGAAGGACGGAAAACGTTTCGTTGACGAGGGATGTTTCCGGTGAGGGTGTGCAGCAAGCCTTGTTGAAGATTCTTGAGGGCACGGTTGCCAATGTGCCTCCACAAGGGGGGCGTAAGCACCCGCAACAGGAATACGTCAAGATTAACACTGAACATATTCTGTTTATTTGTGGCGGCGCCTTTGTCGGGTTGGATGACATTTTGCGTCGGCGTGTGGATAAGCTTGCTCTTGGGTTTGGGCAGGAAGAGAAAAAGCCGGTTGTGGAAGTGACGGGGCATCATGTGGAGCCCGAGGACTTGATGAAGTACGGGTTGATCCCGGAATTTGTTGGAAGGTTACCTGTGGTGAGCGCCTTGAACTCGTTGACCGAGGATGATTTGGTGCGCGTGCTTGTGGAGCCAAAGAATTCCATGATACGCCAGTATCAGAAGCTGATGGCAATGGAAAACGTCAAGCTGACGTTTGAGGAAAGCGCCCTCCGGGAGTTAGCCAAGATTGCGATTAAGAAGCGAACAGGAGCCAGAGGATTAAGGGCGATACTTGAGCACTTGATGCTGGACGTAATGTTTGAGGTTCCCCGGCGCGGGTCTATTAGAGCGTTTCATATCACCAAGCAGATGGTGATCTCGCAACGTGTGACATTAGAGAGCGCCTCAGTTGCGGCATGATGATAGTCCGTGCGAGGACGCAGGCGCGTTACGGGTTTCCCATCCAATAGTTGAAATCCAATCGTGAAACGGCGGGTACAGAGTCGGATTCCTTTGGTCGCGGATGGTGAGCTTCTATTGGATTATCTGGCTGGGCGCTTTACATATCATTCTCCGGAATTGTGGTCTGGGCGCATTATCTCGCAACGCCTATTGGTGAATGATGTCGTGGCTGATATGTCGTGCGTGCTGAAGGCGGGCGACCTTGTGGAGTTCATTGCCGATGACATTCTTGAACCCGACGTTAATTTCGATGTGCGCATCGTTCATGCCGATGACGACATCATGGTAATTGATAAACCTGCCAATCTTCCTTGTCATCCCGCCGGGCGATATTTCAACCATACTGTTTGGGCGTGGCTGAAGAAGAATCACGGCGTTAAGAAGCCTGCCATCATCAACCGTTTGGATCGCGAAACATCGGGACTCCTTATAGTGGCTCTGAATCCAGTGGCGGAGTCAAGGTGTCGGCGTCAGTTTGCGGCGCGGCGTGTGGAGAAGGAGTATCTGGTGCTGGTTGAGGGGGAGTTTCCTGAATCGATGGACGCCCACGGGTGGATAATGCAGGACCCCGAGGCGGGTACGGCGCGGCGGCGGGTATTCCAACTCGGCGGTGGAGCGAAAACGGATGAGGCGGATTGGGCGGAGACGCGGTTTGTTCGGCTGGCGGCGGGGAATGGGGTTAGTCTTGTCCGGGCAGAGCCGAACACAGGGCGGTTACATCAGATTAGGGCGACATTGTGTTCGTTGGGTTTTCCTGTCGTAGGGGACAAAGTGTATGGGGTTGATTCAGGAATGTTCGTGCGGTTTTGCACGGATATGCTTTCGGAGGAGGATTGGCAGAGGCTCCGGGTGAAACGACAGGCGTTGCATGCTTCACGGTTGGAGTTTCGGCATCCGGGTGACCAGCGAGTGATGAGTTTTGAATCGCCGTTGCCGGAGGAGTTGGTGAGGGTGATTGGGAAGCAAGAATGAAATACGAATTATGAAGTATGAAATGGGGGAGTTGAAACTACGAAAAGCGCAAAACACGCGAAAAGGGAGGGGATGTCTCACGCGAAGTCGCGAAGAGCGCGAAGGGTGGGTGGGGAATGATGATAAGGGCAAAGGAGATTAGAAAAATAGTGGTTGACCTTTTTGCGGAGTGTTTCTATAAGTAGAAACATTATGTATCCAAACCAAAAGGATTATGAGGTGCTGGCGCAGTCTTACGACGTGGTGCCGGTCTATAAGGAAGTGTTGGCAGACATGGAGACCCCGGTCTCGGTCCTGCAGAGATTTATGAACCGGGAGAACGCTTTCCTGCTGGAAAGTATGGAGGGCGGCGAGAAGTGGGGCCGGTATTCGTTTGTCGGCGTGGA
>CAZDUS010000067.1:0-7070 GCA_964508705.1 uncultured Verrucomicrobiota bacterium
TACCGCTTTGACTACGGCGAGGTGCGGTTCGTCCATTTTTTTGACAATCGCGTGGTTCCCAAGTGGAAAACTTATGATGGCACCTGGTACAAGGGGCAGGAGGAGTGGGTTGAGGAACAGATGGCGTCCTTCAAGGGAAAACATCTGGTGATCTTCTCGCACTGCCCGGCCTATTCGCCCTCCAAGTATCGGGATGGCAAAACGCTGCGAGCCTTTGTCGATCAGACCTTCCCGAAGTACGCCGGCAAGTTCACGATCACGGTGCTCTGCGGCCATACGCACGGCTACTACCGCACGCGCCGCGGCGGTGCGACGCACATGACTATCTGCCAAAGCCATTGGGGCGCCGACAAACTGATGCCCGCAGACCAGCAGGAGTTGGTGCCGGGGGATGTCGTCGGCACAAAAACGACCGGCGCCTTCGCCGTCTTCACGGTTGACGGGCCCAGCCTGAAGATGAAGTGCATCAGCCTGGGCGACGGCAAAGTCGAGGATGAGGCGGACCTTTCGCTGGGCGCGGGAGATTCGACCGCGAAGAGGTGATGGCATGTGCGCTGCCGCATTACGGGCCTTGGCCGGCCCCCAAGGCAACTGAGAGACAAGAATATGTTGATGAGCTACAAAACGGACACGTGCGTCATTCTGGCGATGCTGCTGGCCGCGGGGGCTTTGACGGCCGGCGCGGAGAATCCCACGCCGTCGGCGGGAACGGAGCCGACGCCGGGGCATGCGACTGCGGTTGATGTGGCGCCGGTGCTGACGCCGGTCGTACGTTGGAGCCAGAAGCTGCCCGCTGTCAACTCGCACGAGACACTGCCTGTTGCGGTGGGACTCGGGGGCGAGCGCCTCTACACTGTCAGCGGCGGGCAACTGCTCACGCTGGAGCGGGAAACGGGGAAACTGCTCAACGCCACGGCGGGCTCCTTCCGCGGCGGGCCGGTGTGCCACGGGACGACGTTGCTCGTCACGGAGGATGCCTGGCTGAAGGCGCTGGACATCGCGGGGGAGACCCCAGCGGCGCTGTGGACGGCCAAGACCGTCGGTCCACTGCAGTCGGAATCAAAGTACACCGAAGTCATGGGCCGCCCGCGTGCAACGGTGGTGGGCGAGCGGGTGATCTTCGGCGGCCCCGGCAAGTGCGGTCTTGTGGCGGACGTGAGTTTCACGGATACGCGGCTGTATGCCGCCGATCTGAAGACGGGTGAACAGGCGTGGGTTCTGGATACGAAACGCATGGTTGGCGGGTGGATGCTTGCTGCGGATGCAGGCTTGGGCCTGTGCTTCGTTGCGCTGACGGGCGAGCGGTTCGAGCGTACGGTCGCCATTAAGAACGGCCCTGATGCAGGAAAGCCGAGGCTAATGGCGGATGGCGATACGAACGGCGTGATGATCGCCGTTGATATCCGGACTGGGCAGGAGCGGTGGCGGACGGCGATCGGTACGCACATGACAGCATCAGGCCCTGTCGTGGCTGATGGGGTCGTCTATTGCGGTGGAAACACGGTGGCCATGGCGATTCGGGCGGCCGATGGCAAGGTGTTGTGGATCTCGCGTCGCTCGAACCATGCCCGCCCGCTAAAGGTCATCAACCCGGTCCCCGCCGCCGTGCTCATGCCGGACCTGTTCGTGGTGGCCATGGACAAGACGACCGACGCCTTCGACCGCAAGGATGGCACGTTGCGGTGGTCGGTGAAGAGGAACCACGATGTTGGCGCCATGACCTTGGCGGCGGCGGGCACTGTTGTCTACACGGCCGCCAGCCATTCGGGAATTGTGCAGGCCATCGATTCGGCCAGTGGCAAGCTCCTGTGGGAGCACAGCCTCCCCGGAAACGAAGCAACGGAGTGTGTTTCGCTGCTGCCTATGGAAGGGCGGCTGGTGGTCGGCAGCCGGTCGCCGGCCCCGAGGATCTATTGTCTGGAGAATGGCATCAGAGCGAAGTGAGAGGGTGGAGAGTAGGAGGATGTTTTAATCATGAAGAAATCGATTCGGATAGGCATAGTCGGGTACGCGAAATTCGGGCAGGGCATGGCCCGAACCTTCAGTGCGATCGACGGGATTGAGATTGCGGGCGTCTTCAACCGCGGGGCGGAGCGGCGGCAGCAGGCGGAGGCCGACGGCTACCGCGCGTTCGACGACTACGCGGAGTTGCTGGCCTTGCCCGGCCTCGACGGCGTGGCGATCGCGACGGCCAACTGCGTGCACGCGGAGCAGTGCATCCAGGCGGCGGAGGCCGGCAAGCACATCTTCTGCGAGAAGCCGCTTGCGTTGGATATGGAGAGCTTCGACCGGGTCAGCGAGGCTTGCCGCCGGGCCGGCGTGGTGACGCACCTTGATTTCACGATGCGGTTCGGCGGGGCGCAGAGGAAGTTGATCGAGCTGGCGCACGGGGGGCGGCTGGGTCGCACGCTCACGCTCTGGGTGCGGCGGTGTCGTGGCTACGGGTTGTGGGCGGCAGGCAAGCGTCATCCGGACATCGTGCATCCCGAGATCTCCGGGGGGTGGAACATCCATCACAATGTACATGGCACGGACCTGCTCCTGCATCTGGCGCAGGACCGGGTCGTGGAAGTCTACTGCAAGCAGGCGCGGAGCGCGGAGGAGGTGCCCTGCGAGGAGATTATTCTGGCGATCGTCACCTTTGCCGGCGGCGCGATCGGTTACGTCGGCGATTCGATGTCCATCCAGCGCGAGGATTATGCCGGCATCATTGGCGACAAGGGCTCGGTGGTTCTCCGACACGGTGGCGAGTTCGTGATCAAAATGGAAAACGGCACGGAGACGAAGGAGTCTGTGGACGAGGAGAAAGGTCTGGCGGCGTCCTGCCGCGCGTTTGTGGATGCCTGCCGCGGCACCGGCAACGGGAATATCCCCTTCGAGCAGGGCCGCCACAGCCTCGAAGTGTTGCTGGCGATGAACCAGTCGGCATCGGAAGGGCGGATCATCCGGTTGGACGATGGTAATGTTCAAGAGTAAAAGCAAAAGAAGATGGAGGCGGCGACGGCTTGGCAGAAGGTGTTCCGGAAGGCCTTGCGGGAAGCGATGGGACCGATGCCGGAACGCGGTTCTCTTGTGGTCAGGGCACGCCGGGTCCAGAAGCGCCGAGGGTATCGCCTGGAACGATTTTACCTTGCGGCATCGCCCTGGCATGAAGTGCCGGTGAACCTGCTTATTCCCGATGGGGCTGTCAGGGCGCCGGTGGTCCTCGCCCTGCACGGGCATGGGCCGGGTAAGGACGCCACGCTGACCGACAAAGCCGGACACGGGTTCATGGCTGTTGAGTATGTTCGTCGCGGGTTCGTGGTGGTCACGCCGGATTTTTATCCGTTCGGCGAGCGCACGCAAAAGGATCATCCCGGGGCCGGGCTGGACCTTTTGCGCGACCGGAAGTTGCATCCGGAGATCAATCCGTACTTGATCCAGGATCACGTCTGTAACGCGAGCCTGGTGGCGGCCCAGTTGTGTGGATTCACCCCGCTGGCGTTGAACGTTTCGGATGTGTTCCGGGTTCTGGATTATCTTGAGACCCGGCCGGAAGTGGATGTGCGGCGAATCGGGTGTGCCGGGCCGAGCTACGGCGGCGTCGTGACTATGTATGCGGCCGCGCTTGACCGGCGCATCAAGCGGGCGGTCCTGAGTTGTTCCTTCGGCGCGTTTGCCGGGCATGGACTCTATCTGGACGAGTTGTGCGGGGTTCAGGTGGTTCCCGGCATCCTGCGTCTGGGCGATATGGCCGAGATTGCAGGCTGCATTGCTCCCCGCCCGCTGTTGCTGGAGGTGGCGACGAATGATGTGTTTTTCCCCTGGGATTATACCGCATCGGAAGTCAAGCGGCTGGAGCGGATCTACGGGGTGATGGGGGCGAAAGAACGCCTGCAGGTGGATGTTTTCAGCGACGGGCACCGGTTCTATGGTGACCAGGCGTTGGATTGGTTCTGATGGGGGGTGCGTCAGTTCCGTAGGGGCGAGAAGAGTTCGTAATCTTAATCATAATCCTCTTTGGGGTAGTAGATTGCGATTACAATAAAGATTACGATTACGAAAATAAACCTGCTGTGATACGGTTTCTTCCTTCGACCATGCGTGCTAAGAATAAAGATGTGATGAATGTGGATCCGGAACTGGACAAGCCGATGGCATGGACCTTTCCACCCTCTTTAGCTGTATATCAACGTCTCTTTCCGAGCCTGCAGTGGCAATCGCCATCCCACACCTTGATCGTTCAGGAACTCGAGAATCGGCGGTCCAAGTTGACGCTGGCAGCGGTCCCGTATGATTCCCTGCCGTCCCTGTCGCGAGAGGGATGGGTGCGGCCGATTGACGCTTGGTTTAATGTCGAACAACTGTCGCCCTATTCGCCGCAGGCTCTCTCGCTCGCGACCCTCGGTGGTCGGCTCACTGCGATTCCCGACGATATCACGCCGTTCGTGTTCTTCATTCGCAAGACGGTGCTGGATCGGCTGCACATCGGACCGCCACGTACCTGGGAGGAGTTCGGGGTGATGGCGGACCTGCTGGTCAGGAGCGGTCAGTCGCTACTTCTATCGGCCAGCGCCCAGCGTTCCCGGATGGGATTCCTGCTCGCGCTGCTCGGGTCTAACGGTGTGGCGGCGGATTCTGCCGGGTCGTTGCTGAAGGCTTCGAGCCAGATGGTCGAGGCATACGATTGGCTGTGGGATCGGCTGATTACCCCTGGCCTGCTGTCCGCGGATGACCTGATCCATCCAAATACAGGCCGACGTCCACTGCGGGGGTATGCCGGGGGATTTGGCTGGTTATCCGATATGGAGTCGCTGCCCTCCGATCAGATTAACCGATATGTCTTCCTGCAGTTTCCCCGCGGGCCGTCGCTCGGTCCGGACGTCCCGCCTTATGCCCCCTTCAAGGGTAGCTGCTGGTGCATTCCCTGGAGCAAGGAGCCGCCAGACGCGGCGGTGGCCGTGCTGCGGTCCATACATGACCGTTCGACGCTTCAGTCGCTTCGCATCGCCGCGCAGCGCCCGTTTCTGGCGACGCGGTCCGTGTGGGGGGATCCGGCGGTACGGCGGCGGTTTCCCTTCTACCAGTACGCCGCCGCTCTGCTGAACGGCGTTGTGCCAATGTTGTCCGCCAGCCATGAGCATTACCGCAGGCTGGAAGTCACTTTCCGCAATGCCTTGCTTGACCGGTTGAGCGGGGATGAGTGGATGGATGATTACACCGGGGCTGACAGGGTCTCCCGACGCCACCGGGAGCTTCCTATCCGGACGGTACTACAGACGATAGAATTGCTTTCGGGCAGCGTTCGGGGTACTGGAGAGATTGCTCTCAGCCTGAGAATCCATCCGACCACCCTGAGGCGCCTGTTCCAGCGGGAAATGCGGGAGGGGATCACTCCTTATTTCCGCCGGCGTAAGATGGAAAAGGCGCGGGAGCTGTTGCAGGAGCAGGGGCTGATGACCAAGGAGGTTGCGGCGCTAACCGGGTACCGGAATGCCGATGCCTTTACCCGGGCCTACAGCAAGTTCTGGGGCATTCCACCCACGGTAGACCGGAAATTCTCCACGTCAAAATGACATGGGCGGATACGCTGAACAAAATGAACGAAGTTGTCTTTAGCCGCGTTCATCAGGAGGATTATTTTTCTTCCCTCCTGATTTTATCGGTGGCAACTTCGGTGGCAACTTTCCGCCAACTTTTGACTCCGACGCTATAGCCACATTGGCCTCTCGCAGCATTGCCATGAGCCTTTTTTCGTTCCGATCCATCGCTTCTTTATGTTCCTTCGCCGTGTTGGATACATAGCGTTGCAAGGTTCGAGTAGAACTATGACCCATGAGTTGAGCCAAAGAATTCGTCTCGGTTCCCCCCACTGCTTGAAGACTGGCAAAGGTGTGGCGAAGTCCGTATGGAATGACTTTCTCTACTCCGCATGACTTTGCAAGACGGCGGAATCTGTCGCGAAGGTTGTAAAGGGAGTAGGGGGTGTCATCTTCGTTGAGGAAAATTTATTTGGATCGGGGGTGAGCCTTAATCTGCCTCTCGATAATCGCCTCGGCTTCCTTGCAGAGAGGGACGCTCCTTGGTTTTGGGATGCGTGTTATTTTTGTTCCCTTTACGTCTTTCTCGATAAATAGGCAGGAGGTTCCTTGTCCATCGTGGTGGATATGATCCTGTCGGAGGGTCCTCATTTCATAGGTGCGCAGCCCAGTCAGCAACCCAAACATGATGAAATCCTTAAAATCATGCGTAGCATGAGGCAGGAGTAATGCCAGCTCATAGGATTCAACCCGGCGAGTCTCGGGAGGAATATATGACATTCGTGGGGATCGTTTGAATGGCAGTTCAACCAGTTCGGTCCCCCCCCCATCGAAGAAGCGTCCGCACATGTCGCATAGCTTCGAAACCAGCATTGGGTCTGTGTCCCTTTTTCTTTTCGGATGCGTAGAAATCTTCCAGCATTATCCTGCTAATCTGAGAAACCATCTTTTCACCAACGAAAACCAGGAACTTTTTGAGGAGGAATTATCGGTTGGCAACGGTTCCATGAGACCTGTTAACCTTCACCCATTCGAGGTGCCGATAGGCGAGTTCTTCAATCCTCATGTCCCTTGAGCCATCGGTGCGGGTATGGGCAGATGCAGGGGGGCGGCAATGTGCGGTCCAGCATGTACAACAGCATCTTCGGCGGCACGGCCATCGCCCCCGGCGGCGAACGCATTGGATATTTAATGGTCTCTATATATGGACCTGCAGCCGCCGGGGACGTCGGCTGCCACCTGTGCTTCGCTCTTCTAGCCCCGATCGACTAAACAGTTGGACGATGTGTAACCGATTAAGAGTGGGATAAAGTGTGGAGGACGAAGTGTGCCATTCGGGTCTGTCCCCGTGGATCCGTAATCGTAGTACGGCAGGACTTGCAGAATGACAAGTGGATTACTATGATGAACAGTATTAATATTAATTGATTGGGTGTCTCGTTTCGGATGGGAGAACATTGGGCATGACAAGTAAAAGGTGTAAACGGTCCATAGACAGCGGGGAGGAGGACAAACCCCGCGCCTGGTGTTTTTCCGGAACCGCCAAGGCGT
>CAZDUS010000068.1:0-6992 GCA_964508705.1 uncultured Verrucomicrobiota bacterium
GAGAGGGATATATAATGTTACACTCTATGTTTTCCACTTGCCTGTAGCAGGCTTTATATGGTCTTTTGGAAGGCAAGAATCCTTGCCGCTTGGAGATTGCTGGAATCGCAACGTCTATAAGCAAGGAGCGTTTTGAATCAACATTGGGTTGATCTGTTGTTTTAGTGCTATATCGTTAAGGAGAGATATATGAAGAGTCCAGAAGTTTCCCTTCGTGGTCAGAATGTGCCGCGGTCAGCTATTCGTAAATTGGTTCCTCTTGCCAAGGAGCGGGAAAAAACCGGGGTCAAGATACACAAACTCAATATTGGCCAGCCTGATGTGGAGACGCCTGCGGAGTTTTGGGAAGGGGTCAGGAATTTCAAGGAAAAGGTGCTTGCCTATGCACCGTCGGAGGGCCGGCCGGAACTGATCAAATCGTTTGTCCAGTATTACAATAAGCTTGGTTTTGATATCACCGCCGAGCAGTTGGTTGTCATCATGGGCGGCATCGAAGGCGTCCTTTTTGCGATTCTCGCGGTTAGCGATCCCGGGGATGAGATAATGGTGGCAGAGCCATACTATTCCAATTATCTGGGGGTGGCGGCCATGGCGCAAGTCAAGTTCGTCGCCTTTACGACCACGGCAGAAAACGGCTATCACCTGCCGGGGAAAAACGAGATTGTGAAGAAGATCACCGCCCGAACGAAGGCGATTCTGTTTGCCAGTCCTGGTAATCCCACGGGTTGTGTCTACACGCGCAAGGAGATGGAAATGCTGGCGGAAATAGCCAATGAGCATGGACTGTTTCTGCTTTCAGACGAAGTGTATCGTGAATTCACCTATGATGGTGAAACGGCCACGAGCATTATGCAGATTCCGGGCACGGAAGCGTGCGGTGTGATTATCGATTCTGTTTCAAAGCGCTACAGCGCTTGTGGCGCCCGTCTGGGCTGCATTGTGTCAAAGAACAAGGATGTTATTTCGTCGGTTCTTGCCAATGCCACGGTACGTTTATCCGCAGGGGCTCTGGATCAGGTTGCCATTGCCAACTGCATCAATGTTCCGGATTCCTATTTTGAGGCTGTGCGTAAAGATTATGTTGAACGACGCGATATTGTGGTGAATGCGCTTAACGGCATGGAAAATGTGGTCTGTCGTGCGCCCAAAGGCGCCTTTTATGTCATGGCGAAACTAAAGGGTATTGATACCGAAGTTTTTGCAAAATGGCTGCTTACAGATTTTGCCTATGAAAATGAGACGGTCATGATTGCGCCGGGTGCCGGGTTCTATGCCACGGAGGGGCTGGGGCGTGATGAAATCCGTATAGCCTATGTGTTCAAGGCGCCAATCATGAAGCGGGCCATGGAAGTTTTGTGTGCCGGGATCCATGCCTTCCGGCAGAAAAACCGTTAGGTTTCTCTCGCGACCTAAGTTTAGAGTTTAAGGACTTTTCGCCGTTGATCAGGCCTGCTCAATGCCTCAAATAGCGATTATATTTCAAATCTTGGTTTTCTTGGAGGATTTCCTCATGTTCCACCCCCCATGGGAACGCGAGTGCTGGTCGGTTTCAGCGGGTGAGTGCCTATACCGCCAGAAAAGCGATTTTTATCAGTACGACACATCGTTGAAGGAAGGCTATGACTGACACTGCACAGACTCTGCGCGACCTCAAGCCCCAGCACGGCTTCCTCATCGGATTCGACTCTGATGGCTGCGCTTTTGACACCATGGAACTGAAGCACAAGGAGTGCTTCTGCCCGCAGGTGGTTAAGCACTTCTGCCTGCAGGCGGTCGCGAAGTACGCCCGCGAGGTCTGGGACTTCGTCAATCTTTACTCGACGACCCGCGGTACCAACCGCTTTCCGGCCCTGATCACCGCACTGGATCTGCTGGCGGACAGGTCAGAGGTGACGGCGCGACACGTTGCGGTTCCTCGCCTGGAAGGCCTGCGCCGCTGGGTAAAGGCCGAGACCAAGCTCGGTGGACCGGCCCTGCGCCGGGCAGCCGAAGCGTCGCGCGATGCTGACCTGCTGCGCGTGCTGGCTTGGAACGACGCCGTCAACGCCGCGATCGAGGACATGGTCCACGGTGTAGCGCCATTCCCCCTGGTACGCGAAAGCCTCCAGAAGGCGGCCCCGCACTCAGACCTGATGGTCGTCTCGCAAACACCTGGCGACGCCTTGGAGCGCGAGTGGGGTGAGCACGGATTGACCGGGCTGCTGCGCGTCATCGCCGGCCAGGAGTGCGGTACCAAGGAGGAACACCTGCGCTTCGCCGCCGGTGGTAAGTATCCGTCCGCTCATGTGCTGATGGTTGGCGACGCCCTCGGTGACTTGGCGGCGGCTCGCGGAGCACAGACCCTGTTTTTCCCCATCATTCCCGGCGCAGAGGAGGCGAGCTGGCTACGCTTCCACGATGAGGCGCTGGCGCGGTTCTTCGCCGGCACCTACGCAGGCACTTATCAGGACGGCCTGATCCGCGAACTCGAGAAGGCTTTACCGGCGACGGCACCGTGGTAAAATTGAATCAAACGAAAGGCATCCCATGAGTATTCACTATCAGCGCGGCGGAATAGACCTTAACCTCTCCGACTCCGAGATCGCCGACGCTTTCAAGAGCGTTCTTGCCAAACTGGGCGCCAAGAAAAAGGTGCTGGCCCTGCCACCCGACATGACCCGGGCCAACTCCAAGTCCGGTCCGCTTCTGAAAGCGGCGTACGACCACTATGGCAAGGCACTGACTGACGTCATGCCAGCTCTGGGCACCCACTTCCCCATGACCTCGGCCCAGATTCAAGCCATGTATCCCGGAGTGCCCGAATCACTTTTCAGGCCCCATGACTGGCGCAACGATGTTGTGACGCTGGGTGAGGTTGACGCCGCCTACGTCAAGGAGGTGACGGGCGGCATTTACGAGAAGCCCTGGCCCTGCCAACTCAACAAGATGATCGTTAAAGGTGGCCATGATCTCATCCTGTCAATAGGGCAGGTGGTGCCTCACGAAGTTGTCGGCATGGCCAACTACACCAAGAACCTATTTGTCGGAACCGGCGGCGCCTCGGGCATCAACGAGAGCCACTTCATCGGTGCAGCTTACGGCATGGAGCGGATGATGGGTCGTTCCGACACCCCGGTGCGGCGTATTCTCAACGAGGGCTTCGACCGCTTCTGTCGCAAGATGCCCTTTCTCTTCGCCCTGACCGTGGTAGGCAGTGATGGCAAGGGCGGCCTGGCGACTCGCGGCCTGTTCATTGGAGACCACCACGATTGCTTTGAGGCGGCGGCGAAGCTGTCGCTGCAGGTCAACTTCATCCTGCTTGATGAGCAACCGAAGAAGGTGGTGTGCTGGCTAGATCCGCATGAGTTCCACTCGACCTGGCTGGGCAATAAGGCGGTCTATCGCACACGCATGGCCATTGCTGACCAGGGCGAGTTGATCGTGCTGGCACCGGCGGTGAAGACCTTTGGCGAGGATCCGGCGATCGACGTCCTGATCCGCAAGTATGGCTACCGGCCCAGTGCCACGGTGATGAAGATGGTCAAGGACAACGCCGACATCCGCGACAACCTGTCGGCGGCGGCGCATCTGATCCATGGTTCCAGCGAGAACCGTTTCACTGTTCGCTATTGTCCAGGTGTCCTGACCCGCGCTGAGATCGAGCAGGTCGGTTACACCTGGGGCGACCTCGCGACCATGAAGGCCAAGTACGATCCGGCCAAGCTCAAGGATGGCTGGAACACGGTGGCCGGTGAACGAATCTACTACATATCAAACCCCGCCATGGGCCTGTGGGCTTGGAAGGGTCGCTTTGCCTGATGGTCACAAAATTAGGGTTGCAAAACAGTCTATCCAAGCCTCGAAGTTGATGGTGGATGTCAACGATTGGATAAAAAACTGGAGAGTGTTGACAAAAATGGCATAAGTAGGCAGTATTCGCGCCCGTATTTGATCCGCCTTCAGTAACTTGGGGGATTAGCTCAGTTTGGTAGAGCGCTTGAATGGCATTCAAGAGGTCGTCGGTTCGATCCCGATATCCTCCACCAAGTCAGTGATTGGCCGGCCCTGCGGGGTATATCCCGGTAGTTCAAGGAGTCCGTGATGATAGACCTGCACACTCACTCGACATTTTCCGATGGCAGTATGACCCCCGCTGAATTGGCGGCATTGGCTGCCCGCACAAAGCTCACGGCCGTGGCATTGACCGATCACGACAGCACGACGGGTGTTAAGCCTTTTCTGGATGCCTGCCAGACAGCAGGAGTGAGAGGTGTCCCCGGAATAGAAATCAGTGTGGAATTCAATAGTGGAACCCTGCATATGCTGGGGTACTGCATTGATTACACGTCGGCTGAACTGGAAGAGGAGCTGGTGAAGATTCGCAAGGGACGGGAGGTCCGGAATCATCTGATCCTGAAGAAGCTGAATGAGCTTGGGTTTTCCCTGACATGGGATGAAGTGGCGGCTTACGCGGGGGAGGATGTGGTTGGGCGTCCTCATTTTGCTCAAGCGCTGAAGGCCCGCGGGTTCGTGAGGGGTAAAGTCGATGCCTTTGACCGGTATCTCGGCAAGAACAAGGCGGCCTATGTTGATCGTTATCGTCTTACGGCCAAGGATAGTTTGAAAATGATACTGGATGCTGGCGGTGTGCCGGTGCTAGCTCATCCGTTCACTATGGGGCTTGGAAAGAAGGCGCTGCGCACGATGGTCACTGAATTGGCGGGGATGGGGCTTCAGGGAATTGAAGCCTATTATTCCGAGCATGATGCAGGCCAGCAGAACGCGTGTCTTGAGTTGGTAAAGGATTTAAACCTTGTGGCCACCGGTGGCTCTGATTTTCATGGGACGATCAATCCGGACATCCGGATGGGGTATGGATTCGGCAATTTGTCTGTGCCTGATAATCTGGTTGAGCTTCTTTATGCAAGAGCCGGCTAACATTGACGGTCTATATGTTCATGTTCCGTTTTGCGATGGGAAATGCGGGTATTGCGCATTTTATTCCGTTCCATACACGGAGGCACTGGTGGATCGTTGGCTTGGCGCCGTACAGGTTGAAACCAGACTTCTGGCGGCCGAGTTCGGGCGCATAAAACCCAAGACGGTGTTTTTTGGCGGCGGGACCCCTTCCTTGATGACGGAATCCCAGTTGCAAAGACTTGTTGGAATACTGCGCGAACAGATTCTGGTTGCCCAGTGGGATCCACGGGACGGGGTGGAGTGGACGGCAGAAGCCAATCCCGGATCGCTTACGAAGAGTAAACTGGAGTTATTTCGCTCGGTTGGAATCAACAGGATCAGTCTTGGGGTGCAGTCGTTTTTTGATGACGTGCTTATGTCGCTTGAGCGCCGGCATACGGTGGCAGATGTTGAGGGGGCGATCCGTGCGATTCAGGAGGCTGGATTAGACAATTGGGGGATGGACTTGATCGCCTGTGTGCCCGGGGTTGATCTTGAGCGGTGGGGTGAGACATTGAGGCGGGTTGAGAGGGCCGCGCCGAAGCATGTGTCGGTTTACGCCCTGACTTCTGAAGAGGGGGCCAAACTTTCGGAGCGTATACGGCGCGGGGATTTGGCGCTTCTTGATGATGAGCGGCAGTTGTCGATGTTACGGTTGGCGGAGGATTTGCTTGGAGATGCAGGGTATTGCAAGTATGAGATTTCAAACTTTGCGAGGCCGGGCTATGAGTGCAGGCATAATCTTTCCTGCTGGCGCGGTGGTGATTATGTCGGGGTGGGTTGCGGGGCGTCCTCGCATGTTGGCTGGCGGCGGTGGACGAATCAGGCTGATTTGGCGGAGTATGTGCGGATGGCCGGGCGGGGAGAAAGGCCCCTGAGGGACGAGGAGATTTTGACTCCGTTATTGCACGCGGCTGAACGAATGGTGTTTGGAATCCGATTAGGGGAAGGGGTTAATCCTGCGCAAATTGTGGCGGCGACAGGGTGTGATGTCTCCGTGATTTCGCGCTGGCAGGAGAAGCTTGTCCGGCTGGCTGGGGAAGGGTATGTGACGGGAACTGGTGATGTGTGGACATTGACGAGGCGGGGACGGGAGATGGCGGATTATGTGGCAGTTGAACTCATGCCCTGATTATGTTAAATGCCTGATTGCAACATGAAGAATCACTCCAGATGGGAAGCCAGTCTTTTTGAGTTAATTCGACGAACATCCGTGGACCTTCCTTCCGACGTTGAGCAGGCGCTTAAGAAGGCGATGGTGATGGAGCCGAAGGGCAGTCGGGGGCGTTGGGTGCTTGAGACGATCATGGAGAATATCCAGCGCGCGCGTGAGCAGGATGCCCCATTGTGTCAGGACACGGGCACGCTGATCTTCACTTTTCATGTGCCAGTGGGTTTTGACACCAATGCATTGGTCGCGGTGACGCGAGTGGCGGTGGCGCGGGCAACGCGAATGGGTTATTTGCGGCAGAACACCATTGATTCCGTTTCCGGTGAGGCCTATGAGACCAATGTGGCGCATGGTTCGCCGGTGTTCCGGTTTGAGCAGTGCGCCCGTAGCACGGTGGATGTCCGGCTGGTGATGAAGGGTGGCGGCTGTGAGAATGTGGGTCAGCAATACAGTCTGCCGGATGAGCGGCTGGGAGCTGGACGGGATCTTGAAGGTGTTCGCCGCTGTTTGCTGGATGCGATTGTATCGGCGAGGGGGAATGGTTGCGCGCCCGGTGTGCTCGGTGTTTGTATCGGCGGGGACCGATGCACAAGCTACGAAAACTCAAAGCAACAATTCTTGCGCCGGCTGGATGACCGCTCGGAAGTCAAGGTGCTGGCGAAATTGGAAGACCGATTGATGAAGGAGAGTAAATTGGTGGAGGTGGGCCCCATGGGTTTGGGCGGGGTAACCTCGTTATTGGGCATCAAGATTGGCGCATTGAGTCGTGTTCCTGCGTCTTTTTTTGTTACGGTATCTTATATGTGCTGGGCATTCCGGCGCCGGGGTGTGTTGTTGAGCGCGGGGGGAGGGTTGAAGCGGTGGCTGTATTGAATCCACGACG
>CAZDUS010000069.1:0-6879 GCA_964508705.1 uncultured Verrucomicrobiota bacterium
TACCACCCCTATCTTCTTAAGAGGGGGGTCACGATGTACCCGACCTCGCCCAGCTAACTATAAAATCTCCATTGCCTTTCCCTTCCTCGCACTCCAGTATTCCCCCCATGAACATGCCTCCATTCCAAACCGTTCATGCAAAACCAATCGATTTCGTCAGGGAACTCCGCGCCCCTTTCTTTACCGGCTCCCTTGTGCCAGTCGCTTTCGGAATTGCCTTGGCCTATCATCATTATGGCACCGTGAATATTCCCCTCGCCATCGTCACTCTCATCGGCGTCCTCGCCATTCATGCCGGCGCGAATGTCGCCAATGACTACTTTGACCATCTCTCCGGCAACGACGAAACCAACACCCGTTTCATCCGCCCCTTCACCGGCGGCAGCCGATTGATCCAGCAAGGCAAACTGTCCCCCACTCAAGTCCTCGCCTTCTCCATTGTTTGTTTCCTGATCGGCGGAATCTCCGCCCTCTATCTCACCTACATCGTCGGATGGCCCATCCTCGCGCTGGCCTCCATCGGCATCGCAGGCGGCTACGCCTACACCGCGCCTCCGCCGAAACTCGTCTATCGCGGCTGGGGCGAATTAACCATCGCCATCCTGTTCGGAATCCTGCCAACCCTTGGCGCTTACTACGTTCAAACCCGCACCTTCGAAAGTTCCGTCCTCATCGCAGCCCTCCCCATCACCCTGCTCATCACCGCCATCCTGTTCGTCAACCAGTTCCCCGACTATCTGGCCGATAAGGCTGTGGCCAAACGCAACTGGGTTGTCCGCCTCGGACCACGCCTTGCCCGCCTCCCCTACGCCGCCATGATGCTCCTATGGGTTCCCATCCTGATCCTGGCTGTTTCCCGGAACATCATCCCGCCCGCCTCCCTCATGGCCTTGATCATGCTGCTCCCCGCCTCCGTCGCCATCCGCATCATCTGGACCCATTGCGAAACAGAACATCGCCTCGCGCCTGCCAGCGCGCTCACAGCCATCTCCCATCTCGGCGTCGGACTCCTCATGACAATCGCTCTATTCCTATGAAACGCATCGTGATCATTGGTGGCGGATTTGCCGGATTGAACGCGGCGCGGACCTTGTCCGCCCATCACGCATCCCTCGACATCACACTCATCTCAGCTCATTCCACCTTCGATTTCCTCCCTCTGCTCCCCGACGTCATCTCCGGCAAAGTCCAGCCCTCCGCCGCCTCCACCCCGCTTTCCTCGCTCCGCTTCCTCCGTCATATCAAATGCGTCGAAGCCGCCGTCACCTCGCTCAACCCGGCAACCCAAACCATCTCAACCGCCGCCGCGACCTATCCTTACGACTACGCCATCGTCGCCAGCGGCACGGAAACCAACTTCTACGACCGCTCCGACGCCGAACAAAACGCCTACCCCCTCGACACCGTGCAGGACGCCATCCGCATCCGCGAAGCGGCACTCTCAGGCCGCCACTCAACCCTCGTCATCTCCGGCGGCGGCTATACCGGAATCGAAGTCTCCACCCATCTTCGACTCCTCTCTCCATCCCTCCCTGTGCTCGTCATCGAACGGGGCCGCTCCGTCGTCGGTGTTCTCCCCGACTGGATGCGAAACTACGTCCGCAGAAACCTCGACCACCTCCGCATCGAGCATGTTGAAAATTCCGTTGTCGATTCCATCACCCCAGCCACCGCACGCCTCTCCAATGGCCGTATTCTGGAAAACGCCGGTGTCGTCTGGGTATCCGGCGTAAAAACACCGGCCTATATCCACGCCCTGCCCTTCGAAAAAAACTCCCAGGGCCGCCTGACCGTCGACCCGTTCCTGCGGCTGGACGATCACCTCTTTGCAGCAGGCGATAGTGCGCTCGTAAAAAAAGACGGAGCCCCCCTGAGAATGTCCGTCCAGTTTGCCTATCTCGGCGGGCACATTGCGGCGCGGAACATTCTTCGCTCTATCCGGAACAACCCACTCCTCCCCTTCAATCCCGCTGACCCGGGCTATATCATCCCCATGGCCAACGGATTATCCTGCGGCCTGGTGTTTGGGGTCCCCCTACGCGGTCGTATCCCATCCCTGCTTCACTACATCATGTGCGCCTTCCGCACTCCGGGCACATCCCGCCAACTAGCCATCCTGAAGAATCTCCGCAAAGCTTGCCTATAAATTACTTCCTTGTCTTTCGCGGTTTTCGCAGTTCAACCGCTCTTTATCTGATGGAGTTATTCCAGCGACCATTTTTCGTATTGTGCATTCGCGCCTCGACATCTACGATGTGCCCCATTGGCAAGCGTTGCCGTTATTAAACAGAAAGCGAGGACATCATGAAATGCTGTTGTATCGATGGTCGAAGTGCAGGACTGGCGGCGGGACGATGGGCATTGGGTATCCTATTCTTCTTTGCCGGCCTCGGAAAAATCATGGGCGGAATCGACAACTTCGTCGGCTATCTTGTGCCGGCCTTTGAGAAGACGTTTCTCCCGAAACTCCTCCTCACCGGCTACGCCTACGCGCTACCCTGGGTGGAAGTGATTCTCGGGGTCGCCCTGATACTGGGCATCTGCCGCAACTGCGTCCTGTTCACCACAGCACTGACGCTTATCTCCCTGGCATTCGGTCAAATGCTGATCCAGCAGCACGCTACCGTGGCCAATATCTTTCTCTACCTCATCCTGACCATCATCCTGCTGGTTCGTGGAGATGGCGACACCTGGCGCCTCCGTCGCCGCACCGAAAACGACGACAAATCATCCAGTTGTTGCTGTAGCTAGCACAGGCACATCCGCCAACCCTGCCGGCCGCGGCGCCGGCAGGTTGAGGCGGTCAACCCCTTCTCGCAGATACACCACCGCCTCGACCTTCGGAACATACATCCGGGTCTCCTGCGGCAAATATTTACGGATGGCGTCAAAGGTTCGCCCTTGGCCTTTAGCCTTTCCAAGCGCCTCGTTCACCCGCCCCTCTCCCGCATTGTAGGCGGCAATGGCTAGCGGCCACGATCCGAACTCCCCGTGCAGGAATCGCAAATACCGCGCCGCCGCCCGCGCCGATTTCTCAGGATGCTTCCTCTCGTCAGGCATGAAAGTGCGCAAGCCAAACCTCTTGGCTGTTGGGGGCATGAACTGGAACAACCCCGCCGCCCCGCCAGGATTACGCGCATTGGGATTCATGGTGGATTCCACTTCAGCAATCCACACCAGTTCAACGGGGACCCCTTCCTCCCGGAACACCGTCTTGAGCCTCGGCACAAGTTCCCGCGCCTTCGCTGGCATCGGACGCCCGGCCACCTTGCGCTTCCACGCCGCTCCGCTTTGCACCGCCACCTGCCGTTTTTCAGAGACGGGATCAGCAACAATCACCGTCACCTTCTTCTTCACGGGAACCAACTGCACCTTGCGACCCGTCACCACGGCAGGCGTTCGTGCTGGCGCTACCGGAGCGGCCCGCACATAGCGCTCTGCCTCATCGGCCATCTCAAGATAATCAAGTCGCTGGCGCAACCAGGCGGCATAATCCTCGCCGTCCGGCGTCCGTTCCAGCAGCCGGACAGCCACCTCCGCATACGGCATGAACTCCGCAAGATCCTCCAGCGATCCGCTATCCAAAATCGTCTGGAGATTAGTCCAAAACTGCTCCCATTCCTCAGGTGGTGGAATTTCCACCTCGCTCAACATATCCACCGGCAAGTTTTCCTGGAGCCAGCGCTCCCCCTCGGAAATCATGGAATCAAAATCAATTTCCTGCGCCCGCGCCACCGGAGCATCCAATAGCGTCGGCACCCACAAAGCAACCATCAACCATTTCCCATTAACCATTATCCATTCCCCTGTTTCGCCGTAACAAATACAGATTCTCCTCTCCGATTCGCCGTTGCGCCTTAACCAACTCCCCTAACACCGCCAACAGAAAACACAGGAAGCCACATAACGCCAAAACCGACAGCAGGATCAAAGACGGCAAATGCGTGCGCCCCGGCTCCGGCACCACATACACGAGGTAAAGAAACCGGACACCGATCACAAACGCGACAGACAAAAGCACGCATCCTATAGATGAAAAGAACCGGCCGGGCCGGTACAGCGCAAACATCGTCAGCATCGTCCCGGCCTGCTTACGAATGTACTCGGGAATACTCTTGAACAAACGCGATGGCCTCGTCGTCGCATTCACCCTGATATCCACCGAAGCCACCCGTAGTCCCTTGTTCCCTGCCTGAATCAATGTCTCCATGCAGTAGGAAAACGATGAATAGATAATCAAACGCTGGCAAGTCTCACGCGAAAAAGCGCGAAATCCCGACGCCGCATCACGCACCGTGGTTTTGGAAATATGCCGCAACGTCCAACTCCCTGCCAGTTGCAACAGCTTCTTCACCGACCCGAACTCGGGGTGCTCCACAATTGGACGGCAACCCACCACCATATCCGCCTGATTGGCAATGATCGGTGCCACCAGCGTAAGAATGTCAGCCGCGCAATACTGGTTGTCTGCATCCGTGTTGACCACGACATCCGCGCCCAGTTCCAGAGCCTTCTCAATCCCACTTGCAAAAGCACGAGCCAGTCCGCAGTTGCTCCCCAGCCTCAACACATGATGAACCCCCGCCTTACGGGCCACTTCCGCCGTGCGGTCGGTACTGCCGTCATCCACCACAAGATATTCCAGGACATCCACGCCGGGGATTGCCTTGGGCAAGTCCCCGATCGTGGTGGGCAATGTATTTTCCTCATTGAAACAGGGAACCTGTATTATCATCTTCATATCAGGTCACCGTATATACCGTCTTGGTCCTGAAGACACCATTCGCAAGTATCGTGGTCACATCACGTCGCACCTCATGACCTAAAGCCAAATCTTCGGAATGAAAACTGTCCGCACTCGCCACATGCCGCTTGGACGACCTCGGTGCTTGGATCACCTTGACTCCATCGCTCACTCCGGTTATGCGATCCTCCACTACAACCGTGTCCCGCCCAAGGGTCACCACCCGCTCAAAAGGGAACCCCTCCGCACCCTTCTTGAAAATCAACAGATTCTTCAACGGCCCGATCAGTCGTCGCCCGAATATCCAGCTCAACACCCGCAACACCACATGCTTGATCGGCGCGCTCTCATGCTCCTTGTCCTTCACCATCCGCCCTGAAACCACAAACCGGTCGCCATCCCTCGTCCAACGCCACGCATCGGACCACCAGTGATTCACCTGCTGGCTCTCTCCGTCCTTCACCACCCACCCGAAATCAGAGACCCGACCATTCGCGCCAACCATCGTGATTACACCGCCTTTTTTCAACGACATTATCGCCGAATATTTCCTCTCGCCTCCCGCCAGCAAGACATGCCCGCTTAGCTCCAATATCGTGTCCACCACAGCTCCGGTTGGAGGACCACGCTTTGTCGTGACCTCATCTTCCACAACTCCACCCTGTCCGTCTTTCATCAACAGCAACGCCCTCACCAGCGAATGCCCCATGTAATGCGACAAATACCGGTCATCCATCGCCCGGAGAAAATGATCCGCCTGTCCAACATTCCCATAAAGGATCGACAGCACGCCCGACGCCAGCTCACCATCCGCACCGCCATCCTTGATAAACCGGGCAATCCCATACGGCAGAATGTAATCCGTGTTCCGCGCGTTGTGCATACCAATCCCGCCACCCAGCGCCTGGACATATCGCCCGATGCACCGCAGTCCCGCCGCCGCCGATTCGCGATACCGCACATCGCCCGTCGCATCGAGGCAATCCCACAGACAATCCAGCGTCACCGATAAATAACCCAGATCAGGGCCACCGTACTCCATGTACCACCCCTCGGTGGTTTGCAGGGCTAATGTCTTTTGCGAAATTTCCGCCAGAGCATCCGCTGGCACCAGCGCCGGATACACACGCTTCAACCAAGCCAGTGCCGCCAGTCCCGCCACCTGTTGATTCGCCGCGTGAGGCTCAAATCGCGAAAGCAACTGCTTCGCCGCCACCCGCGCCCCCGCTTCAATGTCAGAAGGCGACACCACACCCGCCGCCGCCATCTTCATTACCGACAGTGTGGAAAACGCCAGAGGTGGGTACCCCCGCTCAAACGGATAATACTCCTCAAACGCGCCGTGCCGCACGGCTCGCGCATTCCAGAACCGACAGGATGCCGCCGCCAAATCACCGTTTCTCTTATCCGCCAACCAAACTGTATACCCACCCTGTTGCAGGATAATGGACGCAAAGTCACGGATGCGGTAATGCCACCAGTCCCGATCAAAGCAACCATAGGTCGGCGAATTCGGATCACGGCAAGCCTGGGTCAGCAACCGCGGCATCAACCGCTCCACAACTCCATCCAATTCCGAAACCCAATTATTCATGCTTCCACCATCTTCATCGTCCCCAGCGACTTGCGCTTTGTCGGC
This sequence comes from uncultured Verrucomicrobiota bacterium, assembly GCA_964508705.1. Classification (GTDB taxonomy): domain Bacteria; phylum Verrucomicrobiota; class Kiritimatiellia; order CAIKKV01; family CAITUY01; genus CAZDUS01. The sequence goes on from CAZDUS010000069.1 coordinate 6,384, forward strand.
TTGCTCATTGCCTTCCAAATCAAGCGCAACCGATTAAACACTGGACCAATCACCTTCTCCGGCACCCTCGCCACCATCCACCGCGCCATCCGCGTCGACCCCACCAGAAACAACCCCGACACCACCAACTCGACCATCAACCGCGATACCGCCATTCTCTCCGGCCTCACATCATAAACCGGCGCCCGCCGCCCGAAGAACCTCCGCATCCGGTTACGGATAAACCCGCCGCGCTTCTTGAAGTCCATCATGTGCCCGTGCATGGCCAGTGCCTGGATCGGGTCCTCGGGCTCCGTCGTCAGCAAGCCCTTGCCCTCCATCTCACGCACAATCGCTTCGATCGCCTCAGTACGGGTGACAATCACCGAATGCCCTCCACCCAAACTCTCAAATCGTGGCGACCACGCATCCCCCACCGACAAATCCGCAAATTCATTGGCGAAGTCCACGCTCTGCAAACTGGCCTGCGTCACAAAAAACGGCATCAGGAAATTGT
>CAZDUS010000070.1:0-6178 GCA_964508705.1 uncultured Verrucomicrobiota bacterium
GGGTATTGCAATATTTACCGGACGTTAAAGGTCGGGTCGGGGCAGGCGGCGCACATCAACCGGTTCTTCTGCGTGCCGCAGGCGCATTATCTGGGGGTGACGCCGCAGGATATCATTGACTACAAGTTGATGGATGCGACGCATCCGCTGGAGGATGTGGACATCAAGCGGGCCAAGGATGCGCTTAAGAATGATCCCTTTATCAGGCATCACAAGGAATGGCAGGATGCGTTGAACCAGATGTTAAAGATGGGGGTTCGTGTGGAGCAGCAGGCGTTTGCCAAGCACGGGTTGAATTACGTTCTCGATGCTTATCTGCCGGACAAGCTTAAAAAGGCGAAGTTCCTGCCGTAGGGTGAGAGCGTATGGGTTATGCTGGCTTCAGTGAATACCTTTTGGGTCCCCATCCGCAGGCGTAGTATTCTGGCAACAACAGCGGCGGTCAGACTTTTCTCCGCTCTTACGAATAAAAGAGGGTTTTCCTCGAATGACGATCATTGAATACAGTTCTGTCTGTGTGCGTGGCTCCAACTGGCGCGAGAAACTCAACGAGGCCCATCGCTTCATTGAGTCAGCGGGCTTTCAATTTGGCGTTCAGATTCACAATAGTAGTGACCTGGCAACAACCAGAAGGATTGTTGAGTGGTGTCCGCCGGAAGTAAAATTGTCGGTACATTCCCCGGTGCTTGCAAAACACTTCCTTAATCTCGCAACACCGGATGTTGCCGCCATAGAAGCAACCCTGGAAAGTTCGCTCCCGGTCCTCGATTGGGCACAAACCAATCTATTCTTCTTTCACGGGTTCTTTCTAACCGAACAACCCATTACTCACGACATGCGACGCTATCGTGAAGTTCTGGGCGATGCGATGGCGGGTGACTTTTCGTGCAACAATTCCTTCATAATGCATCCACGCATCTTTGAAACGGAAAGCTTTCGCCATCACAAGCGACTTCTCGCCAGGAATCTCGCCTGGCTTCAGAAACGCCTTCCGCACCACGTTGTTGCTCTTGAGAACGACTTTCCCGGACTCGGCACAGCCCTGCAACGTCCCGAAGACATCATCGGCACTGTGCCTAATCTTTGGCTCGATTTAGGGCACCTCTGGGTCGCATCGCTTCTCCATAAGTTTGATTTTTATACCGCGGTCGACACGCTCATCGAGAAGGTTAATATTGTCGGCGTTCATGTTAACCACAATTTTTCCACAGCCGAGATGCCAGTGGAAGAGTTTAACGACTCCCATGACCACCTTTATCTGCCATCCATGCAGAAACTTGAGGGCGTAATGCGGAAGCTCCGCTGCGCGAATGTGCCGATAATCACCCTTGAGGTTGTTGAAGGCGATCTGGAGGATCTAAAGATTTTGACACGGTGGCTTAAGGATTAAGCAGCCGCTCCAGGAAAGACCCATTTGTCCTGCGTGAACAACCTTTACCCCTTTGACGCTAGCCTTAAACATGCTACCGTCTATTGAAACTTAGCCAGATCGTTTAAGACAACAGCAGGGAGGACACACACGATGACCGCCACTCGCATCAAGCTGGGAATCAGTCGCTGTCTGATGGGTGATTGTGTCCGCTACGACGGCATGCATAAACATGATCACTTCCTGACCGATACGCTCGGAAAATATGTGGACTATATTCCCGTCTGCCCCGAGGTAGAAATCGGGCTTTCCATTCCCCGAGAGGCCATGCGACTTGTCGGTTCTGTGAATGCGCCACGACTGATGACCCAGAAAACAGGAATTGATTACACCGAACGTATGCAAACATGGGCCGCGCGCCGGGTGGTCGAGTTGCAAAAGGAAGGGTTGTGCGGGTTTGTCTTCAAGGCCAAGTCGCCCAGTAGCGGCATGGAGCGTGTCAAAATCTATACCCCGAAGGGGGACCCCGCCGGCAGTGGTCCCGGTATGTTTGCCCGCGTCTTCATGACTCACTTTCCTCTTCTGCCTTGCGAGGACGAGGCGCGCCTGAACGATGTGGATATCCGTGAGAACTTTATCGACCGGATTTTCACCCTGCACCGCTATCGTGAAACCATCAGCCAGGATCGATCCGTCCGCTCGCTAACGCATTTTCACGCACAGCACAAATATCTACTCATGACTCATAGTGAAAAACACGCACGCGAAATGGGGAAGTTATTGGCAAAGGCCAAGACACAGGCCTTAGCCCAGGTCATTACTCGATATGAAGTCCTGCTTCTGGAGGCCATGACGCTTCGCGCGACCGTTTCCAAGCATGTTAACGTTCTCCTGCACATGATGGGATTCTTCAAGGAACACCTAACAGGTGATGAAAAGCAGGAACTCCTTGGTATTATCGGGGACTATCGCAACGAACACGTTCCCCTGATTGTTCCCGTAACCTTGATCAATCATTTTGCCCGCAAATACAGCACTGCGTATCTGTTGGACCAGGTTTATTTACATCCGCACCCGGCCGAACTTAAGTTGCGCAATCACGCATAAGGGACTCTTTTGCGTGAGGACCATGGTGAAGAGAGGGGTAGTTACTTTAGGGGCCAGATGGTGGGGTTGGATTTGTAGAATGACCACTCGGTGTATTGCATGCCGATGACGGCGAGACAAAAGAGTACGGCGACAATTCCCATGATGGCGAAAGCTTTGTAGGCTTTGCCGGAAACCCGCGGGACATCAGAGGAAATGGATCCGAGATTTTCGGATTCGGTGGTGGCCGCCACGGGCGACTCAACGGGGGCCGCTGGGGCCTCAGTTGATTGCAAGGATTCAGCCGCCGGAGTTCTTTTCAGTTTAATCGTATTGAGGGTTGCCATAAAGTTCCGTCCCTGTGCTTTGGAATTAGGGACATGCTATGCTTGGTGATAGGGGAGGCTCAAGTGTTTTTTTCGGCGTGATATCCGAGGCCGTCCATCCTATCTTTCTCGGCCAGTTATGAACCAGCATCCGGACAGCGAGCATCAGGCGGAACCCAGCAGTGAAACCCGCACGGCGATGAGGCAGGTTCTTGTGGCGTGGTTTTTTGGCGCGGCGTGGATGGCGATTACGACGGGTGCGGTATTGACGCGGTTTGCACGCGGGTTAGGAGTGAGCGAGTTCCAGTTCGGGCTGCTGGCGGCGATCCCCTTTGTGGCGGCGTTGGCGCAGGTGCCCGGGAGTTACATTCTGGAGCGGTACGGACACCGCAAGGCTTTGTTCCTGTGGGTGAATTTAATCCATCGCGGATTATGGCTGGTTATTGCGGCGATCCCGTGGCTGGTGCCGCAGGGCACGGGAGGGATGGCGTTGATCCTGCTGATGGCGCTTTCGGCGACGCTCGGTAATTTGGTGGGACCATGTTGGCATTCATGGTTGTTGGATCTGGTGCCGTCCCGAATCCGCGCACGCTATATTTCACGGCGCATCCAAGCGGGGCAGGTGGTGAGTCTTATCCTGACGGTCATCACCGGGCTGCTGCTTGACTATGCGGAGCAGACTAGCGGGGTGGCGCTTAGCCGGATGCTGAGTTTATTGCTGGCTGTGGCGGCGATACCGGGGATTATCGATATTCTTTATTTTGTTCCGGTGCCAGCCCGCGAAACGCAGACACGGAACAAGAACTTTGGCCTGAAGCATCTTTTCCGGGAGCCGTTGGCGAATCGCTCGTTCCGGTGGTATCTGCTGTTTTCCGCGATGGTGACCTGTTCCGTCGGGCTGATTGCACAGTTCACATGGTTGTATGTGTTTGATGTGGTCAAGGCTTCCAACTTCATGGCGAACTTGTTGTTGATCGCTTTTCCTCAACTGGTGGCGCTCAGCAGTATGCCGCTGTGGGGCCGGATGATTGACCGGCTAGGTCGAAAGCCGGTGGCGATAGTGTCGCTGATCGGCATGGTGAATGGCTCGGTTGCCTGGATGTTTGTCGCGGAGGGCCGGTTGTTTCCCGGGTATTTCGGCGTGTTACTGGCGGCCTTCTTCTGGCCGGGGATGGAAGTGGCGTCGTATAACATTTTGTTGGGCTTGGTGCAGAGGAAGGCTGGCGCGGCGCGGAATACGGCGTATGCGGCCATCAATAGCGTGGTGGTGGCGGTGGCGGGCTTTGCGAGCGGGATAATTGGCGGGGTGGTGGCTCAACAATGGAAGGACTGGCACGGGGTATGGGTTGGCATTCCAGTGACGTATCACGCGATCCTTTTCCTCTCGTCCTCGCTGTTGCGGGTGGTGGGGGTGCTGGCCATCACGCGGATTGAGGAACCGAAAGCTTTTTCGACAAGGGCGGCGTTCCGGTACATGGCGGGTGAGATGTATTCCAACGTGCAGGGCGTGTTGCAGATGCCGCTGCGGCTGGTGAAGTGGAGCTACAAAGTACGCCCGAAACGGTGAAGAGGTTCTGCGTTCAGGACGGGAAAGCGGCGGCCTGGGCGAGGACAAGGCAGACGTCGTCGTCGAACCCGCGGCCCAAGGTGTGTTTCTCAGCATCAGCCAAGACGGACGGGAGAATATTTTCCAAGGGTTTATCCAGGTGTGAGCGAAGACTGGTGATCAGACGATCCACGCCGAACTCTTCGCGGTTAACGCCTTCGGCTTCGGAAAGTCCATCGGTGTAAATCAGGATACTATCGCCGGGTTCCAGGGAGTGGTGCTGGCTCTCGTAGGAGGCGTTTTCCAATATGCCGATGGCGGGGCCTGAGGGTTCGGCGCACTGGCGGATGGGGGTGACGAGTTTTTCGGACGGGCGCAGGAGGAGGGGGCTGGGGTGGCCGGCGTCGGTGAAGGTGATGCGGCGTTGATCGAGGTCGATGAGGACGTAGGAGGCGGTGACGAACATGAATTCCTCGGCGTCACGGAGGATGGTCATGAACTCCCGGTTGATGTGAGTCATGAACAGGCCGGGGTCATGGGCGATGGATTTCAGTTCCTCGACGAGTCCGCGCATGATGGCGGTGATCAGGGCGGACCGCAGACCGTGGCCCATGACATCGCAGGTGAAAACTCCTGCGACGTGGTCGGAGACGGGGAGAACGTGGAAGAAATCGCCACCGAGCGCGGTGCTGGGGCGGTAGAGGTGGCTGAACTGGAGGAGGCTTTCCTCGGGGGCGACGGAACCCGGGAAGGCGGGAAACTGGCGGGGGAGGAGCGCGAGTTGGACTTCGCGTGCCATGACGAGGTCGGCTTCCATTTCTGCGTTGCGTTGGGCCAGTTGCTGGGCGTATTGCTCCCGTTGTTCCTCGGCCCGCTTCCGTTCGCTGATGTCGGTGAAGGAAAGGACGATGCCAGCCAGTTCATCCTCGGAATTCATTGTGGCGGTGGCGGCCGCCTGGACATGGAAGAGCGTGCCGTTGGAGCGGCGGGCTTCCACTTCGCCTTCCCAGCATTGGTTGTTGATGACGGACTGGACAATGGTTTCGCTGATGGCGGGATCGCTGAAGAGATTCTGGAGTGGGAGGGGGGTGCCGGGATTCAGGGCGCCCATTCCCCACATCCGCTGGACGGAGGGGTTGATGTAGGTGAGGTTTTTTTCGAGATCGGCGATGGCGATACCGCTACCGGCGGTCTGGATGGCGGTGTGCTCGGTGCGCAGTTGTTCCTCGGACTGGCGGCGCAGGGTGATGTCGCGCACGAAGAAGCACAGGTAATCCTGGCCGGAGAGATAGAGCCGGTTGATGGCGGTTTCGGCGGGGAAGACACTGCCGTCCTTGCGAACAAAATAGGATTGGAGAAGGACGAAGCGGGTGTTGGCGAGGTTTTCGCGGATGACTGGCAGGAGTGTTTCGTCGGCGCCGAACAGGAGGTCGAAGATTCCAAGGCGGCAGATCTCGTCGTGTTCGTAGCCGAGGAACTCGCAGACCCGGACGTTGGTATCGACCACCCTGCCGGAATAGTCGGTGATCACGGCGCCGTCGTAGACGTTCTGGAGGAGTTGCTGGAAATCTGAATCGCCCACGACGCCGGATGCGCCTTTTGGGCGGGTGATGCGGATGGTGGGGTGGCGCGGGGTGGATGTTTGTTTCTGGGTGCTGACATCGGCGAGCATATCGCTGGTGATGTCGATACGCATGGTGCGGGATGAAGAACTTGGCGTGGCGCCATTTTTTGAGTTGTTGGGCGTATCCATGATATTGCTCTCCCTGAAAGCGGTGGGAACCTTATCACGCGGGCGGCAGTGACTCAAGCGATTGGATTGGGGTGGGGATGGCTGGGGCGCATTTGCGA
>CAZDUS010000071.1:0-6159 GCA_964508705.1 uncultured Verrucomicrobiota bacterium
GATGGCGTTTTGAAGGCGCAGGATGAAGCGGAGGCGGCAGGGGATTGGAGCCAGTCGGCGCATGAGAATCAGAGCATGACTTATGCGGAGGAATTGCCTGACCCGGCGGCAAACGTCAACGGGGTCAGGCGGAGCCAACTATGGGGATACATGGCGGCGCAGGAGTTTACGGCGGTGTCCCCGGAGATGCATGAGGAGTTTCTGATTCGCTATCAGCGTCCGATCATGGACAAGTTTGGACTGATTGCCTATGGGTGCTGTGAGGACCTCAGTAACAAGATAGGCATGCTGCGAAGTATCTCGAATTTGCGGCGGATAGCGGTTTCGCCGTTTGCCAACGTGGCTCGGTGTGCTGAACAGATCGGGCGGGATTATGTGTTGAGTTATCGGCCTAGTCCGGCGGATATGGTCAGTTATGGGTTTGATCCGGAGCGTATCCGCAGCATTCTTCGCCGGGATCTAGCCTTATGCAAGGAGTGCCATACGGACATTACGCTAAAGGATGTCGAGACAGTTGGGGGCGATCCGACGAGGGTGAAACGGTGGGTTGAGTTGACGCGGGAAGTTATTGAGGAAGTTTACGGATAATCTGCAAAGAGTAGTTCACGCAAAGACGCGAAGCTCGCAAAGGTCAAGTGTAGTAGTGATCATATATAATCGTTTAATGTTGATAAAATGATTAACGGAGCATATATTATCACTTATGGAAAACGCGGCAGTTTATTCATTGTGGACGCCTGAAGAAGTGGCGCGGGAGTTGGCGAAGAAGGTGCGGCAGGTACGGCTTGCCCGGAATTGGAAGCAGTCCACCTTGGCGGAGCGGTCGGGGGTGACGCTGGCTTCCTTGCGGCGTTTTGAACGTACAGGACAGATATCGCTCGGTAACTTGCTGAAGTTATCATTTGCGCTGGGTCGGTTGGATGATTTCGGGTCGCTCTTGCTTGCCCCTGAGGCTGGAAGCGTGAGGGAGCTGGAGGCCCGGGTATCGATGCCTAAACCGAAACGGGGGACGAAATGAAAAAGATCGAAGTTCGTCTAACGGTTGAGCCTGGACAAGAACGCTGTGTGGGGGTGCTTGCTGAAACTGAGCATAGAATTTATTTCGAATACGACTCTGAATTTCTCAAAGCTCCTTTGTGGCTCTCTCCTTTTAAACTTCCGCCTGAATCAGGGTTGCATGAGCATCGGGATCGGGCATTTGGACCCTTGTTTGGCGTGTTCGATGATTCCCTGCCGGATGGGTGGGGTTTGCTTTTGATGGATCGTCACTTCATGCGGCAGGGGTTGGCTCCGGAAGCCATCTCCCCGCTTGACCGTCTTGCCTATCTGGGGAGTCGGACCATGGGCGCGTTGACGTACCATCCCCCGGCGCAGCAGGAGGAAAGGGATCGGCAACTTCTGAATTTGCACACGATGGCAAGGGAGTCCTATCGGGTGATGGCCGGCAAAAGCGATCACATTCTTTCTCAGCTTTTAAGGGCAGGGGGAAGTCCGGGCGGGGCGCGCCCCAAGGTGCTTGTCGGACTTCGAGGCGACGAAATGATTTCCGGTGAAGACGCATTGCCGGAAGGCTATGCGCCGTGGATGGTGAAATTTCATTCCAGCCGTGAGGCATCCGAGGAAGGGTGCGTGGAATATGCGTATGCGCTGATGGCCAAGGCCGCAGGAATCCTGATGCCCCCGATCCGGCTTTTTGAGACGCATGAAGGCGAGCGGTTTTTCGGGGTTGAGCGGTTTGACCGGCAGGGGAATCGGCGTCGGCATGTACACAGTTTTGGAAATCTGATTCATGCCAATTTCCGTATTCCGGGATGTGATTATGAGCAGTTGTTGAAGGTGACACGAATCCTGACGAAGAATCATGCGGATGTGGTGGCGGCCTTCCGGCTTATGGTTTTCAATGTGCTGGCACACAATCGTGATGATCATGTGAAGAATTTTGCATTTGTGATGGATGCGGAAGGTGCCTGGGCCTTGTCACCCGCCTATGACCTGACGTTTACGCAGGGGCCGGGCGGCGAGCATACGATGACGGTGGGTGGAGAAGGGCGGGAGCCGGGTCGTCAGCATATGTTGGGATTGGCTGAGAAGGCGGGCATTGCCAACCGAGAGGCTGCGGATGTGATTGAGACGATTTCGGGAGTTGTGGCGGAGTGGAAGCGGTTTTTCCATGAAGCGGGTGTAGGGCGTGGAATGGGTGGTAAAATTGACAAGGCGATTAAGCAGGGATTGCGCCTCGCGTAAATCTCCTTGGAGGAACGCGAACGTTATTGAGAGTGTTGGGGGCATACAATCTGTAGTAATGGTTCATGGGCAGGAGGGGAATGGAATGATCAATACCCAACAAGGAATATCCAATTTCCAGAGAGGGGTGAAGAGGTCAGGGGGTTCGGCGCAAGAGGGGGAGCAAGAAGTTGGCGATTTGGTTGGCGCCGTTGGGGAGGGTTGGAGGACGACGGGGGATGGTCAGTAGTTGATCGATCATGGCTTCCGTGAAGCCGGATTCAATTGCAGAGGCTGGGATAGGGAGGCCAGCCATTTCCTTTTCGATGAAGTTCACGAGAGAAGGCATTTCGGGATAGCCTTCACGCACCATGTAGCCGAACGGGACGCCAGCGTGATAAATCTCGGCTTGAGTGCTGTACCCGACTTTGCCGATGACGGCATTGGCGGCGTGGACGAGGTCGGGGTGATAGAAATCGGATTGCAATGGCAGGCCAATGACATTGCCTGAGCGTTGGATATTTGGACTTCCCCAGGCGACAATAAAGACGATGTCCTTTCGATGTGCCAGGGAGGCCAACAGTGGGGTGTGTTCGGAAACGCCACCCATGGTGATTAGCACAATTCTGACGTTGGCGCCGATGGCTAGTTTTTTGCGGATGGCGGAAGGAGACTGGCGCGGGGGTCGGCTGACGGGGCCCACGGTGAGGTCGGCCTCGATGGCCTTGCAGACGGGCTGGGTTTGAATATGCAGGCTGGCCTGACTGAAGAGACGACACAGGGTGTCGGCGTGAATCCCGAGGCGCGGATAGGCGGAGATGTAAGACTGATAGAAATCATCCCACATAAAACTCTCGGCCAGCACGGAAGGTACGCCTGCCTGCCGGGCCACGGCGATACCAAGTGGGGAGATGTCGCACAGAACCAGATCGCACCGGCTACGACGCACGGTGTCACTCAATATTTCGATCCGCGATGGATCGAAAGGGAGGAAGGCGTCCAGTTGTTCCACGGTGGCGGGCAAGTCAGCCACCAATGCGGAATGCTGGGCGAATCCAATGTCTGTCCGCTCTTCATGAACGATGATCTTCTGGCATCCGGAGTCGGTGAAAAAACGTTTTGGCGCCGTGGTGAAGAGATGCAGATTGATGTCGGGCTGGAGGCGCTGCAAGGCCGCCAAAACAGCGGCGGCCCGCGAGGCGTGCCCCAGCCCGTGTGGCGAGATGAAACAGGCTACGCTCCGATCGCGTGACTTTCTCACGGTGCGATGGAGGTCAATCCTCCGCGACTGGCGCGGGGCCTGCTTTTTCGTCGGAGTCGATCAGTTCGTTCAGCGCATCGCGAAACTGAACCAATCCAGTTGCCGGCATGATGATGCTGTCGCGGCGCCCGTTGACATCTTCGGTGATTTTCACGAAGCGCCCGCGCGGATTCTGCCTCAGCGTGAAATAGAAAAACTTACGTTCCACTCGAATTTGCGTGTTATACAGTTCCTCGTCCATAACCAATCCCTTCTCTACGGTCCCATTCCCTTAACCTCAACCCATTTCCCAACACGCGTTCTGTTGCTCATGATCAATAGTTGATCTCGCACATAACGCTGGGTGGCAGACAACGACCCCCGTTGGCCGCCATGGCGCCCTTTATGGCGCACAATGGTGGGTAATGCTAATGCAAGTGGAGAAGATGTCAATAGTCGGGAACAAAATTCTCATTATTACAAATGGGTGCATGTTTGGGTTGACAGAGGGAGGGGTTTAGGTATGATGCCGCCCCTAATTATATAAACGAGATGACTTTGGAGTGGGATCATGTCTCAGCACGCAAGTTTAAAATCAGCACAGAAGATTGCGACCAAACGCAATGTCCTCAAGCGCTTCGAAAGAGTTGACCTCATGCGGAAACGCGGCAAGTGGCAGGAAAACAGCCGCGGCGTCGGGTTGCCCAAGACCAAGCCCGAGTAATCGGGTTCGGCTACAAAAATTCCTTGCCGCCTGCGGCGTCGCCTCGCGGCGAGCCTGCGAACAATGGATTGAGGCAGGGCGCGTAAGCGTCAATGGCTTGGTCATTCGCGAACAGGGAACCTCCGTCAATCCGGATTCCGACACTGTCCTGGTGGATGGGACCAGGGTCGGCCTTCAGCATAAGCGCTATTTTATCCTCAATAAGCCCAGGGGTGTCTTGTGCACTTCGCGGGATACACATGGGCGTCGCACGTTCCTTGATTTGATCCGCGGCGTTTCCGAGCGGCTATTCACTGTGGGGCGTCTGGATCAGGACAGCGAAGGCTTGATTGTGGTGACGAACGACGGGGAAATCGCGCTGGCGCTTTCCCATCCCCGTTACGAGACTCCCAAGGTTTATCATGTGCTTCTGAATGCGCCTCTGGATCGGAACATGATCGACCGGATGGTGAGTGGGATCAGATCCGAAGGCGAGTTGCTCAAGGCGGAGTCAGTGAACCCGTTGAATGTCACTGGGGTGGAATACCGGGTGGTTCTCAAGGAGGGTAAGAAGCGAGAGATCCGGCGGATGGTGGCTGCACTTGGCCGAGATGTGGTGCGTCTGCGGCGGGTGGCGGTGGGGGGATTGAATCTTGGAAATTTGCGTCCGGGTGAATGGCGGGATATGACGGATGGGGAACGGGAGATTTTGTTCCATGATGCGGGGTTGGAGGATGGAATTCAGAATTCAGGAGTCAGAATTCAGAAGGCGGAAATACGAGATGGGAATTCAGCAAAATGGAAAATAGGGTAAGCACGATTCCTGTTCTGGCTACTGACCGCTGACTTCTGAATACACAGCAACTTATGAGAGGAGGAGTTATGAAGATTCTTGTTGGCATTAGTGTGGTGTTGATGGCGGCTGGGGTTGTGATGGCTGGGCAAGAGGCGCGGGTGAAGTCCGACCGTGTGAATGTCCGCGCGCGTCCGGTCGACGGCGCCGAGGTGGTTGGGCAGGTTAGTCAGGGCGTTTCTGTGAGGGTGTTAAAGGTTGAGGGGGCTTGGGCGGAAGTGCAGGCTCCGACGAATCTTGGAGTTTGGGTCAAAGGGGCGTTCGTGAGTAAAGGTGTGGTGACTGCTGACAAGGTGAAGGTGCGGTCAGGGCCCGGAGTGAGTTATCGTGATGTGGGCGTTCTGCTTGGTGGGACATCTGTGCAAATGAGGGAGGAACACGGGGACTGGCTCCGCATTACGCCGCCGGAAGGAATTACACTCTGGATCGCCAAGGATTTTCTGGAACTGAATGGGGTGGTGGCGATCAGTAACCAGATGGCGCTCGTAGAAACGGGAGCTGTGACCGGTGTGGACACACAGGTGGTGATGACGCCCCATGCAACGATGACGCAGGGATTGCCGGAAGGATTAAAGGAGTCGCAGTTGGCGGCGGTTTTGGGGCAAGGGGCGGTTCTTGAGCGGCAAGGTGTTTTGGAACGAGTGCCGATGGCGATTTTCCGGGGCGTGGAATACAGGTTGGTGGAAGTGGTTGATGGGCGCCGGGTGACGACGTGTTATTTACGTGGCCGTGATGCGGAGATGACGGGGTTGATGGGCAAACAGATTAAGGTGAAGGGGCGGGCCTGGTGGCTAAGCGGCGAGAAGAGTCCGTTGTTATATCCGGATGAGATGGTGGGGGAATAGGTGCCGTAGAGGGTTCGGGGTTAAGGAAAGATGTAACGATGGAATTGACGGCTTTGACGTTGAGGCCAAGGCACGTTATAGTGATTAGACATTCCGAGGAAGGGTGGCAGAGTGGTTTAACGCGCCGGTCTTGAAAACCGGAGACCCGCAAGGGTCCGGGGGTTCGACTCCCTCCCCTTCCGCCATTCGACGCGTTCGCAGTAGCTCACTTGCTCATGGCAGGCCACAAAGGAGAATAGCGAACGCGTCGAATGCCCTGAGCTTGTCGAAGGGCGACTTCAAAATTAAGGAAAGC
>CAZDUS010000072.1:0-5792 GCA_964508705.1 uncultured Verrucomicrobiota bacterium
GCGCAAAGGGCCGGAAACCCCTCACCCTAGCCCTCTCCCTCAAGGGGAGAGGGAACACCTGAGCGTTGCACTTGGGAATCACCGCGATACCGACCGAACTCCTTCGTCGCTAACTTAATCGCTAACTTTGTCGGAGAAGACATCGACAAAGTTAGCGATTAAGTTAGCGACGAAGTTCAGGAAGGGGCCAGTCCCTGTTTCATCTCCTTGATGCTGAGTCAAAAAAAGTTGAAAGTTTCTTGCCTTCGCAGACTTAATCGATTAAGGTATTGGAAATCAATGAAATCCTCTGGCATACAACGGGTGACGGCGAAGGACATTGCGAGGGCTGTTGGCGTGAGCCCGGCGGCGGTGTCCTATGTGTTGTCGGGCTGCGGGCGCGAGAAGGGCATCGGGGCCGAGACCTGCAAGCGGGTGACGGACGCCGCCGCGCGGCTGGGCTACCGGCCGAATACGCTGGCGAAGGGGCTGCGGCAGGGACGCTCGCGGTTGATCGGGGTGCTGGCGCCGTGCGTGACGTTCGGCTACTTCTCCGAAATCGTGCGCGGGGCCGAGGATATCGCTTCGGCCCGCGGGTACACCGTCATCCTGATGCATTCGGACGAGGACGCCGAAAAGGAAGCGCAGAAGATCGAGACGCTGCGGCGTTACAGCGTGGAAGGCTTGCTTGTCATCCCCGCTATTGTCAGGGGGCATGCCGTCAGCTTTGCGGCGCTGCTCGGGGATCACCTGCCGTTCGTCCTGGTGGATAAGACGGTCAAGGGGGTGGAGGGGCACTTTGTGGGCACGGATGACCGGGCAGGGGCCCGGACACTGGTCGAGCACCTGATCGGGCTGGGGCACCGCCGGATCGCGCATCTTCGGGGCCCGCGCGGGATTTCCACGAGCGAAGACCGCCTTGCTGGCTACCGGGACGCCCTGCGGGCCGCAGGCATCCGCCTCGATCCGCGGTGGGTGGCGGGTGACGAGTGGTCTGAGGAGGCGGGACGCGCCGCGACGCGGCAGCTTCTCGCCGTTTCGCCCCGGCCCACGGCGATCTTTGCCGGCACGGACCTGGGGGCGTGGGGCGCCTACGACGTGCTTGTCGAGGCGGGGCTGCGAGTGCCCCGGGATATTTCCCTGGCCGGTTTCGCCGACCTGGCGCCCTCGGCGCGCCTGGCTGTCCCATTGACCACGGTCCGCCAGCCGGCGCGGGAAGTCGGACGTCGCGCAGGCGAGAAACTGGTGAACCTGATCGAAACCGGCGAGGACGCGCCGCGCGAAGTGCGCCTGCCGACGGAACTGGTGATACGGGCGTCGACGGGAAGGGTTTGCACGTGAATGAAATACTTCGTCGCTAACTTAATCGCTAACTTCGTCGGACTGTAATCGACAAAGTTAGCGATTAAGTTAGCGACGAAGGACTGGGGAAAGAGATCGACAAAGTTAGCGATTAAGTTAGCGACGAAGTTTGAGTGTGAGGGAATGGAGTCGGGCAGAAAAAGATACGGCGAACAGTCAAAGAAAGGGAGGGGACCATGAGCAGGTGGATCACAGTCGGGTTGGTGATGATGATGGTCGCGATGGGCGGAACGGCGCGGGCGGATGTGACCAATACCTATTACGTCAGTACGAACGGGACGCCCACGTACCCGTTCGACACGTGGGCCAAGGCCACGACCAACCTGCAACTGGCCGTGCTGGTCGCGGAACAGGCCTACGGGCCGGGCACCAATTGCGTGGTGCTCGTCACCAACGGCACCTACACGATGCCGACCTATGGCTACTCCGGCTACCAGGTTCAGACCGCCGTGAACATTGCGTCCATTGCGGGAGACGGCACTAACGTGACGGTTGTCACGGCCGGCGCACACGGCATTGCGGCCGCGAATGTGAATGATTTCGCGAACAGCAAGGTTGGCCAATGGGTCAACATTGCCGGTAACACCACAGTGCCCGCCGGCTATCGCGGCGCCTATCGCGTCGCCTCGGTCGCCAACACAACCACCTTCACGTATCGCAACGCCACGACCAACGCCGCGACTCCGGGGGCAGACGCCACGGCGCAGGCGGTCTCCGACTTTGGCATGATCCGGATTACCAAACCGATCACGCTGGCCAGCGTCAACGGGTATGGCAGCACCATCCTCAACGTGAATGCAGGCAGCGGGGCCAGCACGACCCGGCGTGGCATCGAAGTGACCGCCACGGCAGCGGGCGCGCTCATCCAGGGGTTTACCGTCCAAAACGCCAACCATCGAGGATCCACGCATCCGAACCTGGCAAATGGCGCGGGTGGCGGCGCGTTTCTGTCGGCCGGAACGCTCAAGGATTGCCGGCTCAGGAACAACTACATGGATAGCCCCGGCAACCCGCGCATGATTGGCGCCGGCGTCTACATCGCCAGCGGCGCCACGGTCTCGGGCTGTGTAATCGAGAACAACTCGATTGGCGCTTGGGGCAGCGGCGGCGCGGGCTTCTCTGTTGCGTCAGGCGGGGCGGTGAGCAATACGATCATTCGCAACAATTCGGCCGCGACGGGGTACACGTCGCAGACCGAAGCCGGTGGCGGCGGCTACGCCGCCGGAGGAACCATCCGGAACTGCCTGTTCACGGGCAATACGGGACCTGGTGGTGGTGGCTTGTACATCAACGGTTCGCCCACGGTGGAGAATTGCACCTTCAGCACGAACCGGGGATTCACAGCTACGGGCAGTCCACAAAACGGCCAGGACTGGAACCGGCACTACAACAGTGCGGGCGGCGTGTTCGTCCGCTCTGGCTCGCCGGTGTTGCGGAACAACATCTACTCCTTCAATCAGGGCCAGCCGACCAACGGCATGGCCTATCAGGAATACAACGTCAATACAAACCGGTTGCTCGATCCGCCCGCCGGGCCGCTCGATATCGTCAATCTCCATTCGTATTCCTGCGCGCCGGAACTGGGGATTGCGACGTCACCCGGGAACACAACGAACGATCCGCTGTTCGTGAACCGGCTGGCGGGGGATTACCGGCTGACCGCGGGTTCGCCGTGTGTCAATGCCGGAACGAACCTGACGTGGATGACCAATGCGGTGGATTTGTCAGGAACGGCCCGTCTCGTGGGCCAGAGGCCGGATATGGGGGCCTACGAGTTGCCGCCGCGGGGAACGAGCCTGATCCTCCAGTAATTCGCGGGAATCGGGAGGACTACCCATGAAAACAATACTCGGTTGGGCGCGGCGGCTGCTCTGGCTGGTGCCGCTCATGCAGGCGAGTGGCGCGGTTCCGTTCTATGACGGATTCGATGCCTCGCCGACCTACGGGCCGGGAACCAACTTTCTGGCTCCGATCAACGGGTGGGGACCGGCCTCAACCAACGTCCAGGTGACGTCGAGTCTTTACGATACCGCCCCGCATTCCGTTCAAATGGTCGGGTCGGAGGTCCTGAGCAACTCGGTCGGCGGGGCCACCGGTCAAATCTGGACCGAATGCCGGGTCCGGCCGTTCTTTGGCGAGCCTCCGAGCTTGACCTCGAACGGCACGGCCAGTCTGGCCGGGTATTTCACAACCAACCACTGCTTCGCCTATGCCACGAACGGCGGCTGGGTGCTGTGTTCGAACACGATCTGGGGTGTGGCGACGCCGGAGCTGACGGAGGGACAGTTCGTGCGGATCACCATCTTCCAGAATTACGCCACCTCCAACTCGGCGGTGTTCGTGAACTCCAACCTGGTGGCGCAGGATCTCCGTTTCTACGGGGACAGCGCGACGTACAGGGCGTTTCTGGCGAAGGGCGGTGAGTTCGGCACCACGTCGCATTGGGATACCGTGAGTTTTTCGAACGGACCGCCGGGGGACATCGTGACCGATGCGAACGGCGACGGGATCCACGACGTGGACGAGCTCGCGCTTTACGGCTATGCCATGCAGTACCTGGTGGTGGCGACTAACAATGCCGCGTATACCAATCTGCAGATGGCATTCGATGTGTCCCGTACCCGCGATGTGATCGTGGTCAGCAACGGGACCTATGCAGGAAACCTGACCCTGACTCATGATGTGACGATTACCGGCGGCAGTTTTACGAATACGGGCGCGTTGACCGTGTCGAGCGGCGTGACCGTGTCGCTGCTGGCAACGGGCGTGTACGGCAGTGCCAGTGTGTCGGGGACGGTGAACCTGGCGGCGAGCGGGATGCTCACCGTGACCGGCAGTCTCGTCATGGGCTCGAGCGGTGTGATTCAAGCGACCGGTGGCGGGCTGGCGTCGGCCAGTCCAAACGTGGTGCTTGGCGGAACCTTTTCGGTTGCCGGAAGCAACTGGAACAATTCCGCGGCGCAGTCGGTCATTCCGTTCAGCGACGGGTTCGAGACGTATGCGGTGGGGGCGCCCCTGGCGAGCTACTCCTTCAACGGCTGGGGCGCGTCGGCGCCGACGGTGCTGGTCGAGACCCAGACGGTGGCGGTGGGCGCCAAGGCGGTGACGGTGGCCGACGGCGAGTCGGTGTCGAACCGGGTGGATGGCGCGCCCTGGCAGACGGTGTGGACGGATATGCGGCTTCAGCCGGTCCCGGGTGGCGAAGCGGGCGGCCTTCCTACCAACACGAGCACCTGCGTACTCTACTTCGACACCAACGGTTACGTGGAGGTTTACAGTCCCTCAAACGGGTGGATGATCTGCTCGAGCAACGCCGCGGGCGCGGCGGTGACCAATGTGGTCAGCGGAAACCGGTTCGTGAGAATGACGGTATTTTCCGACTTTGTGAACAAGTTGTCGGCCGTGTTCATGGATGGGGAGTTGCTGCGCGAGCGGGTCCCGTTCGGACCGCAGGCGCCGACGACATACAACCGGTTCAAGGTGGATAACAGGCTGGGCGGGGCGGCTTACATGGACGAGGTCAGCGTGCGCTCAACACCGCCGGTGGATCTGTCCGGGGATACCGATGGCGACGGCATCAGCGATGTTCGGGAACTTCTAACGTTTGGAACCATTTTCGGGCCTCGCGGTTCTGTATTCAAGATCAGGTGATGCGAATCGCACATTTTAATGAAAGAAACCACCTATGACACTCACACGCTCTGGAATTTTGCTTATGACCTTGATCGCCGTGAACGCCAGCCAGGCCCAGCTTCCGGCCTATCGGCACGACCATCTCAACATCTTCCCCGCCGCCACCGTGGCGGTGCAGGGGAAGTCCCTGGCGGTTGACGGCGACCTCGGTGACTGGAAACCGGAGGCGTTCGTCACCATGGCGGCGGATCTGGACAACAAGGAGCGCTACGCCATGGCCGTGGCGGCGGCCTACGACGCCGAGGGCTTGCTGCTGGCGGTGCGCTACACCGACGACACGCCGCTGGTCAACCGCGTCGATCCGATCGGCCAGCCGGACAAGGGGTGGGCGGGGGATTCGTTCCAGATCCGTTTCATTACCGACCCGAGCGTGGCGGTCGGCACGCCGCGCGAAAGCGTTCAGAAGGATCCGGCGAAGAATGCCCGGGTGGTCCACATGACCCTCTGGCAGAACTCCGACAAGAAACTGCCGGCGGTGCATGTGGCCTATGGCTGGGATTTCAATACCCAGCGCGTGCTGACCGGGGCAGAAAGCCTCTTCAAGTTCGCGACGGTGGACGGCGGCTATGTGATGGAGGGCAGGCTGCCGTGGGCGTTGCTGCGCGTGGAGGCGCCGCCGGTGCCGGGCACCGACTGGGTGATGACCGTCCAGGGCAACTGGTCGGGCGGGGGTGTCAACGATCTGGGGCATAGTTTTTACGATCTGGTCTGCTCGGCGGGCTTCCCGTACCAGACCTCCGCAGCCTGGGGGCGCGGGC
>CAZDUS010000073.1:0-5768 GCA_964508705.1 uncultured Verrucomicrobiota bacterium
CTTCACAAGCTCTGAGGGCTATTTGCCCCACCCTGGCGGACGGCGGCTAGCTGTTCTGCTGTTCCAGCGCTACCAGCTTGCTTTGTGCCCAGGTTCGCAGGTGTCCCAGCGGGCCGGTCAGGTTGGCCCATGCATCGAGCATTGCCCGCTTGTGTTTCTCGCGCTGGTTTTCCTCGGCGCGGGCAAGGTTCTGCAGTTGTTCCTGGATCAATTCGCGCGCCCGGTCTTCGGCGCGGGTTTGCATAAGCCGCAGGGCATCCCTCGACACTATATCCGCGGTGAGCGAGTAGGGCAGGGCGATGGATGTCGACAGGCGGGCCACCTCGCGCAAGGTGTCGGCGCGCTCGATGGAGGAAGCCTGCGCCTCGCAACGCGCGGTGAAACGCCGCGCCTCCATGCGCAGCATGTTCTTGTCGACAGGGTCGCGTAGCGCCATGTTGGTCAATCAGGGATCGAGGAGCTTGATTGTACTGCCACCCTTCGGTCTCTCGCACCTCAAGTCGCCGTGACCTTCACCCCCGGTCCGGTCGCGCCATCGAATCCCACTGCACTCAGCGCAGCGAATTCCGCCTCACTCGCCACGCCCTCGGCGATCACCAGCAGGCCGATGCCGTGCGCAATCGAACTGACACCCTTGAGGAAAGCCTGGTTGCCCGGATTGGTATCGAGACGCCGGGTAAAGCTCGCATCAACCTTGATGTAGCTCAGACCAAGGTCATGCAACCGGCCGATCTGGCTGAACTGCCGGCCGAAGTGTTCGACACCCACCCGGCACTGAAAGCTGCCCAGCAGTTTGCACAGCGTGCGGAACTCGTCCACGTGTTTGAACACGCCGGTTTCGGCAACCTCGACCCAGAGGCGGCTTGCCGCCTTGCGGTGCCGCTCCAGAAGGGCGGCGAGCTTCTGCTGGAATTCCGCCTGTGCCAGCGAACTCCCCGACAGATTGATCGCCAGGCCCGGCAAGCCGGGCTGCCTTTCCAGATCGGCCAGTCCGAGTGCCAGCGCCGCCAGGTCCAGCTCGGCAGAAAACCCAAGACGTTCGGCCACCGGCAGGAAACGCCCCGCCGGTAGCCATTCGTCGTCCGCATCGAATTTGAGGCGCAGCGGACATTCGTCGTGCAGCAGCCGGCTTTGCATGTCCACCACGGGGAAGGCGACCAGGCGCACCCATTGCCGGTCCAGTGCCCCGCGAATCGCCTGCGACCATTCCTCGGCACTGCGCGGGATGTCGTCAGTCGCGTCGATCACGGCTTCACGCACCGCATTGATGCCTTCGGCCTCGGCGGCGATCAGCGCCGCATCGACTTGCGACAGCACCCCGCGCAGGCCCGCACCGCGCTGGAACCTGCCCATGCCGATATAGGCCGAAGGGCCACCGTCGACAAAGGCCTCCATGGCGTCGACCAGGTCCTGCAAAAGCCTCTCCGCCGTTTCCCGTCCGGCCTTCTCGCTGGGCAGCAGCAGCGCGAAGTCGGCCCCGTTCATGCGTGCCGCGAGGCCCTCTTCATTTGCCGTGCCGGCAGCGCCGACTATTGCCGCAAGTCGCCGCAGCAGATCATCGGTCGCCTCGCGCCCCAGTCGCTTGTTGATGCCCGCCAGGTCGGCGACGCGAATCAGGAACAGCGTACCGCCGTTTGCATCCTCGCCCTCCAGCGACGAACGCAACTGGAAAAGAAGGATTCGCGGTTGGCCAGCCCCGTCAAGGAGTCGACGTTGGCCTCGTGGCGCACGGTTTCCAGCCGCGTGGCTTCTTCTTCGAACATCGCCTTGAGCCGGATCACGGTTGCGTTCATGGCGCTGGCAAGCTGGCGCAGTTCGGGCACATCCGGTTCCGCGATGGTGACAAACCGGCGATTGGTGATCGCTTCGGCCTGGTCGATGACGGCCTGCAGGGGGCGCCGCAGCCGGCGCAGGATCAGGCCGCCGAGATAGCCGCCGATGAAACTTGCGAGGGTCAGCGCAGCAATCATTTTCTGGGTACTGGTCCACAGCGCCTGGTAGGCAAAGCGGCTGTGGCTGAGGAGAGTCACGCTGCCGAATTGCGACCAGCCGCTGGTGATCTGCGCCTGACCGGGGTCGGCATCGATCGGCAGGCGCCGCACGAACCAGTCCGGCGTACCCGGGTCCGTCGCCGCCGCGACGCGCCGGATCAGCAGCTTGCCGTTGTGGTCGTGGATGTAAATGGATTCGTAATGGCCGCTATCGAACAGCGCGGCGACGACCAGTTCCACCGTCACCGCATCGGGAGTCTGCTGGCTCAGGGACAGCGCCAGCGCGGCGGCATTGTCGGCATTCTTCATGCTCAGCTGCTGCTCGAAATAGGCGCGGGCCGAGAGCAGCGAGGCGAACAGGCTGCCCGCCAGCGCCAGCAGCATGCTGACGATGATGGCGAGCCAGAGTTGGCGATACATAGACATGGCTTTTCCTTCCTTGAGTCCTTGTGTGGTGCCCGATCAATCGAAACCTTCCTTGCCTGCTCTTTGCAGCAAATCCTCCCAGCGAGAAAGTTGGCTGGTGCCGCGCGTCCCCTTCGGCGAATTGCCGGCGACGCCGCCCCAGATCGCTTCGCCATTGAAACTGAACACCGGGTAAAGGTCCTGGCGTTGCGAGGCCGGCTTGATTTCCTTGACCAGGTTGTCCAGCACCAGCGGCTCGGCGTTCGGCGTCGGGTAGTAAGCCAGCACCATGTACGCCTGCAGATAGGGCCCTGCGGGACCATTCAAGCGGGCTTTGGCATAAATCAGGTGCAATTTGGCGACCGGCACACCGGCGTCCTTCAGCGAGTAATACTTGATGATTGCAAAGTCTTCGCAGTCGGCGCGCCCCTGGCCGATGGTTTCCAGCGGCGTGGCCCAGTAGTCGCTCTGGTCCCAGATCTCCCGGTCGTCCTCGAAGCTGATGCTGCGATTGACGAAATCATTTACCTTCCTGATCTTGTCCGCTTCGGCCACCGGCCGCGATTCCGTCAGCGCGAGTTGCCAGCCGCGCAACAGCGGCACCTGCGCCGAACCGAAGCGGGCGACGAGTTGCCGCTCGATGCGATCGAAGTCGAAGGCCCCCGCCGCGGCGACCGCCAGCAACAGAAGCACGCATGCCGCAACGCGCCGATAGCGGGCCTCAGGCCGCATGTGAGCGCAAGGTGTGCACGATGTCCCGGGCCGCTTCTAAGGCAAACTGGCGAATCTCGCGGCCGAGCCGTTTGCCCGGTTCGCCCAGTGCGGCGAGCAGCTCTGCCGCATGCTGGTCGAACAGCGCAATGGCGGCGATGTCGCTTTGCGCCAGCAGGGCGTCGAGTTGGTCGAGCAGGGCCTGCAGGGCATCCGCCGTGAGCGGCGCCGCGGCCGTCGCAGCGGCCGCTTGCACGGACGCGGCGGCCACCGGGCCAGCGGGCAGGTCGGTCCGCCACGGCTGTCGCGGCCTTGCCGTCGCCGCGCTGCAGGCGGGCGCTGAACCAGAAGCTACTGCCTGCGTTCGGCGTGCCGCCAGCGCCGACTTTTCCGCCCATCAGTTCGGCCAGCCGCTTGCAGATGCTGAGGCCGATGCCGATGCCGCCGTACTTGCGCGTCGTGGAACTGTCGGCCTGCGCGAAACTGTTGAACAGCAGCGCCTGTTGCGCCGCATCGATGCCGATGCCCTGATCCGTCACCTCGAAGCGCAGCAGCAAGCCGTCGTTACCGGTTTCCAGCAGGCGCACGCGCAGTTCGATGCTGCCGGTGTCGGAGAACTTAATCGCGTTATCGACCAGGATCGCCAGCATCTGGCCCAGCCGCCTGGCGTCGCCGCGCAGGAAGGGCGGCAGCGCCGGATCGAGTTCCAGCGCAAAGCCGAGGCCCTTGGCGGCGGCGCGTTCGCGCCAGGCCCTGGCGGGAGCGTCGAGCAGCAGCGGCAAGGCGAAGTCGCTGTCTTCGATCGTCAGCGTGTCTCCCTCCAGCCGGGTCATGTCGAGTATCTGGTCCACCATGCCCAGCAGCTGCTGGCCGGCGCTGCGGATCGATTCGACCTGCCCGCGCAGCTTCGGTTCGGCCAGCTCGCGGCCGACCAGGTAGCTCAGGCCGAGGATGGCGTTCAAGGGCGTGCGCAGTTCGTGGCTCGTGGTCGCCAGGAAGGCGCTCTTGGCCAGGTTCGCGGCTTCGGCCGCGTCTTTTGCCAGCGCCAGCTCGGCGGTGCGCGAGCGCACGAGTTCTTCGAGGTGGTTGCGGTGCTGTTCAAGTTCCAGTTGCACCGCGCGCAGCCGCAGCATCGCATCGACGCCACCTGGCCGCTGACCTCGCCGGGCGTACCCAGCATCCGCATGCTGCACAACCATTTCATCGTCTTCGACCAGGCCGCGCTGCGGGCAGCGCCCTTGGCGGACGCAGACAATCCGAACCTGACCGACGGCGGCCAGAACTCGCTGTTCCAGTCCCACATGGGCGAGGTGTATCGCAACTTCTTCGCCGGCCTGGAATTCGGGATGCTCGAGCCCTGCGCCGATGCCGGCTGCAGGCTGGCCCTGACCGGCTATCCGCAGGGCCTGCCGAGCTGGAAGGTCAGCGGCGGCGCCGCCGCCCTGAAGGATGTCCGTTTCTGGCGCGAATACGACATGCTGCTCAAGGGCTTCATTGATTTCTACCGCTGCTTCTTCTCTCAGGTGTCGACCCGCAACGCGCCGCTGCCGGGCGACATTTCCTTCCCCGCCCTGGTCGAGGAGCGGCTGCAGTTCAACAACGACTTCCTCAGGGCGGCAAAGAAGGTTCGTGACCGCTGCATCACCGATGCCCGTTACGCCAATGCCATACGCTGGCAACCGGCCTTCAAGCAGTTGCTCTTCCGCAACGACCCCGGCGAGCTGATCGTGACCATCAGCCAGAACTCGATCGGCAACGCCATCACCGAACTGCTCGGCGTCGTCGTCAGGCGCGTGCCGGATGCCGACGCCTACGGCCGCGCCGAACCGGCCCTGATCGAGAAGCTGCTCGCCGTCCGGCGCCGGCTGGTCGAAGCCGATCTCGGCGAAGGCATCGCCACCGCCCGCTGGGGCAGCACCTGAGTTTCCTGGCGGCGGCTTCGTCGCCGTGTCGCCGGCGCCGACTTTTGAGAGCCTCCGCCCAGTTCGTGACAGGGCGAAACGGCGCGCTTTGTCCGTACCATGGGCGCGGACGGTATCCCCTTTGGACTTGTGCATCGCATGAATTGATCCACTGCATTTGCACAGCTTGTCCACAGCATTTCCACAACTTGTCCCCTTATCAGAAGGCCAGCGGCGGGGTAGACTTCGCGCTTCACAGCGGAGACCGCGATGGCCCAGGTTCGTGCTTTCAATCCCCCCCAGCCAGTAGATTCCCAAGTCGCTGCGCTGAAGCTTCCCCCCCATTCCATAGAGGCCGAGCAGTCGCTGATCGGCGGCCTGCTGATCGACAACGCCGCCTGGGACCGCATCGGCGACGTGGTGCGCGAGACCGACTTCTATCGCGACGACCACCGCCGGATCTTCCGCCACATCGGCAAGCTGATCCAGATGGGCCGTCCCGCCGACGTGGTCACCGTGTATGAATCCATCGAGCAGTCGAACGAGGTCGATCAGACCGGCGGCCTCGGCTACCTGGGCGAGATCGCCAACGCCACGCCCTCGGCGGCGAACATCCGCCGCTATGCCGAGATCGTGCGCGAGCGTGCCATCCTGCGCCAGCTCGTCACCGTGGGCGACGAGATCGCCGGCAATGCGCTGAATCCCGCCGGGCGCGATGTCAAAACACTGCTCGACGACGCCGAGCAGCGCATCTTCCAGA
>CAZDUS010000074.1:0-1511 GCA_964508705.1 uncultured Verrucomicrobiota bacterium
ACCGCGATCCGGCGGCCGTCGCCGAACTGGCCGGCGCCCTGATCGACGGCCTCGCTGCCGCCGGCATGGGTTGCTGCGGCAAGCACTTCCCCGGCCACGGCTGGGTCGCGGCCGATTCCCACTTGGCCATTCCGGTCGATGAGCGCAGCCTCGCCGAGATGGAACCCGACCTCATTCCCTATCGCCGCCTCAAGCTCGACGGCGTAATGCCCGCCCATGTCATCTACCCCCAGGTCGATTCCCGTCCCGCCGGCTTCTCGCCGGTCTGGCTGGAGAAATTGCGCAAGGAATTCGGTTTCGACGGCGTCATTTTCAGCGACGACCTGTCGATGGAAGGTGCCGCCTTCGCCGGCAACATGGTGCAGCGCACGGAAGCCGCCTGGGCGGCCGGTTGCGACATGCTGCTGATCTGCAACGCGCCCGACGCCGTGGCCGATGTGCTGGCGCACTGGCAGCCGGCGCCGGATCCGGTGCGTGCGGCCAGGATTGCGCGCATCGTGCCCGAACCGGCATGGAGTCAGGATCCGGTGCGCTGTGCTGCGGCAAGATCGCTGGCGAGAAACCTTTTCGCATAGAGTAAACTCGCTCGGTCGACCGAGTTTCGGCCAGGATCGGACCGGTCCGACAATCATGGTCTGTCATTGCATCGAAGCACCAAACCTGGAGTGAAAGCGCGCCATGGCTCTGGTATACAGCAAAACACCGAAAGGCCTTCGCGAAACGACAGGCAAGACCAAAGACCTCGAGCCGGAAATGCTGGGGGTATTGAAGGCCTGCAAGGATAATCAGTCCGCGGACGAAATTGCCGCTGCCTGGCCCGAAACGGAGCGCAAGACGATTGTTTGGGCGGTTGGCGAACTGACCAGCGCGGGTTACCTGCGCGAAATTTTCGTCGAGCGCCGCCAGCAAGCCGGTACGACCGCGGACGAAGGCATGGATCTGGATTTCGCGTCCATAACCAGTGCGCGCCCGGTCAAACCGCCTCCAGCCGACCCGCGCATCGAGGCCGAGCAACAGGCGCGACGCGAAGCGGAAGCAAAAATCCGCCGCGAAGCCGAAGAAAAGGTCCGGCGCGAAGCGGAAGCAAAGATCCGTCGCGAAGCCGAAGAGAAGGTCCGTCGCGAGGTCGAGGAAAAGGCGCGCATCGAAACCGAGGAACGGGCGCGACTTGAAGCGGAAGAAAGAATCCGCCGCGAAGCGGAGGAGAAGGCTCGCCGCGAAGCCGAGGAAAAGGCCCGGCGCGAAACCAAGGAGAAGGCCCGGCGCGAAGCCGAAGAAAAGATACGCCGCGAAGCCGGGGAAAAGGCCCGGCGCGAAGCCGAAGAAAAGATACGCCTCGAAACCGAAGAGAAGGTCCGTCGCGAGGTCGAGGAAAAGGCGCGCATCGAGGCCGTGGAACGGACGCGACGTGAAGCGGAAGAAAAGATACGCCTCGAAACCGAAGAGAAGGTCCGTCGCGAGGTCGAGGAAAAGGCGCGCATCGAGGCCGTGGAACGGACGCGACGTGAAGC
>CAZDUS010000074.1:1611-5446 GCA_964508705.1 uncultured Verrucomicrobiota bacterium
CGCGAAGCGGAAGAAAAGCTGCGCCGCGAGGAGGAGGAAAGGGCGCGGCGCAAGGCCGAGGAAAAGGCGCGGCGCGAGGCGGAGGAGCGCGCCCGGATCGAGGAAGAAGAACGCGATCGCGAGCGTATCCGCCAGCGCATGCTTGAGCGCAAGGAGGTCCACAAGCGCCAGTCGCGCGTGGCAGCAATAGTGATCGTCGTCGTCCTGCCGTTTCTCGCGCTATTCCTGATCAAGTTCCTGCCGTTCGACGGCAAGCGCCAGGCTTTCGAGACCATGGCCGCGAGTGCGCTCGGCGTCAGCGTCAAGGCGGGAAGCGCACAGGTCGAACTCGTGCCGAAGATGAAGCTCACCCTGGAAAACGTCGTCTTCGGCGAGGCCGCCGATGGGGTGCAGGTGAAACGCGTTGTCCTCGGTGCGCCGCTGTCCGTGCTTTGGCAGATGCCCGCCGAGTTCGATTCCCTGCACCTTGATGATGTCCGATTGCCGCTTCCGGTGCTGTTGAAACTGTTGGGTACGTCCGCAGGCAAACTGCCGCTCAAGGCTGGAACATTCAGCGCCAGCCGCGTCATCCTGGCCGCGGAACCCGCATTCCTGCCGCCGCTGGAGGTCGAGGCCAAGTTGGCCGGAGGCCAGGTGACGGAGTTCGCGGCACAGGCCGACGGCGCCGATTCGGGCAAGGTCAAGCTGAGCGGAGTGCGCGGGCCCGGCGCCTGGAGCGTGAGCCTGAACGCCGAACGCTTCGACCTGCCGCTTGCCGCAAAACTGAAGCTTGTCGACTTTTCCGCCACGGGGCAGTTGTCACCCGAACGCCTGACGATAAGCGGGTTCAAGGGCTGGCTGCACAATGGCGAACTCGGCGGCAGCGCGACGCTGACCTGGCAGGGGAACTGGAAACTCGGCGGAAAATTCTCGGCAACTCGCGTCAGTGCGTCCGCCGCCGCGCCAGGCTGGTTCAAGGATGGCGTCTTCGATGCGCAAGGCGATTTTCTCGGTGATGCCGCGAAGAGCCAGGACCTGCTGCCCAAGGCGCAGATACAGGCACAGGTCGGCATGTCGCGCGGTGTGCTGGCGGGAATCGACTTCGATCGGGTCCTGCAGGGCCGTGGCCAGGGAGAGCAGTACACCTTCGAATCGCTCAAGGCCAACCTGTTCTACGACGCCGGACGCATCGAGGCCACGCAGGTCCGGGTCGCCGCGGGAGCGCTTGCCGCCACGGGCACGGTGACCATCGCCCCCGATCAGACGGCGCGCGGCCGGGTTTCCGTCGAGGTAAAGTCGGGGAGTTCGCGCCAGAACGTCGGCCTGTCGATCGGCGGAACAGCGACGAAACCGCAATACCAGCGCTGAGATCCGGTTGCGGCCGATACACCGTCTGTTTTGCGGTCATCGGCGCGGCGCTGCCACCGCGGGCGGCGTCCGCGACAGGGAATCAATCTGCGCGCTGCATCGTGCCCCTGGCTTTGGGCAATACGAAGCGACAAAAAGCGACACCGGCAAGAACGCCCGTTCCATCGGCAAACCAGTCGAAAACGTCGCCGAAGCGGGTGGTGATCAGCGTGCCCTGCAGGATTTCAATCACGGCTCCGTGCGCCAGCAGGCCGATGAAGACAGGCACCACGCGCTGCGGGAAGGCAAGGCATCCGGCGACTGCGAGCGCCAAATAGCCCAAAGCGTGTTGCGCCTTGTCCCAGAACTGTAAGGCCTGTGGCACGGTGGTGCTCGGGATCAGGGAAAGTATCGTGACCAGCGCAAGGCCGGCAAAAAATACGTACGGCATATAGCGGGGGAGTCGTTCCATCGGATCCATTTCCTGGCACTCGTTGCGCTTGGCAGGGATCACGGATGGGCCAGGTAGGCCGTCCGGATCGCTTCGATCCTTTCCCGGTTCACCCCGAAATCCTCGCGCCCGAGGCGGCTGGCACTGCGCAGCTCGATCACGCTGCGCGCCGGGTTGAACCAAAACTCCAGGTCGTCGACGAATTTGAGCCAGCGTGTTTCCGCCTGGACATGGAGATAGTCCGGCCGCTGCTCCACCACCTTGATGTCCGGCATGGCCTGCAGTATGGCCATCAGGGCGCGCAGCGAACTTTCGCCGGATCCATTCTTGAGCGGCAGCGGCCTGATGTCCGCATAAGCCCGCTGCGGATGGTCCGGATACAGGGCGGACTGGCTGGAGACGCTGTTGCGTGTCGGCGAGGGCGGCTTGAGGCGTGAATTATGCACGCCGATGTCGGCCGGGCGGTTGCCGCCGAGCATGCCGGACTGGATCGCAATGACGGCGGCCGCGAGCAGGCCGGAAACAAGGAGGGCGGTTTTCATGGAAAGGATGGATGCGCGGATCCGAAAAAGGCCGGGGTCGGGAGCCGATGACCAGCGCGGCAGTTGCGTCCGACACCCGCTCCATCATTCGCGGCGATTTCGATGGCAGGCCTCTTCGACGTCGATTCTGCCCGGCACATCAGGCGCCGACAATTGTGATTCGGGAAACATCGGCATCGATCTCGTAGCGACAACCAGGTGCTTTCCGGGCCACGATCTCGCGCCCCACAAGATCAAGGATGTCTGCGATGCGAGCCCCGGGCCAGGTGTTCTGTTCTGTTAGCCTGCGAAAGGGGCGCGGCCAGACTGCAGCGACAGCGCGATCGCCGCCGCAGAACTCCCACTCGAACAGGATTTCCCTGTCATCCTCACGATACCGGACAAGGCCGCATCGGCCGTGCTCCTCGATCGTAAGCTTCGGATTCGCAGACATGATTCTTCCGCCCAACAAGGTTGTAGGAAAAGTCTGTTGATGGGGGCATTCTGCAGCGAACCCAACGGGACAGCAAGCGTCATCCCGCTCGGAACCTGTCCCATGTGAGAATACGCCCTAGTACTTTTCGCCACGAATAAACCGCGAGATTCCGGCAGCAACTTCGGCCTCCTGATCAATAAAGCCGTGTGGCGTACGCCCCTCGCAAGCATTGAGTCCCGCCGGACCATCGTAACCCGGACCACCGATAACGGTGACGACCTGTTGGCGTATCGCCGGAGTGCGGGCTACGATCCTGCCCATGACATCCGGTGGCGAGCGGATGCATTTGTCTGCGACGTGACCAATCACGAGCAGGGGGACGCGAATATCTTCAAGTGGCAGATCAAAGACGGTCTGCGCGACCCATGCCTTCCTCGCCGCGCTTTGGCCCGACATCAAAGCGGAAGTAAGCACGATCCCGTCGGGCGCCGAGGGGCCGGATAGACGGGTGGCTGCATTTGCCGCGGAAATCGATCCTCGGCTCGTGCCCACAACCCAGACAAAGCCCCGTGTGCGTGTACGCAGATCGGCGATCACCTTTCCAAGATCTTCCGCATGTTCGGTTGTAGTGCGGAATCCTCCGAGGCCGTCTACGCCATGAAAATCGGATGGCGCATCGATCAGCGCGGTACCGAAACCCGCCGCATTGAAAATCGGGATCGACCGGACAAGCGAATTGCCCTTCAACTCGCGCGGACAACCGTTATCGTCAAGATTGACATGGCCCGAGCCACCGGGAATCAGCACCATGGTGATCGGGCTTCCTTGCTTTTCCGGTTCCGGTGGCGGCACGAATGCATAACGCGTCGTACTGTTGTCGCGGGTCTGAATCATCATCACCTTGCCGCATCGGCCACCGTCTGGCGCTGGCTGCGTCTGGGCAAGGCCCACAGTCGCCGAAATCAATAACTGTGTACCGAATACCAGGGAACCCGTGAAACGCGAGTTGTTCACTGGTTTGTCGTCCAACGTTCAAGCCGAGGCGCCTGCGCGGCTTCATCGCGCAGCGTCCAGAGAGCGAAGCGAACGGGGTCGACCGCC
>CAZDUS010000075.1:0-5445 GCA_964508705.1 uncultured Verrucomicrobiota bacterium
CTGACCGGCAGCGGATGGGCTGGACCAAGGTCGTACGCCGTATAGGTTGACTCCACCGTTCCACTGCGTCGCCCCCCAAAAAAAGCGGCGGCTCGAAGCGTGCAGGAGGAGGTCAACACCAAGGGCGGCGTGTATACCGGCGAATTCCCTGTAGGGTCCGTACCATCAAGAGTGTACCGGATGATGGCGCCCGGGGTCCGGCATGACAAGTTAACGGCCATACTGCCGACAAATATCCCCCCTGATGGGATCGGGCTGGATGGAGGAACAACCGAACGGTACGGGTCGGTAACAAGGCCGATCTGTTCGAATGGGATGGGTTTGAACCCCATGGCGTAAGCCGGTGAAGCTGCGCGCAGGCTGAAATTTTTCGGCGGCGGGTCCTCGAAAAGCGGGTCTTGATCCACCAGGTTGTTCGTTAGCGTGATGTAGGGGCGGGCCTCGGCATGGATGGCGTCCCATCGCCCCCCGAGGGAAATGTTGCGTGCGACGACATTCCCCTTGGGTGCGGCGGGCTCGTCGTCGAGGATGTTCACAAGTTCCGGGTAGCGCTTCCGCCAGAGCTCGGACTTGTATGGCATGGCGTCGAGTCGTGTCCTCATGGTGGTGTTCACATGGTAACGGCCCCAATTCATGGCCCGCGCGTCGATAACCAGCGCCGGCTGGCAGTCCACAAAGACATTGTTCTCGACCGTGCAATCGCGGCCGCCGCCGATTAAAGCGGCTTGTGTAACCTGATGGAATACGTTCCCGTGGATTTTTGTACCGCTGAACATATCGTCCAGATAAACGCCGACGCAGCCATGCCCCTGAAATCCAGTGATATTGTGGAGATAATTATGCCGGATCACGGTCCCGCGCATCGTCCAATCACGCCCGGCGTAAATGGCCCCGGCATCGTTGGATTCCCGGCAGACATTGTGGATCTCGTTGAATTCAATCAGGTGATCGTTACCGCTGAAGTCAATGGCCATATGGGGGGCGTCATGGATCAGGTTGTGCGTGGCCCGGCTTCCGACGCCGGCAATCGAAATGGCGGCCTCGTACATACGACTAATACGACCGTAATGATGGATATGGTTGTTCTCGGCGAAGTGCCCGGCGGGAGTCAACGTCTTCCGTCCGAGTCCGCTTGCGCCTCTCTGGTAAATGCCGGCCCCGTTCAGGCCAATGCCGCCGGCACCGGTCTGGTAGATGTCGCATCCAACCACGCCGTTGGTCGTGCCGCCCTCGATCGTGATGGCCCACCCCCCCAGATTTCGCAGAACACATCCCGCGATGCGTGTGTGGTCGCCATTCTGCATCGTGATGGCCGTGCCGCGGGCGGCCTCGAAAATCACCCCCTGAAAAGTCAG
The DNA here is from genome assembly GCA_964508705.1 of uncultured Verrucomicrobiota bacterium. Classification (GTDB taxonomy): domain Bacteria; phylum Verrucomicrobiota; class Kiritimatiellia; order CAIKKV01; family CAITUY01; genus CAZDUS01. Next base: position 1,356 of record CAZDUS010000075.1, read on the forward strand.
GTTCGAAACGTTCGTGGAACTTACTAGCGTTTCCAGAACGGAAACGATCGCTCGTCCTTTCTCAATCGGCGTTGGCGGCCAGAAGTAGAGCAGGCCGGCTTCCCGATCAAGGTACCATTCGCCCGGCGTGTCCAGCTCCGCTAAAATGTTCAACGCATAGAACCATTGGCCAACACGGTAACCGTAGTCGTGGTAAGGGGGCGCCACGGAAATAATGCTCTGTTCGACGTTGATGGACTCAACTTTCTGCCGTTCGTCTGACCAATCCCAAAACCAGTAGCCATGGACCCATGGATCCTTTTCTCCGGCCCACCGTTTCGGCCGGTCGCCCTCATACATGAACTTGCCCGTCTTGCTACCTTTCGTGCCGCGGACATTGATCGTGTCCGGCTCGACCAAGCCGGTGATTTTTACAAATCCTTCGTTGGGCCAACGTGCCAGCATCATGGGCTTGTCATCAAAAAACAGCTCCAGCCCGCCTTTCTTCACTTGGCCATAGGAGGCGATACCGAGAACCTTCAGGTCGGCTTGAACCACCTGACCGCGAGCCTCAGGCGCCAACCGTTCCAGGACCGACGTGTCCGTCACGGGTTTCCATCCGGTCACGACTTTTCCGCCAACAATCCGCACCTCCTCACCCGGGAAGCCGCGCCAGGCCACCGGATGCTGCGAGCTACCCGAGTCTTCGGCGGTCAATCCAAGGAGGTTTTTTCGCTCATATACTCCTCCACGTAACCAGACGATGACTTCCTGATCGCGTTTGATTAAGCGCACGGCATCACGCGCTCTCTCAAGACTCATAAACGGTTTAGCCTTTGTGCCAGCGTTGGCATCATTACCGATCGGCGACACAAACAGCTCTGTCGCTTCAGTTTGATCTGCTTTGGCGCATAGGATGCCCACGAGAAGAAACACACCAAGCGCTTGTCGGGTCGATGTCACAGATTCCCCACTTGCGGTTCACACTCCCGCCAGGAAGCCGGAGCCGTGTAGCCACTCTTTCCGCCAAGCCGTTGCCACTCGCGGTAGAGGAAGAAGAGAGCCGTCAGGGATGCAATCTGGAGAAGACCGACCCAGATAAAAATCCATCGGTAATGGGTATTCTCGCCCGGGGTGTGAACATCCATGTATTTGAGGAACAACCCCACTCCCATACCGCCAATCATGGTCCCAAAGCCTTTGGCCATACCATTGGCAGAACAGAACTGCCCGTACTTCTCCTTGGGTAGAATCGTAACGAGCATGGGCATGTGGGCGGCGGAGAACAAACCGTTGATGCCCAATAGTATAATAGCGAAAACAAGGAAGGAAATGTAGTCCACCTTGAAGAAATAGGAGAGGATATGCACCGGGATGATGAATAGGGTCATGACGAAGGTGAGAATGATCGGATTGCGCCGATCCACGAACATGCCCAGGGGATAGGCCATACAGAATGTCGCAACGCTGGTCCAGGCGGCCACATCGCCTATCTGCTGAAGGCTGAGCTTGAGTTGCATGCGCGCAAAAATACTGTGAAAGGTGAGCCCCACCGATGCGCAGGCTAGAAGCGCCGAATGGAGGTAGAGGAATGCGTAGACCCGGTGACTCAGGAAGCATTCAGTCACATAGAGGCGGATGTTGCGCAGCAGGCTGGGCTTCCCACCCACATCGACCGGCACTGGCGGATACTCGCCCTCTTTCACTCTCCAGCACATCAGAGAGAAGCCGACGAGATAGAGCACGGCGATGGTGGTGTAGATTTCTGCCAAGTGTCCCTCGGCATGAGGGAACACCCACATCGAAAAGACGAATTGCGCCGCAATGCCCACCATGCGGAAGAGGGCAAGGAAGCGACCGAGATAGGCAGCCGGGACCACATCGGCAAAGAGGTACCAGTAGAGGGAGTTCACGAACTCGTTGAAGAAGGCGAAGCCAAGCATCAAGGCCCCCACCACCGCAATCAGCGCCCCCTGTTGCGAGATGCCGCAAAAATCAAAAGCACCCGCGACACAGGGCAGGGAAACAAACGCTCGGATGGAATCGGTGAATCCCATGATCGCCAAGCACATCACCAGAAAGGGCGCCGTGGCAATAATGTAGGGAATGCGCCGGCCCCAGCGGGAGCGCAAATGGTCGCTCTTGAAGCTGATGATGGGACAGACAATCACCCCGATAATGTGCGGATAGGTGGAGATAAGCAGACTGTTGGTCATATCGTCAGCGCCAATCCACTTCAGATGCAACGGGAAAAGCGAACGGGGGATGATCTCGAGCAGGGTGAAGAAGAAGTCGCCCCACAGCATCCAGAAAAACAAGGTGATCAGGCCGGCTTGAGTGTAGACCAAAGTCCCTACCTTGCGACGCTCCTCCAGCGGTATCGTCTGATTCACTGCCCAACTACTTTTTTTGCCTGCCATCGTCCAGCCTTTCAGTTAGTTATTTCTTCTTCCTTGAGATACCCGAACTCGAGAAGCAGAGCGAGATAACGCCGCAGCCGGTTCTCCTCCGGCGAGCCGGGTCGCAAGGATCCCGCCATAACCTCGCCCAACGTCCGCCGCCCGTCGAAAAGCCAGTAGAACCGGGTCAGCGGCGGCGACCAGCGGGGCGTGAACCCCTCCTGGATGAAACGTTCCGTGGGCACCGGGTCGAGGGAAAGCGGACCGAAAACAGTGCGCCTATACACCGCCCCGTCTGCGGTACCGTCCGTTGCCGTACGGCGGGCGGCGGGAGGAAGCTCCTTCGGGATCGGCATGCTGCCATCGGAGAGCTCCAGCAGATAAGCCCCGGTCAGCGCCGAAAAATCCCGCATCGCCCCGTAATCCAGAAGCTCCGGCGTGTCGAGACTGGAGTGCCAGTGGTGGCGCTGCGCCGGCCGATGGGCCCAGACCGTGGGTACGCCGAGCATCGGGTCGGAGAGCAGTTGGTCGCCAAGTCCCGGCCCAATCTGCTGCACGGCAAAGCCCTCGCGCCCTCCCAGAAACTTCTGCGCCAGACGGACATACAACGCCTGCAGTTCCTCCCGGTCGACACCAAGCCCTCCTGAGATTGTGAGCGGCCAGCCCGCGCCGACGCCGTCGAGGTTGAGCCCCGCCACCGTCCTGCTGATCCGCTCCCTGTACAGCGTGGCGTAAGCCAGCAGGCCGTAGCACTCGGGAATAAACAGGAAACGGATGTTCCGCGCCGGCGGCGGGATCCTCCCCTGGTGGATGCCCTCCGCCAGCACCCTGGCCGTCTCCAGGTTCACCGCCGCGCCGGAAGCATTATCGTGAGCGCCGCGCTCGTAGAGATGGCTGATGACGATGATCTCATCCGGTTTTCCTTCGCAGACCGATCCGCCTGTCCTGCCGCACGGAATACAGCCGGAAATGATCGGCAGAGCGCCGGCATGCAGACGGGTCTTCACCACGGCCCTGACAGGCAAAGTCCCGCTCCGGTGCAATAGCGCGGCGATGCGCGCGCCCGCCTTAGGCGAGATCGAGAAACCGAAGAGGCGCGAATCCGACGCCGTCTGCCACCAGCCGCCGGGCCGGTCGCTGAAAGCGTTATTCCAGAATACATGCTCCAGCCCCTCGTTCTTCTCCGGGTAGTAGCAGGAGAGGAGGCCGGCCGCGCCCCGGCTGGCGGCCTGATATTTACCCTCCGCCGCCCGCCTGGTCGTAAAAAGTATTTTCCCCCGCAGATCCGGCATAGTCGCCCCGCCAAACCCCTCCGACACCAGCTCGGCGACGAGCCCGCCGTCCGGCGTCGGCGCGGAGCCGGGGATCAGGTGGTCGGGCAGGTTCGTGTAGCGGGCAATCTCCTCTAAGACACCGCCACGCCCGTCCAAAATTTCCAGCACGCCTTCTTCGGCCTCCCAGGCGAGCGGCATGGTCCAGTCGCCGTAGCGGGTCTTGCCATCGGCGGGTAAAGACAGCAGTTCGACCTCCGAGAGCCCGGACTCCTGCAGGAACCCGGCCACCACTTCAGCCGTCCGGTTGTAGGCGGCGAAGGTGGATAACCTGTCATTGGTATGAATTGCCAGCACCCGCTCCGTGAGACTCCGCTCGGAGCAGTCCTTCCAAAGTGCACTGACAAAGGATTTCGTCATGATTACTTCTGCTCCATGATC
>CAZDUS010000076.1:0-5308 GCA_964508705.1 uncultured Verrucomicrobiota bacterium
TCGCTTCGGAGTTCAGCCATGGTCATGCGCTATTTCAAGATTCCCTCGATGTCAGCATCGGAATTGAAATCGGCGTTAACGCTGCAGGCCGAAGAAGCATTGCAATTAACGCGGGATAATTTGTCGGTAGATTGGCATATTCAAGAGCGGCCCAAAGGAAGTCCGACAGTGGGGAATCCGATGACTGAGGGGGTTTTGGCAGCGGCCCCAGCCAAGGATGTGCGTAAGCATTTGTCGATTTTAGCGATGGCCGGTTTGGATCCCGTGCTCATGGATGTACGGGCTCTAGCCGTGGCTAACCTCTATCAGATGTTGGATGATCAGGCAGGTGAGGCGTCGGTCTGCTTGGTGAATATGTCGCCACATTCTGCTGATGTGATTGTGATGAGAAAATTGGGAGGGATTTATCCCTATACGGTGTTTTGCCGGGCGTCAACGTGGGAACAGGCACCTGGGTTCTTGAGTGAAAATATCAGGGATGTATTGAAATACAGCGAGTTTAAACTGGATTGGGACAGTGTGAAGCGCGTGTTGCTGACGGGTGAGGTTCCGACGCAGGCGTCATTTATTGCACATTTGCGCACGGATTTGAATTTGCCGGTGGAGTTGTGGAATCCGCTGGAGGTGATGAGCGTCAAGGACCAACATGTAAGGGAATTACTGGCCAAATCGGCGGCCAACGCATCCCTGTTGGTACCGTCGCTCGGACTGGCACTAAGGAGATCGTAATGGCGATGTACCAGTTAAATATGGCCCGTGACCAGGTTTTGACGCTTAAGAAAAGGCGTCAATGGTTTCGCTGGATGTTTGCGTACTTAATTTTAAGTGTGGCGGCTGTTGCTGGAGTAGCACATTGGCTGACGGTGTCGGTTATTGGGTTGTCAGTGCAGAGCAGGGCTTTGGCTGAAAGGGAGAAAGTGTTCTTAAGCCAACGTCCCGGTGTTCAAGGGTTGGAAGGATGTTTGAAGAAGGTGACTTCAGAGATGTCGGGATTAACGTCATCCTTGGAGGCGCTGACGCAATTTAGGGCAAGGGGGCAGAAATCGGCAGCGATCGTGTTGGGGTTTGCTGATTCGTTGCCGCCGGGCGTTGAGTTGGGGAAATTGGGGTTAGATGGTGACGGTGGAGTAGTCAAGGTTGAGGTTTATGTGCCTGCCACAACAAGGTTGGATAATGGGTTAACCCTGCCCAATGTAATCTCACGGTGGGAAACTTCTCCGTTGTTGGCGAAGCGGGTTCACCAAATTACATCGGAAAACAGTTCGCGAATTAACTTTGAGGGGCACGATTACCTGTGTTGGCGATTTACGGGGACACTGGAGAGGGGTAATCAATGAGTCGCGACAAGATCAAAACGGGACAATGGGAACTGGCGATATGCATAACGGTACCGCTGGTGGTGATTATTGCCATGTTGATTGTCGGGTTTGTCTACGGACACAGGCAAGAGCGGCTTATAGCTCAACGGTCGAGTCTGATGAATTTGATTCCTGTTTTGGAACAGAAGATAATGGCGGCGCACAAAACATTAAAGCCGTTTGTTGTTCCTGGCGTGGCAAAGGACATGGCTGCCGACCTGTCTTTGTCTGTTAGTGATGCGGCCTTGAAATATGGCTTCGTCATCAGATCTTCCAATGTTGAAAAGCAACCCGGGTCTGATGCCGGGGCTTGGTTAGACTATAAACTAACGTTGAGCGGCGATGGTGCTCTGACTTCTCTAATTGCTATGTTGGACTATCTGGGGCAACCGCCTTACCGTTTTCATGCGATTCAGGTCAGTCTTGGAACGACCCGTTTGGCGCCGGAAACAACGGTCTCGGCAGATCTGGTTTTGGTATCGCGTGTTGTGGGGAATAGGGACGGGATATCTGAAATTGGACTGGTGGGTGACGTAACGCCGACCAAGGCGGCGGCAACAGGGGAAATATTGTTCAAAGCAGCGACAGGTGTGTCATTATGGGCCGCAGAACCCGTGACCTTGCTATCGCTAAAGAATCTTCAGAATCGGGTACTTTATGTGCCTTCAGAGTCGATTGCATCTGAACCTGATTCGCTCGTGCCGTTTCGGTTAACGGGAGTGATCCGCGATGGAAAATATCCTGTGATCATGACCGATCAAGGGGTGTTCGGGGTGGGTGACGAGGTTAGCGGGTATAAGATTGAAGCGATTGGCGAAGACACTGTTTCTGTGACCAGCAGGGGGGGGCAACGGGAATCACTGCGGTTGTATAAGGGTGGAGGTGGGATGTGAAATCCGGGTCTACTCTTGTTGAAATCATGGTGAGTATAGTTATTTTGGCCGTTATTGCCATTGCAGGCGCTGCTTATTTAACTCAAGCGGACATGGGTATTTCTATACAAAAGAATCGTTTATCAGCACTAGCTGTGGCAAATGGATGTTTAGAGGAAATCCATAGTTACATGTATGACACTATTTTGCTTCCCCAAAATGCGTCTACCAATACTTACTATTATACTTATAAAACAAATTCACTGGGGGGGTGGAAGGCACCGTCAACCACTGCTGTGACCGGATCTGTCACTAATCATGGTGTCCCTGTGACGGTCACGGTCAGACTGCGCAAAATTGGGAGTACTCTTGACTGTGTTGAGGCAACTGTATTTGTTGCCGGCTATTGGCCTTCTCTTTCCAGTGAGAAAATTGTTTTGCAGACCCTGGTTGCAGTACAATGAGAAGAGAGGAAAAAGTGGAGAAAAGAGGCGGATTTTCGCTTATTGAGGTTATGGTAGGGATGCTCTCCATGGCGATTCTAGTCATCGTTTTTAGCGCGGTTCTGTTCTATGGATATAAAGGATGGTCGAGATTGAAGGCTGAAGCCGCCCTACAGTCGGATGCGGATGTGGTCATGCGGACGATGGATCGGGTTGGACGGGTGGCAACCAACATGGTGGTGAGTGGCAATACGTTGATTATCAACCAGACGAATCGTGTTGTGCAATTTACAAAATCAGCATCGAACCTGTTGCAGGTTGCATCGGGGGTGACGTCAATGTTGATAACAAACCGGGTGGGTTCGTTCGTTAATGTGGTCGCATCAGATGGAGAAACCGTATCCATTAAGCTTAAATTGGTTGAAGGTTCTGAAACTCTTGATATGCAATACAGTATTTTCTGTCGGAACAGGCAATGAAAACCAAAACACAGAACAAGGGCGGGGGTGTGTTGGTGTTGGTTATGATACTGGTATTGCTTGTGGGGATACTTGGCGCAGGACTCATGCGATTGAGTACGGGGTCAGGGGTTGAGGTTTCGTATGCAATTAACGATACCCGTGCATTTTGGGCCGCTGAAGCTGGGATTGAGCGGTTTAAGGCAATCGTCAGGGAGGGTGTTTCCCTGCCATTGGATCAGATGAGTCCTTCCCGTCTCGAAACCAGTCTTTCCGGCGTTACGAGTAACGGAACCTATGTGGTTATCGCGTCGAATTACCCCAGCTATGACAACGACAACCCCGCGCTCCCTAAGAAATATGTAGTTACTTCATGTGGCACAAGCGGCGGAGCCCAACGCATTATTACCGTTTGCGCAACACTCCAGTGCTTTGCCGGGAGTCATATCTCGAATTTTGAGGAGAATCGGCAATATAGTCCTACGGAGGGGAATATTTACTTCCTGCCTGGCGATGTGATTGATGGCCCAGTATTCGTGAATGATCAATTGAATATTGCGGGTGGTTCGCCGATGCCCAGGTTTCTTCAAAAGGTTTATTCCTCATCAAATAGTGTTAATTACATTGATGGAGCAACAAGTGCGGTCTTTGAGAAAGGGGTGCAATTGGGCGTTAGTTTCGTGAGTGCCAATGCCAGTCGCTGGTTTAATGGGTCGAATATTACGGCGGTGTCCAAGAAGGCGGGGGTGTCTCTCTCGGGGACGAACTCGGGCAATTGGAACATCATATTCACCAATATCAGCAATGTTGGTTATGTAAAATACGCCAAAGTCGGATCAACGAACTTCATAACCAAGACTCTATCGGCGGGTAGTAATAATGTTATTTATGTCAATAGTAATGCGTATGTTCAGGGCGTTGTGAATTGCAGCAATGTTACTGTTGCGGCGCAAAATGCGATTTATATTACAAGCGACTTGGTTTATGCATCGGCTATTAGTCCCGCGCCAATGGATGTAAACTTTAATCCCAGCGTTGTTGATGACATGACGATGTTATGGGCATCGAATAGTGTCCAAGTGCTCGCAACAAAAGATGTCAACATCCATGCCAACATTCTTGTGACTAGTGGTAATACAGGGAATTATGTGGGTTTTGGTGCCTATACGAATTGGAATCGGTCACTGAAGTCGCCTCGGCCTGACATTAAATTATTCGGGGCCCTGGCCCAATATCGTCGCGGAGCGGTCTCGCAAGGCTCGGCCAGTGGTTTTAATAAAAAATACAAGTTTGATGGCCGGTTTGGAAACACTCAGGGAAATTTTCTGCCTTATCAGTTTACCGGGTGGCGGCAGGCGGGACAGAATTGATATGGCATTGAAAATCAGTGAGGAATAATACGTGCAGGTAAATGTCAGATACAGAAAGGTGATCAAAGATGAAAACAATAAATGCATGGGGTTTGGCTGGATTGGTTGCGGTGGTTGTTGCGGGAATGGCAATTGTGGGATGCGAGACGACAACGACCACGGATAATGTCATTTCTGTTTCTCCGGCGAGTGTGACACTGACTAATGACTGGGCGACAGTGTCATTCACGGCTTCTCTTGTCAGTTCCAATGTGACTCTGGCTTTGCCGCTGGAATGGTCTGTCAGTGATCCTGCGATTGGAACGATTCGGGCGAGTGGCGGTTTGTCAGCCATTTATGAGGGGCGAAATATCAAGGGCAACAATACCATCATGGTGAAGGATCAAGGCGAAAGCGATGGGATAGCTGTGGTGATTCGTCAGTAGCATAAGCGTGCTGATGGGAGAGGGGCTGGCTGGTTTGGTTGTAAGGCTACTGGGGGAGCTTGTGAGTCGCTTATCGGACGACACGGCGGTCGTCCCTCCACCGCCCGCCGTTTTCTCGATATCAGGAGGGTTGGGCTCCGTCCCGACCGTTACCCGCGTGGCCAAAATGAGAATGGCTTTCGACGTGATAAACTTCTTGCCCGTGACGATTGGAAAGGCATAATAGGCCTCCTTTTCCCGCCTAGGCGGGCCCGTAGCTCAGTTGGTCAGAGCGGAGGACTCATAATCCTTTGGTCGCAGGTTCGAGCCCTGCCGGGCCCACCAATCCATGGCTCTCGGCCATTAACGGGGGCAGACTACTTTTCCTAGGCACACATCACTC
>CAZDUS010000077.1:0-5224 GCA_964508705.1 uncultured Verrucomicrobiota bacterium
GAGTGGGTGGCCGGGACGGATCCGACAAACGATTATTCCAGGCTGATATTCAGCAATGTGGTGCAGGCCGCCGGGGCAGGGATGATCGTGCGGTGGTCGAGCGAATCGAACCGGTACTACACGTTGAAACTTTCGACAAATCTGGTGATTGATCCGTTCAGCACGGCGTTGACCAACCGGGCGCCAGCGACACCGCCCATGAATGTGCATACGGATGCGGTCCTGCGTGCCGGCGGTGTGTATTACAGAATTGAAGTTGAGCGGTGATGGATAGGCGAGTCTTCGCAATCAGAACACATAAGAACACAGTGTTGGAGAGTATAATGAATAATTCAGGAAAGAGGGTCATGTATTTGGTGTCCGGTCTGTTGAAGACGGGGTTGATTTGTGTCGCGGGGTGGGTTTTGCAGGCCGTTGCGGCATTTGGCGCGGAGGGTGTTCTTGAAGATTTGCCTGGGCATGCCGGTGTGTCGGCTGGCCTTTGCGTGTATCTCGATTGCGGTGATGGCCGTGCGATGGCCGACCTGGCGCGCGGCGGTAAATTCCTCGTACACGGATTGGCGTTGGATGCTGGTGCCGTTCCCGCCGTTCGCCAGTATCTCGCGGCCCAGGGCGTCGCCGAACTCACCGCGGTAGAGATGTTGTCTCCGGCGGCGTTGCCCTATGAGAAGAACCATGTAAATCTTATCGTGGCGGAAAATCTACCGGCCCTTCTCGGCAAGGGGCTGAAGCCCGCCGAAATTGTGCGGGTGCTCGCGCCATACGGCGGGGTGTGCCTTGGTGTGCCGAAGGATCAGGAAGCGCCGATGAAAAAGCAGTTTGAGGCGTGCGGCATCACCGAAATCCGCTTTGTCGCCGGATCGCGAAACTGGATGGTGTTCAACAAGCCGCGTCCGAAGGAGATGGATGATTGGACGCACCGGTTTCACGGCGCGGACGCAAACCTCGTTTCCCGCGATACCTATTTCGGCTGGCCGAATCAGTTGCAGTGGATCACCGGCCCGGCTTTTCCCCCGGGCGGGGATGCGGGGCCGCTGGCGCAGCCGCAGGGCAGTGACAATTACCCGACGCTCACGCTGTCCGCGGGCGGGCGGGTGTATTACCACTACAAAGTGGATAACAAGATCGTCGCCCGCGATGCGTTCAGCGGTGCATTGCTCTGGATCAAGGCCGGTTTTCTTCGCCAGCCGACGCTCAACATCATTCCGGCCGGCGACAGCGTGTTTGTCATTTCATCCAACAGCCAGTTGGTGGCGCTCTCCGCGGCCACGGGGGAGGTTGTCCGGTCGTTCGACAAGGCTGCCGCCAGCGCCGATCTGAAATACGAGAACGGAGTCCTGTATCTCTTCGAGGACTCCCGGATCGCCGCCTTCGACGCGGCGACCGGACAGAAAAAATGGTCGGTTCCTCTCTCCGGTGGAAATGCGTACATGAAGCCGTCCGGAAGCGAGGCGCTGCGCACGCGGGGCACCGGGGCTGGCAACAAGGTGGTCGAGGGCGGCCGGATCTACATCCGGAACGCCGCCCAGGAGCTGGTTGCTCTGGACGCGGCCACTGGAAAATTGATTTTTAGAAAAGATCTGAAAAGCGCGCTAAACACAGCGCCGATCAAAAGTGTGAGGGGCGGGGACTGGATGTTCCGATTTGCCGCCGATGGAAAGGTTTTCATCCACACCATCTCGCCCTCGCCGAACCCAAAGACCTTTAGCGGCGACGCAGGCCGTGTCGGAGGCGGGCCGTTCACGGCCACCAGCGAAATGGCGAACTTTCACGCGATTTCCGGAAAGGACGGGTCCGTGCTCTGGACGCAGAGCGTGGAGATGCCGTATATGCGGGGCGGATACTACGGCTACACCTACAAGGCGGCGGGGCTGTTCTGGCTCACCCGCTGGCCGGACAATGTCTGGGACCTCACGAAGGGGTCCTGGAATGCGAAATTAGACCCGCATCTCGAGATGCGTCCGGAACCCCCGGTGTATATGGGGTTCGATCCGGACACGGGTGAGTTGCGGGATACCTATACGGCACCTCCGGGACGAAACAACAAATGCCAGCGGGAGGCTGTCACGGAACGGTTCCTGATCCCGGGCTCATTTCCGTATTACTTTGTCGATTGGAAGACGAAGAAGATCGCCAAGCGAAGCGATTCGATCTGGATGATGTGCGAGCAGGTGGGGCCGGTGATCGCGCAAGGGTTGCTGTTCACCTACAACGGAAGGACCGGCTGCAATTGCGGCAAGTTCCAGACCTACGGCAACCAGGCCTGGAGCTGTGACGAACGCACGAGCGCGGGGGAACCGGAGCGGGAAGAACACCCGACGGAGAAAGGCGGCGCACCCCAGCCCGACGCTCCGGCCGAAAAAGCCGGTGACTGGCCGATGTACCGGCACGACATGCAGCGCACGGCGGCGACGGCGGTTTCCGTGCCGGACGAACTGGGGATCCTCTGGCGGACGGCGGCGCTTTTGCCGCCCTCGCCGGTTTTGGCCAAATCCCAGTTTCTGGCCGATCAGCTTCTTAATGTAGCGGCGCACGACTCCTTGACCGGGCCGACGGTTTCTTCGGGGAAGGTGTTCGTGTCGCTTGCCCAGGCCGGTCAGGTCGTGGCGCTGGATGAAAAAACCGGAAAGACGCTCTGGACGTTCCATGCGGCTGCGCGGGTCGATGCTCCGCCGACGATGTACAAAGGGTTGTGCCTGTTCGGATGCAGCGACGGCTGGGTCTACTGTCTGCGCGCGGATGACGGGCGGCTCCTCTGGCGCACCCGGGTGGCGCCGGCTGAGCGGCGGATGATCGCCTACGGGCAGATTGAATCCGTCTGGCCCGTGGTGGGGGGCGTCGTGGTTGCGGGTGACACGGCCTACGCGCTTGCGGGCCGGACGACGGAGGCGGACGGCGGATTGTATGTTCTGGCGATGAATCCGGCAACGGGCGCGCCCGTCTGGCCCGCAGCCACCCGGTTCTACCAGCACAATCCGGGCGACCTTCGCGAGCTTCCCACCATGAAGGATAAGAGTTGGAATCAGTGGACGGCCACATACGATCCGCGGGCAAACATCAAGGCCAATTATGTCGGCACGGCGGATCTTCTGGGAAGCGATGGGGAACTGCTCCAGATCGGATGCCGTGGATTCGGCAATATCGCGTGCAAAACCGGCACCGTGAGTGAAAAGAACTGCATGACATCCCCTTTTGGACGCCAGATTCACCTTGGCTACGTAGCGCAATCGTCGCTTGCACCGTACGTGCCAGCCGCCTTCCAGTTGGGGAAAGACAAGTCTTCATCGGTCAGGTATGCGCGCGGGATGACCATTAATAAGAAGACCAGGGCCACCGTGTACGACGTCCGCAAAGACGGTGGCTGGAAGGTTGAGACGCCCGGCATTTGTCAGGCGATCTGTCTTGCCGGGGACAGGATTCTCGTGGGGCTGAGCGATAAAGCGCTGGAGAATCCCAAGGGGGAGCTCTGGATGCTTTCGACCGACGGGAAGAAACTGGCCGCCATTCCGCTGCCTGCGGCGCCGGCGTACGACGGCATCGCGGTTGCGAACGGCCGTGTGTACGTGACCCTGACGGATACCACTGTCATATGTCTGGAAAAAAAATAACATAAGGAGCACTAATGAAACCCATCCACTTAACATTTCTTTCCCAACGCGAAGTCATTGATTGCATGCCGCTTCGGGAGGCGTCGAAGATCGTCGAAACGGTTCTGAAAGAGCACGGTGCCGGACGGTTCGAAAATCCGCCGAAGCCGGGGATTCATCCGCTTACGGATGCGTTCATCCACGCGATGCCGGCGTATCTCTCGCGCCTTAACATTGGCGGCATGAAATGGGTGAGCGGGTTTTCCTCGAATCCCAAAAACGGCCTCCCTATGATCACCGGCGTCATTGTGCTGAACGACATGCAGACCGGTTTTCCCATCGCCGCGATGGACGGCGGTTACGTCACTGCCATCCGGACGGCGGCGGTTTCCGGTGTCGCGGCGCGATACCTTGCGCGGAAGGACACAGCTATGCTCGGCCTTGTCGGGGCGGGCGTGCAGGGCCGGTACCACCTGCTTGTGTTGAAAGACATCTTAAAAAATCTCGAGACCGTCTGCGTGTACGATGCGAATCCGGCCATCCTCGACCGCTTCGTCTCGTCCATGAGCAAGATGGTTCCGTTCGACATCCGGAAAGCGGCGTCTCCGGAGGAGGCGATCCGCGGTGCGGACGTTGTTATTACAGCGACCGGCGTACTCGGGAAACCCATCTTCAAAGAAGCGTGGATCAAGAAAGAAGGCGCGCTCGTCCTTCCTGTTCACAGCAAAGGATGGGAAAGCAAGGCGCTCCGCTCTGCCGACAAATTTCTTTGCGACGACTATCAGCAGTTCACGACGGTCCTCGGCCATCCGGGCGGCTATTACTGGCCGATCCCTAAACTCCACGCCCAGCTCGGCGAAGTCGTGCTCGGCAAGAAGCCCGGTCGCCAGAACGAACGCGAGCGGATCGTTGACATCAATTTCGGCATGGCCATTCATGACATCGCCATCGCAACGGAAGTTTTGAAACGCGCAAAACGGAAAGGCTACGGGAAGACGATGACGCTTGTTGATAACGAGATGCCGTTCATGCAGTAGCGGCGGCCATTCCTTTAACTTTGAGGAACCGAAATCTATAAAGAGCGGTTAAGAAAGAGTATTCCATGTGTAGAGTTAATCCTGTGGTCCGCAATATCCTGCTCTGCTGTTTTGGATACGGCTTGGGCTTGTCGTTGCTAATGGCTGGCGAGGAGCTTTGGGCCCAGGGTCAGCCGCCTCCGTCCTCGCCGGCTCTGGCTGAAGCCGCGAGGGAACCGGTTCCAGTGCCGGCAGCCAATGGCAGTGTTGAGGCTGAGTTGCGGGAGCTGCGGGCGCGAGCGGGGGAACTGCTTGCCGCCGGGCCGGTCGCGCGCTGGCGGCCGGCGCTGGAGCGGCGTGCGGCGGTGCTGGCGGAGTTCCAGCCAGGCTGGGCCTCCGGGGTTTCCGGCGCCCTCTACCTGAATCAGACGAGGGAACTGCTTGAAGATCTTGCCGCCGGTCGCGCGCCTTTCACGCGCTCTGCCGGACGCCACCTCTGGTTCGTTTACCGCTCCGATGCCACACGGAAGCTGGAGGGGGTGCAATTGGTGGTCCCGGCGGCCTATGACGGCAGCCGCGAATACCAGGCCTTCGTCTATTACAAACTTGGCGGCGGGAACT
>CAZDUS010000078.1:0-4990 GCA_964508705.1 uncultured Verrucomicrobiota bacterium
TTCACATCGAACATCTGCTTGATGTCGCGCTCAACATCAGCCTTGGTCGGCGCCCAGCCCGCCGCCGCAATATCCATGTACTTGTCGGTCATCACATTCGCAATGATCCCGCGCGAATGCGTCCACTTGTAAATCATCTGGTCCAACACCCGGCAGTCGGAATGCTGTGGCACAAACGATAGCCCCAGCGTTTCCATCCTCATCCGCGTGATCTCATCAATCAAACTCGGATTATTCAAAAACCACCAGCAACCAAACGGTGTCACGTTCTTGAACTTGCGACTGGCAATGCACAACTCATGCATGTTCTCACGCGCCAGCATCGTGATCATAAACCGCACATCACCAAAGTCACGCGCCAACGCCTCAACTGTGTTGATGTCCGATAACCCCACCCCGTCGCCAGCCAGCTTCAACGCCGGATTAATCAGCTTCTTGACGCCGATCATCAATGCCAGCGGAATCCCCCGCTCGCGCGCCACCGGCACCGCCGCCTTGGTAAGCAACGTCGTCACGGGCGAATGCACATCGGGATACCGGAACGTCGGCGGCAAACTGATGGCCATATACCGCGCGTCAAACTTGTCGCACCAGTCATTCAAATATCGCTTCATCTGGGCAATCGTGTTGCCGGTCAGGGCATCGTCGCAAGCATATCCCATCTCGCGCAGTTTAGAGACAGGCTGCGGCCACCCCATCATCGCGCTATCCAACCGGAGCACTCCACGGAACCGCTCATCGCGAACAAATTTCTTCTTCCACCCCGCGACCTCCAAAGAATCCATCGGGTCATTGGTCATGTACAAATGCTTGATGTTCGCCAACTCCAGCACCTGATCCACGTAGTCCCGTACATCCCACTTGGCATAAAATTTCCGGATGGCGCTCAAGTCCTTGACCTTCGTCTTCAGACCGAGACTATCCAGCACCGTCAACACACCCCGGCAGGCTTCCGATACCGGTGACCGCAGGACAAACAGTTCCTTCCAGATCAGGTCCGCCTGCTCCACCTTGGAGAGTTTCCAGAAGGCGTCATAATCCATCTCCGGTCGCGCTCGGAACACCTCGGCCACCAGATAGTGATACGTCAACAACTCATCAACACCCCAGAGCAGGACGTCACCTAACCCGGGATCATAAAGATGGGTATGAACATCCACCAGTGGAGTCTTCTCCATTACTCCACTAACCATTTTCGCCATTTGCAAACGTGTTGGTATTTTCATGTGTAATTTCCTGTTTTTGTTGTTTAAGGTCTAAAGTCTAAGGTCTTCCCCTACCCCCGCCTCTCCCACGCCGGCGTCTCCGGCAGCAAGGCATTGAATTTTTCCACCAGCGCCTTCTCGTAATCCCCTCCAAATGTCCCATTCAAGAATCGCTGGTAGGCCTCTTTGTAGAACAACTCCCACGAGGCTTCCTCGTGGCCCGGATTGATCGGGAAAAAGTGTGCCCCCACCTCCCGCGCCGCCTTGAGATCGCCCGGGGCATCCCCGATCATCATCACGCGGTCTTTTACATAACGGCCCTGCGTAGCCATCAGGAGATGTTCCGTCTTGGTGCCCAGCTCCTGACCGGCAATCACCACCACGTCATCGAGCATATTGTTCTCTTCCCATTCCCGCACCAGGGCTTCGGTAGGCGTCTGGGATACACAGACGGCGTCGGAATGTTTCCCGATCTCATCAAGACTTTCCCGCACCCAGCGGAAAGGCGCAAGATTCTTTACCGTTTCCGCCACTTTCTTATTCACATCATGGCTCCATTTCAGCACCAGTGCCAATTCCGGATTATGCTTCTCGGCAACCAGCTTTTCCAACGTCGGATTCCCCATTGGCAGGCCCGAATTGCAAAACGCCCGTAAGGATTCCGTTGCGGGCATCTTGACGCCCGACTCCTTCACGCCCGGATACGCCGGAAGCATATCAAACACCCGTAGCAGGCAGGGAAACCTGTTCTGGCCCCGGTACTTGGAATAAAGGTTCACAAATTCAGCGATATCCCGCACCGCCCGCTCGACACGCTCCAACCCCCAAAGCGAAATGATCACGGAATGAAAACACTGCTTCTGCTTGATTTCCATCGTGGGAAACACGCAACCATCGGAATCTACGCCAATAAACGAATCATGGCGGGACTTGAGATTCAGCAGGCTTTCCTTCGTGTAAACAGGAGCAACTCGCATTACGTGATCCCTTCTTGTTATTAAGCCATCCACTTATATACACGCCACCGACGATGTCAATGTTTCTGGTTGATGGAGGCATTGTTTGTGATATAGTCCAGCCCTCTTTTTACTGAAGCGCCCATCGTCTATCGGTCAGGACACTAGGTTTTCATCCTAGTAAGCCGGGTTCGACTCCCGGTGGGCGCGCCAATCCTCAACCTCCCTGATGTCTTGCCTTGCATCTTATTCCGGCATGGCGGAGTATTGACACATTAAGGGCCACTGCCATGCAGAAATTCAAGCCGCAATACAGACGTCTTCTATTCATTGAGCGCAAGATCAAGGAGTCTGCGTACCCCAACTGCGTCATCCTCGCCAGGGAATGGGAAGTCAGCGCCAAAACCATCCAGCGTGACATCGATTACCTGCGCGATGAACTCGGGGCCCCCATCGCCTATGACTCCCTCAAGCACGGCTACTACTACACCGAGAAAAACTTCTCCCTGCCAGCGTTGACGATCAGCGAAAGCGACCTGTTTGCCGTGTGTGTGGCCCAGACCGTCCTTGGCCAATACCGCAGCACCCCCCTATTCAAGAAACTCTCCTCCGTCTTCCAGAAGATCCGCGATTCTCTCCCCGACAAGACGACGATTAACCCCGCCTGGATGGATGAGCGGATTCTCGTCTTCCCCGAACCGGCAACCACGGTGAAGTCGAAAATATGGGACATACTCGCCTGCGGCATTCGAGACAATCGAAGTCTCGCCCTTTGCCATTTACCACCTTCTCCAAAATCAGACGAGCGAACGTCCGAGCGAATCGTAAGTCCCTACTACTTAGTCAGTTACAAGGGCGAATGGTATCTCAGCGCCTACTGTCATTACCGGGAGTCGATCCGCACCTTTGCCGTTTCCCGTATCACCAAGGCTCGGGTCCTTGATGAGACATTCACCATGCCCAAGGGGATGACGCCAAACCGGATGTTTGGCGATCGATTCGGGATAATCTGGAAAGACAAATTCTACAACGTCCGCATCCGGTTTTCCGCCGAGGTGGCGCCCTATATTCGCGAGCGACAGTGGCATCCCCAACAGATGATCAAGGACTTCAAAGACGGCAGTCTGGTTCTGGAATTCACCACCAACCACATCAACGAGGTCAAAGATTGGGTATTATCCTGGGGCGGCGGCGCAACAGTGTTGTCACCCAGCATACTGGTCGAAAAGACCAAACTCAGCCTCAAGCAAGCCACCGCGAATTATAGGTAAGACGACCTTCCCTGTCCTGCCCGGTAAACTCGCTTAAGGACGTATATTTGCATCTTAAATGCTCACGCTCGTAGGGGCGTCGCTTGCCGACGCCTGCGGGTGCTTTACCAAAACTCGCAGATGGCGGGGCCGGTTTCAGCGAATTAACATGGAAATGATCCGCAGTATTCGCGAGCGTCAACACAGTTACTGAATTAAACACCAACCTCTCGCCTACACCTAATCGCTTTTCCCTCCCACGACTTGTCGGCAACTTTTAACTCAAGGGCCGCCCCCTCGGCCTTCGCAATGGCTCCTGTGTAACGAATTCATTATCAATTACACCGTGACTCCAACCCCACTTCCACAGATGGCAAGTACTAGTGGATAGATGACCATAAAGTTCACTACCGGCCACATAGCTGAAGGTTAAAAGTCCATACGAGCATCATCGCACAGAGAGCGGGAAAAATAGCGCCTGTGCTAGAAAAAAACGACAGGCACCAAACCACGGACAACGGACACTATATGTCCGACCCCTCGTGATATGTTGGCGGCATCATAAAGAAGTGAATGGAGAAGCAAACATGGAAACATCAATCGCGATCGATAGTTTAGCCCTGACCTTGGGGCGATTCCTGCGGAGGCAAGACAATAAAAGAACTGCGCATGAAGACAGAACGAATAAGGGAGTATCCCGTTCCGCGACGTCCACCCGGAATCTGATCACTCTCAGCAATGGGCAGATGCTGTTGCCGGGCACAGAGGCTTCACATCTCTTTCTGCAGTGACCCGCCCCTTGTTACGCTTCACGCATAGGTTTCCGCCGCCTCAATGGCAAGGCGGGTCCAGCGATGCAAGCGGTCCGGATGCCCTGCCAAGGTCTCTAACTCGCGCAGGACAACCTGGAAAGGACGTCGCTGCCATCCCCACGTTTCGCCCTTCACGCTTTCCGCTTCACCTGATAGATTCCGCCCCATGCACAGCCCGGCCAAAACCATTACCGCTCCAACCGCAAGCGACCTGGTCGCCCGCGGCAATGGACACGTCCACATGACGGGCATCTGCGGCGTGGGCATGGCTGGCCTCGCAATCCTGCTCCAACGCCGCGGCTTCACCGTCAGCGGCTGTGACCTCATGATCAATAAACTCGCTGGCTGGCTACGCGAGCACCATGTCACCGTTGCCGAAGGGCACTCCCCCTCGCACCTTGCCGAAGATGTCGCCTGGGTCGTCCGCAGTACCGCCGTTCCAGAATCCTCTCCCGAAATCGCCGCCGCAAAATCCAAAGGGCTCCCCGTAATCCGCCGCGGGGAACTCCTTCCTGCCTTGCTGGAAGGCTCAACCTCCATCGCCGTCGCTGGCACTCACGGCAAAACCACAACCTCCTCCTTCATCGCCCAAGCACTCACCTCCGCCGGACTCAGCCCCTCCTTCTGCATCGGCGGCGAAGTCACACCCCTCGGCGGCATTGCCCGCACAGGCACCGACAACACTATCGTCGTCGAGGCCGACGAAAGCGACGGAACCCTCGCCCTCTACCACCCCGACATCGCCGTCGTCACCAATATCGAATTCG
>CAZDUS010000079.1:0-4940 GCA_964508705.1 uncultured Verrucomicrobiota bacterium
GGGGGGCGGGCCTTCAATTCGCCTTTCGCGTGTTTCATCATCGGTCGGTGGCTCTCGTTGCCATGAACGTTAGCGAACGTCTTCAGGCGTTCCATCCCAGCTTTTCAAATATCTTCGCCAGCTTCTCGCCCAGAGTCGCCGCGGTGAAGGGTTTCACGACATAGCCCGAGGCCCCCGCCTGCGCCGCCGCGATGATGTTCTCCTTCTTGGCTTCGGCGGTAACCATCAGCACCGGCAGATGCTTCAAGGCCGGGTCCGCGCGCACCGCCTGCAGCAGCTGCAGCCCGTCCATGTTCGGCATGTTCCAGTCGGTGACGACAAAATCAAATCCGCCGCCCTTGAGTTTCTGCAAGGCGACGGCGCCGTCTTCAGCCTCGTCGGCGTTGGTGTAGCCCAGTTCCTTGAGCAGGTTGCGTACTATTCTGCGCATCGTCGAGAAATCGTCGACCACCAGAAATTTAAGTTTTGCCGGATCAATTGCCATGAAAGTTCTCCTCAGTTCCGTGCGTGCTTCTGCAATTGCGAACGCAATGTCTGGGACAGAGCCTCGGCGTCGAATTTTGCTACATAGGCATCCACGCCGACACTCTTGCCCATGGCATGATTCGCTTCGGAGGATAGCGAGGAGTGCATCACCACCGGAATGCCGTCGAAGCGCTTGTCGGATTTGATGTTTCTGGTCAACACGTAACCGTCCATTTCCGGCATTTCTGCATCCACCAGAATCAGATCCAGTTCGTCGTGCACGCTACTGCCCGTCTGTTGGGCATGCGCCGCCATGCCGGAAAGTCGCGTCCAGGCCTCCATGCCGTTTTGCGCATGCTTGTGCCTGACGGCGAGTTTGTCGAGAACCTCTGCGATCTTCTTGCGCGCCACCATCGAGTCATCGACAAAGAAGATGTTCAGCGCATCGCCATCGGACATCGGATCGATCTGACCGACCACGGCGTCGCCAAAGGTATTGGCCATGATCTGCTCGACATCAAGAATAGACACCAGGCGGCCGTCGGGCAACTCGGTAATGGCGATGATGTAGCCGTGCGTCGCGCTGGTGATGGAATCGGGCGCACGCACTTTCTCCCAGTCGATGCGAACGATCCTGTCGACATCGTGCACCAGAAAGCCCAGGTTGCGCTTGCTGTACTCGGTGACCATCATCGAGGTGCCCAGCGTGGTGGGCGCATCATCGAGCTTCATTACCGCGGTCAGCGACAGTACCGGAATGACATTGCCGCGCAGGCTGATGAGCCCCTCGACACCCTGGGGCATGTTGGGTGTTTTGGTGATGTCGGGCGTCTGGCTGACTTCGCGCACCTTGAAAACGTTGATGCCGAATACTTCACGGGTGCCCAGCGAAAACAGCAGGATCTCCATCCGGTTTGAACCGGCCAGCCGCGTGCGTGCATCGACGCTGTCGAGCAGCGCGCTGGGGCCGCTGCGCACGGGCAGCAGACCGGTGGTGACTGGCCTCGACTCTACCGCGGGAGCACCAGCGGCCTTGCCCAGCAGCAGGCGGGCCAGGGTTTCGGACAGGCGATGCGGTTCGAACTTCGGAATGTATTCGTCCACCCCGACCGAATGGCCAAGTTGCTGGTTGGATATCGAGGAGAGCGATGAGTGCATCAGCACCGGAATGCCGTTGAAGCGCGAATCGGCCTTGATATTCCGGGTCAGCAGGTAGCCGTCCATTTCCGGCATTTCGACATCGGTCAGAATTACCTGCAAAAATTCCTTGACGGGGCGTTTCGCGCTATCCGCGTGGTTGGCGATCCGCTGCAGTTCATCCCACGCCGCACGGCCATTCACCGTGCTGATGGAACGCACGCCCATGGCATCGAGCGTGCGCTTGATCTGTCCGCGCGCCACCGACGAATCGTCGGCGTAGAGCACCGTGAGATCCTCGTGGCCCAGATGCGAAATGCTCTCGAACACCAGATGGTCATCGGGCTTGACCGTCTCGGACAGAATCCGTTCGACGTCCAGCAGCATGACCAGGCGGCCATCGGCCAGCTCGGTGATGGCCGTTACCAGTCCGCCGAGATTGGACGTCAGCATTTCCGGCGGCACGCGCATTTGCGCCCAGTCGAGACGCAGGATGGTATCCACCGACTCGACCAGAAAGCCCTGGGTATGGTGGTTGTATTCGGTGACGATCATGATCTCGTGCGGGCTCTCGGCCGCCATCCCGATGTGCTCGCCGAGGTCGACCACCGGCACCAGCGCGCCGCGCAGACTGACTATGCCCTTGACTGCCGCCGTCATTTCGGGGGCTGCGGTGATCGACGGCGTGCGCATCACCTCGCGCACCTTGAAGACGTTGATGCCGAAGGTTTCGCGCCGGCCGGTGCGAGCGTCCAGCCCCAGCGAAAACAGCAGAATCTCCAGCTTGTTGGTCCCCGCCAGCCGGGCGCGCGCATCGATGTCCCGCATCAGTTCAGACATGGTCAAGCCTTTCAGGGCACATCAGCCGGGACCAGGCATTTATCTTGTTCATGCGAGGTGCCTTCACACGCGGAATCGCGCCACGGAGTCGCGCAGCCGGTTGGCCATGACATCCAGATGGGTTGCGGTGTCGCTGCTGGATGCCGCGGCGGCGCTGTTCTCCTCGGTCATCTGGGCGATTCTTTCGATATTCGACACCACTTGCTGGATTGCCACATCCTGTTCGCGAAGGGCGTCGACGATGCCTTGCACGTTCATCGCCACCTCGCCTGAATTCTGGTCGATACCGCGCAACGCAGTTTCCGTGGCACCCACCAGGGTGAGGCTTTTCGTTGTCTGCTCATTGGCCTGCTGCATGCCGACCACCGTGTCGCCGATCTGCGTCTGGATGTGGCCGATCAAACCGGCAATCTCCTGGGTGGCCTGCGAAGTGCGTTCGGCGAGCTTTCTTACTTCGTCGGCAACGACCGCGAAGCCCCGGCCCTGTTCGCCGGCGCGCGCCGCTTCGATGGCGGCGTTGAGCGCCAGCAGGTTGGTCTGGTCGGCGATTTCCTTGATCACCTGCACAATGCCGCCAATCTGCTTCGAGCTTTGATCCAGCAGTTCGACACTGGCACCCGATGCGCGAATCAGGCCGGCAATGTCATTGACGTTGCTTACCGTATCGGACATGACCGCAAGCGCGCGTTCGATGCCGGCACGGGCCTTGCCTACGATTTCATTTGCGCTTTTCGCATTGGCCGCCGTCTCGCTCACGCTGGCCGACGCCTCCTCGACGGCGGCAGCTACCGCGGACGACGCGTCCGACTGGGTGGCTGAACTCCGCGTCACCTGCGCGCTGGCAGTCGCCAGCGCGCGCGAAGCGTCGGTGATACTGGCGCCGGATGTCTTTGCGTCGGCAATGATGCCGCAGAATTTCTGCAGTAACTGGTTGAACGCCTGCCCGACACGGACCGTTTCCAGCGTTCCGGCCTCCGGCGCGGACCGGGTGAAATCGTCGTTGGCAACGACATGCTCCGCCGTATCCGCGATGGCTTCGAGCGAGCGGCTGACGCCGCGCACGACAACGAAGATGAGTGCCGCGCCAATCGCGAAGCAAAGCGCCAGAATGGCGGCAACCCACTGGAAGCGGCTGGCGATTTGCGCCTCGATGACCCCGAGAGGAATCGAAACCGCCAGTGCGCCGCGCACATCGCCCACCTTCCAGTCGCGCCTGGGCGAATCGGGGTGGCTGTTGTGGCAGTCAACGCAGGAATCGTTCGCCATGATGTCCGCAGTGGCCAGTCGCATGACCGGCTGGCCAGCGCGCCGCTCCAGCCGAAAATACTCGCCCTTGGGGTTCTTCTCCAGCCAGGCCAGCGCTTCTTCTTCGAATGCATCCCGCCGCGTCTCCTCCGCCTTGCGGAAAGTGAAGGGGTGCTTCGAGTAGAGCCGCAAACCATTGCCCGACTTGTCGGAATCCGCAAGCGCGCCGATCAAGGAGGCGGGCACGGGAATCGCATCCTCCTTGCCTTTGAATTCGTGGTGGATGCCGAGCCCCTTGGCTTTTGCCTTGGGCACGATTTCGCGGGCGTAGAACGCGCGCGAATTCGCCGCGCTGCCGAGTGCGGCGCGGGCGGCGGACAAGCCGGATTGCTCAAGAGCGACATCTTTCAGTGCAAGCCCGTTCCAGACAAGCGCGGCGACGATCAGCAGCGCTACGCTACCCACCGCCAGAAACAGCCTGCTTGCCAGGGAATGAGCGCTATTCTTGCCGTGCGGTGCCATTGCTTGCTTTCTCCTGTGGATAACGAATCGAATGGAGGCACTTGTCAAAATGCGGGTTCAATATCTCCCGAGTCCATTCTCCCCATCGTCTCAAAGAGGCCGAATCTTGTGCATCCGGAAATTACGCGGCGAACTGCGGTATCTACGTAGGCAAGGGACGGCGCGGGCAATCACGCCCGCAGCGCGTTGATCAGCGACTCGACTTCCGCCGCTGACTCTTCGAGGATGCTGCTCAGGGTCTGGTCATCCAGCACGACGTCGATGTTCGCTTCGATACCCTCTCGTCCGCTGCCCGCCAGTTGCGAAAGCGGGGACTCCACCGGAGCCAGTTGATCGGCCAGCAGCAGGGTATCGGCGAGGCTTTGCGGAGGCATGGCCAGATAGCCCTGCCACATGCCTTCAATAGCCTCCAGCACGGCAGCGGGAGCGCCCAGGCGCGTAAGTACCGCACGGCCGACTTCGGCCGCGCCCCCTTCGTCCCACGCCAGCAGGCTGCCATGCTCGGCTTCCAGCAAGCCGGGGAAATCTGCGGCACGGGAAATCAGATAGAAGCCGCCCACTTCATGGATGATGCCGGCAAAAAAGGCGGTATCCGGGTTGACATGCGTCACGCGGCGCGCGATGACCTGGGATAGCGCCGCGACATGGGCCGTGTGTTCCCACAGGCGCACGGCCAGTTCCCGGTGCGCGGGAGTGCGTGCCATGCCCTCCATCTGCCGCACCACAACTGC
>CAZDUS010000080.1:0-4859 GCA_964508705.1 uncultured Verrucomicrobiota bacterium
GACACGCACCAGAGCTTCCCCTCGCGGTCCACCGCCAGCGCGGTGATATCCTGCATGCGTTTGACATTCCACGGACCGGCCTGGTAGCCGCCCGGTTCGCCCACCTCGCGCAGGAACTTGCCGTTCGGATCGAACACCCGGACCACTTGCCGCTCGGGGGCGCGGTCAAAGACATAAAGGTTGCCCTGCCGGTCGCAGGTCATGGCACCGGGCATTTTGAGATCCAGCGCGAAGGGTTGGTGTTTCCCGCCCGTCAGGTCAACCTTGATGACGGCGCCGTCGCTGGTGGCGTAGAGCGTGCCGTCGGGGGCAAAGGCCAGTTCACCCGGCTTCCGGATCGCGAGTTCGCGCTCGATCTTGCCGCTCGCGCCGTCAACAACCTCCAGGCGCTCGGCCACGGTGGCGTCCACCGTCGCCTCGCCGCCAAGATACTTAAGGGGCGCCACCCCGAAAACCCGGCAGCGGGCCACGTCAATCCCGAGCCCGTCCTTGGCGCAGCTTCCCTCGTGGGTCGGCACGGCGAACTGCGAGACCACGCGCAGGCGGATGGCGCGCGTCGTGACCTCGCGGCCGAAGTCCACCATCTCGTCGAGGTAACGCGCCTGGGCGTTATGCCCGGCGAATCCCCCATGATCCATCCGGCGGCGGCTCGTGAACCCTCCCACCTTCTCCCAGTTGGCACTCGCTTCGAGGTCGATGGGCCCGGTAGCCGGTCCGATCCAGGCGTCAATTTCCGTGCGTTCTCCGTCCACTTCCTTGACGGCCACGCCGCGGAGTTTCTGCGGGTCCTTCCACTCCAGCATGTAGATCGCCGGCGCCGCCTCCGAAAGCGGTTCGGTGCGTTTGGCCACCCAGACACCGTCCTTGTCAACCGTTCCCGAGTTGACCCTCACGGTGGCGGTGGCGAAGAGATTCTCGAAACGGCGGCGCAAGAGGCGCATCCCTTCAATCCGCCCGCTCCAGGCGCCGCGGGCGGAAGTCAGATTGGCCGCAGGAGCCGCGGCCAGGTCATCCAGGCCCGCTCCGGGCGCATCGGGCAGAGCGCCTGCATCGCCCTCCATGATATCCGCCAACTCGTCACCCCCGCCCTTGATGAAGGAGACGAGGAGCGCGCGGGTGGTGGTATTGGGCGGCGCGACGGCCACATCCCAGGCCAGTTTGCCCTGGCGCTCAAGCTTGAGCCACTGGTCATGTTTTCCCGGATTAGGCGGAAACGGGGCATCGGGCCTGAGGACGCTCAGGACGACCTCATAGGACTCGCCCTGGGGCACGGGAAAGACGCAACTGCCGATCTCGACCGGCTTGGCGAAGGTCAACATGATTTCCTGACGGCGGCCCGGACCGCGGGTGCTTTCCAGCCAGATCAGGCCCTGCCCGGCGGGATGGCCATAGCCCGGCGGATCGCCCTTCAGGCGGAAGAGGCGCAGGAAATCGTTGCGCGAATCCGGGACGATCTCATAGGGCACCTTGGGCTTGCGCGCCTCCGGGTAGGCGGGGCGGCAATTCGCCACGTCGATGGCCGCCCAACCGCAGGCGTTGGCCAGCCAGTTGTCGACGGCGTTGATGGCCAGATAGAGCTTGCCCTCCCTCGCCGCCATCCCCTTGATGCCGCGCCGGCGCTGCTCGGTGTTCTGCGCCACCAGCACCGTCCGCCACTTGCGGGTGGCGATATCCACCCCCCACACGCGGTCGGCACCCTCGTCGGCCGAGCCGTAGTGACCCGCCCCGGTTTGTTGCACAAAGACCGTCTTGCCGTCCGTGGCCATGCTCTCGCCGGCCGACCAGGCGGCGAAGGAATGGATCCCCCAGAGCTTGCGCCCCGTGAGGTCGCAGGCCGCAAAACCGACGCCGCTCTCCGGGCAGGGAGCGCCGAAGAAGAGGACGTCATCAGCCGCGCAGCCGCCCCGCGGGGGCGAGTGGTCGGCCAGCCAGCCGCCCGGCCCCTCGTGGCCATTGAGCCAGGCGGAATTCTCCGGGTGGTTCACCGTCACGTTCGGATAGACACTCATCTCGTAACGCAACTCGAGCTCGGGCGCCGTGATCGCCTTCCAGCGGTAGGTTCCCGGCGCTACGGGCTTGCCGGTCTCGTCGGCGAGATCCCAGCGCTCTTCCCGGGCACCGGCCCCGCGCGGTTCACGGGCGATCAGGTTGCGGACCCTGCGGCCCTGCGCGTCGTCAATGGCCAGGGTGAGAAGGCCGGCCTGGGGCGACTGGTAGGCGATCTTGTACGGCGGCGGTGGCGGATCGGTCACCACGGACGGGACCGGCGCCATGCAAAGATCCTCGAAGGCCAGGATCGCGTCAAGCCTCGCCACCGGGCTGGCGTCCCCCTTGTCCGTCAGGGCCTTGAGGATGCGGATCCGCAGCCCCGTCGTCTTCACGGGCCCGGCAAACTGAATCCACCGCCCCTGCTGGCGGCTGGTCTGGACCTGCTCCGGCTTGAGCTTCCGCCATTCGGATTCGACACCGGCCAACGGCGTCGAGCCGGCGGCGCCGCTGAAAACGTCGAGTTTGAAGGCACCAAAGTTGTCCTGGAGGTACAGTCCGCTCACGGCATGCGGCTCGTCCCACGCGAGGATGTACCACTGCGGATTAACGTCACTGACGGACGAAACCGGGATATTGCCACTGGCGTTGACGCCGGAGCTGACCCAACTTCCGCGCCCGCGGGCCGGGTCGATGGCGCGCCAGGTGGCACCGCCGGCGCTGTCCGGCGCCTGATATTCGGTTCTGGCCCGCGCACCGGCCAGTGGTGCGACGTTGAAGCAGCGTTCCGCGTAGAAGCGGACGGGGCCGAGGGTTGAACTGCCGCTCTTGCGGATCTCGCCAAAGAGCACGGCGCGGGTCGTGATGGGCGTGTCGAGCGTCACGATCCGCGGGCCGGCGGCGACGGGGACCGCGCACTCGATCCAGTGCGTTGGATTCGCAGGATCCCCCGGATAGGGCGCGTCGGCTTTCAAAAGACGCAACTGGGGCAAGGTGGTCAGGATCGCGCCCAGCGTGACCGGCTGCTTGAAACTGACGAGATACGCGAACGCATCTCCCGCCGTTGATTCGCCAGCCACGCTTCCCGCCGACCAAAGCCGCCACGGGGACTCCACCTCGGATGACAACCCCAGCGCGTAGAGCATGCGCGCCGGGTCCAGAGCCGTCGCCTTGCCATTTTGAAATACACCGCAATTCGGCAGGTCGAGCACTTCGCGGGTTACGGGCGCTGCCGCCGGCGCGGCGGCCGCGACAAGCCAACCTCCCAACACCGCCAGCGCCAACAGGCCAACCGCAAGTGCTTTGCCGGACAATCGTTGAATGTGCTTCATAGGCATTTCAGGTGTTCCTCCAGGTTAATGACTGCGTGGGTATACATGGGTCGCTGACAATCGAGATTGGGCAGGCCGTGAATCAGGGCTGGCACCTCGCCCATGGGCGTGATGATCATGCCGTGGCCGAGGTGGTAGTGCTTCTTACCGTCATAACCGCACAAGTTTACTGCCGCCATGGCGCGTCGGCGTTCAATGCAGGTGATAACCGATGCGCCGGGGAAGAAGACCAGCTCCAGCCAGTGGAGGTATTTCTGCCGCCCCGCCGCGGTGCGCAGTTCCTCCGTGGTCACGCGATCCTTCCGTTCACCACCAGCGCCCGTCGGCACCAGCAGCACCTCGACGCCCGCCTTCTCCAGCAGATCGTCCAACCCGGGAATGCCGCTGTCGGCGCAGATCGCGACCGCGCAGCACGCGCCCTTGACCTCGAAGAAACTGAATAGCGGCTGGCGCGGCTGGCCTGGGTCAGCGGGATCGCCGGAGGGGCGCGCCGGATCCGGGGGGATCAACTCGCCCGACGGATCCAAGGGCCGCTCAGTTAGCATCACGCGATTCTTGCGCTGGACGATAAACCGGCCGTCGGGATAGACGATATAATGGGCGAGATAACGCTTGTCGCTACAGGCCTCCACGAAACCGGCGCAGACGACCACGCCGCTCGTCCGCGCCATCCCTGCCAGCGCCTTAAAGATCGGGCCGTTGCCGGCTGGTTCCGCCGTTGCCAAAACCTCGGGATACGGCCCATAGCCGGAGGCGCTTAACTCCGGCGTCAGCAGCAGGTCCGCGCCATCGCTCCCCGCCCGCGCGGCAAACTCCGCGATCTGCCTCAGATTCGCCGCCACATCGCCGGGTTTACTCGTAGTGGAGGCTATTGCAATATGAATAAGTTTCATACTCCTCCGACCGCCACCGGCACCTTGGGTTCCTTAACCCCAGGCACCCCCGTGTGCTGGATTTGCAGCGTCGTACCCTCGTCAAAGAATCGTTCGGCGCGGTAGAGATTGGCCTTGGTGCCGAGAATGTTGAAGGTATGGCGGTACGGCGTAACATGGTAGGCGTTGAGCGTACCGAAGTTCGTAACGCCTATCTGGGCTACTGTGAGTTTAGTCGTCATCGTTATCCTTTCGTGAACCAGGTCTGCAACCAATTGCAGGTAATCTCGTTCGTGTGCTCACCGGCGGGCGGGACATAAACCGCCGTCGGCATTCGAGTGTCATGCCTGGACTCGATCCCATTCCTCGAAAATTGCAATCGCGGTTGCGGGATCTGACCCTGGCGTCAATTCGAATTGCGCAATCACGCCGCCGCGCGAATCGTACAGGTGGTGCGCCACCTTCCTCACGGCTTTGCGTCCCATCTCGG
This sequence comes from uncultured Verrucomicrobiota bacterium, assembly GCA_964508705.1. Taxonomy (GTDB): domain Bacteria; phylum Verrucomicrobiota; class Kiritimatiellia; order CAIKKV01; family CAITUY01; genus CAZDUS01. The sequence goes on from CAZDUS010000080.1 coordinate 4,680, forward strand.
GATCTGGAGAAGACAGCACATGTTGCCGGTCAATCTCGCCCCAGAAGGTGATGCGGCCCTTCGCGCGCCGCTCCAAGTCTGCCATGTCCATACAAAAGAGCTGGGAGTTCAGGGCATCCACGCCTACCTCGATCAGGTCTTCGTACACGGAGGCAATGTTGCCGTCCGAATGCATGAAGG
>CAZDUS010000081.1:0-4765 GCA_964508705.1 uncultured Verrucomicrobiota bacterium
GGCTCAAATCCCGCCGCCTTCATATCCTCGAAGACCAGGTACTCGTAATCGTTCTTACTCTCGATCTCCAACTCCACCTCAACCAAATCTCCGCTCTTAAGCGAATCAAGGTTGCCCAATTCCGCTCGCGTATACTTCTCCACTTTCTGATCCACCGCCTGACCACGCGCCCCGGCCACCTTGGTCGTCTTGTCTTCGGGCGTCAACTTGTACACCTTGCGGTTGACTTTGACCTCCAACCCCGCCCGCTTGATGTCATCCTCCAACGTAAAGTTGCTCAGGTAGGCGTTGAAATAGACCGGCCCCTTCCCCTCTCGCCGGACCTCCACCTCATGCTTGCCATCCGCCAGCGCCGCACCTTCCAGCACCACCGCGTTGTCGAACATGAACAACCGGTCCGCCGTAATCCGCTCTTCCTTGACGGTCTTTCCATCCACCAACACCGTCACCGTCATGTCCGGCTTGTCTTCCCCGCTGGCCTTGAGATAGTCCGCCATCGCCTCCACACACAACGCCGTATCCCGCGTGGAATTCCAATAAGTGGCGTGCTTGCGGTTGTTGAGCAGATACTTGACCAGATCCGCCGTATCCTCCCCCTTCGGGTCCACCGCCGCTAGCAACTTCACGGTATACGCATGCGCCTCGTTCTCACTGCCATACCAGCACCACCAGTATCCCTCGTTGCCCAACTTGAGATAGGCCGTCTGGTTTTCCGGATCGCGCACAAGATACTGCCGGATATTGCTCAACAGCATATCGCGCTTCTCCGCCTGCCCCATCGCATGGAGCGACAACCCGAACATTGCCTTGGCATACACCGACAGGTGTGTCCGGTCCCGATACAGGAAATCCCGCATCTCGCCATTATCCTTGCCCGTATCCACCAGCACCATCTGCACAAACGCATCCAGATCATCCGCCCTACGCTTCAACGGCTCCGTCTCCGTCGACGCATTCCGCAACAACCGCGCCTGCTCGTCCCGGTAGTTCGCCAACCACGCCACCCCCCGCTCCATGACGCTCGGAACCACCGCCACCCCGTTTTTCCGGGCCATCTGCAATCCATGCACCACATACGCCGTGGTATGCGGCCATGACCGCTCACCCCACCCGGAAAACCATCCCCATCCCCCGTCATCAAGCTGCATCGCCGTCAACGCCCGCAATCCCTCGCGCACCATATCCAGCACCACCGCCTCGTCAAAGACAGGATTCCTCTTCTCCTCGCCCGGATTCGGCAGATTCCCGCGCTTCCACTGCGCCGCCCGTTCCTTCGCATCACCTATCTCCTGGGCATTTAGATTCGTCTGCTTGTCATGGATGGCCTTGAGGTCCAACCCCATATCCTTCAACACCTTCTGCACCAACACTGTCGGCAGGAACCGGTTGAGCGTCTGCTCAGTACAGCCGTAGGGATAGTCCACCAGATACGGCAACGCATCGACCATTGCGCCCGCCAGCGTCGGCGAATATCTCAACTCCAGCCGCGTCTGGTCCGGCCTCCGCTCCGCCGGCACTGTCATCGTGAACGACGCCCGTTCCTTGTCCAGCCGGATCACGCCGCAGAAGGAATCCGTCTTGATCATCCCGTGTACATACACCGGGAAACTCATCTCCATCGCATCCGACTCCTCGTCAGTCAACGCCTTCATCCGCACCACAGCGCGCCCCTCGCTCACCGCCTTGACCCGCCAGTCCACCCGCGCCTCGCCACCCGCCTCAATCTTCACGCTCCGCACCTTGGGATCAATAAACTCCAGACTCCCGCCCTCCAATTCCAACTCAGCCCGTACGGCCTTCTCCGTCTTGAGGTAGTTGTGAATATTGGCGGACAACACCACCTCATCCTTTTCGACAAAGAACCGCGGCGCCTGCAACCGGAGCAGGAGATTCTTCGCTGTCACCACCGCCGCCGATCCTTCGCCGACCTTGGTCCCGTGCCCCATCGCCCACGCCTTGATCGACCACCCCGTCAGATTCTCCGGCATCTTGAACCGCACCTCGACAACCCCATTGGAGTCCGCCATCAACCCGGAATTCCAATACGCCGTATCCGCAAAATCCTTCCGCACCACCGCTTCGACAACCTCCTCGCCCATCGCACTAGCCGAGGCCTCTTCCAATTTATCCGCCATCCCCGTTTCAGCGGCCGCCATCGCCATCATCGGCATGGATGCAGGCATGGCGGCTCCATCCATATCCATCCTGTTAACACTCTTCGCTGCCATTTTCCTCGCTGGCATCGCCATCCCGCCCGCACGACCTCCCCTCGAAAGATAACCTTTCTTCCCCACCTCCTCCACCACCCCTTCCCCGAAAATCCCCAGGTTGGACATCAATATCGCCTTGGGAAGCCCCATATTGAAAGACATCCGGTCAACGTTGGATTCCGTCTGAGGATTATGGTGCCTCCGCCATTTCCAGAAGAAGGCCTTGATCTCCTGAATATTCGATCCCCCGGAAATGTAATCCACCGACTTGTCATAGACGCTGACCACCAGCGCCCCCGAATACGGCTTGCCGAAGAAATCGGTCACCCGCAACTTCACCGTCGCCTCTTCCCCCGGCTTGTACGACGTCGCCGATGGCAACACCTCGACATTCAAAATCCGTTTCTCAGGCGGCACCACGATCTCGCGGGTCTGACTGTAAACCTTGCCGTTAAACACCGTCACCGCCTCCACAAAGAAGTTCGGCATATCCTTCTTCGTGACCTCAATCTCCTCAACCACCTGCTTACCCGTAAGATTCAGCACCTGTGGCCGTAAATAAACGCCGTTGGCCGGACGCACAAACAACAACACCGTGCCGCCGGGATGATCCGTACTTACCAGTAGCCTCACTTTTTCGCCCGGCGCATACTCCTTCTTCTCCGGCGTCAGCTCGATCTCGCTGAACTTGAATCCCTTGCCGTCATCTCCCTCCCCCCTCACCACAAACACATACCCACCTTCCACCGCCCTCTTCTTCCCATCCGTCACCGTGTACGAAAGCCGGTACTGCCCCGCCTCGGACGCCTTGATCAACTGCCGAGCCACCCCCTCGACGTCCGTATCGAGTTTCCACTTCTGAACAACCTTCTCCACCGGCTTGGCATCCTTGTATTTGATCCGATACAAAACCAGTTCCCCGCGCCCCTCCACCGGCTTGCCGTCCGGCGTCCTGGCACTGAAGTCCGCCTGCACAACATCACCGGGCCGGTAATGCCCGCGGTTGACCCACGCATACACCTTGAACGGCTTTCGCGTCACCAGCACCGTGCCCTGCCCCACAATTGTCCGCCGCGACGCATCCACCACCTCAGCCGTAATCTGGTACTGATGATCACTATCCCCGTGCAACTCCTTGGCCATCGCCGTATCAATGGAAACCTTCAGCGAACCCTCCGCCCCGATAGGAGCCTCAACTTCCGCCACCAGTTCCGGCACTCCGGGTGACGCCGGCCACCACCAGCACCGCGGAGCAAAACAACCCCAGTCCCGCCACCCAGGATACCAGAGATAATCCACCGCAAACCACCAGTATCCCGGCCCATAGAACCAATCCCACGGCATGGGCGGATACCAGACCGTGTCATGCTTCGTCCGCATTACCTTGTACTTGACCTTGGCTTCCTTGACCGGAGAACCAAAATAGTACTTGGCGCGGATCGTCGCCGTAATGGTCTCGCCCAGCTTCACCGGCTCCGTTGGAGCCGCAACCGACACCTCAAACTCCGGCTTCTTGTATTCCTCCACCCGGAAATTCACGCCGCCCCAACTATGGCCTGACTGCCGTAAATACGCATAGTACTGGCCCAGGGCCGCATCCTTCGGCAGAGCATATTCTCCCGCCACCCCCGCATACTCATCCGCCTTGTACGTCTTCTCGAAAATCTTTTCGCCCTGCGGGTTCTGCACAATCACCGCAAATTCCTGCCCCGCAAAATCAGACGTATCCTCCTGATCATACTGCGCCTTACGGACCCAGAACTTGAACTTTACCGGCTGGTCCGGACGGTAAACCGGACGATCCGTAATCCCGAACACCTTTCTCTCGTTATATTCGGCGTCATGTCCGCGCCCATACCAACCATGCGTAAACCCGAGATACGCTAGCCGCCCATCCTCCGTCGTCGCCGTCACCAGCCATTGATAATTGTGGTCAAACTCCTTTGTCGACGGCACGACCTGCCCCTCATCATCCGTGGTTTCCGCAGACGCTGTCGTCAACACGTCATATTGCCGCCCAATTTTTTTCCAATTCTCAATCCACTTTTGCTGGTAGCCGAAAAATTCCAACGTAGCATGCGTCACCGGTTTCCCGCTAACCGCATCCGCCACAAAGAACCACGCCCCCTTGTCCAACTGCTTCCGGGCGATCACTGTATCATTGACCCAGATGATCATCGTACTGACGTTGCCGTCATCCATCGTCGCCGTCAGTAAATACGCCCCCGCCTTCTTGAGCGGCGTTTCAATCGTCACCACCCGGTCAAAATGACCCTCCTTCGGCTCCAACGTCCGATCCCACCGGGCCGATTCCTTTCCAACATATTTCTTCTGCGCTTTTTCAACGAGCATGTAGCCAATGTTTTCAATGCTGATCCGATCCCGCTCCAGATTCTTGGGATTGGACTTCAAATACTCCTTAACATCATCCAGCAACACCTTGACGTTGATTTCGTGCGCATCAAACACAACACGGCTCCCGTTGCGGAACCGGTACTCTACGCTCGCTGCACTCCCCGCCGGTTGCGCCGACACCGGCTCGAACCGCCCCCAGT
>CAZDUS010000082.1:0-1245 GCA_964508705.1 uncultured Verrucomicrobiota bacterium
AACCGTCTCATCGTCCTCATCAAGGGCGTCGTTGGCCACCGTGACAGACACGTTCTGGCTGGTCTCACCCGGATTGAACGTCACCTGCGTGCCGCTGATGCTGTAGTCAGTGCCGCTGCCGGTCGCTGTGCCACCGGTGACCGCGTAACTTACCGTGACTGTGTTGGATGAGGCGGCACTGAGTGTGACCGCCAAGTTGACGGACGCCGTGGCCTCGTCGCCGGTCGAACTGGTGGCACTGAACTGCACGGTCGGCATGGGGCTGACCGTAACCGTCACTGTATCCGAGACGGAAAGAGAGCTGTCGGACGCCTGCAACTGCAGCACGTACGTCCCCGCCTCGCTGAACGCAGCCGTGGTATTTGTAACATGGACATCACCAAAGGTAACTGTTCCCGGACCGGAGACCTTACTCCAGGTGGCCGTCGTTGCCGCTGGCGGATTAGGCATACCGTCATCACTGAACGTCCCGGCCAGATTTGCCGAGGCCGGCAGGGTAATCGCCTTGTCCAAGCCGGCATTCACCGTCGGTGCCGCATTACTGACCAACCCCATCACCTGTCCCGCCGAGAGCGCGTAGTCGTAAACCCGCACGTCATCGACCCGACCATCAAATGCCTTGCCACCAAAACGAGCCCGGTTGCCCAGACGGAATACACCGAGCACGCCGTTGGTGTCGGGAGCGTTGATTGTACTTCCCCGATCCACGCCATTGACGTAGATCCGGTTCGTTATACCGTCGTAAGTGTAGGCCAGGTGGTACCACTGGTTCGACGGCGGAGTGACCGTCGCCGTCACCAGGTTCCTGTCCCCGTAGGCGGCCACTTTCCCGCTACTATAGATATTGACGAGGGACGCAGCCGAGACAGGCGCCAGGCTTACCACGGCATCAGCGGTATTGGGCGTGACATCCGAGTAAACCCAAGCCGAAATACTCATCTGGGTACTGATGGCGATGGGGACAAAGAACGTCCCGCCGGCATCATCACTAACCCCGTCAAAATCGAGCGCCCCGTTCAAATATCCCGTGATCCATGTCGCGCCGTTATTTGTTCCCACACTACCATTTCCTGTTGCATCAGCGACGGCCGTGCCTGACCCCTCGTCCAGTTTCCAGTGGGCAATCAGGCCGGTCGGAAGGGTCTGCGACGCAACCGTAACCGTCATCGTATCCACGGCTGAAAGCACGCTGTCGGACACCTGCAACTGTAGCACGTACTGCCCCGCCGCACTGAAAGAGGCCGT
>CAZDUS010000082.1:1345-4686 GCA_964508705.1 uncultured Verrucomicrobiota bacterium
TGTCGGACACCTGCAACTGTAGCACGTACTGCCCCGCCGCACTGAAAGAGGCCGTGGTATCCTCCGCATTGGCATTGCCGAAGGTTACAGTGCCCGGACCGGATACCTTGCTCCAGGTAAAGGTACGCGTCCCCGGCGGATTGGGCAGCCCATCATCGCTGCTCGACGCGTTCAGGCTTGCTGAAGCCGGGTTGGTTATCGTCTGATCTGTCCCTGCATTCACCGTCGGGGCCGTGTTTTCCGGATTAACTGTGATTGTCACGGTGTCCACGGTGGTAAGCTCGCCATCAGAAACTTGCAACCGCAACACATAGGTCCCCGCCGCACTGAAAGAGGCCGTAGTATCCGCCGCATTGGCATTGCCGAAGGTTACAGTGCCAGGACCGGACACCTTGCTCCAGGTGTAGGTAATCGCCCCGGGCGTACTGGGTTCGCCATCATCACTACCCGTCCCGTCCAAACTGGCCGAGCCCGACAGGGTAATCACCTGGTTCGAACCGGCATCCACCGTCGGAGCCTGGTTATTCGCACCGCCCGTACGAATCTTGAAGACGTGCATGAGGCTGCGAGTAGTTGTCTCTCCGTCCTTTTCATGGACATAGAGATAGCCGTTTTCCTGATCACAGGCGATGGACACATTCTCAATCTGCACTGAATTCTGATTCAGCAAGTAGTACTTCCTCACGTTAAATGTCTGATAGTAACGCGGCTCATACGGCTGCATTTCACCCAGTACCACCCGCGCCAGATCCGCCGGATTGAAGAGCATTAGCGATCCATCCCGAAGCGTGGCGTGGTAACCCTTGGCCAAATCAGCGAATTCCGTAATGGTATCCGGCACGTCATACGACGATGTGGTGCTTTGCGCCCCGTCGCCCGCGCCGTACCAGAGATCGCCACGTCCGATCGCCCCGCTCACAATGACCGCCTGTTTGCCATCGCCCATGGCCCAGCAGGCCCCGTGGGTCCGGCTAAGGTGGTTCCAGTTGTCATGCCATGTTGTTTCATCTTCTGTCTCGTCCCCGTAACACAGGAGATTGACGGCAGAGATGATGCCGTTTGCATCCGGCAAACCCCCGCTTTCCCACGGTTTGACGGCATACAACGCTGGACCTGTCGACGGTGTGCCATAGCCGGAGACAGCGCCGCCGTTGCCGATAATCAAGGATCGCCCGCCGGTGTAGGCGTCGGCCCAAGCCTGCGGCGCCGCGAAGATGAACTTTCCAGTTAAGCAGAAGTCAATCTTGCCAGGCGGTTCGTTGCTGCCGATATGCCACGGCCCAAAGCAACTGGTTAGATCAAGGTCGAATATGCTAAGATGTGCATTCGTGAGGTATCCGGCATAGAACTCATACTGGCTGCCATAGAGATGCGGCCCTACGTTGGCATTGGTGTCGCCGGGATGATAACCAACGAAATTCCAGATCGTATTCTGTTTATAGATCCCCCAGGTGAACGCATTGGTAAAGGGCTTCAGTAAAGCGGCCTGATTCATGACCTGTATGGTGTCGGTCACAATCGGCTTGGCGATTGAAAACTCAGCGACGGTACTTTGATCGTCGCGGCCCGTGATCAGCAGTGACCCCGGCAGTTCGGTGTTCGGATTGTAATTGGGATTCCCTTGCGGGTTGTACGTAAGCCCCCTGCCAATCCCGTCCCAGTTGCCGCTCGCAGGCACACGGAACCGGCCGAGATAGAGAAGGTCTGCCGTCGCATCAATCAGGGCAGGCATATTGAACGAGGGCGTGGTAATCGTCACGAACGCAGGGACACTCATATTGCCTCGTGGCGCATTGGTGCCGCTCAGGGTTCTGTAGACTCCGTTGACTTCGGCATCAACCGCCTCAACGGCGTAGGTGTACTCTGTGTTTGGTTCCGCCTGGTAATCACGGTATGTGATGGTGTTGGTCCCGAAATAATCGGTCCACTCATAGCTCACCATCTCGTGAAGTATCCAGCCCGTGCCGTCGTTGCGATAAACATTATAGCGGTCCACCCCCGTTTGATCATCGGTACTTGGGGTCCAGGTCAACTCCACCACGCAGTTGCTCGCTTCAAGGGACGGGGAAATGGCTGTCGCCGTCAGATTGCTCGGCGTGGAGGGCGACGTCACGTCCTGCTCGTCACTCAACTCAATCTTGGTCAACACCAGGTCCGTATTAAAACTCTTAAGCGAGATATTGACAAGGTAGTTGCTTCCGCAACTTGCAGGAGAGAGCGGAGCATCGACATGCGCTTTGTCGGTGATATTGAGGTGTATCTCGCCCACACTGTGTCCACTCAATGTCATTCCGCCGGAGGCGGAAGTCAAAAGATTGGAGGGATACATCTGATACCACGCATTCGTCCAGGAACAGTCTAAAGTTTTTTCGTTTGTGTAGGCCACCGGGCCATTGAAGTCCTTGAAACTGACCCGCGGCTGGAACGTCTTGTTGCCTACCCCTTTGTTATAGAAGGTAGCGACGATCCTGTGAGGGCACTGCATGTTGATCGGAACCGTTCCTTGTATCCCGTAAAACACGGCGCCGTTGGTGTCGGTGCCATAATAGGCAATGCCCTTGTGATCAGGATTGCCGTCGGGATTGACGTAGGCCGTGTGATTCGTATCCCTGATAATCGTGTTCCAGGTCGGGAAATTCGTTCCAAACGTACTGGCGGTATCACTGTCCTGGAATTTCACCAGCAGCCAGCGCTCCGCCTTCGCTTGGCCCGCCAGAACCGCACTGATCAGAACACTAAGGATGACCGCATTGACTCTACGCATGGCATTCTCCTTTTTCTCCGCTTTTGGCGGATTTGATTTCCGCAGAACGAGAATATGGACTCCCCCTCGATTGACGGGAATGTCAAAGAGTTTTGCCGATGCATGGCCACTGTAGTCATACGGCGCCTCATCGGCTCCCCCTACCCATCTGACACAAACGCCAACCTTATCTTGTGGCTCAGTGTACCACACGCGTCTTACATGTCTATCATTACTTTTATAATTGTATCTCTTTTTTATCATGATGAAATTCGACTTATTATCAGGGTTTTTCTTCAAATGATATAGGCCAGGGCTGCGTTATTGCACAAAGTCAAGACAGTGACAACAGCGCCAGTACCGTATGATGCCACTTGCAGCATGCACCATGCGCAGAGCGCATCTGCAAGTTTTGGCATCCTTGAAATTTCCCGCCTCATAGGAGCGTCGCTGGCCGACGCCCGCGGGATCAAACAAGGAGCACCCCTACAAATTGCAGAACAGGCACCCAAACTCAGAGATGCGCCTATTACCAAAGGCAAATATAGTTTTTTATGTGTATCATATCGTTGCGCCCGTGATAATTCGTTGCTATGAA
>CAZDUS010000083.1:0-4274 GCA_964508705.1 uncultured Verrucomicrobiota bacterium
ACGGCCCGGACGTTTCTGGGGTCCTATCTTGCGGGAAAGACCAACGCCAGTGCCCTGTTTTTGGCGCAAGCCGAAAACACCACGGCTAATCTGGTAACCTTGCGGGTGACGGACGACACGGCGACGGAGGCCGATCTGACGACGGGAACCCTGGTGGTTGAACGCGGAACAAATACCAGCGGTGAACTGGTGGTGAACTACACTATCGGCGGGACCGCCAGCAACGGAGTGGACTACCTGACGCTCACGGGCAGCGTGACGATCGCAGATGGTGAGACCAATGCGGCGATCTTGGTGACGCCGGTGGACGACGAAATCCGCGAGTGGGACGAATCCGTGATCATCGCGTTGGTGCCCAATGGTGCCAATTATTTGATCGGGTGGCCCGCCAGCGAAATAGTCACAATCATCAGCGATGAACAACTCTTACCGGTGTTGACGCTGACGGTATCGGAGGCGACGGCCTCGGAGGCGGGGACATCGCCGGGCGCCTTTACGGTCACTCGTGAGCCATTGACGAGCGGGGCGCTGGTGGTGGATTACTTGATTGAGGGGACGGCGAGCAATACAGCGGACTACACAACGTTATCGGGCAGTGTGACAATCCTACCAGGCCAGACCAATGCGATAATTACCGTCACACCGGTGGATGACAGCGACATGGAAAGCAACGAGACGGTGATCCTGACGCTTGTGGCGAATACCAATTACACAGTGGGTGTGCCATCGAATGCTGCGGTGACGATCACGGATAACGACAGTACCGGGACGGTATATACGGCGGTGATGGATGGGCCGTTCAACGTGGCCGGCACCTGGGATGTGGGGACAGGGTATCCGTCGGTGGCGGGTGATATAGCCATCATTTCGGGCTGGACCGTGACGGCGAGCAACGTCGGGGACGTGGCACAGGGATTACTGGTGAATGTGAAGACGGGTGGGGTGTTGAAATTGGCGTCGCAGACCATCGACACGGCCAACGTGATTCCTCCGAGCGTACGGGTCAACGTGTATACCGGGGGGGTGCTCTGGGTGGGGTCAAAACAGTTATGTAACCACTCGAACGTGGTGAACGGAGGGACCCTGGCACTTTCCAGTTCCGCTTTTGGCGGTGTGCTGACCGTGACGTCCGATTCGGTGATTAGCAACAGCGTCGGGGCGGCCATTTACCTGACCTCGGCGGTGCATGGGGGTGGGAAACTGACACTGAAGGGGTTGAATGGAACCGGTGACCAAGTTCTGCTGGCGGCATCCACGACGTGGACGGGGAACTGGGATGTGGCGAACAATGTGCAATTGCGGTTCGCAACGGGATCGAATCCGCAGTCGATTCCGCGCGGGATCCGGGTGGGTAGCGGGGCTATAGCGCATTACACTGGAACACCGACGATCAAGGGGACATTGTCAGGTACCGGGACGAACAAGGTATATCAGGGAGGGACCTTCACGATCGGGACGGTGACGAACCGGGGAGTGGTCAGTCCTGGCGATGTGGGCGTCAATGGCGGGATTGGTATACTGACGCTGACCAGTTACTCGTCTGGTAATTTTGGTCCGACATTCGCCTTCAGCAGTAACTCGGTGTACGAGGTGGAGATGACGGGGACGTCTGTGTGCGACCGGGTGACGGTAGCGGGGACAGGAACGGGAACGGGCAAGGTGACGATCGCGGCGGGGGCGACGCTGAACGTGACACTCTGGACACCGGCTACCAACGTATCACTGGACGCGACGATCCTTGATACGACCATGACGAACGGCAATAACGGGCTATTGATGGGGGCGTTCACAACGGTCAACTGGAGCAATGCGGTTGGGTGGACAGGGCTGGTGGTGACGAATATCAACAATGACCTGAGGATGCAGGGGAGTTATGCGCCGGGCGGGAATCCCGATGTCAACACCAACAACATCCCGGATGCGTGGGAGACGGGGTATTTCGGGAGCACGACGAATGCGGAGGGGGCGGCGGAGGCGGACTGGGACAAGGACGGGCTGTCGAACTATGGGGAGTGGGTGGCGGGGACGGATCCGACGAACAGCAAGTCGGCGTTCAAGTTCACGAATGCGGTGCAGAATGTGGGCGTGGGGATGGTGCTGCGCTGGCCGAGCGAGTCGAACCGGTTCTACACGTTGAGGCTCTCGACGAATCTGTTGCTTGATTCGTTCAGCAGTGTGCTGACGAACCGGATGCCGGGCAATCCGCCGGAGAACGTGCATACGGATGCGGTGGCAAGACCGGGTGCGTTCTATCAAGTGACCGTGACCAACCAGTAAGTGCGGAAGCATTGGCTTATTTGCGGGTTGGCCTATCTTGCTTTCACGGATGACGCTGTGATAGGGTTCGGTGAGTTTTCATGGAGGGTTGGATGCGTTCTGAACGTGAGAGGGGTAAGAAGATGGACACGGGACGAGGCAAGCCGCAAGCGATCTGCTTTCCGAATAACATCGTCGACTATTCGCGTCTCTTTCCGGATCTCAGCTGGCAAACGACCTCCGCAGTTGCCGCGGTGATCGTGCAGGAACTTGAGAACCGGCGTTCCCGGTTGACGTTGGCTCCGATCCAGGTCGAGGCCATGGCTGTTCTGTCGCGGGAAGGATGGGTGCGCCCTCTGGATGCCTGGTTCACTCCCGAGAAACTGGCCGCCTATGCGCCGCAGGCCCTCGAACTGGCGACCGTTGGAGGGAGACTCTATGCGATTCCCGACGATATCACGCCGTTTGTGTTCTTCATTCGCGCGGCCGTGTTGGATCGGTTGGGTATCGATCCGCCGCGCACCTGGGAGGAATTTGGAGCGATGGGCGAACTGCTGGTCAGGAGCGGTCAATCGCTTGTCCTGCTGGGCAGCAGTGAGCGCGCCCGGCTGGGGTTCATGCTGTCGCTGCTGGGGTCGAACGGAGTGGCCGCGGATTCCGCCCCGTTGCTGCTGAGGAATTTGCACAAGGCGGTTGAGGCGTACGACTGGCTTTGGACCCGGATCATTGCCCCCGGCTTGCTGGATGTGGGCGAAATGGTACATCCCAAATCAGGCAAGCGCAAGGTGCGGGGGCGTGTCGGGGGGTTCGGATGGCTCTCCGACTTCGAAAACATGCCAGCCGATCAAATCCGCCGGTATGTGTTTCTGCCGTTTCCCCCCGGGCCGTCGCTCGGTTCGGATGACCGGCCGCGGGCACCGTTCAAGAGTAGCGGCAGGTGTATTCCGTGGAGCAAGGAACCGCCGGACGTGGCCGTGGCCGTGCTGCATCCATCTATACGAGGGAAACGCTGCGCGCGCTCCGGATCGCCGAGCGTCGCCCCTTCCTGCCGGTGCGGTCGGTATGGAATGATCCGGCGGTACAGCGTCGCTATCCCCTGTACCGCTACGCCGCGAGCCTGGTGGAAGGGGCAACGCCGATGCAGTCCAGCGGTCATGCGCACTACCGCCGGCTGGAGATTTCGTTTCGCAACGCGTTACTCGAACAGCTGAACGGGGATGCCTGGATGGAAGACTACACCGGATCGGACAGTGCCATCCGGCGCGGGGGGCCGCCGCCGATCCGGACCGTGCTCAGGACGATGGAATCGCTTCTCGGCAGTGTGCGCGGGACCGGCGACATTGCCCGCGCCCTGCGGATGCATCCGGTCAGTCTGCGGCGCCTTTTTCAGCGGGAAATGGGGGAAGGGATCACGGCCTATTTTCATCGGTGCAAGATGGAGTTTGCCCGGAAACTGCTGCAGGAGCAGGGCCTGATGACCAAGGAGGTGGCATCGCGTACAGGGTGCCGGAACGCGGACGCCTTTACCCGCGCCTACGGGAAGTACTGGAGCGTCCAGCCCTCGCTGGATCGCAAAGCCGCGGCGGCAATCCGCCACGGACGCGCTCCGAAGCAGTGACGCGCGAAACCTGATGGAGGTTGCTCGAGACCTGTGGTGACTTCCGGCGATACATGTCTCCAAATGCAAGGAAAAAATAACGCATAAGCAAGACAATGCGAGCCTTCCTCCTAGGTTATTTATGGCAAAGTGATGCGAATGGGCAGGTACCTTGTTCTGGCTCCGGTAAGGGATGGCGGGGAAGGTGGGGATGGCTGTTGGAGCTTACGTTTTGCCATGATTCGGCGCATAAGTGAGGGGCACGGAGTGTGCCCGGTTGCCGGATCCTGAACCTGCCTGGATGAGAGGAGAATCAAAAGACTCTATAAAGTACAATTCTATCGATAGTGGCCTCGATTGCCAGCGCTGGTCTTCCACGGATGCGGACGTCAAGAAACTCGGGGGCGTCCTGTCGGCGCAG
>CAZDUS010000084.1:0-4211 GCA_964508705.1 uncultured Verrucomicrobiota bacterium
GGTCTTGAAGTTGGAGACGAGCGGATCAAGGGTTAACGCCTCCTCGAAGGCCCGCTGGGCGAGGGGACGGTTTACCTGATGCGCGGCAGGGATGTGGTGGAGGCCGGACTTGCCGTCCTCCGGAATGACCCCCTGCTGGTCACGAAAAAGAATTGTCGCTGCGCATGGTGCGAGATTGTCAGGCGGATCAACGTCGTGCCTCCGGCAAAGCAGCGATGAATAAGGCTAACTGCTCAGGAGTCAAAATTCAGGGGGAGGGGGCATTGCCGCACATGCGGCCCACGCTCAGTACTGATCCTCTAAATAACCAGTCAAAGGAAGATTCACCACAGAGGCACTGAGGCACCGAGAAGAGAAGAAGGGGAAATGCAAATGTAGCGTATATTTCGTCCACGGGAATACCATGGCCAAAATATACGCTACGGTTTCCTGGAGAGGGAAACAGCCAGGGGGAGGAGAGGTATTGTTTGTTGTTCAATCTCCCGTCAGGCGAACTCCTTAAACACAGAAATATCGGGATGTTGCTGACAGATTTGCGTCTTAACCATGTCAAACAGGGGGGGGTAAACCCGACAAACATGTCTCATTCCTTGCCTCTGAGGCACAGTCGGCAACACCCAACGCGGCGCGTCAAGCCGCGCCGGATAAAAAAGCGGCGTTCCCGCGACTGCGGGACCGCACTCCATATGTCTCCTGATCTGACAGGGGGTGGGTGATCGAGAGACGGTCACGTGTTCCAATATGCAATACTTTTGATTCAAACTGCATGGTGCCTCGCCCAGATGCCTGCTCTTTTGGTTTGCCCACTGCATGCCAGAATGATAAAAAATTTAGTTTTGGATCTCGTCTTGATGCGGGTATTTGCACCCAGAGATTGTATGTAGACATTTGCAGTGGGCTCGGCTTTGAATGGTCAGGGTACCGGTGGCGCGCTGTTAACCTGTGGCGACATAAGGAGCGACGATTATGACTCAACGACTATTACGTGGTGATCCCGATAGGCCTTTCCCTGTTGACCAGGTGAAGATCGAGGGACTGCTGAAACAACTCAAGCCGCATACACATGAGCCGCTCTGGTTCTACAAGATCCGGGGCACCTGCAGCCCGAAGGAGAAGGCTATGTCGATCGAGTACCCGACGGCGGAGAATGCCGAAATCCTCAAGGAACTCGGCGTGGCGATCCTGTCCCGTGCCGACTTCTTCAAGGGGGCCGGACTTGTGCGCGAGCGGCCGCATATCGAGCGGATCATCAAGTTCGCACGCGAGCTGCACCAGCGCGGCGTGATGATCTCGGTGTATGTCGGCGGCACGATGATGACCGAGTACTTCTTCAAGGAAGTGCCTGAGGCGCGCGACTGGGCGCGAAAGGACATGGACGGCCTGCCGGTTGCCTATGGCGGATACCAATTGAACCGCTGGTTTCCCTGTCTGAACAACCCGGGGTACCGTGCCTACGTCAAGAAGGTGCTGGATGTGGCAGTGCGGGAGGTCCAGGCGGACGAGATATTCTTCGACAACCAGATCCTGCGCTATGAGCCGCGTTCGTGCCGTTGCGACTATTGTGTGCAGCACCTGCGCGACATGATCAAGAAGACCTACACTTTGGAGCAGTGCGAGGAGCGCTATGGTTTCGCGGAATACCCCGACAGCGTGCCGCCGATCTGGAGCCAGGCCAACAAGCCCTGGCGGCTGGATCGTGTGCATGTTCCGAACATCCAGGACTGGATCGACCACCGCGTGGCGACCGTGAAGGAGTTTTATGCCGACATGGCGGCCCATGTAAAGGCGCAGAGCCCGACCACCGTTGTCGGGATGAATATCAAGGGCGTACACGGGCATAACCGTGCCTTTGATCATGGCGTCTGCCACGGGGCCATGGCGGACCTGCTGGACTTCAGCTGCATCGATGGCTACAAGCCGGGGGTCAAGAATGGGGCCATTATCTCCGAGTTCCGCTTCTACAAGTCCTCCCAATCCACCCACATCAGCGTGGTGGACAATAACAACACCGACATCCAGACGGTCGAAAGCCAGGTGCTGGGTTACAAGAAGAAGATCGAGGGCCATGGCTGGATCGGCGACATGGGCAACAGTACGTTGTTTTCGCCGGCGGCGCAGTTCCTGCGCGGCAACATGCGCCTGCTGCATGAGCGGCAGCATGTTCGCGATATCGCGGTGCTACGCTACGAGCCGGCGACACGTTACAACTGTGCCAAGACGCATGAGCAGATCATGCCGTTCGAACAGACACTGGCGCTTGAGAAGTTGCCATGGGGGATCATCTATGACCGGCAGAAGCATGCGCTGAAGGAGTTCCGCATCATTGCCCTGCCTGAGATCCAGGGGATTTCGGACGAATGGCTGGACAAGCTCGACGCCTTCATGCGGGCGGGTGGCGGGGTGATAGCCTCGGGTAATACGGCCCGCTACAACGAGTGGATGCGAGGCCGCGATCCGGAGCATGCCCTGACCCGCTGGCTGGGACATGCGCCCCGGAAGGAGTATGAGTGCGTGACGATCGGCAAGGGGCGGTTCGTGTATGTGCCCGAGTGGGAGGTCCACCAGAAATGGGACATTTCCGACTGGTACGCCATCTGGAACGAGGTTCATCCGCTCAAGGACCGCGCGCTGTTTCTTCGATCGGTGGCCGATGCCGCGGGCGGGCAGCCGTTGAGTCATCGCGCGGAGGGGAACGATGCGGTTATGGTGGAGGGCATTGTGCCGGATTGCGGACGGGACGGCGGGATTGACCTGCATTTCATCAACTATGACGCGGCGAATACGGCGCCGGTGATGGTGGTGCGAGTTGGATTGCCCGCGGGGAAGAGCGGCGCCGTTGTGGAATACGTGCGATGTGACGAGGAGGGTCATCCACGGGAGAAGACCTCGGTGACCGTCGAGGGCGGCGAGGCGGCATTCCGCATGGTCACGCCGAAGGTGTACGGGTTGGCGCAGGTGAGGTTCACTTGAGGCACCGTTGAAAGAACAAGGAGTTAGTGCCCCGTTGACAACCAGACGTAGAAATCATTATTCGTCACTTGTAGGCAAGGACACCGCCCCGCTTTTGTCCTGGGATCATTCGGCAGGCTGGATTACCCACTGGCTGATTTCCGGGTTTTTCCCTGCCGGCCTGCGGCATAACCCGGACCCTAATCTTTTCGAGGAAAAGAAATCGGCCGGTTGGACCCAGGATCTGCTCAAAGGCTGGGGAGGGGAGAGCGGGCTTGAGGTGCCGCCGAAAGCTAACGGCTCACGCGGGGCGGCACCCTGGTTGCCGGTATCCCTCGTTTACGGGCCCAAGCTGAACCTGAAGGAAGTCCGCCGTCGCCATCCTGATGTCGACAACGCGCTCGGCGACGCCGATTCTAACTCCTGGAACTGCCTGTGGTATGCCCTGGCCGCAGTGGAGAGCGATTGCGACATGGATGTGCTGATCCGGTTCTGCGGCTGGGATGGCTGCCGGCTTTTTGTCAACGGCGAGCTGGTATTCGACGAGCATTCCTATCACCACATCATTATTGACAAGGAAGAAAGACGGGTGCGCATGCGGAAGGGGCTTAACACCCTGCTCTTCAAGCTTGACCGCGACGGCTGCGCGGCACGGATTGTTCCTGTTCCCGGCGCGAAGAAGCCGGTTCTTCGCCAGGTAGTTTTCGCCCCGCCGGCCCCGGTCCGGCGGCTGTCCACGGAGGAGCAACTGGCACGCTGGGCGGTGGAGAAGAAGGTGGAGTTGCCTTTCCATGGCCGAACCCCCGCCGAGTTGAGCCGTTGGCAAAAGACGTTTCGTGCGCACTACCGGCGCTGTCTCGGTCCGTTTCCCGCAGAGGTTCCCGGGGAGCCCGTGCTGGTTTCAACGTCGACCACCGCTGGCGGCGTCGAACGGCGGCTTTACGAATTGCCTTCCGAGGCCGGCGGAGTCCTGCCCTTCTACCTGATGCTGCCGCCGCCGGAAAAGCGGCGAAACCGGGTGCTGATCACCGCCCATGGTCATGAAAAGACGTGGAGGGAGGTTGCCGGGGTGGACTACGGCCCGCGGGCGGCCAGACTCACGGTTGGAACGTATACGGGTGACTATGCAATGCAGCTGGCGGAGCGCGGTTGGACGACGGCGGTTTGCTGTCAAAGGGGTTTTGCGGATCGTAACGATCACCGGGGTCCCGGCGACAAGTGCAACCATGCCGCCTGGATGGCGATGGCCCAGGGGCACACCT
>CAZDUS010000085.1:0-3829 GCA_964508705.1 uncultured Verrucomicrobiota bacterium
CTTACGAAGCGTTATTTGCGTAACTCCATTTATATCAATTGGTTAAACGAGATTCGCCTGCTTTTGTGAAATATTCTGGTTAGGGGTATCTGTGAAATTTGAAGCGATAGTTCCCTTAATTGGCAGTGTTGTTCGGCCTATTTTCGATTCCGGTCCCGGGCACCATCCAAATGATCATTCTTGATCTGCGATGTGCCAACAACCATCGCTTTGAAGCATGGTTCGCATCGCGCGAAGCGTTTGAAGAGCAATCCGGCGTGGGCGAGGTGCGATGCGTATTGTGTCAATCCTCCGAGGTTACCGCTCTTCCCTCAGGACCTCGTGTCCTTAGAAACCATTCTTCCCCGACAATGGTCGATTTGCCACTTGATCCCGATCATCTGGTTGCCGAGAAAATTTTTAAGGCGTTGGCGACGATCGCCCGTAAGGCTGAAAACGTCGGGACCAACTTTCCCGAGGAAGCTCGTCGCATCCATTACGAAGAAGTTCCCGTGCGCAGCATTCGCGGTCAAGCGACTCACGAGGAAACGCGTGAGTTGCTCGAGGAAGGGATTCTCGTTTTGCCAGCGCCTATACCACCAGACGGACCTTCCCCCATGAGTCAGACGAAATAATCCTACAGGTGTTTGTTATTAAACAAATAAGTGCTAATTTTCTAAAATCATCTGCTGCCTACAAAGCCCGCATAGCCGCTTTCGCTTTGCGTGGAAAGGAAAGACCGAGGGCGTCGAGAATTTGCGCTTGAAGCGCATCGGGGCGCGGGAGGATCGTGTTTTGCTCACCATCGCAGGATTGGTGCACGTAGGTCAATCGTCCCAGCGCCACCAATGCATCCTCGATCGTCAAAGGCGTGGGACTCACGTCCGCAGTACCAAACACCTTACGCAATTGAGCCTCAAACCGCCGCGTGATCTTCAACGCCAGCATAGCCACCAGCACATGCGCTCGCGTGCGATCCGCCTTGCGTAGAAAGATGGGGCGGATCTCCAGAAACGTCGTCTTGATCGTACGGAAATCACGTTCCACCTTTTGTAAATCACGATAACGCGCATCCACCGTCGAAGCACTCATGACCGCCGCAGGCACATTGGTTTCCAGAATGTAGCAACCATCCAGCAACGCATCATCGCGCTTGGCCGCTTCATCAATGACGCAGCGTATCACGCGCTCCTCCAGGCTGAGTGTGACGAAGGTGCTGAGCTTATGGCTTTTGATCCACCTCTCCAGCGTAACCAGGCCCTTCTGCGCATCGGCACGCTTGGCCTGGGCCACATACGCGTTACGCGCGGCGATCTTCTCATCGAGTTGTTTCAGCTTGTCTTCGCGACGCCGTGCCTCCCGCACCTGTACTGTTTCGTTACGCCGCACCACCAAGCGTTTATCGCCATGCTCCGCCTCGCACAAGTGGCAATCAAACATATCCGTTTGCAGTACGCCCTGCTTGAGCAAGGTGCGCACCTGCGCATCGGTCAGCGCCGTGATGTAGCGCCAGCCCTCGGCGTTCAACGCCTCCTTCCCCTTGGCCTTGATCATGCCCCGATCGCCCACCAGGATCACCTCGGTGACACCAAACTGCGTCTTCAACACCTCGATCTGTGTCGCCACCGTGGTGGGGTCTGACGTGTTGCCATCAAACACGCGAATCGCCAGTGGCTCGCCATCATCAGCGGTCAAGAGACCAATGACAATCTGCTTCTTGCCGCGCTTGCCGTCACGGTTGTAGCCGTACTTCGCCAGTTCATTGCACTCGCCCTCAAAATAGCTGGAGGTCACGTCATACAACACCAGCGCAGGCGGTGCGCCATGCTCCTTCACATACGCTTGATACAGCGCCGTCTCAATGCGCTCCTGCTGCGTTGCCAGCCACGCCAGTGCGGCGTATAGATCGTCTTCATCGAAGGACTCCAGCCCAAGAATGTCACCCACGGCGTGCTGTGTCGCCCAGCGTACGGCGGATAGGCGCGACCCGCCATGGGCAATGCGTGCCAGAATCAAAAACAGCGCACGGCGGGCGGCGGTGGTGGTTCCCAGCACCCGCGTAATCCCGACTTGATCGGCGAGTTGCTTCAGGGCAAATAGGGAGCCAAAAATTTGTCCGCTGGTTAAATCGCCAGAGGCGGCGGAGAAATCACCTTTCAGTACCCGTTCCAGGGCAGCGAGGCGTTCCGGCTCCCACGCAGTTAGGTTGGCGAGGGTTTCGGTGCGCACCTTGCTGCCTTCGCGAACAGAGCGGCGCAGCAAAATGGCTGGCTTGGATTTGCGGTTCGGGACGCGTGCTATGTACATGCGTTCATTAAACCACAAAACAGCATGGCTAGTAAGGTAAGTATAGCTACTTACATGCCTACATTATTAGTACAAAAAGCAGCTAAACCCTGTAATGGTGCGGTTGCGCTAAAAAACCGAGAGGGAAGATCCGTCCGAGAAGCTCTTTCTCGAACACCGTCCCGCCAGCACCGACTTCTTCGGCCAGGATCTCGCACGAGGTGGAAATATTCGACAGCGGATTGTTCAGCTCGTGTGCCACACCGGAAAGCAAGGTGCCGAGTGCTGCCAGTTTTTCGGAGCGGAGCAACTGGCCTTGGCGCAGATCAAGCTCTTCCAACATATGATTGAAGGCGGCGTTGAGCGACGCGATTTCGCGATCCTGAGCTTTGAGTTCGAGTTTCGATAGACGTCCGGTGGCTACGGCGGCCATGTTCTCTTCAAGCTCCTTGAGCGGACGCGCCACACGCCACGACAGCAGCTGGCCAATCAAGACCACGATGATGACGATGGCCGTAATCGATCCCAACAGCCATTGGCGATGCCGCTCCAGCTGCGCCTGGAGGACGGTTCGCTCCTGTCGGGACCAGTTCTCCGCGATGGCCGTGATCTCCTTGCCGGCCTGGCGGATCAACGCGTCCACCTTGGCGCCATCGATGGCATAGGAGGTCATTAGTTCCGAGTAGTCCTCCAGGGTTCTTTGCAGGGCTGCGACCCGGGCCGGATTGTCGATACTGGCGAATTGACTTTCCTGGGTCGCCAGCATCTGTTTTGCCTGCTCGACATAGGCGCGGTTTTCATCGAGATCGGCGGTTTGGTGATAGAGAAAATAGTTCTTTTCAAAGCGCCGGATCTCGAGCGCGATGCCGAAAAACTGGCTGATACGTTCGCCAGCCGCAATCTGTGTTTCAAGCAGGCGCATTTCGATCAGCGAGAAAGCAGACAACGCCACTACCAGTACGGCGACCACACCGTAGCCGAAAACGGTCTTGCGACGAAGCGAGTCCAGGGTGGGGATTCTGAAGCGCATGGGTTGCATTATGCAACTCATCGAAATGTCCATGCAACAGTTTGAAGTCGGCGGAAAACTCGTCGAAATCAACCTGAATGACGTTGCCTTGTTGCAAAGTGCATCATCGCGCCGCTCGATCTACCGCGAATTTTTTGCTTGTGAATATGATCTAGCCATCGAATCAATGGCTTGTGCCGATTTCGGCGTGGTGGCACGGATGCTGCAAGGCAACCCTATCTCCTCAGGACAAATCCGATACCGGTGCGTCATCCCTTCCATCCCGTGACTCGCTACAAAGCCGAACGCAAGATATTGCTCGCCGTGCGCGAAGGATTCGTCGATCCGCGCCTGCTGGCCTCTGCGCGCAGTCTCTGTCAGCGACTCGATGCGGAACTGGACATCCTCGCCCGTGTTGCCGGCGAGACGCTGCCCCCGGATCTCGACACGTTCATTGCTGGTTTGCGCGCGGACGGCGTGCCCTACAGTCTGAGCCAGATACCTGTCCTGCGCCGGCGCGACATCGTCGAGTACGCCAATACGCACGAATGCATT
>CAZDUS010000086.1:0-3791 GCA_964508705.1 uncultured Verrucomicrobiota bacterium
ATTGCCCTTGTACTCGAAGGGGGTTTGCCAGAGCAGGGTCATCTCCCTGACCGGCTTGCAGGCGGTCGCATAGCTCTTTCCCGCATCCGCGCCAAGGCTGGGGAAGACAGGCGCGGCAGCGGCCACAGGCGGAGTCTCCACAGGCGGGTCTGAGGCAAGGACGGCGACGGAAGCCAGGACCAGGCCAACCAAGGATCCGGCCAGGAGATTCCCGCTCTTGGCCATCTGTTTCGGAATGCTGTTCATCATAAACCTTTCTCCCATGTTATTTCCGCCTCTCTCCAAAGCAACGCAGCACACCGTCCTCGGCTGCAACATAGACCCGCCCGTATGCCGCCGCCAAACCATCGAAGACCGGCGGCGCCGGCAAATTCACATCCGCGTGCTGGATGCCGTCCTTCAGGCTGTAGGCATGCAGGAAACCATTCCGGCTGGCCTCCCGCTTCCAGTCGACAGGTCCGGATGCCAGCAGCGCATCCGAGGTCAGAGCCATCGCATCCACCTGCATCAGGGGGGAGAAGGATGCGGTCCAGGCGGTATTCGAGCCGATCGCATAACGAATCCGGTTGACGCTCTTGTCGGCCTTGCTCAAATCGCTGACTGTGAGGTTATGATATCCGGCAATGCCGGGCCCGGCAAAGGCCATGAGGAGGCCGGAGCCGCCGTGGTAACGCCATGTTTGCATGTTCTTCCGCCGCGCAAGGCCGTTGCGGGTCCATGTTGCGTCGGTCAGACCATAGTGGCTGCTCGCCAGGAATCGCTCAGCTTCCTTCGTGCGGATGAGCTGATAGGTTTCCGGCGCATCAGGCGGCCCGGCAGGATCATAGAGGCGCCGGCTTTCACCCGTGAGAGGATCAATCTCGTGACCTAGAAGATACAGCGACTTCTCGTCGCTGGTCAGGACATCGCTCTGGCCGCCGAGTCCCTCGTTGATGGTTTTACGCCACAAGGACTTGCCCGTGGCCGGATCCAGGGCGGTGAGCAGTACGCCTCCATCGGCATCGGGCGCCCTGCCGGCGGCGGCAAATAGCCGTCCGCCGTGGATCAGCACGCTGATCACCGGCCACAAGGATTCCGGCTGGCCATGGGCGATCATCCGCCGTGCATTCGGCGCGGCGAGAAACCGCCAGACCAGCGCTCCATCCGATGCGCGCAGGCAGTAGAGGCGGCCGTCACGCGAGCCGAAAAGACAAAGTCCCTGGAATACGGAAGGCGGCGTATCAATCCTGCCATCCGCCGTGAACTGCCAGATCTTCGCTCCCGTTCTTGCGTCAAGCGCCAGCATCTGGTGCGAATCCGGCACGGCCACAAACACCTTACCACCGGCAATTGCCGGCGCGGAGATGATGTTCCCCGTCCTCATATTCCATTCGTGGCGGGAACGGCAGTCGGCCAGGCTGGCCACTGGAGCCGCCCAGAGTTCAGACAGTGCCGTGGAGGCGGGCTCCTGCGCTCGCCCATCCTGGGCATCGGCAGGCATGGAGTCCTGCCGCCACAGCACAGAGGCCGAGGCGGCACCCCGCGCCGCATTCCCCCGATACTGCGGCCAGGCATCGCCCTCCTCAGCTCCCGCCGCAGCCTCGGCTGGCCACGCCGGCCCTTTTTCAAGCCGGTCTTCCGTCCGGTCCGGCCCCAGACGTTCGATTCCGGCCCGGCCGCTCAGCGCCATGAACCCATGCACATGTTCGGAGAAGCAGGCGCAAGCCTCGGGCGGGGTGTAGAACATCCCGTTGGCAGGAACGATCCCCAGCACACAGGACCCGCGATAGAACTTGTGATGCTGCTTCTCGCCGGTCTCAAGATCGATGAACGTGGCCATGCGCGGAAACACGAGATACTTGTCCGTCACCAGCGGCTGGGAGCAGCCTTCCTTGCCGGGCGACGACGAGCGCGGCCAGAGCCCCTTGCTCGTGAACTCGCGAACGGGTTTTCCGGTCTCCGCCTCGAACACGTTCCAGTGTTCCTGAGAGTCGTAGGCGTACCCGGTATCTTTCATATGCAGCCAGATCTGACCGTCCCGGAAGAAATGCCCCGCGAAACGGTGATAGGTCCACCACTTGGACGAGTTTCCCGGCCGCTCGCTCCAGAGTTCCCGCCCGTCCGCCGTTGAAAGCGCGGTGAAAACATTTTCCTCCATCAAGCCAAGAACCTTTTCGTCGATGAAGCAGATTTTGACGCCGCGCCGATCGAAGAGGACCTTCACATCCTCAAGCGTTTTGCGCCATAACTCCCGGCCCGTGGCGAAGTCGAGGCAGACCACCTCGTCATGCTGGCCTTTCCCGTCCTGGTTCCGGCGGCGTTCCAGGAAACACAGCCGGCCATGGCTGATCAGGGTGCTGATGATGCCCGGCGTTTCCAGCCGCCATTGCTGGCGTGGTTTCTCCGCCTTGGCCTCGTTGGGGACCCCGCGGGTCTTGTACACCCACAGCGCCTGTCCGCCTTTCGGGTCCAGGACGCTGACCCCCTTGTCCGACTCCACGACCAGCTTGTCATCCGCATACAGCAACACCTGCGGCACACCATCGCAGGCATAGCGCTGCACCACCACGCCGGAAGCGGCGTCCAAGGCTAGAATCTCGGCGCCCTCGACAATGTACAACCGCTCCTTGTGCGCGACGATCTTGGGACAGGATACGGCCGTCATTTGCAGGTCGCCACGCCCCAGCGTTTCCGTCCAGGGTCGCTTCCACAGGAACAAGCCGTTGAACGCGTCGCGGGCAATGAGAAAATACCGTTGGGTATTATTGATGACATTCTCTTCATCATTGAAGGTAATGAAGAAGATCCGGCCCCCTTCCGTGATCAGGGACTGCGTTCCGGCGAAGCGGGCGCTGTTGAGGACCACAGGCAGGCCCATGAGCCACTGCATTCCGGTTGGCGGGCCGGCGAGCCGGTCATCCGTGTAGAGGTTGCCGTGCGGTTGATACCACTGGTGCGTCCATTGGCCCATGCCCGCCGGCCAGGGCTTGACTTGCGGCTTTGCGCCCGTCACACAATACGCTCCGCCCGGACGCAACACCCGCATGGCTTCCGCCGTCGCCGGCGCCGTCGCCGGGTCCGCCACAACCACATTCACCAGGTTGTCCAGGTACGGGAGATCCTGGCCGGTCCGGCACTCCACGCTGATCTGGCCATAGAGCCCTCTTGCCTGGATCGCCTCGCGGCGCTGGCGTACGCGCACCGCATCCGTATCGAGGCACTGGATGACAAACCGCCGGCTGAGGGCGACCGCATCATCAAGGTCAAATGCCCCGCCCCCGACGATCACCAGAAGGCCATCC
This sequence comes from uncultured Verrucomicrobiota bacterium, assembly GCA_964508705.1. GTDB lineage: Bacteria > Verrucomicrobiota > Kiritimatiellia > CAIKKV01 > CAITUY01 > CAZDUS01. The sequence continues at coordinate 3,282 of CAZDUS010000086.1, forward strand.
CGCTGCCCGGACGACTCCACGGCGGCAGCCAGCGACGCGGCAGAAGCGGAACCCGCCACCACCGCCCCCACGCATAGCGCCAGGAGAATCCCACCATACGGCACGGCACATGTCCCCCCCAGGCCGTTCCTATGCCCAATCCGGATGCCCGCAGACACCCTTCTTCCGATGGCTCCTGCACCTCTCATTGGATCCTCCAAACCCGTAACGCCCGGTACTCCATGTGACTGCAGAACGTGCGGAACCCGAGATAGCCTTCCGTCAACGGCTCCGGATCGCGCCAGCCGTAGGTATCGAGCGGATGGCGGTCCACCGAGCACGCCACCACCCCGTCCTGCACCAGATACTGGAAATGATACCAGCGCTGCTGTTCAATCGGATCGGAGTACACTTCCTTCATCAGCCGGAACCCGGGATCGCGACGGAACCGCCAGCGGGAGAACTCACGCGGCGGTTCCTCACCCGCCACCTTGCCCGGCAGGAAGGTGAAGAGGTAGTTGTCCATCACAT
>CAZDUS010000087.1:0-3777 GCA_964508705.1 uncultured Verrucomicrobiota bacterium
ACGCGCGCGACTACGCCTTTCTGGCCGCTGTGCTGGTAGCGGTTTATGTGGTCTTCTCGATGTTGCGACTGTTGCGACTGGGCATGAATCGCCGCAAGTCCGAGGCATTGGTGCGCTCCGAAGAGCCTCACGATCGCAATCCGGCTTCAGTCGCCGGTGCCGAGACCTATCGAGAGACGCAGTGGGCGGCACACGCCGAGTCGTCGCCGGCGAGGGTCGTCGCGGAGGAACGCCCGCACCCTGATTTTGCGCGGGAACTGGCGCATTCCAGTCTGGAGCTTGAAGTCCAGCACCTGCGGCGCGAAGCCGAAAAACTGCGTGCGGAGATGAGCTGTCTCGCCGAGGAGGTGAGGCATCTGAAGGCGTCGCGGAACGTTTCACCGGTCTATGGCGAAGCCATGACTCTGGCGCAGCAAGGCGAGCCGCCAGCCGGCATTGCCGCCCAATGCGGCATCTCGGTCGGCGAGGCGGAACTGGTCGCCGCGCTGGCGCGCAGCGAACCCGGATTTGACCTTCACGAAAAAGAAAATGATCCCAATGACCGATACACCGACTCTGGAGGAAACTTGCGTGAGCGCCACCATGGAAACTGATCCGATAGACGACGAGGCCTTGAAAAAACGCTTGCTGAAGCAACTGGCGATTGCCGCTGTCGTCCTTGCCGGTTTGATGAGCAGTTTGCTGATATATGACGGCATCAACGCGCCACCACCGCCCGCACCCGCCAGCTTGGCGGTACCACCACCCGCGCCCGAGCCGTTGGCGACAGCCAAGGAGCCTGCGATCGCCGAGCCGGCAGTCAAAGAAGCGGCCAAAGAGCCATCAGAAGACGCGATCAAGTCGTCGCCGCCGACGGCAAAAGAGGAAGAAGGCGTACCGGAAGGCACCGGCGCGCCCCAAACCGTCCCGCCGCGAGCCGGGCCTGGCGAGAAACCCCTGACCAAACCGGCCACCAGCCGGCTCGCCGCGCTGCATCCGGCCGGGCCGAATCCTCCTGCCGCATCTCGCCCGGAGCCTGCGCAGGAGTTGGTCCGATCCAAGCCGTCGCCAACTGCCGCGGCCCCCGCTCAGCGTGTGCCCGAGCATCAACCCGCCTCGCGTCCGATTACCCAGGCGACCGAACGTAATTTCGGCCTTCAACTGGGTGTGTTCAGCAATCTCGCCAATGCCGAAGAGTTGCGCGCCAGGATGGTACAAGGTGGCATTCCCGCCACCATCGAGGCGAGGGTGCGCGCCGGCCCGTTTGCTACACGCGCCGAAGCTGACGCCGCGCGCGTCAAGCTGAAAGAACTTGGGATCACCGACAGCGTGCTGATTTCGATGAAACCCCGGGCTGGGCCATAAACCGGGCTTGTTCGCCGTAGTGCCGCAGTATCACCGCGCGAGAATGAAACGGCAGTGTCATTGCGGGGCAGAGTCCTGTCTGCGTTGGCCAGCCAAAGCCGGTCTCACAGGGGTTCGCTATTTGGAGAGAACTCGTCAGGGCCGGCCAGCGTCAAAAGGTTCCGGGCAGTGGCCTCATCCACATCCAGGCGTCGCACCAGAGCTTCCTGATCGATGTGGAGCAGATCGCGGATGCCCCGCAAGTCGTCGGGCAGGGCCGGGTCGTTCCAGCCATTGGCGGTATGGCGGGCAAGATCGACGGCAAGTTTGACGTTTCGTACGCGCGGATTTTCGGCGCGGCGGTCATCCAGCAACTGGGCCAGCAGATCGGGAAGCCGCCAGGCCTCGGTCAGCGCCAGCTTTAGCCGGTAAAGCGGCACGCCATAAATCTTCTCCTGGAGCGTTGCCGAGCGCTGGTGCGGTTGTGCCCGCTGGGCGTCGCGAACCTGCAGCGCCAGCTTGGGCGCGAAAAGCCACATCAGGAGTTCGGCGACATCATGCAGCAGTGTCGCCAGCGTGATCTCATCGACATCCACATCGCGCCGCAGAATCGCCCAGTCGCGTCCCCAGTGCGATGCCCGGCGCGCGCGTGTGATGGCCCTGAACAAGCCAAGCTGGGCCGTCGGGTAAGCCTGCAGCTGACCCTCAATCATTGGCAGGTTCTGAAAATCTCGGAAAAAAGGCTCGATGCCGATCATCATGATCGCCCGGTCGATCGTGGTGATATCGGTGGTCTGCCGCGCGCGGCGATGCGCCTCGATGTAGGCCATTACGCGCAAGGTCAGCAGCGGATCGCGCAGAATCACCCCCGCCAGCACGCGGCCGTTGGCTGTCTCCGCATTTTCACGCAAACGCTCCAGTTCCTGAACCGAATTGCGCAGCACCGGCAAATCGGCCTGGGCAAAAAAGGCGATCCAGGCATCGGTGTCGGGAAGCGGCGTTTCAATCATGGCATTGTTCGCAAGTCTGACGGGATCATGGTCATGGAATGTAGCAGTTTCGGCCGCCGATGCAACACCGCAACACACCGCAAACGTCCGGGCCTGCAATTGCAGCTTGAGAAAATCGCCGCCGGCATCGCTACCTGCCCCGCGCATTCGCAGCCTCTCCCATGGCGTCGAGGCTAAGGTTCTGCCCGCGCCTGCCGTAAGCATTCTGGCAAGCCGGATCATTCCTTCAGGAGTTTCGACATGGATGTCACCGCCATCGCTTCAGTTGCCACCGAAATGGCTCAGGCGCGCACCGCGGACGCCGTGTCCCTGGCGGTGTTGAAGAAGGCCCTGAATCTTGAGGCACAGGGCGCGGTACAACTGGTGCAGGCCGCGGCGCAGTCCATGCAGGGCGCCGGCAACCCGCCGCACCTTGGTACGCTCATTGATGTTTTCGGCTGAACGGCGAAACCGGGGTCTGGCCGCCGCTTCCGGTTCCCTTCAAGCTTGAAGGCAGGCGCGGCCGGAAAGCGAACAGCGGCCTGACCCCGGGCCTGTCCCCTTTTCCACATGCCGTTTACCGCGCAGGGGGCCTCCCGGCACGGCAATTTTTGCCGGTAATGACTCTGTGCCGGCCGAATAATTAGCCCGCGCCACTGAAAATACGAGCATCTACTTGCTGGCTCAGGCCTTGCTTTGTGATAAACCGCACGCCTGTATAAGAGTGCGCAACAGCAGACAAGGAGACAGACATGATAGGCATTGGCGTCCTGATTGGCATTGCATCATCGGTATTTCAGGCCATACAGGCCACGAACCGCCCGGACCCCGCAACGCAGAAGGCAGACCAACTGTTTTCGCAACTTGATGCCGCCGGAAAAGGTGCCATTGAAGGTACCGACCTGCAGTCCGCCTTCGACAAGATCGCGGCAAAGGCAAGCGTCAAAGCGGACCAGCTCTTTTCAAAGCTTGATGCCAATAGCGATGGCGCGGTAACCAAGGAAGAGTTTTCAGGTTCGATAAGCCGGCTTGCCGAACAGCTTGATCAGCATTACATGCGTTTGCGCATGCATGGTGAGCAGGGCAGCAAGGCAGGCTTCTCTCAGGATGATCTGACGGGTTTGGCATCGAATCTCGCCAATAACTTCAACAAGGCTGATAGCGATGGCGACGGCAAGATCAGCATCAAGGAAGCCGTCAGCTTCGGCAAGGTCAATGCAACCGGTTCTTTATCAGCCTCGTCGACCTCCCCTGGGGAAACTCAAAATGTCGAGCTGATGCTGCAAGTGATGCGGTTGATGCAAGCCTACGGCACGAATCAAAGCGCAACCAACAGAAGTGTTAGCGAGGCTCCGAGAGTCTAGGGAACACTGATTTAGTCCGTTCGCGTTGAGCCTGTCGAAACGCAAGCCATTCAAATCAAGGGCTTCGACAAGCTCAGCCCGAACGGTAGGTACTTGTTCAG
>CAZDUS010000088.1:0-3712 GCA_964508705.1 uncultured Verrucomicrobiota bacterium
CGCACGCGGAATCGACCCGGCGCTGCTCGACGGCCGCGTCGGCCTGCGCAGCGCCTCCCCCGACCGGCTGCCGCTGGTCGGCACCCTGCCCGACACGAATGCCGCTGCCGGAAACGCGGCAACGCCGGAGAAACTGCCGCGCCTGGCGGGCTTGCACGCGCTGCTCGGCCTTTCCGCGCGCGGCATGGTCTGGGCGCCGCTGGCCGCGGAACTGCTCGCCAGCCAATTGGAAGGCGAGCCCCTGCCGGTCGAACGCGAACTGGCGCGCGCGGTCGATCCGGCGCGCTTCCACCTGCGCGCCCTGCGACGCGGTACGGCGGGTTTGTAACAAATGTAACAGCGGATTGCGCCCGTCTTCCCCGCGACCGGAGCAACGTTAATGTGCTCATACGCATCGCACACAAGGAGCGCATCATGGAAGCAAGCCAGGTCAGCCCGTCGCAGATCGCCGTCACGCCCACCCACCCGCTGTTGCTGCTCGCCGCGACTTCGGTGACCCTGCTCAGCTTCGCCGGCGTCGGCACTCTTGCCGGCTGGCTGCCCGGGCCCGTGGCACAAAGCGGCTCACCGCCGGAACTGGCGACACAGTTGACGCCGACGCTGGCGGCGCAGTTGACGGCGTTGCCTGCCGCTGCGCCAAGCCCGGCCCGCCAGAACATCGCCGTACCAACCAGGAAGGTCCCCGGGCGGGCTGCGGAAACCGCCGACCATGCGCCGCTCAGCATTCGCCGCGATGCGCCGCCGCCGGTCGCGACGCATCCCGCAGCCGCCGCAGCGCCAGCGCCGACTTTTAGCACTGCAGCGCCGGCGCCAGGCTACGGCGCCGTATCGCCGGCGCCGACTTTTTCGACGGCACCGCCTGAAGCCGCCTACCGGGTCGCCGCAGCGCAACCATCGATCTGCAACGAATGCGGTGTGGTCGAAACAGTCCGCGAAGTTACGATCGAGGCCAAGGGCAGCGGCGGCGGCGCGATCGCCGGCGGCCTGGCCGGCGGTCTGATCGGCAACCAGGTCGGCAAGAACTCCGGCCGCGGCATCGCCACCGTGCTGGGCGCCGTCGGAGGCGCGTTCGCCGGAAATTACATCGAGAAAATGCTCAGGGAAGGCAAGCGTTACGAGGCTGTGGTTCGTTTCGAAGACGGCAGCAGCCGAACCTTCAGCAGCGAAACGCCGCCCGCCTGGCAAAGCGGCGACCGCGTGAGGCTTCAGAACGGCCTGCTGACGATGGGCGGCGGCAAGTCGACGGCCAATCCGGAAATCATCTGATCCCTTGCCTCCTCGGCGGCGGGAAGCGTCGGCACCTGCATCATGGCGGCGACGTTCAGCGCAGACTCGCGCAGTTCCCGGGTCCAACTGGTCTCTTCCGAAAGGCTCGTCCGCAGGGACTCCAGCTTGTCGCTGACTTCATCGCCCTCCCATCCTGCCGCGTTGAGGAGCTTCAAGGACATGACCTCCGCTTCGCGCACCTGGGTCGGGCGATAGGTGGCGCGCAGCGCGCGGGAACCGAGGAAGGATGCGCCGGACGTCAGAGCCGTCGCACCCGCGGCGGATCCGGCGGCGGCGGCGCCGCCGGCAAACAGTCCGCCGATGTTCAACGCCGGAAAAAGTATCTGCGCCGCCACCGCGACCAGTATGCTGGCGGCGACATTCTCGTCGTGGTGACCAGCGATAACATGGCACATTTCCCGCGCCAGAACGAAGGCCAGAACCGCGTCGTCGAGATTCATGGGCTGCAACCCGCGATACACGATAACGGTGCCGCCGGCACTCGAGGCCGCACCGGGCTCGGCTTTGTCGGCGACGATGAACTCGAAGCGCGGGAAGCGCAAATACAGGTCGGCATGCTGGCGAAAGGCGGAAACGGCCAGGCGCCGTCCAAGCGCAAGAATGCGCTGGTCAAAGGCCCGGTCCGCCACGCACTGTGCTTCCTGGCAGGCAGGCGCATCCGCGGCGGTGACCAGCTGCAGGTGCATGTCGAACTCGGAATAGACCGCGCTGAAACCCTGCAATGGAGCCGGTGCCACCAATTGCGGACGCCCCTCGGGCGAGGTGGCACACGCCGTGATAAAAAACGACAGGAACACGTAAAGCAGGACGCGGGGCATGGTCAGCTCGAAATGAACTGCGGGAACTCTCGCTCCTAAGCCGGCGATTGTCAATCCGCCCCGGCTGCAAGCACCTTTGCCAGACGCTCAAGCACGCGTTCCCGCCCCAGAACTTCCAGCACCGCATCGATCGAGGGTGATTGGGGAATTCCGAGCAGGGCGACGCGCAAGGGAATCGCCAGCTGCGCCATCTTCAGGCCTGACTCTGCAGCGGTCTGCTTCACGGCTTGCCCCAATTCAGCGGCCTGCCAGGTACAGGCATCGAGTCGCCCGCGCAGGGCAGCCAGACCCGCAAGTGCGGTCGCGGTGAAATGCTGGGCGCGCATCTCCGCCGTCGGCCGCGGCGGCACAAAAAAGGGATGGACGGCATCCGCCAGCTCATTCAGGTTGCCGGCACGATCGCGGTACAAGGCCGCCACGTTCGCCACGTCGGGTCCGCCGGCAACCGACACGCCCTGCCGTGCCAGGCGGCGCGTCGCTTCGTCAGCGAGCCGCTTTGGATCCGCCAGCTTGAGGTAATGCGCGTTGAGCCAGTTGAGCTTCTCGGTATTGAACTGGGCGGCGGAAGCCGTGATGTGGTCGAGGTCGAACCACTTGACGAATTGCTCCATGTCGAACACTTCTTCATCGCCGTGCGACCAGCCGAGCCGGGCCAGATAGTTCAGCACGGCCTCCGGCAGATAGCCGTCTTCGTCGTATTGCATCACCGATACCGCACCGTGCCGCTTCGAGAGCTTCTGGCCGTCATCGCCCAGAATCATCGACAGGTGCGCGTACTGGGGCACCGGCGCGCCGAGCGCCTGCAGCAGGTTGATCTGGCGCGGCGTGTTGTTCACATGATCGTCGCCGCGAATCACGTGGGTGATATTCATGTCGCGATCATCGACCACGACGCAGAAGTTGTAGGTCGGCGTGCCGTCGGCACGCGCGATGATGAAGTCATCGAGCTCGCTGTTGGCAAATTCGATGTGCCCCTTGGCCTGGTCCTCCCAGGCCACCACTTCGTTTTGCGGATTCCTGAAGCGGACGACGGGGGCGACAGGGGGTGGCGAAGGCAAGGTCTTGCCCGCTTCCGGTCGCCAGCGTCCGTCATAGCGCGGCTTTTCCTTGCGGGCTTCCTGCTCGGCGCGCAAGGCCTCGAGTTCCCCTTTCGACATATAGCAGTGGTACGCGGTGCCCGCTTCCACCATCTCGCCGATCACCTGGCGATAGCGCTCCATGCGCTGCATCTGATAGAACGGTCCCTCGTCATGGGCCAGTCCCAGCCACTGCATGCCGTCGAGAATCGCCTGCACCGCCTCCGGCGTGGAACGCGCCACATCGGTATCCTCGATGCGCAGGATGAACTTGCCGCCATGGTGGCGGGCATAGGCCCAGGCGAACAGCGCCGTGCGGGCACCGCCAATATGCAGGAAGCCGGTGGGGCTGGGGGCGAAGCGGGTGCGAACCGTCATTGGATTTCAACGCTCGGGGAAAGCCGTGAATTCTACGTCAGGCCGCCCATCCGATTGACCGTTACCCGGCCTTTGTGGTTAAATTCGGCCCTCTTTCGCGGGCGGTTAACTCAGCGGTAGAGTGCCACCTTCACACGGTGGAAGCCACTGGTT
>CAZDUS010000089.1:0-1210 GCA_964508705.1 uncultured Verrucomicrobiota bacterium
GGTTCATCCCCTTGGGTTTCACGAGTTGGCCCTGGATGGTCTCGCTCGAGATCAGATTCCAGTCGAAGCCCTTGCCGTCGCGCCCGTCGCGGGTGAGCATGGCCACGTAGACGCCGTCGCGGGTGAAGATATGGTAGGGGTTGAAGTAGGTCGCCGCGCCGGTGAAGTCGCCCGCCACGCCCAAGGGCATGGTGAGCCCGTGCAGCAGGCCGGGTTTCACCAGCGGCAACCCCAGCGCCTGGTTCCACGGCACGATGCCGCGATAGGCCCAGACCGGCTTGCCGTCACGACTCCGCCGGGCGAAGACGCCGCCGGACAGGGTGTAGACGTCGCCGCGCTCCTCGTCGAGCCACAACGAGGTGGCATTGGAGTTGTCCCCCTGGAACGGGATCGCCTCACGTTTTTCGAAGTCATAGACCGGGCGGCCATCCGCCTCGAAGCGCACCGGCCGGAGCATGAAGCCGGCGTCGCTCCAGACGTTGAAGTCGCGATCGATCCAGTTGAACGCGTTCTCGCCGCGGCCGGCGGGGGAGACAACGAGCTCGTCCTCCTGGACGCACTGGTCGTTGTTCTTATCCTGCCAGAGGAAAGCGCCGGCCTTGGTCTTCTCGTAGATCCCCTTCATCGCCGGATAGCGCAGGCCGCCGCCAAAGGCGCCGAAGGCGACGCGGATGGTGCCGGCGATGGGCTTGAAGAGGTCGCCCTCGCGGAGGAAGAGCATCGGGCTGTAGTCGATCATCCCCCAGCCGTACTGGCGGCCGTTCTTCGCCGTCCACACCCGGAAGTGCCCGGCATAGCCGTCGGCGGCCGGCGCGTGGATCATGTTCGGTTGCGTGGCGCGCCAGATGGTGCTGTGGGGCCGCCAGGTGCCCTTGTCGAGGTCGATCTTCCAGAGCACGCTGTTGCAGTAGGCCTCGGCGGGATGTTCGGGATCCATCCAGATCCAGCCGAAGTAGCCCGCGCCGCCGAAGAACTCGTCGGCGCAGCCGCCGTCCGCCGCGTTCCACACGCTGTGCCGCTTGGGCGAGTCGAGGGCTTCGGCCACCCACAACCGGCCGTCCTTGGCAATGGCGATGCCGCCGGGCTCGAGCATCCCTTCGCGGTCGTAGCGCCCCACCCGCAGCCGCCCGCCGGCCTTGCCGATGCTGCGCAGGTACTTCCCGTCGGGCCCGAAGACCGAGACGTTCTGCAACGCGCCGCCGTTGGCCAC
>CAZDUS010000089.1:1310-3235 GCA_964508705.1 uncultured Verrucomicrobiota bacterium
CGCCGCTGACCACGGCCAGCGAGCCATCGGGCCGCACCGCGATGGCGCCGGGCGCGGGCACCTCGATCGTGCCCTTCGATGTTCCCTGTTTCGCATCGTGCAGGGCGATCAGGTTGCGCTTGCCGTGGGCGACGTAGACGATGCCGTTGGCGCAGGCCAGTCCGGTGACTTCGTTGCTTGCGGCCTCGCCGCCGGCGGGCGCGACCAGTTCCGGCGTGCCGCTCGCGAAGTTGAGCGGGCGGCCATCCTTGAGATCGTAGACCTTGACACCGTGGAACTCCTGGAACCCATGCCCGCCCGCGGCAAAGAAACGGTCGCCGTCCACCGCGAGGAACCGGGCGCTCTCCTTGCTGCCCCAGATCTTCTTGCCTTTCAGGTCGGTTTTGATGATCGCCCAGCCCAATTCGCACACGTTCCAGGCCAGCAACACCCCGTCGCCGGTGGCGCAAACCGTGGTCGGAGTGCCATGGTCGGCACCCCAGGCGCTCGACGGCGCATCGGTCTGGTAGCCCGGCTGGCCGGAGTTGTGCACCGACATCACGAATTTGGTGGTGATTGGTTTGTGATAGACGCCCTTCCAGGTGTATTCCCCGGCGGGCAGCGGTTTGCCGTCCGCGCCGAAGCCGTCCCAGCGCTCGACGTTCTCGCCCGCCCGGCGCTGCCCCTGGGCGACGAGCGTCTTCACCACCGTCCCCTCCTGGTCGAAGAGCGCCACGCTCAGTTCGCTCTCCTCCGGCGCTTGGTAGGCGAAGGTCAGCGGCAGCGGCAGTTCGGGCGGCAGCCCCTCCTCGACCAGCGACTTGGCGAGGTTGCCGGTGGCTGAAAAGAGGATCTTGCCCCAGCAGGCGGTGGATTGGTACGGGAAGCCCGGGCCGGCCAGCACGTCGTAGCACCAAGCCGAGCCGCCGGCGGTCTTGAGCCCGTCGGGCTGCCCCCAGTTGAACTGCACCGTGCCGGCCACCAGGTCGCCGCCCTTCGGGGGCGTTTTGGCGTTGAGCGTGCTCCACGGAATGCGGTACTCGAAGGTGTAGCCACGGCCGTCGGCCGCCTTCAGGTATTTCGCCTGGAAGAGCGTCGCCGGCACCACGCCGAAGGGCGCCCATTCGGGCCGCGGCAGTTTGTAGTTCATCCCCACGTGCATCTGCAGGCAGGCTTCCTCCCGGTCGGTGTAGTGCCACAGGATCAGGTGCGCCATCTGCGGATTGTCGACCGGCTGGAAACTGGACTGGTTGATCGGATACCCCTGCGCGGGATCAACCATGAGGCGGAACTGGCAGGAGTCGGCGTCCCAGCCAAAGTCGCCTTTGACCTGCGGATCCTGCCGGTTCATCAGCGGCGAGGGATCGCGCACCTCGGCGCTCACGTAGAGCGCCTCGGCGTCATACATCTGCGCGAACTTCGCGCTCTGCATTTCCTTGGTCTCCGACATCACGAACATCTCGATCTGGCCGGAGAGATCCCAGTCATCGAGCTTGCCGTCGATCACGACTTTGCCCGGCGTCGGCACCGCATACACCTTCTTGTGCCGCCCCAGGCCGGTCTCGGCCTGCGCCGTAACCACCCCCGCTCCCAGCGCCAACGCCACCAGGAGTCCCATTGCCCGTCTTCTTTTGCTGCTGTTCATGCTTTCGCTACTCCTCTTCACTTCCGGCGATCCTCGGCCGGCACTGCCTCGAACAACGTCTTGATTTCCGCCCCGGTCAACAGGCGACCGTAAAGCCGGTATTCGTCAATCACGCCGTTTACAAAGGTCTCACCGCCGCTGCCGGCATCGGCGCGACCGAGACAGGCCGCGCCCGGGTACCCGCCGCCCTGCGGCCCCCAATTCGTCGCCACCAGTTTGCCATCCACGTAGAGCAGTTGCTGCCGTTTGGCCTGGAGCCAGGTGAAGGCCGCGTGATGCCACTGGCCGTCGGCAAGATTCG
>CAZDUS010000090.1:0-3057 GCA_964508705.1 uncultured Verrucomicrobiota bacterium
TATGAGCGGCGGCGCGAACTTGTAGCTGGAGCGGCGGGACGAAGTTGTTGAGACCGCCGGACTCCCTGCGGAGCCCGGCAACCTGGATGATTATTCAGCCTTTCTTTCGCGCATGCGATAGGAGGGGCCTTCAATAACGACGGACTCGGCGTGGTGAAGCACGCGATCAAGAACGGCGGCAGTGATCAAGACATCCCCGTTAAAGATATCCGGCCAGTGTTTAAAGGCTTTGTTGGTTGTAATCAAGGTGGATCCCCGCTCATAGCGCAGGCTGAAGACCTGAAAGAGAAGGTTGGCCCCGAGCTTATCGATGGGGAGGTAACCGAGCTCATCAATCAGCAGGATTTCCGGGCGTGTATAGCGTTTCAGACAGGCCTTGAGGCTGTCTGTAGCCTGTGCCCCGACCAAGGTGTTGATGATGTCGACCGCAGAGGTATAGAGCACTGCGTGATCCTGCTGGCAGGCCTCGCAGGCCAAGGCGGTGGCCAGATGGGTTTTACCGGTTCCGACCCCACCTATGAACACCACATTTCCTTTGTCCTTGAGGAAGCTCAGCCGGAACAGATCCTGGATCTGTGGTCGGTTGATTTTTCGTGGCCAGTTCCAATCGAACTGATCCAGTGCTTTCAAGACCGGAAAGCGGGCCTGCTTGAGGCGACGGGTTACCCGGCTGCCATGGAGGCGGTTCCACTCCCCCTCCATGAGGTGCTGAAGGAACTGATGGTGAGTCCATTGTTTTCGGGCCGCTTCGGCTGCCAGGTCCTCATGGTTATCGTTGCACCAGGCCAGCCGCAGATCGGTAAGCATTTCGGGAAGTTTCATTGGACACCTCCTTCATAGATCGACAGATCGGCGGGTGGCAGTTCCAACTCCAGCATATCCCCGGCACGCGGCACATGCAGAACGCCTGGCTCTTGCCGCCTGAAGCGTTGGCGTTGCTCCAGGATATTGGCGATATACTCGCTGCTGAAGACCTGCAACTCGAAGGCGTCATCCATGGCCAGACGCACCGCGTCCACACCGTAGATTTCAGAGAGTCCCACGATCTTGCGCATATGCATCCTGGCGTTAGGGCGCCGTTCCTGCATCTGGCGGTAGAACTCCTCAGCTTTGCTCCCGAGTTGGAGATAGCGTTGCCACATCGCCTGTTCCCGGGCTCCCCGTCGTTGCTGGATCAGCTCCCGCTCATGATCGGGATCCAGAACATCCAGATAACGCTCATAGGAGCGTAAGGGTGCCGCGATCAACACGTTATTGTGATAGATGGCCAACCGTTCGGGGTAGACCCGCACATTTACCCGGTTCCCTGCATATTTCGAGGGCACTGAATAACGATTGGTATCGAACACGATCCTGAACTGGCTGTTGGTCATTGTCTCGCGTGGTACGCCCACATCATAAAGACCTGTATTCGGTAGGGGGCACAACGTCTCCCCCTTGAACCGCTCATCCGGGGCCTGCCGTGTTGTCGCATGGATCCGCTGGTTGGCCACTTCGTCCCTCCACCGGTCTGCCGCCAACTGCACTGCGCTCAAGCTGTGGAGTTCCAGCCCGGCCAAGAAGCTTTTCTTTACATAGCCCACCGCGTTCTCAACACGACCTTTCTCATTGGGCTTGCGCACTCCGCACGCACGGGGCTCGAAGCCATAATGCCTGGCGAAGTCCTCATAGCGCGGATGATACGCCGGAGGCTGTCCATAAGGATGGGAGAGCACGGCCGTCTTCAGATTATCCAGCATGATTTTTGCCGGAACTCCCCCGAAAAACCGGAAGGCATTCTGATGGCAGCCCAGGAACTGCTCCATCGCCTCGCTGAGCGTGAACTCCACGTATAACCTGCGGCTATAGCACAGTACCATCACGAAGAAGCTCAGACGCCGCCGGGTATTCCCGATGGCGATACTGCCCGCATTGCCCCAGTCCACCTGCGCACACTCTCCCGGCGCAAACCCCAGTGTCAGGTGGGGCTGCACCTTTGCCGGACGAATCTGCCGGATGTATTCCTTGAGGATACTGTAGCCTCCCGTGTATCCCGATTCCCGAAGCCGGCGCATGACCTGTATCCCGGAGAGCGGATACTGCTCCAGCCACCGCGCGATATCCTTCTTGTGTCCATCCAGCTTGCTCTCACGCTTGATCCCTTCGCGTGGACGAAAACTCTCCTGGTCCAGCCAGTACCGAACCGTGCGCTCATCCAGTGACACCTCGGTGGCGATCTGCCCCGCCAGCAGTTTATCCCGCACGCTCAACTCGTGGATCCGGTGGTATGTCGTATAGTCGATCATGCCCGCCTCCTTTCAGGTACGCTCAACACCTGGTAAAGCGGCGCTTCCCACGCCAGGAGTTCCTCCTCCACCAACCGTTTCCGGCTTGCCGCCAAATCCCCTTCCGACAGGTTCAACTCCCGGCATAAACTCCGGTCCGAATAATACGACAGCCCTTCCGCATCCCCAACAGTCACCAGGAACAAGTACAGCCCCCATACCGCCGCAGGACACCGCCGGGTATACCCATCCCTCACCAGCCGGTGATCCACCCAGCTGAACTGCTCCGGCACCCGCCTCACGCCTTCCTCACACAAGACCCGCTTTTCAACCCTCATCTTTTTATCGCTCCTTTTCAGTTTTGACGCACGATCCCTGGGCCTCTCCCAAGAATCATCTGCCCTCGACTGTGGAGCTCTTTTACAACCAATTCGATGTGATCTTGTAACACCCCCGAAACCTGCGAAATCAGGCCGATAATCAATGGATTCTGATCCAGGCAGTCATCTTGTAACACAACCGCACCACCACTATCTGATTGCCTATCAGCCACTTCTGACTGGCAGTCATCTTGTAACACAGCCTCATTTGCTAAGGCCTCCTTCCTGCGTTTCTCCCGCCAAGCCTGTACCCTCATTACATGCGGTGATCCCTTGAAATAATTACACCCCTTGGGCGATGCCCGCCATTTGGCCTGTGATGCTCGTCGACTCGCCTGTTGGCAAGCCTTTTGAGAGCAATACTTTTGATGACGCAGATTCCGCGCATCAGACAGGAAGAACTTCTTGCAGTT
>CAZDUS010000091.1:0-3047 GCA_964508705.1 uncultured Verrucomicrobiota bacterium
TGACCACATCGTAACGCGTGAAGGTCGGCGCGCCGGTGCGCTTGGTGACGATCCAGGTGTGCACCCCGAAGGCGCCGCGGCGGCCGAAAGCCGGCGCGGCAAAGATCTGTACGACCGGCTCTCTGACCTTCGCCGGGTCGGGCGACAGGCCGGTCGGTGTCAGCGCCGCTTCGCTCCACGACACCGTCGAGGGCGGGTGAAGGGCGACGCTGATCGCCGGCGGGACGACGAAAAAGGCAGCCATCAGCAGCACGAACACTCTCAGACGACGCGATTTAGGGCGCAAGCGTGGACTCTCAGGACAACGGACAGTAGAGCGCACTATAAAACTTTCAACAGCCGGGCTGCGCCTGGGCGCTCAGGCGATCACGCAAGTCTGCAGGCGCATGGAAACAGGGGGGTTATGAGAAAAAGGGGCCAGGCCCCTTTTTCTTTTCTCTTTGGCGCGGCTTTATCGCGCGTCCGTGTGACCTGTCGGTCTATGCCGCGATTTCGATGTACTCAACTTGACTGGACGGCGCGGGGATCAGGCTTCCGTCTTCTCGCAAGCCTTCGATGTGGAACTCGATGGCTTCGCGAATTTCCGCCTCGACCTGCTGAATGCTTGCACCTGTAGCGACGCACCCTGGCAAGTCGGGGACATAGGCAGAGTAATTCGATTCGGCTTTTTCAATTACGATGGCGTAACGCATGGTGACCTCACTTCTTCAAACCGGACTGCTTCATGATGCTGTTCAAAGTACCGGGAGCAACATCGTCACTTGGCTTGCCCGGCACCGTAACCCGGCCAGGCTTCACGGGGTGTTTGTACTGTCGATGGCTGCCTCGCGTCGCTACCAGAAACCAGCCATCCGCTTGAAGCATACGCAGAATTTCTCCGATTTTCGTCGGCAAAGAATATCAGCTTGCCGCCGAAGATCAACCGGTTTCCGTGAAAAGTCGGCGCCGGCGACACGGCGACCATCCCTAAAGCCGCGCACCCTATTCGCCCCGTCATTCCGGGCTTGACCCGGAATCCAGGCTTTGCGGTGTATAGCCGCCATCCCCAGCCTCAGGGCAGCTCCCTGCCCATCACCGGCCCGGCCAGCGCGGCACGATCGGTTATCGCGCCATAAAATGGCGCGCATTTTGACAAATCGCGCCAATAGGGCTATTTTATTGGCATGAAACATTAATTACGCGCCAATAAAAGCTGACTATGCCAAAAAAACTTCCTGAGGATCTGGCTGCAAAGATAGAGGCCGAGATTGCCCGGCACCCTGATGGCGTCGGCATCGACGACCTGCACACGGCTCTGGCCGATATCGTCAGCCGCCGCACCTTGCAGCGTCGCCTTGCATTCCTGGTGGAGCAAAAGCGCATTCGTGCCGAGGGTGACGGGCGCGCACTCAAATATCGCGGCGGCACAGGCGATGTGACCGTCGCGCTGCAAGGTGTATCCATCACAGCGTCGGCTGGGCAAGTTGCTGCGGAAGTCTATGTTCCTGTTTCAGCTGAAGGCGGCGACATCCGGGCCTACGTCCGCCAACCCGTCCAGGGCCGCAAGCCGGTGGGCTATGACCGTGAATTGCTGGAGACCTATCGCCCCAACCAAACCCGCTACCTGCCGCCGGAAATTCGCGAGTACCTGCACACCATCGGCCGCTCCCCCGACGGCGAGCGGCCGGCGGGCACCTACGCGCGCGATATCCTGGGCCGCCTGCTGATCGACCTGTCCTGGGCATCAAGCCGGCTCGAAGGCAACACCTACACCCGACTCGACACGCAGAACCTGATCGAACTCGGCCAGGCGGCGGCAGGCAAGGACCGGCGCGAAGCGCAGATGATCCTGAATCACAAGGCCGCCATCGAACTGCTGGTGGAGCAGGCCGAGGGCATCGGCTTCAATACCTTCACCTTCTTCAACCTGCACGCCCTGCTCTCGGAAAACCTCCTCGTCGACCCGACCGAAAGCGGGCGGCTGCGCAGCCGCATCGTCGAGGTCAGCGGCACGGTGTTTCACCCGCTGGGCATCCCGCAGCAGATCGATGCCTATTTCCACATGATCCTGGACAAGGCCAACGCGATCGACGATCCATTCGAGCAAGCCTTTTTCGTCATGGTCCACATCCCCTACCTGCAACCCTTCGTGGACGTAAACAAGCGCGTATCGCGGCTGGGCGCCAACATCTCGCTCATCCGACACAATCTCTGCCCGCTGTCCTTCATCGACGTGCCCGAACGGGCCTATGTCGAAGGCACGCTCGGCGTCTATGAGCTCAAACGGGTCGACCTCCTGCGCGACGTGTTCGTGTGGGCCTACGAGCGCTCCTGCCAGCGCTACATGGCCATCCGCGAAACCGTCGCTGAGCCCGATCCCGTGCGCCTGCGTTACCGCGAGGCATTGATTACCGTGATCAGCGAGATCGTGCGCGGCTTGAAATCTCCCGGTGCAGAGCCGGTACGCGACTTGGCGGCGACATTGGTCCCGCGAGAGGATCTGGACCAAATTACCGAACTGGCGCTCGCCGACCTGCGCAATCTGCACGAAGGAAACGTCAGCCGTTACCGGCTGCGTTTATCCGAGTATCGGGCCTGGCAGCCGATGCAGCAGGCCGGGAAGTAATCAAGCGGACAGGCGTCCCACAGCGTTCGCGTAAGCGCAAAAGTCGGCGCCGGCAACACGGCGACCATTCCCAAAGGCGCTAACTTAAGCAGTTCCTCCCCCTTCAAGGGGGGCGAGGCGGGAATTCGCGACGCATGCGTCGCGCCGCCGCAGCCGGCTGGCTATGCAAAGCCAGCCGTGGTCCGCGTAGCGGTCAGGAGGGGGATGGGGCCGGAAGTTGCCGAATTTCCCCCGCCCCCGCCTCAGGGCAGCTCCCTCCCCGTCACCGGCCCGGCCAGCGTCGCCAGCGTGGCCGAACGGCTGTCGCGCCAGTAGAGCACCGCCACCACCCAGGAACTCGCCAGCACCAGCGCCCACGGCTGGATGAACCAGGCCAGCGCCGCGAGGCCGAAGAAATACGCGCGCAGCCCGCGGTTGAAGCTGGCGAAACCGTGCGTCACCA
>CAZDUS010000092.1:0-2971 GCA_964508705.1 uncultured Verrucomicrobiota bacterium
TAAGTGATTCTGGACCTCTTTCGCAACGCACCCTATCAGCGGGGGCTTAAAGTTTTTGTAGGAAAACTCCTACAACCGGAAGCCAGGTTCCGGATGAATCACTCTTGAAGGGAACTCAGTCCGCGGGCGATCGCGTAACGCACCAGGTCGGATGTCGTCGTCAGCTCCATCTTCTGCAGAATGCGGGTCTTGTGCGTGCTGACGGTCTTGACGCTGAGTGAAAGCGCGAGGCCGATTTCGGTAAGCCCCTGGCCGGCGACCAGCATTTCGAACACCTGGTATTCGCGATTCGAGAGCAGGGTGTGGGGCTGCGCCGCGCTATCCATGCCGATCCGTCGCGCATGAGTTCCGCCACGTGCGGGCTGATCTGGATGCCGCCGGCCGCCACCTTGCGGATGGCCGCCACCAGCAGTTCTGCGTCGCTTTCCTTGGTCAGGTAGCCGGCGGCACCGGCACGAAAGGCGCGCAAGGCGTATTGGTCTTCGTGATGCATGCTGAGGATCAGGATCGGCAAGCGCGGGCAATCGCGATGCACCAGCTTGAGCAGTTCCAGGCCGCTCTTGCCCGGCATCGAAATGTCCAGCACCAGGATGTCGCACTCGAGGTTCTGCAGGCGGGACAACAACTCGTTGCCGTTGGCAGCCTCGCCGACGACTCTAAGATCCTCGGTTTCCGCCATGATCTGCTTCAGGCCATCGCGAATGATGGAATGGTCGTCGGCCAAAAAGACACGGGTCATGTCGACGCCTGCTGTGCCGGTGTCGTGGCGGCAGAAACCGGATCCGCAACCGATACGGCGGGCGGATGCTTGAACGGCAGATGCACTTCGATCGCCACGCCGCCGGATGCCGAGCTTTCCACATCAAGACTGCCGCTGAACATCAGTACGCGCTCACGCATGCCGACCAGACCGTTGCCGGCACAAATAATCGGACCTTCCGCCGGGTGCATGCCCTGACCGTCGTCTTCAATTGCCAGCCGCAGAGCGTCCGCTTCCAATTGCAGCGTCACCGATACCCGGCTCGCTACGGCATGCCGCGCAACATTGGTCAGGGCTTCCTGCAGGATGCGATAGACCGCCGTGGCTATCTCCGCACTGCATTCATCGGCGGCGGGATCAATGTCGACGTCGACGCTGATGCTGCTGCGCTGCGAAAAGTCGTTGGCCAGCCATTCGACGGCGGCGACCAGGCCAAGATCATCGAGCAGCGGCGGACGCAGCTCGGTAGTGATGCGCCGGACCGCTGCCACCGTGTCGGCGACCAGACCGATCATGACTCTGACCTTGTCGTGCAGTTCCGGCTGGGCGTCGCGCAGTCGGGCCGACAGCGACGACAAGTCGAGGCGCAAGCGCATCAGTTGTTGCCCCAGTTCGTCATGCAATTCCCGCGCGATGCGGCTGCGCTCGGATTCGCGCACCATGATCAGCGACTCCGACAGCCGGTGCAATTCAGCGTTGGTGACACCGAGGGCGGCCTCGGCCCGGCGCCGCTCCGAGATGTCGCGCAGCACGGCGGTAAACAGCGTCCGGCCGGCGACCGTAACCTGCGAGATGGTGGACTCGACAGGAAATTCCTCGCCATCGGAGCGCAGGCCGATGACGTCGCTGCCGATAGGTCGCGACGTGCGTCTGCTGTCGCGGAAACCGGCCAGGTGCCCCTGGTGCGCGCTGCGAAATCGTCCGGGCATGAAGCGGTCGAGCGAGGCCCCGATGGCCTCGGCCGCACTGCAGCGGAACATTTTTTCGGCGGCCGGGTTGAACAGGACGATGCGCTGATCGGTATCCACCGTGACAATGGCATCCATTGCCGTATCGACCAGGGCCGTCAGCGTCTCGCCGGTCCGCGCCAGATTGTCGGCGAGTACCTGCTCGCGTTTGAGTTCGCGGACCAGGAGAAAGCTTATCAGTGCGATGAAGGCGGCCATGGCACCGGCGCCGATACGCAGAGTCACCGCATTCTCGCGCCATGCGCCGAGCGCCGCCGCATCATGGCTCGAGACTGCCAGCGTCAAGGGGAAGCCGCTGATATCGCTATAAATCACCACACCCGGCGCAGCCCCGCCGATGCGCTCGCTGCGCAAGCCGTCGACCGAAGCCGCCGGCACGGCCAATAGCGGAAAGGAGCGGCCGATCATTGCTTCGTCGCGCGGCGTCCGCGTCAGCAGGCGCCCGTCATTCAGGTACAAGGCAATCGGGCTGATGTATTTGAGGTTGAGATCGTGCAGATGCTCGAAGTAGGAGAGATTCAATGCGGCGACAACGACGCCGGCAAAACGCCCATCGCGACGCTCGATGCGACGGCTCATGTGCACGGTCCATTCGCCGCCCATGCGGTTCACCAGGGGCGGACCGATGAACACCTCGTCCTTGTGGTGGGTGCGCGGAAACTGGAAATAGTCGCGATCCTCCACCGCTACCTGGGGAATCGGAAAATCGGCCGAGGCATTGACCACCTTGCCCTCGGCATCGACCAGAAACAGCGCACCGATATGCGGCATGCCCTCGATACGCGCCTTGAGCATGGTGTGCACGAGAAAATCGCTGGCGGAGAGCCGGTTCTGCTCCAGGTTACCGATCCGCTCCGCGACGCCGCTGACCACCAGATCGACGCCTTGCAGCGCCTGCGCGGTCTGGTCGCCGATGATCCGGCTGACGCTGGTTGCCTCGTCGGCGGCATGGCGCAGCTCATGCCGCTTCAGGTCGATCAGGTGAAACTCGGTGGCGATCAGCACCATCGTGATCGCCACCGCGCCCAACAACAACACCGCCCGCTCTGGACGTTGCAGCCAGTGCCGAACTCGGTGCAGTTTCTCGATCATTGTGCTGGCGACTGCCATTCGGCTGCTCCGCGAAAGATCCCGGCGCAGGGCATGCCGACATCGGGTTCAAACGACGAATTGGCCTGCTTCATGGTGATCTCGTCCAATAGCCCGGCTGCATGCCGGCCGGGAAGTGGAGCGGGTGAAGGGA
>CAZDUS010000093.1:0-2846 GCA_964508705.1 uncultured Verrucomicrobiota bacterium
TGATTTCCTGGCACACGCCGTCAGGCCTCAGACTGTAGGAGGCATCCACCGCAAAGATCCCGTTCTCGGCGGCACCCGCCGACAGGACCATTGCCGCAACTACCGCAACTGCTAACATCATGTACCTCATAGTTATCCTTTCTTCGATACCATCCTTGATTGTTTATTCTCTGAAGGCACTGATAATACTATGGATCTACCGACTGCAGGCATCTAACATCTTGCCTATTACACTTTATGTCTTGCATTTAAAGACACCAATTAGCCAAGGTAGCCTGACCGTATTGTGGAGTTTTGGGGCAGTTTGGCCTCGATTAGATTATTTCAGAAATATTTCCACTCCAACCGTGCCGCCGCGGCAGACTCCGCCTCATCAAACCGCCAATCGGCTGTCTGCCAGGGCCGCTCGTTCCGCCTCCGTCAGCAGCGCCGCGCCTGCGCGCGCGTTGGCGCGAACCTGTGCAAGGCTCGTGGCCCCCGGAATGACGACGCTGACCGCCGGGTGCCCCAGCGTGTATCTCACAGCCGCCGTAGGCAAGTCCATCCCAGCCGGAAGGCGGGACCGGATGGCCTGCGCCTGGGCCAGCATGGCTTCGAACGTGGCGCGGTCCTTCCCGCCCGGACTCCATTCCCTGCGAACGCTGTCCGTGAAGACCGTGTCTGCCGTAAATCGCCCACCGAGCACCCCGCGCGCCAGCGGACCTCGCACGATCACGCCCAGTCCTTGCCCCCGGCAGTACGGCAGGAACTCGGCCTCCGGCACGCGGTTGATCAGCGAGTAGTCGACTTCTACCGCCGCACAACCGCCGCGCGACGCTTCGACAAAGCGCCGCAGCGCGTCCAGGTTGTCGGTGGAGATGCCGTAGGCACGGATGAATCCTTCGGCTTTGAGTTGCTCGAAGCCCTCGATGTAGATGTGCGGGTTCTCAATGTTACCATCGTGGCAGAGCATCAGGTCCACGCGGTCGGTCTGCAACCGACCGCAGCACGCATGGCCGCAGAGGCGGATCATGTCAGGCGTGGTCTTGGGAACGATCTGCCCGCTGCGCACCCCCCAGTGGCCGATCTTGCTGACCACGAGAACCCTGTCGCGGATGGACGGCAACACGCGCCCGAGCCGGAGCTCGCTCATGCCATTCGGGTCCCCATACGACTCGGCGACATCCAGCAGCGTCATCCCCTGTTCCACGGCTTCGCGAATGATCGCCTCGGCGGTCGCATCGTCCATGGTGCCCCACTGGTTGCCAATATTCCATAGCCCCAGACCAACCCCCGGCACAATCCAGCCTGTCTTTCCAAATTCACGACTGATCATATCCCACCCTTTTTAGTGATCGCCGGCAAACCCTTGCCGCCATTTTTTATCGTGTTTCCTCTGACACAACTATTGCCACTCGAACCTCGCCGCCGACCTGCACTTCAACAGTCGATAGAGAATGATCTGCTGACTCTTTTAGCGGTGTTTCCCCACTTCCTCGTACATGGCCAACAGGTTCTCAACGGGAGTACACGCCTGGATATTATGGACCGGCGTAAAGACAAAACCGCCGCCGGCAGCAAACACCCGCAGGCGCTCGCGGACTTCACGACGCACATCGTCCGGAGTTCCGAACGGCAACGTCTTCTGGGTATCCACACCGCCGCCCCAGAAGACCAGATCGCGTCCGAACTTCTGTTTCAGCATTTCCGGTTCCATCCCAGCCGCCGAGCACTGGACCGGATTGATGATATCGAAACCGGCCTCGATCAAAACCGGCAGCAACGGCGCAATGGCACCGCAGGAGTGCTTGAAGCATTTCCACGGTGTGTTCTGATGAATCCATCCCGTGATGGCCTTGTAATGCGGCAGGTACAATTCGCTGAATGCCTCGGACGAGCAGAACGTCGACGACTGCGTGCCGTAGTCCGCACCGCAGAGGTAAACAGCATCCACGGCGTCAACCAAGGGACCCAGCTTCGCCCGGATACGTTCCAGATTGGCCAGCGCCATCGTGACCTGCCCCGCAAACACGGCATGCAGGTAGTCCTGGCGCGCGACCGTGGAGATGTACCATTCCTCGACATCACGGATACCCTTGGGATGCTTGAGCCCCGGCGCCGGCACCGCACCGATATCCCCCAGTGCCGTGCCACCGAAACCTGCGATCACCCCCCGCCCCGTTTTCGAAGCGGCCTCAACCTCGCGCTGAAAGTGAGTCAGCGCGGCCTCGGAAATGGGAGTGAACTCCTCCAGATTGTCCGCCGGGTTCAGCTTGTCATCGTCAATTGGCTCCTGCCGGACAAGGGTGTCGGCGAAGTAGCCGCTGGCAGGGATACAGGCAGACGGTGGGGCCTGACGATCACTTTGCGGATAAATCAGGATGTCGCCGTTTGGCGCAGTCGAGGTGGTAAAACCACCCGACACCAGAATCTCCTGCCCCCACGGTGTGCGCCACTCCTTCCAGCCCTCGTTGAGCGGGAATCCGTAGCGCGTGTTCATCGCCCGCACCGCTTCCACGTCGATGCCGAGCGCCTGTTTCAAGTCCTCATCCACCTCGCCGAGCATCTGGCCCGGATCAATCGCCTTGATGGGGCGTTTCTCAAGCCCGAGCCGCTCCCGCAAGGCGGCCACCACCGAAACGTGAATCCCGGTGACCATCGTCCCCCCGAGATCAAGGGGAACCGGCCCGTCCTTGTGGCTTAATGCACTCTGCACTCGTTGTCGTGACGTCATCTTCATTATTTATTCCTCTATCCCTCATCCGTTACGGATCTGACTCAACTATTTCCATTCCAATCTTGCCGCCGCGACAAGTCCCGCCACGATTTGGCCATCTTGAATCATGGCCGCCTCCTCCAGCACCTTG
>CAZDUS010000094.1:0-2808 GCA_964508705.1 uncultured Verrucomicrobiota bacterium
CGCATGCGGTTTCCCTGTGGCGTGCGTATGTCGAGTTCGCGTTCTGGGATGGATGGAACCTTGGCGGGCTGATCTGGCTGATGGCGCGGGCCGGACAGGTTGAGGACGCGATGGAGCTTCTGCCTTTACTGCGTGGAAGGCCCGAATACGCCACCGCGTTGAAAACGGTCACCGCTGCATGGCGGAACGAAAGCCCTTAGCCATCCCGGCTCCTCAGCCGACAGCCTGGCAGGCGGTGATGGCGGCAACCGCATAGATATCATCCGCCGTGCAACCGCGGGAGAGGTCGTTTACCGGACGGGCAAGCCCCTGTAGAATGGGACCGTAGGCCCCGGCCCCGGCAAGGCGCTGTGTGAGCTTATAGGCGATATTGCCTGCATTCAGGTCGGGGAATATCAGGACGTTCGCGTCGCCCGCGATCGGGCTTCCCGGCGCTTTCGCCTTGGCCACCGATGGCACCAGCGCGGCGTCCGCCTGCATCTCGCCATCGGCGAGGATATCCAGCTTCTCGATCCGGATGCGCTCCTTGAACCGTGCCGTCGCGTCCACGACCTTATCCAGCCGGGCATGGCTGGCGCTGCCGGCTGTCGAGAATGACAGGAACGCGACTTTCGGCTGCCGTCCCAGCAGTGAGCGGTAGGAGAGGGCTGTCGCATAGGCGATGTCCACCAGCTCCTCGGCCGTCGGATCCGGATTGACACCGCAGTCGGCATACAGCAGGACGCGGTCGCCGGCCAGCGTCGGTGTCGCCAGATCCATCACAAAGCAACTGCTGGCGATCTTGATGCCCGGGGCCGTGCCGATGCAGTTGAAGGCGGCGCGCAGCATGTCGGGCGTCGAGGCGATGCTGCCTGCGACCAACCCGTCCGCCTGCCCGTTCCGTGTCATCATGTTACCGAAGAATATGCGGTTGGATATGGTCTCGCGCGCCTGTTCAAGGGTGATGCCTTTCTTCTTGCGGATCTCGGCGAACTGTGCGGCGACCGCTTCGAAGCTGGCGCTCTTCAGGTGATCGTGAGCCGTGAACTTCCGTTCCCTCAGGCCTGCACTCTTGCAGGAATTGGAGATTTCCTCCTCGGTGCCGATGACCGTGACGGCAGCGGCAACGCCGTTTTCAATCACCATGTTGGCGGCTGCAACGACACGCGGGTCCTGTCCTTCCGGGAAAACCAGGGTCTTGCGGGCCTTGCGGGCTTTCTCAACAAACAAATCAATCGCGTACATCGGGGTACTCCTTCCTTTATGATGCCGCCGTGTCGTCGTCGGTGGGGCGTGTCTCCTGGTGATTGATGGCGGACACCACGCTTCTCGCGATCATCAGCTCCTCATTGGTGGGGATGACGAGCACCTTGCACGAACTGCGCGGGGTCGAGATGATATCCTTCACGCCAGAGGCCCTCTCGTTGACCTCCTCGTCAAGCTCAATGCCGAAACAACTCAGCTTCCTGACGATCTTGGCACGGGAATACAGGCTGTATTCGCCGACACCGCCGCAGAAGACAATCGCATCGGCACCGCCGAGCAGGGCATAATAAGCACCGATGTACTTGACCACCCTGCTGGTGAACATGCGGCGTGCGCGCAGGGCCTGTTGATCGCCCTTGAGCTCGGCGGCAATGATATCGCGCATGTCGCTGCTGCCGATGCCGGCCACACCCAGCAGACCGCTCTCCTTGTTCAGCATCCGGTCGATCTCGGCTGGTGATTTCCCTAGTTCAATCAGCCGGAGAACCACGGCCGGATCAATGTCCCCGGAGCGGGTTCCCATCATCAGCCCCTCCAGGGGCGTCATTCCCATCGAGGTGTCCACCACCACGCCATGGTCAATCGCGGTAATGCTGCACCCGTTGCCGAGATGGCAGGTGATCAGGTTCAGCCGTTCGTAGGGAATGCCGAGCATGGCGCCGGCTTCCTTGGCGACAAAGTTGTGCGAGGTGCCGTGGAATCCATAACGACGGATGGCATATTTGGTGTAGAGCTCGTAGGGAATGGCGTACAGGTAGGACTCGGGGGGCATGGACTGGTGAAAGGCCGTATCGAAAACCGCCACGTTCGGGACGTTCGGGAAGAGTTTCTCGCACGCCTCGATGCCTGCATAATTGGCGGGGTTGTGCAGCGGCGCCAGCGCGAAACAGTCCCGGATCATCTTCTTGAGCAGCCCGGTCACCAGTGTCGGTTTCACAACCTGCTCGCCGCCATGCACGACACGGTGCCCGATAGCCTGCACCTCGCTGAGATTCTCGATAACCCCGAATTCCGGATTCATGAGGCAGTTGCAGACGCTCTTCAGGGCGCCGACATGATCCGTGATTTCCGGATGGGACTCGTGCTGGACCCCGTCGTGCCGGCGGTAGAACAGGCAGGGGTTGTCCGTCCCGACACGTTCCACCAGTCCTTTCGCTAGAACCTTTTCCGAACCCATCGTGAAAAACTGGAACTTCAACGACGAACTGCCAGCATTGAGCACAAGAACTTTCATAGCGGGATACTCCTGGGGAATTGACAACGGCGTGCAATCCTAGCAGCCGTTTGCCGTGTGGTCAAACCAAGAGCGTGTGCGAATTGCAATTTATTCCCACTCGATGGTGGACGGGGGTTTCGAGCTGATGTCGTAAACCACGCGGTTTACCCCCTTGACCTCATTGATGATGCGGCTGGAGATGCTGTCCAGCACGGTGTATGGGAGTTTGAACCAGTCCGCGGTCATGCCGTCGCGGCTTTGCACCGCCCGGACCGCGACCACATTCTCGTAGGTCCGGTCGTCGCCCATGACACCGACCGACTGGATCGGCAGAAGCACGGCGAAGT
>CAZDUS010000095.1:0-2771 GCA_964508705.1 uncultured Verrucomicrobiota bacterium
TTGGCGAGCAGGGCATCCAGGATCGTCGCCATATCCTTGGCCACATCCCCGGGGGAGCGGCCCTTCGAGACATCATTGGCGCCCAGCAGGACGAACGCCACCTGGGGCTTGTACTTCTCGATCGTCTCCTTGAGCGATTGAATGCCGGCCTTTCCGCCACGGATGTATTCGTCCGTGCGAATACCCGATACCGCCGTCTCCGAGCGCCCCCCGCCGGGTGCGTCAAGCGAAGCCAGATGCCAACCGTCCGAGTCGTCCTTCTTGCCGGCATGCGACCACTCCAGCACCGCCTTCTCTTCCGGTGTGGCCCCCTTCGGGTTGCGCGCCCAACGTGTGGATTGATTCGCGTAGGTCAGCGAGTCGCCGAGGCTCAACACAACGCCTTCACGGTTCTTTTCACGGCCCTGCGTCGCCACCATGCGCATCGCGGAGGCCCAATCCCAATCGGCCTTAAACACACCCGCCACCGGGGCTGACGCCGACGGCTTCGCATCGGCAGTCGCCGGCTTCGGGGCGGCAGCCACCGGTTTCCGGGCAGGCACGGAAGCCTCGGGAGCCTGAACAGGTCGGACGTTGGAAACAGCCGAGGCTGCCACCGCCGCTACAGCACCCGCCGGAGCCGCATCCTTAAGCTCCATCACAATGAACTCATTCTTCTTCGCGCCGTCCGGAACAAGGTAGGCGCGAGGTCCCTTCGCCAATTCAGCCGCCGCAACTTGGGCAACGAATGTCTTGCCATCGTAGCCATGGGTCATCACCACGGTTCCGGCAGGCGTCACCGGCTTCTCACGCACATACCCGGCGTGAATCCTCATGCCACGCACCTGTCCCCACCCCTTGCACACCACCTTCACCTCGGCTTCACTACAGGGCTCAAAGCGCGCCGTCCCGTTCACATTGCCCTGCCAGTGCTCCACCTTCGTGTCAGGCTTCAAACCCCATTCGCTGCAATCCGTGGAACGCCCGGCCAACTGCGTGGCCCCAGCCGGCCCCAGATGCAGTTCGACCCACTTCTTGGCATCGGGCGGACTGCCAATCCCGGCAATCGCGCAAACAGACAGCTTCACGAGACGACATCCGGGCGGCGCTTTGACGGGAATCGTTAGCTCTCCGGCACCCACCACTTTGCCGCCACTGAATGCCACATTTTTCTCGGCTTTCCACGTGAGGCCCTTTAACTGGGTCGAGGCGGCCAGCGCCTCAGCCGAGCTCCAGTCGGGGATCCATGTCAACACGTCATAATCCGCCATGGAGGCAACCGTCATCTTTGTCGGACCGGTCGCGGCAATGCGCGGCAGCGCGCCGGGATGGAGCATGCCCCGCGTAGTCACACGCGTGAGGGTGCCGCCTTCAATCTTGAGCAGGTAGTCCCAGCGGTTCACGGCCCCGGCCACCAACCCGTCGGCAGGCAGCGGCTGCCAGGTCCGCCCGAAATCAATGGAGGTCGATACCGCGCCCGTGGCGTCCACCTTGGAGGAGGTGATGTTATACGGACACCGGACAGCAAAGATCAACACGCCGCCCTCGGATGCAAGAGCATCCTTCTTCGCCTGGCCGGCATCAGCCGGAGCATAGACCAGTTCGCAATATCCTTTCATCTTCTCAATGGGCTTTTTGGTGGGGGGCGCCAACTCGGACCAACCGGCTGCACCCTGGTTGAAATAGCGCGTCAACCGTTCGTTAGGCCGCAACGAAAAACTCATCTCGTGACCCAGCATCTGGCAGTCCTGGAAGGCATAGCTCTTTGAGGCGTCGATCTTCTCGACCCAGGCGCCGTTTCCATCGGCATCAAAAAAGTAAGGCGACCGGATCGTCGTCTTCGGCCCGTAATACCCCTTGGGATCCGCGATGACGTCGGCCATGGACCACACGTCCTTCTCCGCATCGCCGGCATATCCGCCGAGGTCGATGTCGTAGTAGTGCCAGCGGCCGTCATAGAAGGCATCACAGACCGAGTGAACGATGCCCCCAAGGAACCAGCGGCGGGCGTCAATCGCCGGCTTGCCGGGCTCACCGCCGGGACGGGACTGGAAGATTCCCTCCAGCAGTCCGGACTGGATCCCGCAGTAACCTGATCCGTGCACATTGAGCAGCGCGATGGGATCGAGTTCGATCAGACCGGGAACCGCCTGCGGCTCCTGCGAGGTATGCCCCCAAAGCGTCAAGCCCGACTGGAACTCCTTGAAGCTCTTGCGGCGTCCATCGCAATAGACGTCGAAGACCTTGCGGCAGAACTCCTTTGGCGGCAGCCCCGCGAACACGGGGTCGGCATGAAACGATTCCATCGACCACGCATTCGGCACCGGCTGATTGAAAGGCTTTGCATCCGAAGTGACCCAGGGGTTCTGCGCACCTCCGGCTGCGGCCGAAACCACACATCCGGCAAGCACAACAGCCCATCGAACCGCCCGACCCCGTCCCATCCTCGAATACGAACTCATCATGTTCAGTTCTCCTTCTTGTTTGCAAATATCCCGATCCGGCATAACCGGAACAATCACCCTCATTAATGGCAGCATTATTGGAGGATAATCATCGTTCCGCTGGACTGGCGCTCGCCCGTCACGTACAGATCATTGTCTACTACGGTTACATTTAGATTCCCCCATCCACTGGCGTTGACCCAGTTGATCTGGCTGAAACTGCCCGTCAGGATACCGTCCCCGCCCGTGCCGATGCGCGTGTCGATAATCTTCGCGTTCAGGGTCGCCCGGCCCGGCGGCGTCCACAGGTTCACGGTCAGGATCGCACCATTCACGATATCAACCTTA
>CAZDUS010000096.1:0-2625 GCA_964508705.1 uncultured Verrucomicrobiota bacterium
TGATGAAGCTCGTTGCACAGGAGCCTGAGGAGACAGCTTTTGCCTGAACCGGATTGCCCGCACAACAGGGCGGTCCCCCTGGTTTCAATGAATAAATTCAGCGATTCCAAGCTTTTCTGTACCGAGGGTAGCTTCTGTAAAGAAGCGGTATCGATTTCCTTGTCGAACGGAAATCGTTCAAGGCCAAAGAACTGATTCAACTCCCGTATTGCATTCATGGTCGACCACTCATGGCGGATGCCGCCGCAAGGGTTGCCCGAACTGGCGTATCGGCAAGACTCTTGTCGTTCGATGGAAGCACATCGTCCGTCATAGGTACCGTATCTTTACCGCAATCGCCTATGCGATGGACCTTTGTATTAGCATAGCTGTCAACGGGACGACAATCCCGATATTCCTTCCCATCATGGGAAACTATGATCGAGGTGAGCCTACGGTGCGGGTCATACTTGATCTGTATACGCTTCCCGATCAGTAGGGATGGAACCTCGAATAGGATATTCTTGATGGTTATCGTAGAATCATTGTAGACCTTACGGCTTTCCACATGCATGAACAGTTCGTCCAGATTCGTGCCTTCATCTATGGGCCGAATATTCCCGGATTTGTCGGTCCAAGCTTCAAGCGGCGTCTGCTGGCTAAGGCCTCGGTGGGCGCTGCGGTGGTATTCCGTTTCCAGCCAGGTGCGAAATAGGATATTCAAGTGGGTACAGGAAGTAACTTGAGCGATGTCCAAGGGTCGGAGGAAGCCATCCCGGACCGTGCGAAAGAACCGCTCTACCTTACCTCGTCCTTTTGGTTTGTGCGGCCTCGAGTGGATCAAATGGACCTGCGCAATATCCAGGATACGACTAGTCTGACGGGAAACAAATGTCGACCCATTATCGACATAGATCCGGAGCGGTTTCCCCCACAACGACATTATGCGCTTTAGCCCGCGTTCGAACAGCAGCGATTCCTCGGAATGGGAGAACTCGCTATGGACGACATACCGCGTTGCGTCATCGATGAAGGCGATCAGGATTGCCTTGGTGGGCTTGCCGTTTGGTCCGGGTATCATGGGGCCATGGAGGCAATCGGCCTGTACGCATTCCAGTGCATCGAAGAATTCAAACTTACGGGTCTGTTCCCGCTCGGATTCCTGTAGCCTTTGCCGCTTATCCATCCCATAACTTTGAATGATGCGGGACAAGGTACTGGTGGTGACGATGGAACTGACTTTGCCTTCTACGGTCAGCTTGCGCCAGGCGGCGATAGCAGTTAGCCGAGGTTGCCTCATCAAGCAATCAATAAGGGCCATAACCTCATGTTCAGGGATTGCCCTGCTTTTCCCGCTGTCGTTGCGATCTTTTGGCTTCAAGGACAACTTTCCATATTTCGCGTACCGGCTGAGCCATTTCTTGATGCAGGAAACCGTGACGGTCGTTCGGTCGCTGCCCGGAATCCTATACTGTCTTGAAGCCTTGTCCTGCATAAGCCGTATCAGTTCGCCCTGAGCCAGCTTGGCATGGGCAAGATCCGCCACGACCCCATACCGGAAATCCATGACTTCCGTGCGGAACTGTTCTTTCTTCTCGGCATTGATCACTCTGATCCTCCTATCTGCTTTTTCGAAAGCGGTCAGGAAGAGTTTGACGCGACATCGACCATTCGGGTAGCTACCGAATTATGTGAAATGCCTCCACCCGATCTATTGGGTCTAAAACGCAATCCACCAGTACGGGCAAAGTAAAGAGGGGGCACCCCAGCAGCCAAGCATCTGTGGTTCATGGTGGTCAGAATATGTTCTGTCGTTTCGGCCATGGCGGCCAACAAGGTAAAACCATGGGATACAAGCAGACGCTCTGTCGGCAGTACAGCCTTGATGATCGGCTCCAGGCGATGCAATGCCCGCTCAAGTCTACGCCCGGTCCTGATCCAATCAATCTGCGGTGGAAGTCCCGTTGCGGCGTTACGGCGGCTGCAACCTGTTTCCCGCTGTTTGAGCCACGTCTCGACCGCAACCATGCCCAAAGATTGACCTGGAACGGAAAATGATGGCATGACGGCGTGGGTCCGTCGGCAACAACAACAGCGGACCCTGAAGATTCTTAGTACCGTGTCGAACAGATACTTCCAGTATTTTCCATGGTACTTGAATTGGCCCTGACAACCACACCATGGGCATAACTGGCTTGTTACCGCCAGCAATGCCGTGAATCGTGTGAAATCGGAACTATAGGTTTCTACCAAAACGTCGATGATTATAATAGTTTGTGGACTTGGGCAGGGGGTGTGCTGCTACACACTGTTCCCCCTGCCCGTTTTATTTTCCCCTTTCAGAAAACGTCCATATATTTTATCGTCAGAATTTAAGGTAAATATTTAAATTTTAAACCGGGATTCTACATTGGGCAGGGATTCCAAGGCGAGAATGCGGCGGTCCCGGATCGACTGGTTTTCGTAGGCGGCCGGCCATTATTCAACTATTTCCATTAATTTAAGAAACAACAATTCTTCTAAATTACGCCTGGAATCTACGATCATTAAAATAGTAACTTGTTTGATTCGTACTGAATAAATTATCCGGTAATTTCCTTCAATGATTTGTCTGTATTTACTTATTCCTTGTCTTTCAAGTTCAGG
>CAZDUS010000097.1:0-2600 GCA_964508705.1 uncultured Verrucomicrobiota bacterium
CGTCGATTTCGAGCATGACAAAACCCGGTAACGGCGAGGCCTGGCTCGCCAACCTCAATCCTGGCCGCGGTGCCGAACCGGGAAAAATGCGACCGGTTCTGATCGTGCAAGGACAGGCGCTGCTGGACGCCGGCCATCCGTCGACGCTGGTCGTGCCACTGACGACAAACCTGATGAATAACACCGCACCCCTGCGCCTGCGGGTTCCTGCGCGCGAGCGGCTCGATCAGGATTCCGATCTGCTGATCGACCAGTTGCGCGCGATCGATAATCGGCGCCTGACAGGGGGCCCGCTGGCGCGATTGCCCATTGCGGCAATGCGCGGCGTCTATCGCGCCATCGCCGATGTACTGGAAATTCCGTACGAGGCACTGAACCTGGCGCCGGCGTTCCGGCGCCCATGAAAAGTTATGTCTTCGGCAAAGCCGGAGACGGTATCCCTTGCGGACGGCGCCGGCGGGACGGCGCGGGCAAGATACTCGCCGCGACGCGGCGTCAGCGCGGCCGCCCGGCCGCCCCTTTCGCCTTGAATGCGATTGTGCTCAGATCGCGTTCAAGCTGATCAAGGGCTGCGCCGAAATACCCGCGCATGTCTTCCAGCGTGGGCGCCGGTTCAACGAGTTGAAGATAGCCTTCGTCCGCCTGATTCGGCATGCAGGCGCGCAGGCGCTGCGCGGCCGTTTTGAAAGTGTGCGGGGAGTCGGCTTCGGCGAAGGCCCGGTGCAAGTCCATGGCGTCGTAGCCATGCCGGGTCATCAGAATGTAGAGGTCAAACCAGTCGCGGGATTTTGACCGCTCGCCGCAGACCAGCGCTTTCGTCTTGAATATCTCGTCCAAAGTGGCTACCCGCGGCGCGGATTCCGCGTTCCCGTGCAGCAGACGCGTTGTCGGGTTGTCCAGCCTGACGAAGGACAGCTTGACGGCGTCGTCGGCTACATAGTTCTGCTGGTGGTCCTCCAGCAGCAGGCCGGAGTTGATGAACTCCTGCTCGGCAACGGGGTCCTGATTCAACCGAAGATGCACACCTCCATCGTCGAGGTCGCGGACGAGTTGACGCAAGCGCAATGCCGGGAGCAGGTTTCCGAGGTAGGCGAAGTCCAGATCCTCGCTGACCCGGTGGCCGATGCGCAGCGCCAGAGCCGTACCGCCAATCAGGACGAACCCGGCCAGAAGGGGGTTGTTTTCCAGGCGCGCCCAGAGGCGCCGCGTTTCAGGCGGCAGCTTGCTGGTATCCATGCCGGATGTTGCGCAAGATTCGTTCGGTGATCGGGGCAGCCCGCTTTGCTTCCGGGTCACCTGAAGACTTCAAGCTCTCCCACTCCTGAATGACTTCATCAACCCCAAACTCCAGGGCCGCGTCGAGAAGCGTGCCGAATTCCGGCGCTACCAGCGCGCGGCGCAGCAGCACCGCGGGCGACGCGCCGGGGTTTGACCAGGCCAGCAGGCGATGCCGCTCACGGAAGCTTGCGGCAGGCGCGGAGCGAAAGGACGGCGCTGCGGGAACAATGCCGAGGTTCACGCCGGCAGCGCGCGCCAGGGCTTGAACAATATCCAGGCCCGCCGAGCCGCGCTTCTTCGCCCGCGACAAGGTTTCCTTGGGAACGCCGGCGCGCGCCGCCAGTGCGGTCTGGTTCAGGCCGCGGTCATGCGCCGCGCTGATGATCTGGTCGATGAGGGTGTCCATATGGAGTTGATTTAATAATCAACGCAAGATTAGCATTGATTGATTATTCGATCAACACAACAGGATTGTCCAATTGGATTTTCGACTGGGCAGGAAGCGCGAACCAGCGGACTGTATTTGAACCTGACGCTGGCGTTCCGGCGGCCATGAAAAGTTATGTCTTCGGCAAAGCCGGGGACGGTATCCCTTGCGGGCGGCGCCGGCGGCACGGCGCGGGGAAGCGGGTTCAGTCCTTCGGCAGCGCCTGCCGCAGCCTCGATTGGGCTGCCGCGTAAACTTTTTGCCCATCGCGCCTGCCGACGCTGACAACGGTGACAAACACGACGTCGTCATCAACGCGATATACCAGCCGATAACCAATCTGCCTGAGCTTGATCTTGTAGCAATCGGCCATGCCGGAGAGCGCGGCTGACGGGATGCGGGGGTTATCCAGCCGCTCTTCGAGCTTTTTTTTCAGTGGCTCGCGCACGCTGCCGTCGAGCTTTTTCCATTCCGCCAAGGCCAGTTCGTGGAAGCGCAGCTTATAGCTCATCCAGACTTACCTCGACGAAGGGTCCGTTGGCGCGTTCCTGCACCATCCGGGCGTCTTCCAGGTCTTCCAGATAGGCCATGAGCCGCTCGTAATGCGCCGCCGGCAGGAGATAGGCCTCGGGCCGGTTATGGTTGAGTATGACCACGGGACTTTCATCGGCCTGCTTGATGATGGCGGCGAAATTGCGCTTCAGTTCGGTGACGCTGACCGTCATACTGGTGAAGATAGTATCCATGAGACCTCCGTCAAACGCGCTTACGGATGCATAAAATGCCGTATTAGATGCTAATTGTAGTATCTAATACGGCATTTCAGCATTCCGCCTTCAGCTCAGGGTGACGCGGGCAAACTTCCGCTTGCCGACCTGCAATACGACGCAATCGC
>CAZDUS010000098.1:0-2568 GCA_964508705.1 uncultured Verrucomicrobiota bacterium
TTGTACTAAACCGCTGGCGCGGTAGTAGGAGGTTTGGGCGCCGAGAGGTGGTGATTCAGATACACAGAAGGCTCCGATCGGAGAACGATGGAGTTGCTGCTTGCAGCACTTCCCTCAATCCCGATAAGGAACCTGATCATGACCCCTCTACGCCAGCGGATGCTCGAAGACATGGCCGTCCGCAACCTCGCCGACAACACCCAGGCGGCCTATATTCACCAGGTCGTCGCCTATGCCAAACACTTTGACCGTTCGCCAGAAGAGCTGGGCACGGAAGATATTCGCGCCTATCAGGTCTATCTGACGCAGACCCGAATGCTCTCGCCGAGCAGCGTCAGCGTTGCGACGGGCGCACTGCGGTTCTTGTACAAAGTGACGCTCAAACGTACTTGGGCGATCGAAGAGATCCCGATGCCCAAGCGGCCGTTCAAGCTCCCCGTCATTCTCAGCCGAGAGGAAGTGGTGCGCTTCCTGAACGCGGTTGGCAACCTCAAGCACCGCACCATTCTCATGACGGCCTACGCGGCTGGCTTGCGGGTTTCCGAAGTCACCCACCTCAAGGTGACCGACATCGACAGCCAGCGCATGATGCTCCGAGTCGATCAAGGCAAAGGGCGCAAGGACCGCTATGTCATGCTCTCGCCGCGTTTGCTCGATGAGCTACGCGCGTACTGGAAAGCTGCCCAACCAAGGCTGTGGCTGTTCCCCGGTGACTTGCCCGGTCAGCCGATCACCCGCGATGCCGTCGGGCAGGCTTGCCAGAAGGCCCACCGCGCGTCGGACATCCAGAAGCCGATCACGCCGCACTCGCTGCGCCATGCCTTCGCCACCCACCTGCTTGAGTCGGGCACCGATGTGCGCACTATCCAGCTCCTGCTCGGCCACCGCAGTCTGGCGACGACCTCGCGCTATCTGAAGGTTGCTGCCAGCACCATATGCGCCACAGCCAGTCCTTTCGACTTGTTACCCAAGGTTGAACCACCACCGCCAGCCCCGGTGCCGCATCCTCACTTCTGAGGGCTGCGGTGCGCCCCATGGGGCTCGAGGTGGCGGATATCTTCCGCCAGGCCGGGCCTGCCTATCGACAGCAACACGCGGACACCCTGAGCCGCGGGAAGCATCGGGTC
Organism: uncultured Verrucomicrobiota bacterium; assembly: GCA_964508705.1. Classification (GTDB taxonomy): domain Bacteria; phylum Verrucomicrobiota; class Kiritimatiellia; order CAIKKV01; family CAITUY01; genus CAZDUS01. Next base: position 1,128 of record CAZDUS010000098.1, read on the forward strand.
ATGAGCGCGATCGAGCGTTGCCGCACCGCTGCGCTCGGCGGGCATGTCGAACAGTGTGATGTCTGCGGCCATCAGCGCATCGCCTTCAACAGTTGCCGCAATCGGCACTGTCCGAAGTGTCAGTCCCTGGTGCGCGCGCAATGGCTGGAAGATCGGCAGGCTGATCTCCTTCCCGTTGACTACTTTCACGTCGTCTTCACGTTACCCGAGGAGGTCGCTGCGATCGCGTACCAGAACAAGGCCGTGGTCTACGAGATACTGTTTCAAGCCACGGCGGAGACGTTGCGCACGATCGCGGCCGATGCCAAGCACCTGGGCGCCGAGATCGGCTTCATCGCCATTCTGCATACCTGGGGACAGAATCTGCTGCATCATCCGCATTTGCATTGTGTGGTCCCGGGTGGCGGCCTGAGTAGCGCTGGCGCGCGCTGGATTTCCTGCCGTCCGGGTTTCTTCCTGCCGGTGCGGGTACTGTCGCGGCTATTTCGACGACTGTTCCTGGCACAGTTGCAGGCTGCCTTTGATGCCGGACAGCTTCGATTTCGCAGTGCGCTGGAATTGCTTCAGGTGCCTGGCGCCTTCGCCCGCTACTTGGCGCCCGCACGGCGCGCCGAGTGGGTGGTTTACGCCAAACCACCCTTTGGCGGGCCTAGCCATGTCCTTGAATATCTCGGCCGTTACACGCACCGGGTGGCTATCTCCAATAACCGGCTGATCGACTTCGCCGATGACACCGTCAGCTTTCACTGGAAGGATTACCGTCACGCGTCGCGCCAGAAGGTGATGTCCCTGGCGGCGCACGAGTTCATGCGTCGCTTCCTGTTGCATGTCCTGCCCCGCGGGTTTCAACGGATTCGCCATTACGGGTTTCTTGCCAACCGCCATCGCGCAGCCAAACTGGCCGATTGCCGACAGTTGCTCGCAGAACCGGGACCTGTCGTCAAAGTACCCGACGCGCCGATCGATTACCGCGACCGCTACCAGCTGCTCACCGGCAAATCGCTGCATGACTGTCCCCAGTGCGGGCAGGGGCACATGGTGTGCATTGAAACCTTCTTGCCGGGGACCTTGCCACGCGGTCCGCCGCCAACACACGCATGAACACACCCGCACCGACACCGCCGAACGTTTCCTTGTGGAACGGTGATCTGCCTTTCCTCAAGCTGGACTCACTTGCCCTCCACGCAGGTGGTTTGTTGATCCAATCCCTGCTCGCAGCCATCGCGCCGCCAATTTCTTGCCGCGCTACCAATCCACCGGCTTCGCCCGCAGCCATCGCGACTCTCTCTGTCGTGGTTCTGCCGATGACTCCTTGATTCAAACCCCATAGTTTCACTGTCTGCGCGTCGGTTTAGCACAAAAGGATTTTTAGCCTACCGGTCACGGTGGTCGCACCGTGTTGCCCGTCAAGTTTCGTGCGCCGCGACCGCTAAGCTAAAAA
>CAZDUS010000099.1:0-2500 GCA_964508705.1 uncultured Verrucomicrobiota bacterium
GGCCTTCGACGACATTGGCGTCTCCGGCAAGACGCTCATCCGCCCGGCCTTCCAGCGGCTCCTCGACCGGGTGCGGGACGGGGCGGTGAAGGCCATCGTCATCTCCCGGCTCGACCGCGTCTCGCGTTCGCTGGTGGACTTCGTCGGCCTGCTCAGAGAGATGGATGTCCCTGCTCCCCCTTCACGCCCTCTTCTGCTCATGCGGTGTGACCACCTGCCGTCCGGGGGCGTGATGTCCGGACGGCAGGTGGGGTGCGGCGTTGGTCAGGCGAACTCGGTGTCGAGGACGAGTTTGACGAGGGCGTCGTCGATGAGGTGGCGCTGCTGGATGTAGGCGGCCATCAGGGCCGCCGTGCAGCGGTTGTTGAGTTGGCGGGGGAGGCCGGCGCTGGCGGTGTGGAGGAGGCGCTGGGCGGGTTCGGTGAAGAGGGGGCCGGTGGCGCCGGCCTGGGCCAGGTGGTGGGCGATGTACTGGGCGCTCTCGTCCGCCGTGAGGGCGGGGAGGTGGGCGCGGAGGCCGACGCGCTGGGCGATGGCGGCCATGCACTCCAGCTTGAGCGTGGCGCGCAACTCGGATTGCCCGGCGAGGACGAGGGCGAGCGGAGCGCGGGAGTCCACGTCGAAGTTGAGGAGGAAGCGGACTTCCTCGAGCATCTCGCGGCCGAGCAGGTGCGCCTCGTCGATGACGATGACGGGCTGCTGGCCGGCGTCGTCGCGCTCCTGCAAGGCCCGGTGGAGTTGCCGCCGGGCGTCGCCGCGGTAGAAGCGCGGGGTGATGCCGAGCTGCCAAAGCGCCTCATAGTAGAAGTTGCGCGGGGTGAGCTGCGAGTCGGTGACGTACAAGGGCGTGTAGCGCGTGCTCGGCAACCGCGCCAAGAACGCCCGCAGGGCGGTGGATTTGCCCGCGCCGACGGCGCCGGTGAGCACGGCGAACTTGCGCTCGCGGGCGGCGTAATCGAGCCGCGCCCCGGCCTCCTCCAGGGCCGGGGTCGTCAGCAACCGGTCGGGCGGCAAGCCGCGCGTGAACGGGGTGGCGGTGAGCTGGAAGAAGGCCTCATACATCGCGTGAACCCTCCGTTCGGTCGGCCAATTGCCGGAAGTGGATTCCGCCCTGCGCCTGGCGGCGCTTGGTGCCCTTGGCCTTGAGGGCGTCGAGATAGCGCGCCCGCTTTGGCGCCGCCTCGACCGGGGGCTGATCGGCAAACGGGTCCTCGTCGGGATCGAAGGGGCGGTTGATCGCCACCGGCGTCACCGGGCCGATGCGGCGCTCGCCGTCGTAGGCCGTGGGCGCGACCGGGCCGCACGCCAGGTCGGTGAAGCGGATGGTGACCCGCTTCCCGATGTACGCCGCGCCGATCTCGCAGAGTTGGCCGCGCCACTTCACGCAGCCGGTCTTGTCCACCCTGCGCGTCTCCTCGCACTCGAATGCCGTGCGCAGCGCCTGGCTGTCGACCGGGCGGATCGGCTGCGTGTCGGCGGCGAAGGCGTCCGCCGGGGTGCGCCCGTCGAGCGCCTCGTGCGGGCGATGGTTGTAGCCGTCGTCGAGCCATACGCTGAAGGTGTCGTTGAGCTCGTCGAGCGTGCGCGCCGGCGAGAGCGCCAGTTCGGCGAGAAACTCGTCCACCCGGCCCATGAAGCGCTCGATCTTCCCCTTGGCCTCCGGACGGTAGGGCGCGGTGTGCGCGTGCTGGACGTTGAGCCGGGCGCAGGCGAGCCTGAAGCGGTCGCCGACGAAGATTTTGCCGTTGTCGACGTAGACCTTGTCGGGCAGGCCGTAGCGCAACACCGCCCAGGTGAACGCCTCCGCCAATTGCTCGGTGCGCTGGTCGAGGAAGAACGCCGCGTAGGGCACCAGCCGGGTGGCGTCATCGATGAACGCCAGCAGGTAGGTGCGCTTGAGTTTGCGCGGATCGGCGGGGTCGGGCAGGTACGGACCGTACTTGAGATCGATCTGCCAGAGCTGGTTCCGGTGCGCCTTCTGGAAACGGCGCGCCCCGCGCGGCAGCGTCGGCGACGGTCGGCGGGTCATCACCCCCAACCGCCGCAGGTGCCGGTCGAGCGTGGCGCGGGTCACCGCGCCGGGGGCGATCAGGCCTTCCTGCTCAAGGATCTCCAGGATGGCGCGCACGCTGCGGGCGGGCAACTCCTCTTTCAGCGCCGCGGCGGCGTCCAATACGTCGGGCGTGATGGTCTTGAGCAGGCCGCGGTCGGCGCGATAGCGCGGGCGTAGCGCCTCCAGGCCGCCGCCGACGTACAACTCGACCCAGCGGCGTGCCGTGCGCGGGGACAGGAGCGGGCATCCGTCGGGCGTGCGGGTGGCGCAGAGCGTGCGGCGACGTGCCGACGCCTCCGCCTCCGCGAGCCCGGGGGCGAGGAGGGGCGAGATGAGCAGAAAGCGACGCATCGCTTCGGTCTGCTCCGGTTTCTTGGCCATGGTGGGCCTCCTGGGGGGACCGTAGTCCGCCGGAACCGGTCGGTTCGGGCGGCCACCATGAGCATA